>PZKD01000014.1 GCA_003034855.1 archaeon SCG-AAA382B04 | reverse complement strand
CCTCGCAATCGAAGTAATCATTAGATATAGATATGTAAAATATTTACTGAAGAAAACTATATTTTTCGATTAAATAAAGAACTATATGGGTATATATGATAGAAGTAGAAGTGAAAGCAGTTTCTAATCAAGAAGCAAAGAAAAAAATAAAACAAGAGGGCAAATTTTTAAGAACAGAAAATCAAGAAGATATTTATTTAAATCACCCTGTAAAAGATTTTGCTAAGACAGATGAAGCTCTTAGATTAAGAAAAATAGATGGAAAAACCTTCATAACCTATAAAGGCCCTAAGCTTGAAGAAAAAACAAAGAGCCGAAAAGAGATAGAAGAAAAAATAGAAGATTTTGAAAAATCATTAGAGATTTTTAAGTCATTAGGGTTTAGAGAAGCCGGTTCAGTTAAAAAAAAGAGACAAATATACGAATTAAACGGATATAAAGTTTCAATTGATAAAGTAGAAGGCCTTGGTGAATTTATAGAAGCTGAAAAGGAAATAAAAGAAGTAGACCAAGAAATAATAGAGAATGCAATAGATTTTCTAACAGATTTAGGGATTGATCAACGGGATTTTGAAAGAAGATCATACTTAGAATTAATCCTTAATGAGTAAACTAAATTAATGAGTGACCTCCTCCTCTTCC
>PZKD01000005.1 GCA_003034855.1 archaeon SCG-AAA382B04 | reverse complement strand
TCCAATTCTACCCCAGCGTTTGACCAGTACCTCATCGCCCCACAGGTCCTTGCCTAAACTTATGGAATAAAACCGGAACCTGTTTTCCTCCGGCTTAACTGACCGCCAGGAAGCAATCAGCTTTTCCATTGGTTTGCCAGGAAGTTGTCCTCTGGGTCCTCGTGAAACTCCTCGATCAACTTCTTTAACGCCAGGTTGACTATATCCGATTTGGATACCTTTTTGCCCGTAATTGACCTCGTTTTAAACCAGACGTACTCTAGCTCCTCAGTTATATTTTCCTGAAGGTAGAACCCGGCCTTTTCCTTCTCGACCTCCCCGTCCAGTTTTATACTATTCTTATTTTCTTCTACATCACTATTATCCTCTTCTTCTTTATCTTCCGACTCCTCTTTCCCCTCTTTACCTTCGGCCTTGTCTCCGAGAAAGATATCGGCCCCCTTGCCCTTCATAGACTCTCTCTTCTCAGCCACCGTTTTTCACCTCCTCGGCCAGCTGGTGGTATAACTTGGCCGCCTCCGAGTTTGGCGCGTAGGCAGTTATTGGCTCCCCCGCCAGGGTGGAGTCGGCAAACTTTATCGTCCGCGGTATTACTGTATCGTAAACCCTGCCCCCAAAGACGTTGGCTAGTTCTCCGACCGCCTCC
>PZKD01000120.1 GCA_003034855.1 archaeon SCG-AAA382B04 | reverse complement strand
TATTATTTTATTAAAATATTTACTAACTCTCTCTTGTTCTTCTCCTCTAACTATCAATTTATCAGATTGGTTTATTTCGATTTTGAATTTAGGTTTGTTTAAGGCTAATCCAATTCCACCAAATTGGTGGTAATAGTCACTGGATAGATCTAAAAACCCTAGATGCAAACGCGAAGGTGATTCTACCCTAATAGTCAAAAAACCAACTCCCTATTTATGTTCCAGGTAATATATCTCCTAATGAGGCGCCTAGCGCCATAACACTCCAAGCTACTCCCACTTGATTTATCGCCAACCATGGAGTGCTCCAATCAACTCGTCCCCAAATTGTGAATAAACCAAGAGCAGTTAGAAAGGACACTCCTAACACTCCTACGAATCTTTTAGGTATAAAACCTAGTAATGGATCTATAATTTCGACTCTTTGAAGATCTATAAAGTAGAGGATGTTTAATACTAGTAAAACAGTTCCTAAAATTGTTATTAAAAAAAATAAGGGATTATTTGATGTGAATTGCCCTACCTCTTGAGTGCCTCCTTCCACAGCCATTGGGAATCCGAATATTAAACTACCTAGGAAAGCTTCTCCAACATCTCTCCAATCAAAACCTCTTACTACTTTACCGAGTACTTTAGTGGGTTTGTAT
>PZKD01000019.1 GCA_003034855.1 archaeon SCG-AAA382B04 | reverse complement strand
AACTTTTGTTTTTAGCTCTTCTTCTGTGTTTATGAGTTGTGGAGAGAGTTTTCTCTTTATGCTTTTCCATATGTATTCTATTGGGTTGAGGTCGGGTGAGTAGGGCGGCAGAAACACTAAGGTGATATTGAGTTCTTTTGCTACGCTTCTAGTCTTTTTTGCATGGTGTGATCCAAAATTATCGAGGACTATCAGTATCTTTCTATTTGGGTTTGCTTTTCTTATCTGTCTTAAAAACTCGCAGACACTTTCCTTTGTTGATCTCTCCTTGAAGTCGACCACGCTTTCTCCATTTGGAGCGTAGAAGCCGAATGTGTTTGCTCTCTTCTTCGTCGTATTCTTCTTTACCTTTGGTTTATGGAAGGACCATAATCGTTGGGTGTTTGCCGTTGTCTGAGGAGAAGATTCATCTAAGAATCCAATAGTCGTTTCCTCCTTGTTTTGATCTTCAATTTTCTCTTTGTTTTTTCTCAGTTTTTTTTAGTTGTTGTTCTGCGTCTTCTGGTCTTCTATGATCCTGCTGATACGGTTTTCTCGTTCTTCATTCCCATCTCCTCTAGAATTCTTCTTGTGTGTCTTGACGAGTATTCCACATCGAACCTCTCCTTTATTAGGTTTTTTATCTCACTAGTTGTCCAGTTGTCTCTCTCCTTTAAT
>PZKD01000033.1 GCA_003034855.1 archaeon SCG-AAA382B04 | reverse complement strand
CGAGGAATTAGAAACAGTCAGGAGGGAAAATGAATTGTTAAGGGAGCGGGTTGATGAATTGAGAGAAGAAACTCGATGGTTAAGAGATAGAATAGAAACAATTGAAGCGAAATTGCCATCTCCTAAGGAAGAGAATAATCTCTTAAGCGGAAAATCCCTTTGGCACGTTGTAAAAGAATGGTTAAAGCAGCCGGCATAATCCAATAAACCACGGAGTTTTATACACAACGCCCCCTACGTTAACTGATAGGTTAAACAAATGGCGAAAAGAAGAGACTAAGTGTTTGCTTCTACTACACATGGAGAGGAATTTGAGGGTGTAATAGATTGGTTCGATAACTACAACATTTCGCTTGAGACTGAAGATGGCGAGGTAGTTCTCTTCAAGGGTACGATGGCTTACATTAAGCCCGTTGAGTGAGTTATCTGCTTTTCATATCTTGCCGGATCAACTAAAACCGATTCTCCAACCTTTTAGGACCAATTTCCTTGTGAATAAGAGACTTTGGCAGCTAATAATTAGAAGTTCATTGCCTTGAAGTTTAACTGAGGATCCCCCGCTTAAGTCGGTAGTCGTGCTCGCTCCTCTTATCGTTTATCTCATCTATAAGCTCCATCAGTTCCCGGTGGCTCTCCGGCCAGATGTAGTTTTCTCTCTTGCGACCTC
>PZKD01000006.1 GCA_003034855.1 archaeon SCG-AAA382B04 | reverse complement strand
TGCCTTCAAAATCAAATTTTAGTGAATGGTATAATGAAATAATTCGTATGGCTGAAATAACAGATGTTAGATATCCTGTTAAAGGATTATATGCTTGGTTTCCTTTTGGGTATGAATTAAAAAAGAATGTTTATGGTCTTCTAAAGGATCTGCATCTTCAAAAGAATCACTCAGAAGTTCAATTTCCTCTTTTGATTCCTAGGGTTCAGTTGATGAAAGAAGCTGAGCATGTTGCTAGTTTTGAAGATGAAGTCTTTTGGGTGGACAGAGCAGGTCAAAAAGAATTAGACGAACCTCTGGCTCTTAGACCAACTTCTGAGACTTCGATTTATCCTTTAGCAAAAGAATGGATTAGGGCTCATACTGATTTACCTCTTAAGTTGTTTCAAGTTGTAAACACATTTAGGTATGAAACTAAACATACTCGACCATTGATAAGAGAAAGAGAGATTAGTAATTTCAAAGAAGCTCATACATTCCACAAAAGCTGGGAAAATGCAGAAAAGCAGATTGATGAAGCTTCTGATATCTATAAGTCTTTTTTTGATAGATTAGGAATTCCTTACCTAATCACCAAAAGACCTGAGTGGGACAAATTTCCTGGAGCCGAATACACATTAGCATTCGATACCTTAATGCCTGATGGAAAAGCTCTTCAAATTGGAACCATCC
>PZKD01000042.1 GCA_003034855.1 archaeon SCG-AAA382B04 | reverse complement strand
ATAGATAGAATTGGTGCAAAAACTTTAGCTCACGAACTTGACTCGCCATATATAAGTGGAAAGAAGAAAAGAAATATCCTGATAAGGATGGGGGACTTCATATTTAGGAAACCAAAGTTTAATGTTGACATCCAAGTGGAGGGAGGGGGGGAATTCAGGGATTTCGAGGTAATTCACACACCAGGCCATACCGAAGGAAGTGTTTCCTTTTTCTATCCAAAAGAAAAAGCTCTTTTTGTTGGTGACGCTATCGGAAGCGGTAGTTGGCATCCGTTTGGAGAAGAGGGAAAACTCTCGCTCACACCTAAGATTTTCAGTGAAAGCACAAAAGACATGAAAAACTCCGTTAAAAAGATGAGAGAGATTGAACCAAATCTTCTTTTACCAGGACATGGACCACCTGTCTCAGAGGATGTTATTCGACAACTGGATGAACTGATCACCGATTTTTAGGTATAAATCAGAGTTTTCTCTTTTTCAATATCATCAACCTTTTTTCTCTTTTAAGCTTTCAGGTATTGTGGTGGATAGAAACTAACAAAAAGGAAAAACAATGTATGTATGTGAATAAGATATGAGAGAGTCAAATTTTGTAGAGGCCTCGAGTGCAGATGAAGTTGAGGCTGAGGATGTAGAGAATGCCAAGGGGTTTAGAAGACAGTGGCTCATTGGAGAAGAA
>PZKD01000118.1 GCA_003034855.1 archaeon SCG-AAA382B04 | reverse complement strand
AAAAAGAGAAAAGGATGAGAAAAGAGATGGCTAGGAGCTAAAGGGATGAATAGGAATCTGGAAACTTCTCTGTTTTTGTTTTCTGGGATCTGGAGCTTTGGGATAGGGTTTAGGTTATTTCTTGAACTCATTAATACTAGGGAATTTATTTTGATCCCATCTCATCCAATTAACATTTATTTTGATTTTCTTATTTTGATGGTTTCAGGGATGTTGTTGATTTATTATGGGTATTTGAGGTATATGGAGGGATATTTTTCATGAGTTGTAATAGGGGGAGAGGGTTAGGTAAAACTATTGTGTTGTGCCTAAATAATTGTTTCATTCATAACATAGTTGGAATCTACTTGATTTTTGGGGCATCCCCCCCTTTAAGGGGATGCCAAAAACATGGGGGGAACTTGAGTGTTTTTCAGAGCTATATCGGTTATTTCAAAAATAAAGCTACTAAAATTGTTTATCCAAACTTCTTGATTAGGGATGCTGGAGGAATCAAATAGCATGGGTAATAACACAAATTCAGCTCCAAAAAATCAATCAAGATTAGATCTATATGGCTTAAATGATTTAGAGCTAAAAATCCTTAAACAACTAGATGAAGGCCATTATATAACAACAATAGCTCAAAACCTAGATTATTCAATTAGCCATATTTATAGAAAAGTTAAGAAACTAGAGGATAGAGGATTAGT
>PZKD01000061.1 GCA_003034855.1 archaeon SCG-AAA382B04 | reverse complement strand
TGATTACCCTCTTTGCCTTGAAAACATACCCAGAGATATGGAGAACAGGGGGCAAGAAGTGCTGGAGATAAAGGAAGTAGGTGATGACGAATGGGAGATATATATTAGGAAAAAAGGAACATTGACGTTGAAAGGTGGAGAGTGAATCTAAGATATAAAAATTTAGGAGGACAATATTAAATGAATAAAATTAAAAGAGCCACTTGCAACCTTAAAAATAGAGCTTCATTGGATAAAAAAATTGTTGGAATTGATTTAAAAAAGATAGCATCAAGTAAGGGAAAGGACATTGAAAACAGGTTTTCTTTTTTTATCAGGAAGGCCCTAAAAAGTGGAGGAAGTTTTCATCTAAATAGTGGAGATCTTTCTAGATTTGCATCAAAGGTCTATCTAGGATTTGAAGAACCCAAGTATACTGACCTCACTCCAAGAGTAAGACCTGCAGAAACAGAAGAAATCAGCGTTGCCCCACTCTCAAACTTAGAAGAACCAGATATTGCTGTTTTGATTTCTTTTCCCGAGGAATTGATGAGAGTTCTCCAGACCCTCTATAAGGAAACTGGTTCCCCATTAAGGTCATATTCGACGAGCGAGGGTTCAGCCCCCGCAAGGGAGTTGGTAGCCTTTCCCTATATGGAGAGTAAACCAAATATTTCTCTCCTCTGTAATGGTGCTAGAACTGAGGTTGGATACGAA
>PZKD01000007.1 GCA_003034855.1 archaeon SCG-AAA382B04 | reverse complement strand
TACGAAAAGGGAAGAGAGACAGCGGAAGAGATCATTTAACAAGGGCTTAAAGCCTTCCTTATAGTAACTTTACTATTTGTTCCACCCCAAACAGAGATAAATTTGTCATAACGTACAGACAGAAATACTTCTCAACGAGCTAACTCTCCAGTATATCCTCATCCTCGATGTTTTCCAGGCCTGCCTCAATAACTTTGGGGTAAAAATCCCTGTTCTTTTCCAGCTCAAAGCCTTCCTTGTTTCCCTCAAGTTGGAGTTCCAGAAATTTAGTCTTTAACTTCTTATGTAAATCCTCTGGCAGGTACATGGTTATAGATGGTCTACCCTTTACTGATCCCCTCTTACCCTTGGTTTTGCTTTTGGCCTGTGCTTCACTGTCTTGATTCAACCTCTGGCCGATTCGCTCAGCCCGCTCGTCGAGCTCCTCACCCATTATAATCAACCTCCTCGAGGTAGTCTGCAATTTCATCAAATCTATCCTCCATATCACATTGCTCGCCATGAGCAAAGATAGAGACACCGGCTGACCAGGCCCGCTGAAGTGCCACCCTTTTTCTTACCTCAAATATGGGCACTCGATCCTTAAACGCCTTGTTAAACCACTCCATCATTTCCTTGGCTTGATTATTAGGGTTTACCCTGTTAGCAACTACCGCCAGCTTCTTAA
>PZKD01000009.1 GCA_003034855.1 archaeon SCG-AAA382B04 | reverse complement strand
TGTTGTTTACGAAGAAGAAAAAGAACCAATCGAAACAAAAGAAGGCACCTGGTTAAGCATTGACTTGGGATTGGATAACCTAGCTGCTTGTGTTGACCACTCTGGGCGCTCATTCATCCTGGATGGGCGATTACTCAAATCATACAACAGGTGGTTCAACAAAGAAGTAGCTAGGTTACAGTCAATAAAGGACAAGCAAGGCATCGAAGGAAACACAGAGAGAATAAACAAATTATTTAGGGACAGAAACAACTATGTGCACGATTACTTGAATAAAGCAACCAAAGCAATTGTTGACTACTGCAAAGCAAACAAAATCGAGAAAGTGTTTTGTGGCGATAGTGGGGGCTGGAAACAGGAAATAGACCTAGGTGACAGCACCAACGAAAAATTTGTTCAAGTACCATTTGATTGGTTCAAGCAAAAACTCAAGTACAAGTTGGAGTTCTATGGCATAGAGTTCATGTTAGTTGATGAAAGCTACACGAGCAAATGCAACGGATTAGCAGACACAGAAGTAAAAAAGAAACAAAGCTATGGGGGAAAGAGAATCAGAAGAGGCTTATACAAAACAAGTGACGGAACATTAATCAACGCTGATGTAAATAGTGCCTTAAACATCGCTAGAAAGGGTATGTCCGAAACCAATTTGGGAGTAGGAAGTAGTGGCGTCGTGGACACGCCAAGGAGAATAAGGAAACCCTTTGGGTTAAGATGTGGCTCAAACATAAATAAGAGCCTAATTCAAACTTCTCCTGAAGCCCCTTCCTAATCTCTGATTAGGGAGGGGTAGTTCACAATCATGATCCTGGCAACTGAATCTTAAACTATTCTCTTTTGGGAAAAAATTAGATAATAATTAAAAACAAAACAACATAAAAACATAAGAACAAATATCTATTTAATGAAAAGAAAAACCTAACTTCATCAACAACAAAAAACCTACCACCATACCCTCCATTATGAATTAATCAAAAAAATCAGACCCATCAAAAACCAATTTGAGGTGTAAAAGATAGGTAACTACAAATTCATGCAAAATAGGGATTGCAAATTTTTTCCCTGCCACGATGGAATTAAAGAAGAAGACTTTAATTGTTTATTTTGCTTTTGTCCCATATATTTCTATGAAAATTGTGGGGGAAATTTTGAATTAATGGAGAATGGATACAAAGATTGTTCAAATTGTAAGATCCCACACACCCGAGAGGGCTATGACTACATAATTGATAAAATCGACAAAATAATGGAGAAATAAAAAAATGGATTTTGATAAAACAATCTTGAACGTATTAAAACAAAGATACTTACTAAGAGACCAAGACGGAAATGTAACCGAAGAACCAGAAGAAATGTTCGAAAGAGTAGCAGAAGACATAGCAAAAGCAAACAAACAATACGACGATGACAAAAGAAGCTACGAAGAAGAAAAAAAGGAATTCACTGAAGCAATGAAAAAACAAAGATTTATGCCGAATTCACCTACTCTAATGAACGCTGGAGGAGAATTACAGCAACTTGCAGCATGTTTTGTCATACCAGTTCCTGACAGTATGTCAGGGATATATCAAGCGGTTAAAGACACTGCTTTAATCCACCAATCAGGAGGAGGGTGTATTGGAAAAGAATGCTTTGTCTTAACTGAAAATGGCCCCATAAATATAAAAGAGTTGGTTGAAGATGGAAAAAAAGCATCTCAAGTGGTTAGTTATAGCGATAATGGGATGCAATTTAACCAAATCTACCAAAGACATACTAATAAGTTAGAAAGCGATAGGATTTACGAAGTTGAATTTGAATCATCTAAAGTAAAAGCTTCTGATTGGCATCCATTTTTTGTTTGGAATGGTTCAGAAATAATACAGAAAAGAGCGGATGAATTAAAAAAAGGAGATGTTGTAATAGGCTCAAATAAGTGGGATGGACAAATCCCAAAAGAATTGGATAGAAGAGCTTGGTTACATGGATTCATAATAGCAGATGGATCCTTTGATGATAGTAAAAATGGAGTTAGGTTAAGGATATGTAATTCTCATGAAGAATTAGTGTCTAAAACAGCTGATCAATTGGGTATTGGATACAGAAAATCAGGCGATGATAGATATGAAAGTGATTTATGGGTTACATCAAAAGTTGGTGAGGAAGCCAAAGAAATAGCTAAGGAAATGGACATTAAAAATATTGAAAAAGTTAACTGCTACAATAAAAGATTACCCAGTTACATCTGGAAATCTGATACAAAAAAACAATTATCAATGCTATTAGGGCTAATTGAAGGAGATGGATGGTGGAATAAAGAAAAGAATGAATTGTGTTATTCAACTGTAAATGATGATTTAAAGAAAGATGTTGAAGCCCTATGTGGACTACTAGGCATCAGAACTAGAAGCAGAAGAAAAGAGAGTAAAAAAGTAAATGAACAAACAATGAATGAGACATATTTAAAAGCATCTCCTTGGTTAGTTGAATTTTTTAATAAACACAGTGACCTATACCAAGACATAGACTACAATTGGTCAAATGGACAAGTTCCATTGGATTTAGAATACAAGAAAAAATTAGAAAAAGAAACTGAATTAGATATCAGATCCACAAAAGCTTGGAGACAGGGTTTAGATATAGATGGGCATAAAGTTGCTTTGCAAAGATGGTTTTTGAAAGGCATTATACCTAGAAACTCTGCTGCATTAATTTTAAGAAAATTAGGCGAAAATAAATTAGCAGGAGCTATACATAGTTCTAGAATTGTTCAATCAGTAGAAAAAAGTGATGAAGATGATGTCCTATATGACTTAACTGTCCCCGGACAACAAAATTATTTAGCTGGTAACGACTGTTATGTAGTTGTCCACAACACTGGCTTCAGTTTTTCAAGAATTAGGCCAGAAGGAGATTTAGTTAAATCAACTGGAGGGAAAGCCAGTGGTCCACTTTCATTTCTAAGTGTCTTCAATGAATCAACTAACACAGTTATGCAAGGAGGAAAAAGACGTGGAGCTAATATGGGTATTTTACATGTAAGTCACCCAGATATCTATGATTGGGTTACAGCAAAAGAGGACGAGGAAAGTTACACAAACTTCAATATGAGTGTAGCTGTCGATGAGGAATTCATGGAGGCAGTGAAGAACGAAGAAGATTATGAATTAATTAACCCAAGAAACGGAGAAACATGGAACACTGTTGACGCAAAAGAATTATTTGATGAGATATGTAAGCAAGCTCACGAAAACGGTGAACCAGGTATTATTTTTTTAGATAAAATAAATGAAGAAAATCCATTTCCAGCTGAATCTCCAAGAAATGAGCATTACATAGAAGCAACAAATCCCTGTTTAACTGGAGATATGAAGATTGCGGTGGCTGATGGAGAAAGAGAAGAAGTTACAATAAGAGAATTGGCAGAAGAAGGAGGGGATGTTGCTGTATATTCATTAAATGAAGAAGGAGAACTTGAAATTCAGATGGGGAGAAATCCAAGGAAAACTAGAGAAGATGTAAAAATACTAAAAATACACACTGATGTCAATATTAAAATAAAGTGCACAGAAGACCATAAAATTCAAACGAAAGAGAACAGGTTCGTAGAAGCACGAGATATTGAAGAAGATATGAAAATTATTTGTTTTGATAAAAAACAAGAAAAAACTGTAGAATCTACAGTTATTAGCGTTAGAGAAGTTGGCCACGAAGAGGTTTATAATATAACTGTTGACGAGAACCACAATTATTTCTGTGGAATGGATACTAAAGAAGGAGAAACAAAAAATGTTTATATAAATGTCAAAAATTGTGGCGAACAGCCATTGGAGCCGTATGGAGCGTGTAATTTGGGCCATATTAATTTATCTAAATGTTATGATGGTGATAGCGGTGTTGATTGGGGTTATTTAGGTGGTATGGTTGATTTAGGTGTTCGTTTTTTGGATAATGTTATTGATAGGAGTGATTATCCGATTGAGGGGATAGAGGAGAAGGTGAGTGAGAATAGGAAGATTGGTTTGGGTGTTATGGGTTGGCATGATTTGTTGATGGAGTTGGAGATTCCTTATGATTCTGAGAAGGCGATTGAGTTGGCTAGAGAAGTTATGGAGTTTATTAATAAGGAGGCTCATGAGAAGTCTATGGAGTTGGCGGAGGATCGTGGGGGGTTTCCTGCTTTTGATGAGTCTATTTATGATGAGCCTATTCGTAATGCTACTTTGACTACTATTGCTCCTACTGGTACTACTTCTATGATTGCCAGTTGTTCTTCTGGGATTGAGCCGGTATTTGCTTTGACTTATCAGAAGAAGGTTATGGATGATGAGAAGGTTACTAGGACTAATGATATTTTGGAAAGTAAGCTTAGGGAAAGGGATTTGTGGGATGAAGATGTTAGAGAGAAGATAAAGAATAAGGGATCGATTCTTGATGTTGATGAGGTGCCTGGTGATTTAAAGGATGTTTTTAAGACGGCGATGGAGATTGATCCTGAGTGGCATATAAGGATGCAGGCTGCTTTTCAGGTTGGGACTGATGATGCTGTTTCTAAGACAATTAATTTTGATCAGGATGCGAGTGTGGAAGACATTAAGGGATCGTATTTGTTGGCTTATGAAGAGGGTTGTAAGGGTTTAACGGTGTATAGGGATAGGAGTAGGGATGAGCAGGCTCTTGAGACTGAGGAGTCTTTGGAGGGGACTGGGAGGCTTGAGAGTTATGATAGGAATAATTGGTTGAGTGGTGAGACTAAGGAGATGAAGATGGGTTGTCAGAAGAATTTGTTTGTTACGTGTAATTCTGATGATGGTGGTAATCTTAGGGAAGTTTTTGGTGTTTTAGGTAAACCTGGTGGGTGTGTGCGGAGTTTTGCTGATGCTTTGGGGATTGTTATTTCTATTGCTTTGCAGGAGGGTGTTGATCCTAAGGATATTATTAGGAAGTTGAAGATGATTAGATGTCCTAATCCTGATACTTTGAGTGAAAACAAGAAATATTCGTGTCCTGATGCTATTGCTAGGACTATGGAGGATTATATTAATAGTAATGGAGATGGAGATGAAATTAATGTTGAAACGTCTGCTGGGAATTTGCCTGAATGTCCTGATTGTGGCGGGAGTTTAGTTTTTGAAGAGGGATGTGTTAAGTGCCATAGCTGTGGTTATTCCAAGTGCTAATGTGGAAAGATTAATCAATATTTATTTTATCTTTTGGGCGAGAAAACCCCTTATTCACGAACGAAGTGAGCTAGGTAGGGGGCACTTCACCAATTGATTGTTATTTAAATAATCTTAAAAATTAGTGGTTATAATAAAGAAAAAATTAAATTAAAAAGAATAATCGTCTTTTGATTATCTTTTAGTTTATTTTTTTTACGTTTACGGCTTTTGGTCCTTTTTCTCCTTCTTCAGAGTTAAATTCAACTCTATCGTCTTCCCCTAGGAATAAACCTGATTCAATGTCGTTTGCGTGAGCAAAAAGATCTTCATCTCCTTCGTCTGGGTTTATGAAACCGTAATTTTTGTTTCGATCAAAAAACTTAACTGTTCCTTTCATACTAATAATACACCTCCTATGAATACTAACGAAACACGAGAATTAGAAATGTTCTAAAAATCTTAAAAACATCAAATAAAATCGTGACTCGAATTTATCCATTACTATTTCTTTTGTGTAACTATTATTGTCCTTAAGTCGTGAAAAAGGTTTCTATCCATAACTCAATTGGAAAAAATAATTTAGAAATTATATCTAATTTTAAAACATACAATTTAAGAAGGGATGGTTGATTTAAATTGGATAGCGATTTTATTTGGGGTGGAGAAAAGTTAAAGGAAAACTATTGCAGGTTCTGTGGAATGAACAAAGATGATGGTCATCAGGATGAATGTTTTCTAAAAGCTGGTTTTCCCGATGAAGGTCGTTATTTGACTAAGCGAATTAAAGCAACTGGAGATGAAAAAGAAGACTTAGAAAATTCTAGAATAATTTTGTTGAGTAAAATAAATGAATTAGACAATCTCGATCAAATAGAGCCGTCTAGAGAAGAAATTGCAGCGAGATTGGTTTATGAGGATGCAAAAAATAGTCTTAGAGATATAAAAATGAAAGTGAACAGAAAACGAAATGGATTATTTGGCTATTTAAAGAAAAGAAGGGAAAAAAAGAATGCTAAAAAAACATTTAGAGCTTTAAGGGATTTTGTTGAAGCTTGGGAAGACAAATTAGATCCAAACAAATATATAAAAAAAACATTGGATTTAATTGAGGAAACAGAACAAAAATATTTCTAATAATTTTAAAAAATTTGAGTAAGAAAAAAAATTAATTAGAGCCTTTTTAAAAAGATACTTAAATCAAAAAAATGTGTCTAATAAATTAAAATGACTCTAGATGTCCTTTATTCGGTTGTAATTTTTTTAGTGGGAGTGGGAATTTTAGTTTATAGTGTTGAAGAACTTATAGAAAACATTACGAAAGCTGCTGTTCTTAGCGGGATCTCAACATTCATGTTGGCTGTAATTTTTGCTGGAATGGATTTTGAGAACTGGGCATTTGGTGTTGCCTCTATTCTTGGAGATATCCCGGGGATTGCTATTGGTTCTGCTATTGGTTCGGCACTTTTTCTCGCAGGTGTTGCAGTTCCCTTAGCTGGATTTTTTGCACCTATAGAATCTAAAATTGATATTGATTATTTGTTTTTAATGGTTGCTTCTCCTTTGATACTTTTACCATTTCTTTTTGATATGAATGTTACTAGGGTAGATGGCTTAGCTTTACTTGTGATATTTGCTCTGATCATATATTACATTTACAGGGAAGAAAAAAAGGGTAGAGAGACATTTAGAGATGAAGAAACAGAAGAAGCACTTGAAGAAATTGAAGAAGAAGGTTACAAAAAATGGCATTATCTAGGTTTGTCTGCTTTATTTGTAATTGGAATCATTATTGGTTCTGAACTTGCTGTCCAAGGAGCAAGACAAATTGTCACAGAGTTAGGTTTAATTCAAACTGTTTTTGGAATGACCTTTGTAGGATTTATTATGTCTCTTGAAGAAATTCTTTTAATACTAGAACCTGTGAGAAATGGAAGAACTAGCATAGCACTTGGCAATATAGCTGGAAGTCTAATATTCTTTTCAACAGGAAACATTGGACTAATTGCACTCACAAACGGATTTAAGATACATACCTCGGTATTAGGGTTTTATTGGCCTTTCCTATTTGTTACCACTCTCATAATAAGCTTTTTCTTATATCTTGGGAGGATTAAGAAAAAAGAGGCATTAATTTTAGGTGGAATATATGTCTCGTACTGGATTCTTAGCTACACAATGATTTAGAAAATTATTTTAACTGATATTTATCACTATTTTTTTGTTATAGGATTTTTGTAAGAACTATAAACAAAGCTAGTAAGACACCTATTATG
The DNA here is from genome assembly GCA_003034855.1 of archaeon SCG-AAA382B04. Lineage (GTDB taxonomy): Archaea > Halobacteriota > Methanonatronarchaeia > Methanonatronarchaeales > Methanonatronarchaeaceae > PZKD01. Next base: position 33,448 of record PZKD01000009.1, on the reverse strand, counting down.
AATGCTAAATTTGAGTGTTTTTTGTCTTTTTCTTGTGCTTCAGGCAAGAGATGAGCTGCTGAAACATAGATTAATACACCGGAAACAAATCCTAATAACAATCCTAGAGTTGACTGATTTAGGTTACCTACAATAGGATAAACCACAAAAGCGCCTAAGGGAGTTGTTAAACCTGCAATTAAGAAAGCATAAATTCCTGCATTTCTTTTACTAACTCCTCCTTTTATTAAAAAAAGGTACGTTATAACACCTTCAGCAAATTCATGAATAACTAATCCAGTTCCTGCGAGAAAGCCTATTAAAACTGAAACATTGAAAGTGATAGTGTATGTAATTCCATCTACAAATGAATGAATTCCCACCCCCTCTGCTGCTGTTACACCAAAAGCCAATTCTTTCTGTTTTGTAACATGCTTTATGGACTTATTAGAGAAGAACATGAATAAAAAACCAATTAGAGCTATGTAACCAGCATTTTGATTTGCCTCTAAGGCTCTAGGAAGAGCGAGAGTTAGAGATGTTGATATCAATATACCTGCTGCAAAACACATTAAATAAGTTTTATATTTCTTAGCCAACTCTTCACGGTAGATAATGGCTAAAATTCCGCTTCCATTAACAATTGCTGAGATTAAAGCAAATACTGCAATCCATTGAAAAGTTGTAAACTGAGTCATATGTTATTTCTCAAGTATTTTTTTTCTTCAAAAGAATAATAGTATTTGGATTGGTTTGGACAAAATAACTACCATCTAGTTTACTCTAACAAAAGAAAATTAAAAACCAAGAAAATAAATAAGAAATCTTATTCTTCAATTACTTTAATTGCTTCTGAAGGACAATTCTTTATTAGTCTTTGTATCTTTTCGTCATCAAGTTCTTCAGTATCCACTACTTTTGGATATTCTCCTCTAGTATCGAACACTTCTGGTGCTATTTGAACACATCTCCCATTATCATGTCCCTTACAAAGTTCCTTATCAACGACAATTTTTTTAGACATTTTCATAAAAATCTTCTTTTAGAATGAAATATTTTTCTATTAGAATAAGACAATCTCAGCCCTAACGGGTTATTTAATTTTTTTTGGTTTTTTACGGGCCTGACGGGATTTGAACCCGCGATCACCAGCTTAGGAGGCTGGAGCCTTATCCACTAGGCCACAGACCCATCTAATAGAGAGTGAAATATTTTTTCTAAAAAATAAAAAATGATTTTGTGTTTATCTTTCATTTTCGAGAAAACCTCTCGTCTTCAAATCTCTGATTTAGGTAGGGGTAGTTGACTGTTGTAGTCTTTTGAGGGTTAAAATAAATCGAGCTCCTCCTAGAGGAGAGTCCTCTACTTCTAAGTTTCCTCCATATCCCTGGATTATTTTTGATGAAAGGAACAGGCCTAGACCACTTGAGTTTGGTCGAGTGGAATAATTTAATTTTAAAACTTTTTGTTTTTCTTCATCTGAAATTCCTTTCCCATCGTCATCTACAATAATTTTGAATTCATCTTTGGTTTCTTCACAACTTACTTTTATTTTTTTGCAATCTGCTTTTTGGCAATCGCCATGAATAAACGCATTTTCAATTATATTATCTAGAACCTCAAATAGCAATTCATCAGCCTTTAATGGTGTTGAAGGTTGACATTTGTCTGGTGCTTTTAAAGTTATATCTTTTCGGTTACAGAAAGAAGTCTTATTTTCTAAAATTTTATCTAGGTTCGATTTAAATTCATTAACTGATAAGTTATATTCTCTTTCCATTTCCAGGTTTTTGACAAGTGTTCTGACTTTACTAATCATATCAATTGTTTCATCAAGTGTTTTATTAGCCTTCTTAATTCTTTCTTGTGTTTTTCCTTCTTTAGATAAGTCTAGGTATCCTTTTATTATTTGAGCTTTGTTTTTGACGTTATGAGTTAATAAGGAGTGTAAGTATCTTTCTCGTTTCTTGGTTTTTCTTTCCTCTAATTTTATGTTCTCACTATGATATATTAAGGGAAATAGGCCAAGTGAGATTGGAACCACCATCTCTAGGTAATCCTCAGATTTATCCAAATAAAGAAGACCTCCACTCCATTCTAATATGTTGCTTATTGCTACAAAAAGAAATGAGAAGAATATTATTAATAAAAAAATCCCTGAGTTTTGACGCTTACTAAAATCCCATCTCTTGTAAAGTAAGTAAATTGATAAAACAGCTCCTAATGAGGTAAATAGGGATATTAGAGAGATTATGGTGTTATTCATTTTTTCCTCCTATGAATAAATATAGCCAGTAAGTTAGGATTAAAACAGCTATTGCTAAGGATAGATGTTCTAGGTAATTAAGAAAAGAAAAAAATCCTTCTAGAACCGTTAATAGGTGTTCAAAAAAAAGAAAAACATACCCTATTATCAAAAAATTTAGAGAACCTATCTCTCTAATTGTTTGCCATCTTAGGTATAATAGAATTGAAATTGATATGTAGAAGAGAAGGACAATTACTTCGCCAGGGTTAATAACTACCACCTTTCGACACAACCATGTTTTTTAATATAAATGAGTTAATTATACAAAACTAATAATTTTTCGGAGATATCCTAAAAATGATTAATTTCGTGTTCGGGCAACCACTGAAATTGGTTTTTTCGGTCTAAATCCACAGCTTAGAAGATATTTTCCATTATGCCCAGAGCTATAGTCCTTTTTAATTCTTAATTCATCCTAATTCCTTTAAGTTAATTGATTTATTAAAAAATGATAGATTATAGTTCACTAAAGAGAAACCTACTATTTCCAATCCAGTAACGTTTGTTGGCCCTCTAAGTCTCTTAATTTTGAAATTTCTTGCGTAACCTCCAAAGCACCTACATACTCGTCGTCATCGTCAAAGATGGCGTGATAAGAGATGTAGACAAAATCTTCACTCATTTGAATCCAAAAGTCTGCTTCATCTCTATCTCCTTCTTTGAATTCTTTTAATATTTTTTCCACTACCTCAACACTGCTCGGTGGATGACAATATTTCACGGGTCTACCAATAATTAATCTGGATCTCAAAAATATCCTGTTCTTGTCAGAGAAAAATCTAACTCGATCATTTTTATCTATAAATGTTAAATCAACAGGCAAATTTTTAAATATTAGATTCAATTCTTTTTCGTTTAAATAACCAGTGTCGAATTCGATATCTTTTTCACTTTTTTCACCAAATTCTATTTTTTGAGGGACTTCTTGACCTAAAATGTCTTTGAGATCCTCTGGTAATTTTTTGAACTTTTCTTCGCCAACCCCTTTCTCCAATTGATTTGGATATATGTATTCGTCTGTTTTCTCCCATTCCTCCCCAGGTTCAACTCCACCATAAAAACCTATTTCATTCTCTTGAGATTTGATAGCACTCCATTCTTGCTTCTTCAACAACTCTTTTAGAGTAGAAAAGAGGATGTTTTCTTCTCTAAACACCATATTCGTCAAAGAACTTGATAAATCATTAGCAATAGTTTCTATTTGCGCTATAATTTTAGGATCAAATTGTTTTTTGGCTAGTAGTGAATTTAGTTTCTTTAGGTTCGTCTTGTTTTCGTTATGTTTCTTCCATAAAACCTGGGAACTGAACTAATTCCTCTTCTCTCAATATGAGGAAAAGCCAACATCTCCAGTTTCTCATAATGGGTTCGATCTATTTCTAACAATTTTTGAACTCTTTGTTGAAACTTTTTAGCTACTTCCTTTCTCTCATCTTCATCTTCTACTGACTTAAGTGATTTCAACAACAGGTTAAGTTGTTCAGAGTCATTAGTGATCTCGTTGTTTTCTTTGATAAGAGTATGTAATGGATGGCCTTTTTCTAATTCATCAAGATCTACTTTATTCTCTAGACCTTCCTTAAACAATTCTACATGAATATCACATAACTTTGAGATTTCTTCTGGAGTTTTCCCTTCATCCACCAATTCTTGTTCAATTTCTGGAAGATCTAGGGGAGAAAAACTATCCAATAACTCCTTTAATTCTTCTTTAACGTTCTCGATACCTTCTTCCTCACTTTTAGACAACAAATCCTTGATTCTCTGTTTTTTTTCTTCAAAATTATCTGACACACTAACTCCTCCCTTTTTACCAATATGGTTCTTAAGTAAAAAATGATAACGCCAAAATTATCTACTTTTTTCTTATAAGATAAGATATCTAAAAAACATATAGTTATGAACATTTAGAGGGTCTTAGGTTTTATTTTTTCATTTTTTAGCTTTTAAGAGGAACTGGAAGTGATTAACTTTAAACGAATCAGTTTCTAGACCTAATCTCCGAGATATTTCACTTGGAGTTAAGAACTCTGATTCTTCCCCTGCTCTTCTTTCTATCCAAGAAATAATTTTGGTTAAAAATAGATATGGGTATAGGTCAAGAATCACTATTTTCCCCCTATCTTTGAGTACTCTCTTCATTTCCTCCAGAGCCCTAGTTTTTTCCATGAAATGGTGTAGAGCATCCACACAAAGTATCATATCAAAGGATTGGTCTTTGAAGGGCAAATTAAGAGCATTGCCTAGTATCATGGTATCTATGTTTTTTTGCTTTGATTTACTCAGCATTTTCTTATTTGAGTCCAATACAACGTATTCTAAATTAAATTCTTTTTTCATTAAATCTCCTAAGTAGCCAGTTCCCCCTCCAATGTCAAGAACTTCATCACCACTTTCAAATTCAACATTTTTTAGAACTGGAGTTGCGCTGTATCTGTTCCCTATCTTCAGAGATAAATCATAAATAGGAGCTAAATAATCAAACATAAGTTCAATTCGAAAGATATGTTCTTTAAAGAAATAATATGTTTCGAAAACCAATGCAAATAAAGCCTAAAATTAAGATACTCCAGATTTAATAAAACCCATTTTTGAATATTTAAAAGCAAAATCCTTAAATACTTATTTGCTATTAAAACCTAGAAAAAGCAGTTTTCATTGTTTTTATTTTTTTTATTAACCTTAGATCTAAAAAAAATAGGATAATGGGGTTTTTTGAACTTAGTGTGCTGCGATACATGTGATTGTGTCGAATACACCATTTATTGAATGTATTTCCTCTGCAATTTCTCGTAGTTCTCCAGAAAGATCATCTTCTGTTTCTATATACGCAATAACGTCATAGGGGCCAGTAACTGAGTGAGCAAAATCTACTCCATGTATCTCAGATATTTGTTCTGCTACCGAAAACGGTTCCCCCAACTCAGTTTTAATTAACATAAAGGCGGCATGCATAACCTATCTCACCTCCCAATAAAAATTAAATTACTCCTATAATAACTTTTTATTTCATGAAAAAATAAAAATAATTCAATTGGAGGTCACTTTTGTTTTTGCTAAGAGGTCGTGAATACCTCTTCCCTCCTCTTGAAAGAGAATGTAAAAAAACGCAATTCCAAGTGTTAATATAGCTACGAGATAACCCAAGTAGCGTTTTGAGGAAGCTTTTAGACTCGGGTTTTCTCCTTTTTTTATCTATCACTCTTAATTTTGTAATCATTTTGCCAGGTGTTTGTCCTTTTGAACTCCAAAAAATAAGGTGATAGAAATAACCGATCAAGAGTATTGTAACAAGAATTATTGGACCACCGAATAGTAAATATCCCCCTGCTCTAAGGAAAGAAGTGCTCACTGATAATCCCACACCAATTGGTGCACCAACTATAGAGATTATTAAAAAATCAATTAAGAATGCCAATCCCCTTCTCAAAATATGTTTCATTTTTTATTCCTCTCTCTACTGAGGTCTTTTTATCCATCATTAAAGCGGTGAATTAAGTGTTAAAACCCCATTTTTCTTTTATAGAAAGATTTTGGCGTGTTAAGTAGATATAGTTATAGGGAAGTTTTTTTGATATTGAAGGCTGGAGAGAGTGACCTTATAATCAAATAACACCATATCTGTTTGTTAGTATGGTTGAATTGACACCATTGTTTGCTCTATTGACGGGTCTATCTGTTGGAGTGTTGTTTGCTTTATTGGATTTTCCAATTCCTGCGACTCGCGCTCTCTCTGGAATTTTAGGTTTCGTAGGAATCTACTTAGGATATAAGGTTGTAGAGGTAATTATTCCCCTGGTCTCATAAACAGAAATAGAATGTTAAATATAATAGAGGTAGAATATTCTAAGATTCTTTAATTTGCTTCTATACACTAAAATAGATAATTTAGTTCTTTGTTAATTTTATTTTATCTCCTTCATTGATTTTTCTAAACTCCTTTAGCCCTTCTTTTATCTTTGCGAAAACGTTTATTGGTGAAACTGGATCTGTTTGGCCATAGAAAAAGCAAATAGCATCTCCTCTTTGCCAAAAACCAATATCTCCTTTTTCTACCTCTTGAGTAGCATCTTCCTTATCTAGATCGAGTTGGGTCGAGAAATAGACTTCTTCTTTATAGAGTTTCGAATACCCTGATATAGGTAAATTTTGTTTTATCCTCTTTCTTGTCTTAGGGTTTTTTTCTATAAATCTGGCTTCCATTGCTTTATTATTTGATTCTATTAAGAGTACATCCATTGAACCATCTCTCCTAGTTTTATTAAATAAAATTTTTTATTTTTTAAAAAACCTGGATTTATTGGAAGAGTTTTGTGTTTTTTTAATAGATGAGGTTTGTTATTGCTTTTGACACAATTATTCCTACTAGTATTGAGGGAAGAAGGTAAAAAACAAAGAAGATGAGAGCAAAGTTCCAGCTACCTATATTTATTATTGATCCTATTATTGTTCTAGGACCTATATTATAATAAAAATCAGAGACTAACAATAAAACTAGGCATGGCAAAAAGATTATGAAAAAAACTATTGAGGAAATTCTTTGTTTAATGTATCCTTTAATAATTCCTTCTATCCAATTTACTTCTCTTCTCTTATAGTCGAACTAAGAGCTTAACTTATTTAAAATCTACTAAAAAATTAAATACTCTATCTATAAGAGAGGTGTTTAACTTTATTTGATGTATAAAGATCCTAAGATCAAGAGACAAAGACAAAATCCCATTACCAAACAACCCCTACAGTATATACAAAGAGAAGAAGGGGGACAAAACCTATTATAAAGCACCATTCCCAAACTACATAGCCAAGATCTTAGGAAAAGACCCAGAAGATTTCGCAGAAAAACACCAAATCAAGATCTCAGTGGACAAGGAAAGACAAAAAATCGAGCTCAAACTCCAAGAAAAACAACAAAACAAAAACCAAAACCAAAACAAAAACCAAAGCCAAAACTAAGTCTCCTAACTATGTCTGAAGAAGTGGTGGTTTATTTGAGAACGTCTACAGAGGATCAGGATCCGGAGAATCAGAAAAAACATTGTTTAGAGTTTTGTAAAAAACAGTTAGGCACTACAACTCCAGAACCAGAAGTGATAAAAGAAAAACAAACAGCCTGGAACCGAGCCAGAAAAAGACCAAAACTAGAGAACCTACTAGAAAAAGCAAGGAAAGGAGAAATAGACCACATCGTTGTATGGGACTTCGATCGCCTCTATCGCCTAAGAAAACGAACCGTCAAAATCGTGAAAGAAATGGCTGCCCGAGGAGTAGAAATACACTCAGTGAACCAACAATGGCTTGAACAAATTCATAATGCACCTAGTCCTTGGGACGAGATTCTTTATGATTTGATGTTGCAAATAATTGGCTGGATCGGAGAAGAAGAATCTCGGAAGAGAAGTAAGAGAGTTAAGGCAGCTTACCAAAGGAAAAAAGATAAAACTAGTTGGGGTAGGAAGGAAAAAGAAATCGATTTAGAAAAAGTCCATAGATTAAGAGAAGAAGGAAAAAGTTTTAGCGAAATCGCCAAAGAACTCGATCAACCTAAATCAACGATACATCATAAATACAAAAAACATAAAAAATAATTCCCTAGAACAAAACCCCTCTTTTTTTAAAAAAAAAAGAATAGAATAGTTAATTAAAATTCATAAAAAAATATAAATCGTGAGTTCTTAATAACACGTATAGAGAGAATGATTGTTGTATTGTTGGTGGATGATGAAGAAAGCTTCCTCGACCTTGCAGAAACCTACTTAGAAAAAGAAAATAAAAACTTTGATGTAGAGACATCTAGTTCTCCTTCTCAAGCTCTTGAACTTATGGAAGCTAATAGCTACGACTGCATTGTTTGTGATTACCAAATGCCCCAGACAAGCGGCTTAGAGCTTCTCGAAAAACTAAGAAAAGAACTAGATAGAGAAGTTCCCTTCATTATTTTCACAGGCAAAGGAAGAGAAGAAGTAGCAATAGAAGCACTCAACCTAGGAGCCAACCGCTACATCCAAAAAGGCGGAGACCCCAAATCACAGTATGGTGTGTTAACTGATGCAATAGTTCAAGAAGTTGAGCGTAGTAAAGCCGAAGAGAGAGTGGAGAAAGCGAGAGACAGGGCTCAAAAGTATTTGGATATTGCCGATGTGATTATCGTAGCAATTGATAGAGATCAAGAAGTGACCGAGATAAACGAGAGAGGCTGTGAAGTCCTCGGCTACGATAAGGATGAAATTATCGGGAAGAATTGGTACGAGAATTTCATGCCCGAAAGAGTTAGGGAAGAAGTGGTTGAAGAAACTCAAGAGCCATTATTGAGTGGTAAACCCGGAGAGGCAGAAAGATACGAAAACCCCATCGTAACTAAAGATGGAGAAGAGAGAATCATTTCATGGAAAAATTCTGTGATAAGGAACGATGACGGCGAAACAATCGGAACTCTCAGCTCAGGACGAGACATCACCGAGCGCAAGCGGGCGGAGGAAAAGCTGAAAGAGAGCGAAGAGAGATACCGTACGCTTATAGAAAATACCAGTTTTGGCATTGGCATAAGCAAAGGGATAGAGTTGATCTTCGCCAATAAAAAACTGCTTGATATTTTTATGGTTGACAGTGTCGACAGGTTTAATGAAAAACCGCCTCTGTACTATCTGACGCCCGAAAGCAAAGAAAAAACCAAAGAACGGATGAAAAAGTTATCGCAGGGTGTAGAAGTGCCCGAGTTTTTTGAAGTAGATATCGTCAGGATCGATGGGGAGCAAAGGACACTTGAACTGGGTTTTGCCGACATAACAATAGATGGAGAACCATGCCGGTTGAGTACCTATAACGACATCACCGAGCGGAAAGAGGCGGAGGAAGATCTAAAAAGATACAAAGAGGCAGTTCAATCTTCGGGTGATTCCATATACATGATTGACAAGGATTATCGGTACGTTTTTGCCAACGATGAACATATCTCCCGTTTGTTTGATGATGGTAAGATTCCTAGTTGCAATAAGAATGAAGTTGTAGGCAAGAAGTACGCCAAGATTCATCCAGACAAAGAAACAGACGCTCTTAAAAATAACATGGAGAAGGTATTAGAAAAAAATAAGCCCATAACAGAGGAGTACGAGTTCAATACAGCGGAAAAATGGTCAAACAGAACTTATAGCCCAGTGAAACATCACGAATCAGAAGAAAACGGAGGTGAAGGAATTATTATTGTTTCAAAAGATACCACCGAACGAACGGAAGCGGAGGAAAGGGAGCATTTTCTTAACTCGCTTGTTACCCATAATATTAGAAATAGGATGCAAGTAGTACAGGGGTACCTGGATCTTGTTAGAGAAGATGTTGGAGAGGAAGGTAGGGAAAAAATTGAAAAGGCTACTAACTCTGTTGAAAAAACACTAAACCTCACCGATAAGCTCAGAAGCATGATTGAGTTCACGAAAAAAGGAGAAGCAAAAGAGATAAATGTAGAAAAGCTTAAATCCCTCATCACAAACGCAATTAACAAAAACAAGGGTGAAGCCAAGGAAAAAGAGATTTCTCTAGAATTTGAGGTAGCGGAGGAGATAGGTGGCGAGGTGAAAGCAGGACACTTCATCGAAGATGTAGTCCACAACCTCATAGAAAATGCAATCTATCACGCTGATTGCGAAGAGATTAAGGTCTTTGTCACTGAAAACCAAGATGAGTTTATTTTAGGTGTTGAGGACGACGGAGAGGGAATATCCGACAGAAAAAAGGATGAAATATTTGACCTTGATTATTCAGAAAAACCAAGCTCTGGAGGTCTAGGCCTAAATTTAATAAAAAAAATAATCCAAACATATAAAGGAAAAGTAGAGGTTAAGGATTCAGATTTGGGTGGAGCACGGTTCGATGTTCACCTGAAGAAGGCGAATTCCCTAAATAGAGGAGGAGCAGGAGATGTATAGTAGAGAAAAACTCGAAGAAGAGTTGAAGATATATAAAGAAAGACTCGAAGGAGCTATGGAAGCAGGTGATTTTGCCTGGTGGGAAATGGAACTTCCTTCAGGAGAAGTCGTGTTCAACGAAACAAAAGCCAAAATACTAGGTTATTCACCGGAAAAGTTTGAACATTATACCGATTTTACGGATTTGCTCCATCCCGAAGACCAAGACCGTGCAATGAAGGCTATGAAGAACCATCTGGAAGGTCGGAAGAAGAGATACGAGGTAGAGTACAGGATCCAGAAAAAATCAGGCAATTATAAATGGTTCAGAGACATTGGCAGAATAACCGAAGAAGGAGAAAAAGACGATTACAGAAAAGTAACCGGAGTAGTCATAGACATAGATGAGTGGAAGAAGACGGAGAGGGAGCTGCAAACTTACGCCGATGTTTTCGATGATGTACCGGTGGGGTTACATATTTACCAGCTGGAAAAGCCTGATGATAATTCCTCGCTGCGGATGATTTATGCCAACAAGATCACCGAGACATATACGTCTATTCCGGTAGAAGAAGTAGTGGGTAAAACCATGGATGAAAGTTTTCCCGAGTTGAGAAAAATGGGAGTACCCCAGGTGTGATGTCATGACAGATGAAAAGAGGGAGGGGGGCGGTTTAGTTATGCTTTTTGCGGATATAATAAAAAAAAGGGACGAATATTTCTTTTTGATATTTACGATTCTTACTATTTTGACATGGTTTTTAGCATTTTCGTTAAATACTTCATTTGAGGGTACAGACATTATTATTGAGGGCGCTTATTTTTTTGTGGCCCTTTGTTCATTTTTTATTGTCAAAAGACTCAGTATAAATCTTCTAAGTTTAGGCTGGTCAACATTCACTTATGGTTTGCTCATCGACCTGTTAGATGAATTCACTCACGAGCCAACATTGGTCAATACAGAGATCGAAGGTCTTCTGACAGCAATGGGGCTTTTGCTAATTGGTATAGGAATTTATAAAGAAGTACAACATCTTCAGCAAGAAATAGCTCAGAGAAAGAGCGCTGAAGAGGAGCTAAAAGAAAGTGAACAGCGCCTTGATAACCTGATATCCAACACCCCCGCAGTTATCTATTCACACAAATTCATTGATGGTGAACAAAAAATAACTTACATCAGTGATAACATCCAGGACGTACTCGGTTTTGAGCCCGATGATTTTGTGGGAAATGAGGAGTTTCACCGGAGTTGTATCCATCCCGATGACAGAGAAAGCGTGTTTAAAGAAATCCAAAAATTGATCCAGGGCGAAACCAATTCTATAACCATTACCTATAGATTTAAAGATAGTTCAGGAAACTATCACTGGCTAAGAGACACCCACAGGGCCATCTCCCGAGAAAATAATGAAACACAAGTAGTGGGAGCCTGGTGGGACATCACCGAACGGAAAAGGGCGGAGGAGCAGGTGAAGGAGATCAATAAAGATTTAGAAAAAATCCTTGATAATGTCCCAGCAATGATATGGTACAAAGACACCGACAACAACTTTATCAGAGTAAATAAAGCCGCAGCAGAGGCAACAGGGATGAAACCCGAAGAGATAGAAGGAAAATCTGCAGAAGAAGTGTATCCAAATCAAGCTAAAGAATACTACGAAGACGACTTAGAAATCATCAAATCAGAAGAACCAAAAACAGGGATTATCGAAAAGCTGGGAACGGTAGAAGGCGAAGAGAGATGGGTCCGCACCGATAAAGTACCATACTACGATAAAGACGGAAACATCACCGGAGTCATAGTACTCTCCATAGACATAACAGAGCGAAAAAAAGCCGAAGAAAGAGAACAATTCCTCCACAGCCTGTTAAGGCATGATGTTCTGAACAAGTTTCAGGTGGTTGAGGGTTATTTGGAGTTGTTGAAAGAGGAAACAGAAGAAAACAAAGAATATGTGGATAAGGCATTGGAGGCAACTAAAGAAAGTGAAGACATCATACAAAAAGTTAGGACACTAAGAAAAGTGAAAGGAGAAGAATTAGAAGAGATTGAGTTAAAGCCTGTTGTTCAAGAAGTTTTAGATGAAAATAAGGCTGTGGCCGAGGAAAATGGTTTTGAGTTAATAGAAAACTGTTCACTAGGTGATTGTAGAGTAAAGGCTGGTGGATTACTCAAAAGATTGTTTAGTAATTTGATTGAAAACGCAATCAAACACTCCAATGGAACCAAAATAAGAATAAGTGGAAAAGAAAAAGACCAAGAAGTGATTTGTTCCGTAGAGGACGATGGAAAAGGCATACCAGACGAACAAAAAGACAAAATCTTCAAAAGAGGATTCAAAAACGAAGAAACCGGAGGAACAGGACTAGGCTCATACCTAGCAAAAGAAATCACAGAAAACTACGGCGGAAAAATAGAGGCCAGGGACTCAGAATTAGGTGGAGCCAGATTCGATGTGCATCTAAAAACAGAAAAAAATTAACCAAAGAATTAGAATTGATCAGCAAATTTCTTATCTCTATATAACAAATTTTTTAGTATAAAAATAAACTAATAAAAATAACTTAGAGATCTAGATACCTATTATAAAAAGAAAAAAATATTAGATTCTTTTGAGAGTTAGATTCGTTGGGAAGAAGTAAAATAGTATAAATTATTAGTTTTTAGTTAGAAATGGATAACGAACTTATTACTTTTACAGGGAGAAGTGATTGGGCCCTTGTGAATTCGTATTGGGCTATTTTATTTCATGACGGAATTAGCTTTGATTCGATTCATGTAATTTCTACACGCCAAGAAATAGATGATGTTAAAAAGGCTTTGAAAGAGGTTTCTCGTAACTATGGATTCACTCCTAGCGTGAAACTCAATCACTTGGAAAATGATTTGGATGTTAAGAAACCAGCTAAGGTGGTTGAAGAAATAAATTCTGAACAAAATAATGTTTTTATTAATATCACTCCTGCTAAGAAGGTTGTTGCTAGCAGTGCCTTAATCAAAGGAATCGCCTCTGATGTTGAAAAAATATATTACCTACACATCGATGAGGTAAGCAACGCTAGTTATCCATATTTTGATATTCCATTTTCTAGACAAGATCTCGTAGAATTAATTAAGGGTGAAGTAATTGAGTAAGATCGAATTAGAGAAAAAACAAATTAATGAACTGCTTAACCTCGCCTCTGTTAGAGATGTAAAAGAAATTTGGTTGGAGTATCCGTTATTAAAAACTAGGTTATTTAAAATCTCTCTCGAAAACGGTTCTTGGAGCTGCGAACAAATAATTTCCAGAGAAAAATACAGGCAAAGACGACAGAAACATGATTTTGGTGACATAAAAGAGAGGGAGATTCCATTATTTCATGACATTATTGGAGCATTGGTTGCAGCTGGAGCATTTGAACCCAAAGAATATGGCAAAGAACTAAAAAATGCTTTGAAAACAATTAGTGGTAACCCAAATAGTTTTTCCCTAGCCTTCGACACCAATATTTTGTATAAGCGATTCATTAGCTCCACACTCCATCCCCTATTACAAAAAAATCCACACGCATTAAAAGACGCTAAATGGCTCCTAAGTAACTTAGTTAGAAAAGAAACCAATAGAAAGGTTGGAAGAAAATACAGACAAGAAGAAATAAAGGCATTTAAAGAAAGAGTCAATTGCTTTGGCTTACTCAATAACTCACCAAAGTTAAAATCCCGAAGATCCAAACTAGCTTCTACCGAACTAAACTACCTACAAAACAGACTAGGAATCGACTTAGTGGGAGACAAAAATTGGAGCGATGACAAAGAAGATAGAGACACCTTAATAATAGAAGAATACCACAACCCACCCAGCGAAAGAAAACCAATCTTCTTCACATTCGACCACGACCTAAAAACCAAAGCAGAAAACTATGGCCTCATCACAGCAAACCTCAACACACCACGCCCAAAAGACCTAGAAATAGGTCAAGAAAAAATCCACAAACTAATAAGATACCTAAGCCAATTATTCGGCGTAATACACCTCAAAGGACTTGATGTAGACATCTTAGGTGTGTGGACCGGAATGGAACCAAATAGTTACCAAAACGGAAAAATAACCTGCCTAATCGACAACAACAACGACCTAACAAACAAACTAGAGAAAACAGCTGTACTATCCAATAAACTAAAATCACTAATGTGACACCCTCCCGATACTTTTAGGTATCGGGCTTCCCGAGTTCGTTCACTATTTACCGTCCCTTGCGGGAGCGATGGTTCACGGGAAGCTTTTCGAGGTTCAGCACTCAAAGGGTGCTTTATTCCACTTTGAGCATGGCTCAATTTGGATAAAAACACCTCCATCATCTGCTGTTCCATCCCTTTCTCTCTCGACCAAAGGATGTCCTCCCTATGGGGAGGGCATGGTCACCTAGATGACCTGTCTATTCAGGTCATGCCCCCACCTGCTCTTAGCCTCCAACAATTTGTTGAAGCGAAGCAGGACTTTTTGCTTTCAAGACAAGAATATACCTGCTCTCAAGACCACACAACATCTGTTTCAGGGAAATTTAAAGGTTGAATAAAGAGGTAAATAAAAGTAAATACCGAGAGCTGGTTTTCTGCCTCACTTTGTCTAAAAAAGAAAAAAGGGATTCGATTTTTTTGTAAGCTCTTCTGAGATTCCTCTCCCCTAGAAATTTCTCCACCAATACCTGTTCTTTTAGATAATCTGTTATTTTTTTTTCAAGAGAAAAATAATTCCTTCTTTTTTATTTTTCCTATAATGCTCAGGGGAATTTATTTTTTAGCAACAACAAAAATCGTTTTTGTTGTCGCTTCCAGTGTCTCGGTTGTTTTTTATTTCTTGTATTGCTTCTCTTATATCCTCTAAGCAACAGCTACCGCTTGGGTTGTTGACCATGCAATTACATTCGTTTGCTTTGATTCTTTTCTTAATCCATTCGTCAACGCTTGTTTCTTTGTTTTCAACAACATCTTTCTTTATGTCTTCCTTACGATATCCAAAGCAATAGCACAATGGATATGGTTGCTCATCTTTATCTAATTTAAAATTAACTCTCTTTCTCACATGCTTTCTAGAAAAAACTTGATTATGGTTTTCAGAGAAATAAACAACACTGCAGTCCTTGTTTTTACAACAAAAATATCTATAATCATCTTTAACGCTTTGATTCAAAAATGGCTCTAATAAATATCTAACAGTGATCGGTTCAACTTCTTCTCTATTATCTTCACATCTTGGACATTTTTTTTGCATAAACACCAACTCAACGAATTAGAGTTAGCAATGTTGTTTAAATCTGAAATTTAGGCATTTATTTTTGTTTTCTACTTCCTTTAGTTTCCCAACCTCTTTTCCATTTAGTGTGCCTTTAATGGATTTTAGTGGCTTTTTAACTTCTTCAGTGTGTTTTTTTGTTCTTTTCTTCATCTTTGAGGTTGTTTTTGGCGGGATCTCTTTGGTTTTCTCAAGGTAAAACTGTCTTTTATAGTACCTATATTTTTTTTAGCTAGTTAACAAGGCCCTTTGTGACAAAAATCAACTCAAGGTAAATAATTTGTTTTTTTAGGGGTTTTTTTGAATACTATTTTTGGTTTTCAAGGTTTTTTATTATTCTTTTAAGATAATTAGTTAATTCTTCTTGTTCTTTTTGACTGAATCCATCTAGGGTTATTTTTTCTATTTGTTGACCTATTTCTTTTATATTTTTCTCTATTTCTTTAGACTTGTCTGTAAGGCAAATTAAGGTTAAGCGCTTATCCTGTTCATCTGTTTCTTTTCGTAAATAACCTCTTTTGGTTAAGTCATCTATTTTTTTAGATAGTGTTGATTTTGAAACGGGTAGTTTTTTAAGTAATTGTTTCTGAGTGATTTTGTCTCCTTCTGTTATTAGTTTCATTAGTAGTGGTAATTCACCATGGTTAAGATCATGGGGTTTTGCTAGTTCTTTGAGTTTCTTTATTAGTTTTTTGTGAACTTCTTTTTGTAAATCAATTATTGAATCTTTTTTATTCATGGTTATATACCCCCTATTTTTTTATTTGAAGGGTTTTATTTCGCTTCAGAGCTTGTTCCTTTTTTGATTGTGTATATGGCTAATCCTCCTAGTATTATTATGTAGATCAATAAAACTGAGATTGCTGGTACAACTGTGTTCCACATACCGCTTAGTGCGTTAAATTCTATTGTTGTCATCACGTCTTTTCCAAGTGCAATGGCTCTTGCAGCATCAACTCCATAAGTGATTGGGTTAAACTTGCCAAATGTTTGAATCCAGTCTGGCAAAATCTTTAATGGTAGGAAAGCACTTGAGAGGAATAAGAGTGGAAACATTATTGGCATAAGAATTGCCTGCATCGCTTCTTGGTCTCTTGTAATCATTGATATCGAAGTTGTTAATGAAATGAATACAATCGAAAACAATAGTCCTACACCAATTATTCCAAGCATCCCTAGAATTCCAGTAGATATTTTGGCTCCAAGAGCTATTCCTAGTGCTAGAATTATTGCGATTTGAGCTGCGATTCTAACTAGTTCTGATGTGGTTTTTCCTATAAAAACGGCTGTTGTACTCATTGGTGAAACCATCACTTTTTCGAATATCCATTCTTCGATATCTCTCACTAATCCAATACCGGATGCCATTCCAGTCATTACAGCTACTTGTATGGAAATAGCTGGTAATAGAAAAGTTACGTATTCGACTTCTCCACCTAAAACACCTGAAATTGGGTTGGATACAATGTTACCGAATACTTCTACGAACAAAAATAGGAAAAGAATTGGCTGTATAAGATTCATTATTACTGTATGAGGACTTCTGAAAAACTTGATTAGCCATCGTTTGAAGTTTGCCCAAACATCTCCTATGAAAGAATTCTTCGATCTGAGGTTTTCTAAATCATTTTTTGTTTTTGAGTTCACTTATTTTTCCTCCTTTTTATCTTTGATTTTTTTTCCAGTAATGGTTAAGAACACATCATTCAATGTTGGTTCGTGTAGATTAAATCCTTTAATAGGGAGGTTATTTTCTTGTAATTCAACCAATAAGGCAGCTCCAGATATTTGGTTTTTTTCTGCAGCTACTTTGATTCCTTTTTCTGTAAAATCAACTTTTGTATCATCGTATATGTTGGTTTTTTTAGCTATTTCTGCTGCTTTTTTCTTTTGTTTGTCTCCATCAAAACTTATTTCAAGTATGTGTCCACCAACTTTTTGTTTTAGTTTAGTTGGTGAGCCTGTTGAGATTATTTCTCCCTCTTGAATGACAGCTATTCTATCACAAAGTTGATCTGCTTCTTCGAGGTATTGGGTGGTTAAGAAAATTGTTCTTCCTTCAGCATTGATTCGTTCGAAGTAATCCCATAATTTTTTTCGTGATTTTGGATCTAATCCAGTTGTAGGTTCATCTAGAAAAACTAAGGGGGGTTCGTGAACTAGAGCAGTAGCTACGTCAAGTCTTTTTTTCATTCCACCAGAATATCCTTTAACTCTTTTATTGGCTACATCTGATAGTTCAACCAATTCGAGTAGTTCATTGATTCGTTTTTCTCGTTTTTTCTTGGGAACTCCATAGGCTTCGCAGGCGAATCTGATGTTTTCTCTTGCTGTTAGTTCTCCATCGACATTTGTTTCCTGAGCCATGTAGCCGATTGTTTCTCTAATGACTTGAGGTTGTTTCTTTAGGCTGTATCCATTCACTTTAGCTTTTCCGCTAGTAGGGTTTAGTAGAGTCACCAGCATCTTTATGAATGTTGTTTTTCCAGCTCCATTTGGACCTAGAAAACCAAAGAACTCGCCTTTGGGTATTTGTAATGAGATTCCGTTAACAGCTTTGGTTCCGTCACTGTACGTTAGTTTTAGGTTCCTTGTGTCGATTGATTTTTCTTCTTTTTTTGTTTTTTGGAGGTGAGTTGGTTTTGTGGTGTCTTTTGTTTTTGACATAATAGCACAATAGTTTATTATCGAACTAAAACCATAAAAGTTTCGCATGAAACAATCTGAAATGAACAATAACCCAATCCAAAAAAACATCTAGATAAAGCATCCAACAACTTCACTCAAAAAGAATAGGAACCACTTGTAACCTCTTCACCTAAATGCTTCCACCTATGTAGGGCCCTTCAAGTCCGAGATTGAGACCCCTACCAGGTTAGCCTATGCCGAGCACGACTCGGCTCTATTGCAGGTTCCAAGGACTTAGACTGTCTTCCAGGACAGAAACCTATGTCCGTCGCTATCATGTGCCCTGGCCCTGGGCTCGATCACAAGAGCCCTGCTCCGAGCCCCATCCCACGTATCCATTGCGGAAGGGCCTATCACTCCAGACACCTCGGCTCTCCGAACTCGACCTATAGGCTCGGAGCCTCTAACGATAATTTGTTTCCCACAAACAAAAATATGCCGATTCATCCCCCTCCAGCTATAAGGAGTTCTCTTTCCCTTAAAGCTTAAGTTAACCTCCTCGTGATATTGGCGCTAAAATTTTTGGATTTTAAAAACAGCTATATGTATCTTTGTGTTTAATTTAATCGTTATCGATTGAGATCAATCCATTTGCAGAATCTGTCGAAGTTTTTTGCTCCAGCTTGTTCTGCGATGCTACTTAAGGTCCCGATTCGTATTTTCTTATGGTTTGGAACTACAAAAGTTCTTTTTTCGTCTTCTGTTGGGTGTTCCCATTTTAGGATGTAGTGGTCTCCGCTGATTCTTTCTATTCGGAAGTTTCCCTTATTGACGAGAACTTTAATTATGTCTTTTCCAGAGAAATCTCTCTTATTCATTCTTTCACTATTTTAAGATGTCTGGAAGTTCTTTGTCTTTTGCTGAGTTATTTTTGGGTTCTATTCCTACTTCTTTTAGTTCCTCTTCAGTTGGTTTGTGTCCTGTTTTTCCTTTTTTTAAGGCTATGGCCTTATCTAGGTTATCTAGAGCCTCTTTTCGTGTTTTGCCTTGGGAGGCAACTTGTACCTTGTTATTTTTTGCAGTCCACCAACCGTCATCGTTTAGAATTAGGGTGATTTTAAGTTTTTGAGCACACATCTTTCATCTATTTTATCATTTTCATTTTTAATAAGATAAGTTTTCTTAAAATTGTGTTTCTAAGATTATCATTTGTGACCAAAGCAGCAGCCAAACTGTTGAGTCTGGTACTGTAGCCAATTTGGCGGAGGAGAATGCTAAACCTATTTGGAGTGCCGGTGAAAGATTCATAATAGATGAAGGTAATGTAGCTGGAACTGCTAACCTTAAATGGTAGTGAAACGGTGACTTCCTCCCCTACCAAAATCAAAGATCTTGGAAGGAGCCTTCTCAACCACCAAGATAAAACAATACTTAACTGCAATCCTGAGCATCGAAGGATACAAATCATACTCCCAAAAATGCCTGATAAGTTACGCAAGCGAATTTCTAGATCTAACAAAACAAGAAATAGAATTACTCGAAGAGATGAGAAAATTAAGAAACGACATCGATTACCGTGGAAAAAATCTAGGAAAAGATTACTTAAAAAGAAAAGAGAACAAGATTGAGAAAATCATAGAGAAGTTAAAAAACAAAATTAAAGAAAAATTAGATTAAATTTAATAAAACTTACTCTAACACCCCAAATTATGAGGTATCACATTAAATTTTTTTTAAAAACCCAATTCTAGCAATATTCTTTGAATCTACAATTCCGACACTTATTCCTATTACTTGGTTTCCCAGCTTCTTTTCCACTTAATATGTTTTGAATAGATCTTAAGGACTTTTTAACCTCTTCTGTGTGTTTTTTTCTGTATTTAGTTATCCAATTTATTTCTTTTTTGTCTCGGTGTCTGATTGCAGCGAAAACTGGTTTTTTTGGACCATATTTGTTTTTGAGTAAATAACAATAACCCCAAACCTGGAGCTTGTTTGAGTAGTAGTCTTTGCCCCTTGGTTTGTCATCGATCACTTCTATTTTATCCGGGTATATCCTAATTTCGTCTGCTTTTCCCTTGAGTTCGTGGTTCTTTAAGTAGATCTCTCTGAAGGTATAGGCTTTGTTTTCTTCTCTAGCTTTAGCAAAGGCTTCTTCTAGGCTTAGTTTTATGTTAGCTTTTTGTTGGTGCTTTTTCTCTAGGTTTTTGTGTTTTTTTGTTCCTTTCTTCATTTTTGAGGTTGTTTTTGGCGATATGTTCTTGGTTTTTTCGAGGTATAGTTGTCTTTTGCAGTATCCGTATTTCTTTAGCCAGCTAACTGGGATTTTCATAATAAAGATCAACTCAGTTTGGGTTATTTGTTTTTTAGGTAGATTTCTCCGAGTTTTTGTATCTCGATTTTGAGTCTTCTATTTTCTCTTTGGGTTTTGATGAGGTCGTTTTGTTCTAGTTTCTTTATTCTGTATTGTAGGGTGGATCTTTTTATGGATTCGTTGGATTTTTTTTCTATTTGGTTTTTGAGTTTGGTGATTGAGTTTGCTTGTTCTTGTTTTTTTAGTGTTTTTAGGATTTTTTTGTCGAGTTCATTAGTTTGTTGGATTGGGAAGATTGGTATTTGTTCGTAGCTGGTTTTTCCTTTTGCGAATCCGTGTTCTAGGAATTCTTTTTTTGTTTCTTCGAGGCTTTCGTCGTTAGCTATTTTTCCTAGTAATTGAGGAAGTAGGTATTTTTGTGGTTTGACGTAGAATATTTCGGTGTTTTTTTGTTTGTTTTGGTAGGCGGCGGTTATCATTGCCACTAGTGCTAGTTTGGGTGCTGAGGAGATGTTTATGTATATTGGTTTTTGTTGGTTTTGTTTGATTATTTTAGCGGTTTTTTGATAGACTTCTTCAAAGCTGTAGATGTCTGTTTCTTTTACTTCGACTTCGACTCGGAGTTCTTTTTTGATTTTTTCTACGTAATGGCTTGATAGTTTGTCTGCTTCTGGATAATTGGTTTGTTTGGATCTTAGGATGATCATTTTTTGTATTGGGTAGTCGTATATTGGTTCTATTACTCTGTCTAGTTCGAATCCTTCTGTTACGAGGTGTATTCCTTTTTTTGTCTCAGCCATGTTTAGGAATTAAATCCGATTATGTATTAAAAGTTTTTGTTATATGGGAAAAGTTTTAAATATTATATTAAATTACTAAGTAACAAAAAATTTAGTTATAAACAAAATTGAGGTGTCTGTTATTTTAGAACCTAACTACCTAGATAGGGTTTCGTATCTCCTTAAATGGAGGTGTATGTTTTGGACAAAATAAAATGGATAAAAGACCACCACTCACCAGAAGAAACTACCTGTCCACATTGCAAAGAAGAGATATCTAAAGATAAAATGGTTGTTTCTATTCCGTTTCCACCAACCCTAAACAACATCGACAAAAGAAGAGCATGGCACAAGCTTTGCTTCCTCTTAAAAATAGAAGAAATAACTCCAAACTCAAAAGATGTGCCCAGTAGCCAATACTTTGATACAAGGCCTAGAGTAGAGGTTAGTAGAAGATTAGACAACCATTTTCCTAAACCAATGTTGGAAGAAAAAAGGCATAGAAAAAAGAATGCACATCTAGAGGTTAGAGACTCCAAGATCCAGAAGAGATGTTGTTTATGTGGCTCGTGGATAATGGCTGGCGAAAAAGTGTTCAAAACACCAAACGGAGCATTGGGAAAAAAGATAAAGTCATGGAAATTCTGGCATCTCAACTGTCTCTTCAAAGAACTAGAACAAATCTTTGAACTCGATGATGTAAAAATAGAAAAAAAGGACAAAATCACATTCAAAGTAGACTAACCAAGAGGAAAAAAGGTCTTGGCTTTAGCTTGGTGTTCCTGTTGCTTATGAGGGAGGTGTTGAGTTATTTAAGACGAATCCAGCCATAATTCTCTTGGCTTGGCTAAGAATCCTCGAATACAAAGACTCCAAGAGAGGTTGGAGTGTTGTCTTAGAGAATGCTGGATACAACTTGGATGAGGTTAATTATATTCTTGAGGGAGAGGATTATCCAAAAAACATGCTTGAATTCAGAGACGGTCTAAAGGATATTGATGATTTGGTTACTGTTTCTAAAACTGTTTTTGATCGATATGGGATTGATGATGCTTTTTCTGGAAAAGTCATTGAGGTCCTTGATCACACTTTTAGTAGTTCATACATGAATCTTGGAGAAATAATTCAATTCATGGAAGAAAACATCGATTCTGATGAAACTTATGAAGTTGATAATAGTTTGGAGGAAAATGTCGCCACAGTTCAGACTATTCATGGTGCCAAGGGGCTTGAGTATCCAGTTGTTTTTGTTTCTGATGTTAATTCTGGGGCTTTCCCTAGTTATGGCCGTGGCTCTGGAAGAATACAATATGAAGACCCCATTGGGTTGAGACAAAAGAAGAGATATGTTGGCGGTGACTTACCTTATCTCTACGATAACTGGAGGGCTGAGGTCTTGAATAAGTGTTTGAGTCGAGGATATGATGAAGAGAGGAGGTTGATGTATGTGGCGATGAGTAGAGCCAAAAAATACCTCTACGTAACGGCGGATCCTGAACAAAAAAGCCAATTCTTCAAAGACCTAAACCTACCGAAAGATTATATCGAACCATCTCTAGAGATAAGTGAAGAAACGAGAATTGAGGAATCTGAATTTGAAATTGAAGAAATAGAGGAGAGGGGACTAGTTAAGTTGGGAATGAAGTCTGTGATTGGAGAAACCAGGTCCCATGGAAGGGGAGAAGAACTTGGAACTCAGGTCCATAGGTTCGCTGAACTATATGCGAAAAATAGAGACATTGAACCAAGGAACAGGGATGAAGAAAATGTTAAGGAATTTATTGATGATTTGAGTGGAGAAAAATTGGTTGAAAAAAGATGTTGCCTCCCACTTGAGATTAAAGGAAGAAAAGTGGTTTTAAATGGAAAAATAGACCTAATCCACTTAAAAGAAAACAAAGTTGAAGTTATAGATTATAAAACCGAGAAAAGCAAAGAAACCAAGCAACCATACAAGAGACAACTAAGCCTGTACCATCAATCTATTAACGAAATCTTTGAGGACAAAAAAGTTGTACCCTATATTTTTTATACAAAAAATAGTGAAAAAGAAGATATTAAACCCATAAAAAAAGAAAAATTAATCAAAAAACACCTTAAACAAGTTCTTTTATAAAATTAGGAACTTCTTTAACTATCTTCGCTCCATTTAGCCCATTGCTGAACTGTATCAGGAGAAGGTGGATAACAGTCTTTTGTTTCTGTGACCCAATAATATTCTCCAATGAGTTGTGCCACTGTAGCTTTTTCCCGCCCAAGTTTCTGTGGAACCTCAAGCAATTCAACATCGTTTTTATCACAAGAAGTTGAAAGTGACTCTATTAGTGACTTAGCCTGTTTTAAGTAATTTACGTAGGAGCTACTGTCGTCATTGTATCCTAGTCCCTTTCTTATGGCTATATCCCAGGGAACAAATACCTCTGGCCTCAAGGCAAACAAGATCTTAGAAGCACCAGTCGGACCAACAGATATAGATAATAAGTCACCGTTTCTCTTCTTTCTGGAAGCAGTTTTCTGGGCTAATTCAGCATAGGTGGCCCTTATTTCTTTGAATTCTTTTTTATTGAGTTCCCAGAGCCTCTTTTCCTCAGGAATGACTTCAAGGTATCCCTCATTGTACCATGACAAGATTTCATTAGAAGCTAATTCATGATAATCCAGCGAGAATTGACGGCATCCCCATCTATTTAACCAAACAATCAATGCCCTCCTATCTTTCGGATCCAAAAGATCAAGATCATAATCCACTCTTTTTAGAAAAGATTTGTAACTCTCATTAAAACTGGTGAAGAAATCGTAGATATATGAAGTGAAGGCTAAATCGAACAAATCCATAGTAGAAACATCCTTCTTCAGTAACTTAAATAAAAATTAAATCAAACCTCTATAAGTAACTTCTTATTTGTTGTTTTGTGGTTTTTTTGTGGCTCCTAATCCGTGGTTGTTGGCACAAAGAAACAGATAAAACCAATTAACAAGTTTCTTTTTTCTCAATTTCTTAGTTAACCAATAAACTAATAAATAAGCTCAAACTTAAAAACAAAAAAAGAGAACAAAACTAAGAACCAAAGAAATGATTAATGATATCTACGATAAGGTTTTGAAGATTGTAGAGAACTGGTGTCCTAGTAAGAGTTATTCTCATGAGAGAAGATTTCAAAATGAATTAAGAGATTATCTATCTGAAAGATTGAATTCTCCAAATCAGGGTTTTGGAGGGTTACAAAAAAAAAGAAATATCCCTGTTGAAACAGAAAAAGGTAGAGAAATAAAAGCAGATATTTTGGTTGATGAAACTGTTCCTATTGAAGTTAAAAGAAATCTTAAAAGAAGGCACTACCGAGGACTAGATTCTGAACTATCCGACTACCTCAAGGAGTTTAACCAGGTAATTTTGGTTATCTGTGGGGTTGAAAGAGAACAAATTTTAGAGAAGATAAAGAGTAAGTGGGAGTCTACAAGGCCTGGATTGTCTCCGACTCAAGGTAAAGTTGATGTTGTCGTTAAGAGAAAAGAGAATTTTGGGAAAGGTAATGATAAAGAGGATGACAAATCAGGTTGGAGTCTTCTCTAGATATCGGTTTTATTATGATAGATCTCCCTTCTAAAAATGTAAAAAATAAAACTTAAACTAATTAATTTTCTCTATTTTCGGTTACCCAACTCACTATTTTGTCAGAAAAACCTAAATTCAAATTTTTAAATATTTTTACTTTATTATTTTATTTATTTATTTTAATGTCTGTTATAAAAATAGATGGGTAGATGGTATCTGTTATCATCTGTTTTTGGTAGATGTATCTATGATGGTCTATATTGTATCATAGATGTATTTTTACCATCTGTTTAGAGTCTATTTTTTGAAGATTTAATCTAATTTTTATAAATTTAGATAAATAAAATTATAGTTATAAATTTATAATTAAAAATTGGTTTTTTTTGTAAAATATTATTTTGGCTAGAGTGATTTAGTAACCATGAAACATCAATGTTTTATGAAAATTAGTGGTATTAAGCTATATTTTGTTGAAAACTAGGGCACTATATTATGGGGTTTGTTGTAATGGTGTATGTTGGTTATATGGGTTCGTGTTTTTTGTGTTTTTTGTGGGTTTACCCACACCCTTGTATGTCAAAAACCCGCTATTCACAACAACATTGTAATAATATATGGAGGAGAAACAAACAAAATCAAAAAACCCAAAAATCCATTACAACAAAGTTGGAACAACGGAATTTGACAAAACTTTAGGCATATAGACTGCTAATACCAAAAACTAAATACAAAAAATTGTTTTTAAGTTAAAAAGTTTTAAGTTAAAAAGAAATCAGTTTTCTTATTCTGACCCACCTTTAATCATATTGAACCAACCACAACAACCAGAGAATCTATTAGGGTCATATAAGATCCATAAGAAAAGTTAGAGAAAAAAGGCACTAAGTAACAATAATCTAAATATCAATTAAATCAATTAAAACAAAAGTTCCACTTAGTATGAGGAATATAGCATATCCTTATAGCTTATTTTTGAATCAAAATTATGCCAATAGAAACTATTATACCTATTGCTCCACCTTCTAAAACCATATATGGCTAAATAAAACTTTTTCAAGCTATAAGAGCGAGCACATTAACCTAATCACTCCCATTTTTTTAGTTTTTACAATAATCGTGATTTTATTCGTTAGGAATCGAATAAGTTTCTAGTGTTTTTTTTGTTATTTTGGTCGAAAATTTAGGTTTAATCCCTTTTTATTTTTATTAATTAATTTTTATAATTAATAAATAATGTTAATGACCCAATATCAATTCAACCAATTATATAAAAAATTACATGTAATAAATCATATGTTTTACTCATAGTATTTAATTAATTACATGTAATTAATCATAATTAATTCATTACACTCTAATTAATCTAATTTTATAATGTCTTTTTAATTTTAAAAAAACATAATAATTCATTCTAAATAAACAATAAAAAGCTAAGTGAGAGGGGTAACCGAAAATCGAGATAACAAACCTAAAAAATTCCTTCATAACTGAGCTAAATTAACCTAAACTCGGATTTTATATCCTTATAGGAAGCATTATCCTGTATGAACGACTCGACGTCGTCGAATTTGCCTTCTAAGTCCCAGTCTATTTTTTTATTATATCGTAGCTTGGTACTCTGGCGTATTGTAGTTATCTGTTACTTTTGACGATTTTACAAGTCCAGTGACACCGTTCTTCATCGCCTAGACTTTGGCCTCTATAAGTGGTACAATTTTTGGCTGGTATTTTTTGGCGTTCTCATAGATTACATCAAGAATGTTTTTTTTATCTTTTATTTCAATTATTTTCTTGCCTTTGCTAGAAAGCCTTGAGAGAAGTAGGCTCTCCTTTTTAGACAGCCCCCTTTCTACATTCTTCATCGCTAGTAACCATTTTAGTTACCTCTGTTACACTAATTATAAAAAAGTTCAAAAAGTTTCTATGATAACCCATTTTTAAACAGCATGAAGGCATTGAATTGGCTTTAATTAAAAAAGGCCAATGATATAAAAAGAGTCTTATTTATGCTTCCTTAAGAAATTAATTGAATGTTTTAGGTTATATTAGTTTTTTATTTAGAGTTTTGATAGTAATTTAACATTTTCTGTGTCTATTAGTGATTTATAGGTCAGTTGTTATGAAATTAGATTCTAATTCTTTAGAAAATGCAAGATAATAACCATCATAAAAGGTTATATCATTATTAAAAGCTAAAAAAGTAGTAGAATCTAATAAAAAAGTTATAAGAGTTATTATTTCCATATCAACATTTAATAATCGATCTAATAGCTTTTTCTACATCTTTTTCTGAAAAAGACGGATTATATTTTAGAGCGTTGCCGATTCATAGAGCATTAAATCTAATAATATTGGGATTAGGTTTTCTTTCTTAATATCTTCACTTATTTCGAGAGCTTTCTTATTATCCCAGAAGCGTCAGAAACAATCATTTTTTTGTCTCGCCATTTCCTGATTTCTTAAGCTCCACTCCAATTGCTTTTATTGGTTTTTTTCCTTAACCCATCCTGTGTCTCTATAGCTTCCTCTATTTTTGATTAAACTCTTAATCTAGAGAACTTTAATAAATCAAATCTTTCTTTTATATCATCTAATTCATTAAATATCTCAAATCAGCATTTAAAAATTGATCATACAAACTAAAAATCTTTTTTATATTTTTTAATAATTTAAATTTGGAAAATATCCTTTTTCCCTTCATCAAATTGAACACCGGTTTGCTCGTTATAGAAGTCAGATTCAGTATCTAAACAGATAACTCCATTACACTCCAATTTATCCACTTCACAACCTGATTCAACCCCCATCTTTGATTTAAAATCTACCAATTCTTCTCTGGATTTAACTTTTAATGTTACAATTTGCCTATTAAACTCCTTTTTAATCTTAGAAAACTCCTCTCTTCTATCCAAATACTCTTCAAAGGACTCAATATCTCTATTAAAGATATCAGTATATTTCTCCCACAACTCCTTACTATTGCCATCATCTAAAACAAAAATGGATACCTCAGGAAGATCATCTTCGATCAATTTGAAATGATTTTCAATAGTTCTATAATTTAGATTTTTAATTTCTTGGTTTAAATCTATTTCATTTCCCGAAGTGGTTGTTTTAACTCCTTGAGCTTTATCGTCAACAACTTCTTCAAAATAATTAGACAAATATTCTTCAACAAGCTCTCTTTCACTAAATTTGTTTTTCTTTTTCAAAAATTTTCTTGTCTTCTCTAGTAATATCTTATCGTAGATGTATTTACTAAACGGGTAGTCCTTATTTTCTTCATCGACTAAGTTGAGAACATGAACGTCTGAAAAATCTTTTTCATTGTTCCTGTTAGTTCTACCGGCTGTTTGAACCAGATTATCTAATGGAGCTAGATCTCTGTATATTTTGTCCACAGATATATCCACACCTGCTTCAATTAATTGCGTGGTAACTAAAACGAACTTTTTATCATTATCTATGTAGTCTTTAGCTTTTTCTATTCTTTCTAATCGCTCCCTAGGAGGTATATTAGTTGATAAATAGATTTTCTCAAAATCTTCAAAATCATTTTCGTCATTAAATTTAGAAAAAAGATCTTTAGTACTATCAATAGTGTTTAATACAACCATTAAGTTATCGAAATTACTATCTTGTTTTATTAAATCATAAAGCTCATCTAAATTTGTCTTTTCATTTATCAAGTTTGTTTTTATCTTATACCTATTGAAGAATTTGTTTATTTTTTTATTAGAAAGAGATGAAGAATCTCTTGAAGAAAATAATTTAATAGAATCCAATCTTTTCTCTTTTCTTTCATTGCTTTGATTCAATTTAGGTTGCGTAGCGGTTGCTAAGATGATATAGGAATCGAATTTTTCGGTTAATATTTTAAAACAATCTCTAATTGGTGTAATTAAACTTGGAGGAATAGCCTGAATCTCATCTATCAAGATAATGGAGTTTGTTAATTTGTTATATTTTTTCAATAAGTGATTTTTGTTAGTAAAAACTGATTTGAAGACTTGAAAAAATGTTGTAACAACAATATCAGAATACCAATTTTCAATCAAAAAAGAGCTTTTGTCATAACTGAGTTCTTCATCTCTACTTTTTGTAAATATTTCATTTGATAAATGATGATGTTCTAATAGTTTATCATTCCCAATTTTATTGTATCTGGTCTCTAGGACTTTTTTAAAAACTTTGTAGTTTTGTTCAATGATAGAGATATAGGGTAAGGCATAAATTATACTTGGGTTTTTGTTCTCACTTTCTCTTAAGTGATTTCTTAATTTTAAAGAGTTACCTAATAAAGTCAAGGTTTTCCCGGAACCAGTGGGAGCATCGATTTCAAAAAATCTTTTATTGGACTCTTTTAAGGCCATATCTAAATTTTCTATAGTTTCTTGGTATATTGTTTCCCTAACTTTATTAAATTCATTTGTCTGGTCAAATCTTTCCTTATAATATTTTAACATCTCTGTTGGATGGGAATAGTCTTCTTTTGTTTTTTCTACTTCGCTCGCACTTTTTTTATCTGATTCTAATAAAATAGAATAAACAAGATTAAATAAATAAAAATAAAAAACATCATCATTAAACTCAGTAAATCTAATTAAATCAGGTATAATAATTTTATTATCTCTTTTTCTGTCATTTATTTTTCCTAGGTAACTTTCAAATTCTTTAAGGTAATCAATACCTTCAGTTTCTAACAAAAGATTATAAATTCTGTTTACCTTAGTTTTGTGTTTTTTAATGTTTTCAAAAATTTTTCTAGCATCCTTAAAGGAACTCTCTTTAGACTCTGTTTCGTATTTAATTGTTTTTTCTAAATTTTCTAGATCACCATGATGATGCTTTATGGAATTAAAAACAACAGCATTAACAAAACCTTTATCAACATCTTTAAATTCAAATTTTTCGGTCAAGAATAATCCAAATAATGAAGATATTAGTCCATGTCTTTCGTATCTTTCCTCTGAAGAATTTTTCCTAACTTTTTCCTGAAAGTAATCAGAAAATTTTCCAAAATCATGAGAAACAGAAACCACTTCTATGAGTTTCTTTAGGTTTTCCTTTTTGGATATATCTAATTTTTGAATTAATGATAGTGAATTAAATTTGACTTCTTCTAAATGATTTTTTAATTTTTTGTTTTCATGAGATAAGAACTCAGAATAAGACAATTTGACTTCCCTGGGTTGTTTCACCAATTAAATATTTAGAGTCATCTTTAATCTTTAAAGGATTATCTTTAGAGATTGCTATTGATTTAAATTTTGGAGAAGATCTATCTTCTTCCATCTTAACAGGTAAGCGTTCATTATATATCTTTCCCTCAATCTCAGATCCATCAATAATCTCTGCAGGCGCCGCGGTTTCGGAATAATTAACATTTTTCTCATCGAGTTCGGTTTTATAAAAATCCCCAAAATTTGCGAACAAATTCACTTGACCTAAATATGGAGGAAAAACACATTTATTTTTTCTTAAAAAATCACTTAACTGTCTTTTTATCTTTTTATCTTTTAGGTAAAGGTAAATTCTGTATTCTGGATTTCTTATAAACTCCAATCTCGTAGGGGATAATGCTCCTTTTCTACTAGGATTTCTGTAAGGATTTGAAAGGTTTTTTGTTTTTTTATCCAGGTTTTTCCCATGCATAAAGTTGTATCCATGCAGCTCTTTTCCTTCAAAGTTTTTTAGATTAATTCCTGTTTTTATTTCATCGAAATCAAGTTTTTCTAAATATTCTTCTTTGCCACA
This sequence comes from archaeon SCG-AAA382B04, assembly GCA_003034855.1. GTDB lineage: Archaea > Halobacteriota > Methanonatronarchaeia > Methanonatronarchaeales > Methanonatronarchaeaceae > PZKD01. Next base: position 2,950 of record PZKD01000009.1, on the reverse strand, counting down.
ACCTAGTATCGATCCGATTAGGCCGAACAAAGATGTTTTTGGGGGAATTAAATAGGATTGCTGCTCTCTATTACACCAAGGCTTTGTATAAAGAGCATAATCCCCCCAAAGCCTAAAAGATAAGATTTCTTTGGGCATACTAGATACCTAATTTTTCGATGCTTACTCCATCAATGTCCTTTAGTTTATCAATAAACTCAAGTGTGTTTTCATAATCTTGGGTTTCATCGATTTTGTATTCGATTGAATCAAGCTTGTCAGTATTTTTCTTAATTGCCTTTAACAAAGGAGTAAAGTCTAAGGTTTTTTCAATTTCACTGAATTCCCGATAATCTTGTTCTTTACTAGAATCAACTTTAACTAATTTTTCAATATCGCTCATTTTGGAAATGCCATCGCTGTAGTTAATTTTTAACATTAATCTAGAGGTTTGACCCGCTTTTGATCGAGTATTTATCAGATTAATTTTGTTCCATAAGGCTTCTAGCATCAAGTAAATGTCTTGTTGCTTAGTTCCGTTAATTTCTGCTGTTTTTGGATTGACGTATCCGATTGCTGAGAACAAGGCATATGGAACTTGGCTATTAGTTGCTATTGTTCCTTGTGTCTTTTCTTCTCCTGACTTCATAACACTCGTGTTTTGGAGAGGCTTTAGTTCTACCTTATTTATGCTTCTGTTCATGTTCTTGAACTGAGCCGTTCCCGTTAGATCGATGTTATTACCTTCTTCTGCGAGAACACAACCAAATAATCGTATATCAATACATTTTTCGAGTAAGTCTTTTGGATCATCCTTATCAACTATTTCGCTAAGACTTTCTCTTCTCTGACCCACTGTTTGAATATCACCTTTCGAAGAATAAAAGACTATCTTAGATTTATCTCCAGTATCTGAGCCTTCATCGCTTTTGTATTCATCTATATAATCTCTAATATATCTCTTTAACCTTACATCTGAAACCATTGCTTTTTGGGTGTTTTCATCAAATCTAGGTTCACCAGTGAAAGGATCACCATTAGGATCACAGTCCTTAGCATCGTATAAAAACAGTATCTCTGACCTATTATCCATATCAGTTTCTAAATTTTTTGTTTCATTCATTCTTCTTTCCTCCTGATGAAATATTTGGGTTAGTAAACTTGTTCGATAAAGAGTAACCAATAAACATTCCAAAGATAAAATCGTTCTTTGAAAAATCTTCTCTTTCGAATAATTCTCCAATATTATTGAATAGTGAAGATACGACAGGTTGATTTAATATTTCATGTATAGTTGCTTTTTCCTCGACTTCATTTATATATTTTCTTAGACTTTCTCTATCATCGATTCTTTTTCTAGCGTATCCTAGCATCCTTTTTTCATAGTTATTGATCTCATAAGACAATCTTGCGATAGTGACTCCTAGAGGGATTCCGTTTCTAATTTCTGGAGTTTCTGCGAAGAACTTGTTCTCTAAAATAAAGTTTTCCATTTTTTCTAAGCCGCTTTCTCCTTTTATTTCTTCATTAAATTTATTCATAACTATATCCGCTCCATTTTCTTCAAATTTAATAGAAATTAAATCTGAAAAGAGATTACAATTTAATCTAGAAATTAACTCTAAAAACCTAATATGGCTCATAGCAAAATTAGAGGCTTTATATTCATTAGGTAGCTGATTTCTAAGCTTATAAGATACTTTATTAATAAACCTTTCTTGTAATTGATCATAGTTTATTGGAATATCAAGGAGAATCTTTTCAAACAAATCAATTCTTTCTTTTATCAATAAGTCATAGTCCTCGTTTCTATTTGAGCTGAATAAATCTATTAAATAACCATTAAAACTGAAACCAAATATCTTATCATTTTTCTTAAGTAATTCTAATATACGACTTGGATAGATGTCTCTAATAAATTTAACAACTCTAATTCCATTGTCATAAACATAAAAAAACAAATCCATGCCAATTTCTTCTTTATCCCCTAAACTCGCTAAATCCATGAGCAAATAATATCGTTTATTAAGTCTCTCCCTGAGTTCTCTTAGGTCCTCACTAGAGTAAATTTTAGAGAAGTACTGATTTTTAAACGATTCTAGTAATTTATCATAGTTCTTATTTTCATTAAGATTAAGTAGGGAGAAATATTTGACTCCTAAAATCGAATTTTGTAAATAACTTTCCATAAACTTTTTTCCCTTAATAAAATCACCAAAACAATCGTCACAAATAATTAACTGTTTCTTTATATTGTCTTCATTTAACCCATAAAATCCACTTTTTTGGTCAAAGGTAAAAGAATAATAAAAAGTTGCTTTAGTTGGAGAAAATAAATCTTCCTCTTTACCACAGAAAGAACAATGTGATAAACCATTATTTACAGGTATAGAAGCTTCAAAAGGTATAAACTTCTTAAAAACTTCTAATATTTCCTTAATTTCTCCTAGGTAATAATAATCCTTTTCAAAATTTACAGTTAAATTGAAATTTTCTACAATATCAGAACCGATTTTAAAAACAAAAATGAGATCTCCCAAATCGCTTTTAGATAAATCAGATAAATGACTCTTCTTTTCCTCATAAATCTCTTCAATAAATTTTGCTTCATCTTTTAAAACGAAAGAATAAAACTTGTTTAAATAATCCTTAATGGGTTTTTTTAGGTCCAAGCTTAGATAGAAATCTTTAGTATTTTTGAAGTTTCTATGTATCTTTTCCTTTTTGATTTTATTATTTTCACCGATTGCTGATCCTCCTAATGTAAAATCGTGAGGGTAATAGTGAACATTTTTACCTCTATTAATTGTTTTAGTGGGTTGAATATAGAATAGGTCTTTTTCTTTGGTTTCAGCTATATTAATATTAGATAAATAAAAATTATTGTTTTTATCAAAGAACTCATTTCAAAACCCTCCATAGCATGAGGATAATAAGAAAGCTCTCGAAATAAGTGAAGATATTAAGAAAG
>PZKD01000045.1 GCA_003034855.1 archaeon SCG-AAA382B04 | reverse complement strand
AAGGAAAGACAGGATGAACTCCTGGAGGATCACGGAATCGAGGAGGTCACAGAGCTTTCCGCCACCCTCCTAAAAGTTAGTGGAGTGGAAACAGAAGAGGAGGCCTGGGAAACTATTAACTCCTTCAAGGAGGACCTGGATCAGTTCTACCAGGAGGAGTTTGATCTTGAGGCGCCTATGGAGGTTATCCTAAACCCCAAAAAACATCCACACTAATTACGTTTATCTTCAACCTAACTCGGGATTACCTCTACTCGTTCGGTTTTGCTCGCTCCTTTGGGGCTGCTTTGCCTTAACGCAAATAAGCCGGCCAGGACGGTAAACAGCAAGAAGCGCCGGTTTAGAGATCGGGAAGAAACTGTCACCCCAACAGGGGCTTTATTCCAGTGCCTTGACCCTCTCCTCCAGTTTTGAAACGGACCCTTCCAACTCGCTTAACTGTGTATTTAAAGCATTCAACTTCTCCTGGAGCGAAGTTAAGGTCTCGTTTTGGCTCTTTTCCGTCTTTTCCTGCTCCTCTTGGAGGTTTTTCAGTTTCCTTTCTAGTTTTTTCACTCCGTCCTTGGCGGCATTGACCTGATTTTCTAGGTCGGTTGCCTTACCCGCTAGATTGTCAACCTGGGTATCAATTTTCTCCTGTTTTGTCTGTAGGTCGGCTACCTTTGGGGCCAGCAA
>PZKD01000039.1 GCA_003034855.1 archaeon SCG-AAA382B04 | reverse complement strand
TCATCACCAACATATAGTTGTATATCTAGTATATAAAGCGATTTTCCAGTTTTCCTTCAAAAAGATTACCAAATTATGCCCAAATTTAATCAAAACATCTAGATAAATGAAAAATAATGGACTTAGGAAAAGGAACGTTATTTTTTTTTAGAAAAAATAGAAGAAAAAAAAAGATATTGAATTTTGGTTGTCTATTTTCTCAGTATCTCTTTCGCTTGTTGGTTATTTGCTTTAGTCATATGTGGGATGCCTGTAATCTCTTCGGTTTCTTTGTTAGCTGACATTAAGTCTTTTCTTCTAAGATTGTCAAGATCAAATTTTCGAGCTCCCGCCATGAATTGTTTTAATCCTATTCCTAATTTTTGAGTTAGGTTCCAAAGTGCAATAGCTCCGTATGGAATGTTTTCCATTTCTTCTCCTAATTTTTCTTGAACATCATACCAGCCAGAGAAAATTTCTTTTGGTTTTTCTCCTATGCCTTTGACTGTGCCTGGTAAGCTGTCCCAGTAGCCATTTACTTCTTCTTTTCTTTCTGGGTTTAGTGCTCCTTCAATGTTTGAACCAACGAATCCTGGAATCATTAAGGCTCTTCCCATACATATTGTTTTAACATAAGGAGAACCTAAAGCCAGTGCTTTAAATAAATGTTCTTCTGTTGCAAATCCACCAGCAAAGGATAGGTCTGGGACCTCGTTTCCTTGTTTTTCTAAGATTTTAGCATATTGATGGGCTTTTTGATGAAGA
>PZKD01000020.1 GCA_003034855.1 archaeon SCG-AAA382B04 | reverse complement strand
CCATCTCTCTTCCAAACAAATCTTTTTGACCTATGTAGGAGGAAAATGGAGAAAGTCCTGAGTAACCAATGGCTAATCCCACAGCCCCTCTTCTAAACGATCTTCCAACACTGTCTGAGATAATTACTCCACCCCCAAGTTTCTGAGAATATTCTTCTGCAATTTTATTGGGGTTTTTTAATGGCAATATGGCTTTTCCTTCTTTCGAGTTTGATAAATCAATTCCAGCATTTGCACATACCAATCCGTTGATTTCTGTTATAACAAACCCCTCTCCTGTCGCTATTATCTCTGAAGCTTTATTTAAAATTAGTTGACAAATCCTTGGATCTTTGTCGTTTTCCTTAGAGAGTTGTTTTGCTTTTTCACCTACTCTCACTTCCTCTAGTTTCCTAGTTCTCCCCCTTGCTCTTGAAACAATTGTTTCAGATATAACCAAAACATCGTCTTCTTGATAATCTGTTTCTTGTTCGATTAATTCAGGTAATTTGTCTCCCTCTTCAATGATGGGAAGATGTTGACCAATAATTTCAATGGACATTACTAACTAATGGTTGGTTGGGGAGATAAATGAATATTTCGAACTTAAACATTGAGAGTAAAGAAAGAATTGATTTAGTTAACATTACGGCTGAAGTTAACGAAGTGATAGATTTTGACACTGGATGGGTATTTGTTTTTTCAAAACACACTACCTCTGGTTTAACTATTAACGAGGATTAAGGTAGACTTCGAGAGGACGTGAACTACCCCTACCTAAATCAT
>PZKD01000004.1 GCA_003034855.1 archaeon SCG-AAA382B04 | reverse complement strand
CATAGCTACAGGCATTAAGCCAGCAATTCCTATTCCCTGCAATGCCCTAAACATCAATAAAGTTGAAAAATCTGGAGATAAAGAACAAAGAGAACCAAATACGCCATTAATGATTAAGCCAAAAACCAAAACTTGTTTTCTACCTACCTTATCAATTAATACCCCAACAAAAGGCATTGTCACCGCAGTTGCAAAAGTATACACCCCTAAAACAAGTCCAACTTTTCCTTCACCAACCCCAAAAGGCTCAATTAATGCAGGTAAAACCGGCCCCATCAGGGCGCCACCCATCATCCCAAAAAAAGCAGTAGCCAAAATAAAACCTAATTTATTATCAATATTTTTTTCAAAAAACCACCATCTGATCAAACATTATCTTTTTATAAGACCTCACTAATTCATTTCAAGTAGTTATTTAAAAAAAACAAATATGTTCCTCAAAATCTCTTTGACCACTATTATTACATTGTTATTAGGTTAGTGTACCACTACTAAATTAGTGTTAACTAAAAAGGTTTTTGTAAAACCAACCTATCTTTCATACAACCAGATACCGATATTTATCTGTTTGGTCAAGAAGACCCCCTCCTCAAATCATTGATTTTAGGTGGGGGATGAATTGACCACAAATTACTTAAATAAAAAAATATAAGAGTATATGGTAAAAAATGAAGAAGACATTGAGGCAGAGCCTACGAAACCTAACGAGCGAGGAATATGGGGTGCTTGAAAGAATGACTCACAGAAGCAAGGACCTATACAACGA
>PZKD01000053.1 GCA_003034855.1 archaeon SCG-AAA382B04 | reverse complement strand
GTCGGAGCAGGACCTGGGGGAATGCAGGCTGCCCTCAGTGCGGACCGTCGTGGTCACAGAGTGACTCTTTATGAGCAGGAGAAAAAAGTCGGAGGTAATATGAGAAGAGCTGCTATACCCTCCTTTAAGCAAGAGGTACAGAGGTTATTCGATTATTATAAGCACAAGATTATGGATAGCAGTGTAGAGGTACAATTGGGCACTTTTGCCAACATAAATCTGTTGGAAGGGGGGGATTATCAAGTCATAGTAGTCGCAGTTGGCGGTCATACAGCGATGCCCTGTATTGATGGACTGGAAACTGTGGACGCTATGGAAGCTCCCAAGATTCTGGAGCGGGGAACTGTTTCAGGAGAAAATATAGCGATTATAGGGGGGGGATTAGTGGGCTGTGAGGTTGGATGGTACCTCAGACAACAAGGGAAATCGGTCCTAGTAATTGATAAGGTCTCTAAAGAACAACTGATGCCCAAGGAGCATCCCACTAATAAAGCAGTACTATTAAGCCGTCTCCAGAAAGCGGGTGTAGAGCTGCTCACAGAAACTAACGTTTGTCAGATAAACGGGGGTCAGCTAAAACTTGGATTGGCCAACGGATCCGACGAGACTCGGAGCGTAGATCAAGTGGTAATTGCTACCGGTTTCGCACCTAGGAGACATTTGTGGGAACGGTTACATAATTCTCATCTAGACCAAACTGCAGAAATCTTTAGGGTGGGCGATTGCCGTCGCCCTGGACGATTTTTCGAAGCGATCAACGAAGGGGCTTTAGTAGGGAATAATT
>PZKD01000037.1 GCA_003034855.1 archaeon SCG-AAA382B04 | reverse complement strand
TCAATTCCTCTTTCATCGCTAGCATTTAATTCACTAAAATTTTCTTTCCAGTGTTCTCCATAAATTTCTTTAGCTATAGCTACAGCTGAGGCTGTTTTACCTGTTCCTGGTGGACCTGCAAAGAGTAAATGAGGTAAATTCCTATTTTCTACATAAGATTTTAGTCTTTTAGTAACCTCTTCTTGACCAACCACGTCTTCAAGTCCTTCAGGACGATATTTCTCAATCCATATTTCTTGTTTCATTTTTCTTTCCTAATTTATGTTTTAAATAGTTTTATTTATGTTCCTGATTTCCATGAAGAGAGATATTCTTTTTGCTTATCAGTTAACTCGTCTACTTCAACATCTAGGGTGTCTAATTTTATTTTTGCTACTTTTTCATCGATGTATGGGGGGACTTTGTGAACTCCTGCTTTCATATCTGGGTTTTCGATTAGATGTTTTATCGAAAGAGATTGTAGTGAAAAACTAAGATCCATTACTTCTACTGGATGACCAAAGCCCTTTGGTGAGGCAAGGTTAACTAGTCTTCCTTCTGCTAATACATAGAATTTTTTATTGTTTTCTAATTTGTATTCCATGATTCCTTCTCTGATTTGTGTTTTTTGGGTTGCTAACTCTTTTACTCCTTCTAGGTCAATTTCTATGTTGAAGTGCCCTGAGTTGGCTAATATTGCACCATCTTTTATCTTCTTTAAGTGATCTTTTCTTACTATGTCTCTATTTCCTGTGGTTGTTACGACAAAATCAGCTTTTTGAATGGCTTCATCCATTGGTATTACTTCAAATCCATCCATAACTGCTTCCAAGGCCT
>PZKD01000008.1 GCA_003034855.1 archaeon SCG-AAA382B04 | reverse complement strand
AGGAATTGATATAACAGCACTAAGGGAATAAAATATTGTGTTATGCCCCAAAATCCTATTAAACAAATCCGGGAGGAAAAGGAGGTCACCCAACACGAGCTGGCCCTGGCAAGTGATGTCAGCGTCTCCACGATAAGGAATATAGAGAACGGAGAGGTAAAGGAGATAAACGAAAACTTGTTAAATTTTCTCGAGGACAAAGGATACAACAGAGAAAAGTTAGTAAAAGAATACAAAACCTGGTTGCAAGAAAAGAAAGAAGAGATCGAAGATAAATTCTAAAATTCACTTTTTGACCACTGGTTTTCTCAAAAACTTCTCGTCATACTATCAAACCTATTATTCTATCTTACCGTAAATACGTATTTACGTATTGTAAGAATAACAAATTGCTAGATTAACGTCACTTTTATCATTAAATCATTGACGGCAGAGCTGGCTTTATAGTATACTGTACCAACCGTCTTCATGTACTGAGTGGGTGATCCATCTGTGACGGCCAAAATATCTGTAAGCAACCAGAAAGGTGGCGTGGGAAAAACTACCATAGCGATCAATCTTAGTGCAGCCCTGAGCAGAAAGAAAAATGATGTACTGATGGTTGATTTAGATCCGCAGGGCCATGGAACAGAAGGTGTTGGGCTAGAAAGTGAGTATACCTCTGACGAAGCGAATCTCTCTGACGTTCTCCTTGATCTTGAGGAGCTGGAAAGGATTAACGACTTGGTTGTTGAGGCTGAGGAATTTGACGTAATTCCAAGCAATGTGGATATGTTTAACCTGGAGCCCCAGCTCATCACGGTGGCAAGAAACAAGGAGAG
>PZKD01000011.1 GCA_003034855.1 archaeon SCG-AAA382B04 | reverse complement strand
TTGTTATTGAGGTTTTTTATCTCACTAGTTGTCCAGTTGTCTCTCTCCTTTAATTTTTCTTTTAGTTCTTCCTTTTCTTTTTCTTTGAGTTTTGGTTTTGGCCCTCCATCGTATTCAGGTTCTAGTCCCTCCACTCCTTCCTTGTTCCATTTTTTTCTCCACCTGTACCCAGTCTGATCCGATATTTCCACTTTGTCTGAGGCTTCTGGCACATTGTCCCCCTCATACAAGAATTTTATGAAGTAGAGTCGTTCAAGAAGTTTTGCCTCAATCTTTTTCTCCTTTATCAGATCGACAAGTTCCTTTTTGCTTATCCATCTCTCAACATCCTTGATATACTCCCCAGGCATACCCTAGAATAGAACAACAAACTATATAAAAGTTATGTCCAACACTATAAATCTAATATAAATCATTTTTCAGAAGATATATATTTTCCCAAAGTAATTTAGGATTAGAATTATCCGGAAAAATCGTTAATAATTACTTTTATTCAACTTCTTGTTTACTTAAATAAAGACACATCTATAACGGCATTGGGACAGAATTAGTCTAGGGATACTCGCACGCTGAACAGGTTGTGCAGAATCGCGATCCCGAAGCAGGTGGTTTCCCTTCTGTCCTCCCGACGCTGCCTGATCTTTCCTCCAAAACGTTCCTTGTCCGCTGCAGTGTAGCTCTCAGAAAGTTCACGTCCGAAGTACTCCTTGAGGTACTGGTAAGGATCTTCGGCAATTCTGTTAAGAAAGCGGTACCACTCCGCCCCGAAGGTTGAGAGGTTCTTCTTGGGGAGAACGAACTTCTCTACATCCTTCCCCAGCCTTTG
>PZKD01000012.1 GCA_003034855.1 archaeon SCG-AAA382B04 | reverse complement strand
CTAAGTCCCGACCGGGATTAGGAAACGAGATTTACCCGTAACTTATTTAGGAGAAACTTCAGACAGGACAAACTAAAATATATTATTCTTTAAACATAGGTTCCCACACATCTTTTATTTTAAAATCTTCCTAGCTTAAAGTTGCGAAATATTTTCAGTTGCGAAATATTTTCTAGTTTTATGTTGCAACCACTACAACAAGTGTAATAGTCATTTCTCACTAAAGAACTAAAGAACTAAAGAAAAATAAGTCATCTTATCCTAAATACAACACAATAGATTTTTCAAAAAAAATAATTAGTTTTTAATTCCTTTTTAGTGTCTATAGAAGAGTTTTTTATTTGTTTCTTCCATTCTAGATTGTTGTTTTTATGTTTTAAATGTTTCAAGTCCTACCTCATCAACCAAATCCTTTAGTTCCTGTTCTAGTTCTTGTTTTGTGAGGTTTTTGGTGTCGATTATTAGGTGTTTGGCATCGAATTCATCCCAACTATCTGCAAAAAAATTAATCCCTAACTCATCAAGGTATTCGTAGTAATAGGTTTCTGGGTATGGGATTGTGAAGGACATAGTTTCTTTAGCACCCATCTCAGAAAGCTCTTTCATAAATTCCTTCTGCTCCTCAATCGTTTCCTTTGTATCAAACGGATGAGGAAACATAAAAGAACACAAAACATCTAACCCAACATCCTTAGCCATCTCTACAAACTCTTTCACCTGTTCCAGTGTAGTATCCTTACCAATGCGGTCAAGAACCTCTTGTGATCTGGCCTCCACTCCTATTTGGATGATAGAGCAACCTCCTCATGCATAACCGAAGCATGAGCACCACCAAACAAAACAT
>PZKD01000101.1 GCA_003034855.1 archaeon SCG-AAA382B04 | reverse complement strand
TTGTCAAAATAAATTATACTGGTAGATTAGAAGATGGAGCTGTATTCGATACAACTTCTCAAGAAGTTGCAGAAGAAGAAGGAATGGGTGATCAAGCCGATTTTGGCCCTAAAACAATTATTCTTGGAGCTGAACATGTTGTTGAAGGATTAGAAAAAGCCATACTAGATTCTGAGGTAGGGGAGGACAGTAGTGTTGAAGTAGATCCAGAAGATGGTTTTGGTGAATACGATGAGGATCAAATTGAAGCACTTCCTAAAAGAGAATTCAAGAAGAAATATGATGAAGAACCTAGGAGAGGGAAAAGAGTAAACATCGAAGGTCAACCTGGTACGATAATTAGTACTGTTGGAGGAAGAGTTAGAATCGATTTAAATCATCCATTAGCTGGTGAAGAGCTCGAGTATGAGTATGAAGTTCTTGAAAAAATAGAAGAAACAAGTGGGAAAATAAAGGCTCTTATAGACCTATATGGCCAACAGATAAATTCGGATCAATTTGAGGTGGAAATTGAGGACAAGGTTGCAGATATAAGTGTTCCTAAGAGCGCTACTTTTAGTCAAGGGTGGATGCTTTCTAAGAGACAAATTCCTCAAGATGTTTTTGAATATACCGATCTCAAAAAGGTTAGATTCGTTGAAGAATACGAGTCTCCGGAGCAACTTGAAGAGGATTTAGAACAGGAAGAAAGTGAAGAAGAGATAGAAGAAGTAGAAGAAGAAGTAGAAGAAGAGGAAGAACAAGAGAAAGAAGATTAAAGAACTTTTATTTCTACTAATCTCAGTTCTCTATTTTTTTCACATTCTTCGGGTGAATCACCCATTATTTCTGATATTTTTATTTTTTCTCCTTCGCCAACAC
>PZKD01000126.1 GCA_003034855.1 archaeon SCG-AAA382B04 | reverse complement strand
CTCCCCCACATCAATGTGGAGATGGCTTTAAGCGAGCCAACAAAAGGGAGCCTTTAAACCCGTGGGAGAAGTTGCTCCCCTCCTACACCTTACCATCAAAAAGGGTAAGGGAGTCCGTGTATCTCCTCCCCTAAAGGAAGGGGTCTATGCTGCTCCCTTACAAACCTACAAGGAGATAAAAAAATTAGTGAAAAAACATATGAAAATTTTATTAATTCACCCACCAGCAGAAGAAGACTTGTTATTTAAAAAAATAATTGGTTTAACTCCCCAACCAATTGGACTAGGGTATGTAGCGGCTGCAGTGGAAAACAAAGGACACAGTGTAGAATTATTAGATATCCCTGCTCAAAATATTTCAAAAAAAGAACTCATTATTTCAAAAAAAGAACTCATTAAAAAAATAAGAAAATTTGATCCAGATGTAATAGGGGTTTATTTAGCTACATATAGATGCCAAAAAGGCCTAAAAATATTGGAAATAGCTAAAAAATATAGTAATAATGCTAAAACTGTTTGTGGTGGACCACATTCAACAGTAACAGCTGAAGACTTGGTTAAGAACCAATCTGTAGATTACGTAGTATCTGGTGAAGCCGAACAAACTTTTCCTGAATTATTGGAAACTATCGATAAAAATAAAAACAAATATGATGTTAATGGAATAGTTTTTTGTGAAGATAACGAAGCAGTTTCTACAGACCCACCTAAAAAAATAGAAGACTTAGATGATTTACCAACACCTGCACGACACCATTTCGATATGGAAAAATATACATTAATGAATCACTTAGAAATTGCAAGTATAGTCTCTAGTCGAGGATGCCCCTTTGACTGTAATTATTGTAGTGTTCCAGCTATCTTTGGAACAGAATGTCGCCTAAGAAGTGCTGAAGACATAGTAAATGAAATAGAGGAAGTCAATAAAAAATATGGTCCTGATTTATTTATGTTTATGGATGACAATTTTGATTATAGCATTGATAGGTTATGGAAGATCTGTGATTTACTAGAAGAAAGAGATTTAGACATTTTGTGGGGCTGTTGTAGTAGTGGAATAAACAGTAATAATCCAGGTCTTTTGAAAAGAATGGACGAGACAGGGTGTAAGGTACTTAGTTATAATCTTGAAAGTGGTTCTAAAAAATCTCTAGAAGTTATGGATCCTGGAATTTCTTATGAATCCACTAAAAAAGATTTAGAATTAGCTGGTGATTTAGGATTAATTCGAATACTTAACATTATCATAGGAATGCCTGGTGAAACCAGAGATGATATTATAGAGAGCATTCAATTTGCTAAGGAAGTTAACCCAGAATTTCCTTTATTTTTTCTCCCTACACCTTATCCAGGAACCAAGTTTTATAAAACTGCGAAAAGGCAAGGCATGATTAAAGAAGGGGATTGGAAAAAATACACTAGTTATAACCCAATTATTGAAAATGAATCTTTGAGTCAAGAAGAATTAAGAGAATTGTTGGAGAGAGGGTATAAAGAATGTTACTTGAATCCTGCATCTGTTAAAAACAAATTTAAAATGATGATAAATAGGTTGACTGATGGTTCTATAGGATTAAGAGATACCCCCCCAATCACTTTTGATAGTTTGAATTCAATGAATTATATTAGAAAACTTTAAATTCAATGAATTATATTAGAAATTAGAAAACTTTAGGATTTGTTGAATTTCCAAAAGATTTTTCTAATTATTAGAATAAGTTTAAGTTCGAGAGGTGGATAGAGTGAGTGAAGAAGAAAAAATTAATGAGTGTAGTCAAGTTCTAGATAGAATTATTAATGACAATTCAATTCCTAAAAACATAAGAAGAGCAGCTAAAGAAGCTAAGAAAGAACTGATTAATGGTGAAGGTGACTTAACGGTAAATGCAACTAATGCTATATCAGAATTGAATGACATTAATGAAGATCCCAATATTCCAATTCATGCTAGAACTAAAATTTGGGATGCTATTTCTTTATTGGAAGAACTGACTTTAGAGAAATAATCTTAAATAATATTTTTTTGATAATTCTTCTATTTTTTCATTTATTTTAAATGCTTTTTCTAGTGATTCTTCTTTTACAAATGTTCCATGATCTCTAACAATTACTGCATTTTTTTGGGTTAGATTTTCACTAACTTTTGTTGCTAGCTTTTTGGATCCTGGCTCTAGGCTTTCTATTATTGGTATTCTTTTGTTTCCTATTATTGGATAACCATCTTTTGAGATTTCCAATTTATTCAGGTTTTTACTTATTATTGATGTAAAAATTGGGTGAGAATGAATTATTGATTTTGCTTTTGTTTTTTCATATGTTTTAATGTGAAGTAACCCCTCTATTGATGGGTTAGCTCCCTTCCCCCTTCTTTTCGAGTGGAAGTTTTCTTCATTAACAGGTAAATATATTATGTCTTCTTGTTTTAAATCGCCTAATCTTATTCCGCTTTTTGTAATATAAAGATATTTATTGTCTCTAATGCTTAAATTTCCGCTTCCACCTAATGTAAAATTGTTTTGAGATAATTCTTTTCCTTTTTTGATAATTTCATTTACTTTATTCATACTTTTGGATGTATTTTAGAAATTAAAATATGTTTTTTATTTATATTTTTTAAAAAATTCATAACTTTTAAGTAATATGTTTTCATTATTATTCCGTAATATATTTCTCATTATATATCTTTTATTTAGCTTTTATGATATTTATTGAGTCCAGTCGAAACAATGGGGTAGGGGTTCCACTTGAAATAAAGGGGGATTGTCACAACTTTTTTGAAGGCATATTTCAATTGGACTATAGAGGTTAATTAAATGGGGCAGAGTAGTATTTTCGATAAATTGCTCGAGGAGAAAACCGTTTTTAAAAATAAAGAAATTCTACGCCCTTCATATACACCCAAGGAATTACCTCATAGAAAAAAACAAGTTAATGAAATTGCTAGAATCTTGGTTCCAGCTCTTAGATCCGAAACTCCATCAAATATTTTGATATATGGAAAAACTGGAACTGGAAAAACCGTTGCAGCAAAACACATAGGTAGAGAACTGGAAGAAAAGGGCGAAGAACTAAAAGTAAATTGTTCTGTTATATATCTAAACTGTAAGGTTGTAGATACCCAGTATAGGGTTTTAGCTCATCTAGCAAGACATTTTGATAAAGATGTTCCACTCACTGGTTGGCCAACTGATCAAGTATATAAGGATCTCAGAGATGCATTAGATGAAAGAAAAAGAGTTGTCACGATAATGCTAGATGAAATAGATAAAATAATTGGAAAAAGCGGCGACGACATATTATATAATCTATCCAGGATTAATTCAGATTTAGAAAGAGCCAAGGTATCAATTATAGGTATATCAAACGATCTAAAATTCACAGAAGATTTAGATCCAAGAATAAAGAGTTCTCTTGGAGAAGAAGACATTATTTTCCCTCCTTATAATGCAGATCAACTAAGAGATATTTTAACGCAAAGAGCCAAAAAATCAATAAAAGAAAAAGTACTTGAAGATGAAGTAATCCCTCTTTGCGCTGCCTTCGCGGCACAAGAACACGGAGATGCAAGAAGAGCTCTTGATTTACTAAGAGTTGCTGGTGAATTAGCCGAAAAAGAAGGAGAAAGAATAACTGAAGAACACGTTAGAAAAGCTCAAAACAAAATTGAAATTGATAGAGTAGTTGAGGTGGTGAGAACTCTTCCAACTCAATCCAAATTAGTATTAATGACTATAATAAAATTATATGAAACCAAAAATGATAGCTTAACAACAGGAGAGGTCTATGAGACCTACAAAGAACTTTCTAATCATATTGATATAGAGACATTGACACAAAGAAGAGTTACTGATTTAATATCAGAATTGGATATGTTAGGGATAGTTAATGCAGTTGTGATTAGTAAGGGGAGATATGGAAGAACAAAAGAAATCTCCATGAGTGTTCCGATTGAGGAAATTAGAGAAGTATTGTTAGAAGATTATAGGTTATCTGGACTAGAAGGATACAAACCATCTATACAAAGCACTTTTGATAATGATGTATGAAAATCAAAGAGTAGCAGTTTTTGTAGACACACAAAACATGTATCACTCAACTAGGTCCTTATTTAATGCTAATTTAGATTATAAAAAACTCTTAGAAGAATCTGTTGATGGTAGAGAACTAATCAGGGCTATTTCATATGTAGTTAAAGCTCTATTTCATATGTAGTTAAAGCTGATACACCGGAAGAAGAGAGATTCTTTGAAGCACTGGAAGACATTGGTTTCGAAGTTAAGATAAAAGAACTAAAAACTTATTATGATGGATCTAAGAAAGGGGACTGGGATATGGGCATAGCTATTGATACCATGGCAATTGCTAATAAGGTTGATGTAGTAGTATCAATTTCAGGTGATGGAGATTTTTCTGCACTTTTAGAAACAGTAAAAGCGAAAGGAACTAAAGTAGAGGTAATTTCCTTCAAGAAAAGCACTGCGAAGGAATCCATTGAAGTTGCTGATGAGTATACTGATATTGAGTCTCTAGAGTATAGTGAACAATTCCTCCTGTAAGATTATCTAAGAATAATCTTAGTTTTCCAATCAATGGAATCTTATATTTTGCTTTTCCTTGGATCCATTCTTTTTTAATTGGTTCTCCATAAGCGATATCAGGGCTTTTCTGATCAATAACATCGTTATTATCGCCCTTTGTGATGTATCCAGAATGAGGAGCTTCTGGTCCTTCTCCCCACATTTCTTCCCCCTTTTTAACCCAATACATTGCTCTATGAATTATTGGTTTGCCATTTTTCCCAGGAACATCATAAACCACAACGTTTCCAGGTCGATTAAATGAGGTTAAACCAGTTTTTGTTGCTTGTTGATAAGTGGTTATTTCGTCTTCAACAATAAACACTACATCCCCTATTTCAATGTTTGGTTTCATACTTTCACTTTCCACTGCAACTAAAGGAGGCCAAACACCGGAGTATAAATAGATTCCTCCTAAGATAATGCCCAACACTAATAGAGATAAAATGAAATCTCTTAAAAATGCTAAATACCAAGGCTTATCTTTGGTGAAAAAATTTTTAATTTTACCCATGTATAGAAGAATTTTATAATTCTAGATACGAATAAATATTGGGTAATTATGGAGATTGTTAAAAGATGCCGCTCTGAGGGACTTTTTCTTCACCCAGATGCTAGGGAAAAATTAGAGGGTCTTAAAAACCCTGATAAAATACTTGAAGAAGTTATTGATTCAATTTCTCCCGATGAATCAGTTGTTTTACCAAAACATATTGAAAGCAGATTAGAAAACGCTAAAAACCAAGATTATGATAATGAAGGCCAAAATGATGGATTAAAAAACGATTTTAATTCTGTAGATAATTCTTTTGGAAATTTTGAAATTAGGAAAGATATCACTAAAAAATCGGAGTGTGAGGGCGAGTTAGAGAATTTTTTAGATTACTTCGATAAGAGATTCAAAAAATTGAGTCAAGAGATTAGAAAGAGAAATGGTATGGGAAGAGCAAGGCCTCTTGAGAGTCTTAGTAACTTTAGTGGAGAAGTTTCAGTTATTGGAATGGTAACTGAAATAAGGAACACATCCAATGGCCATAAATTAATTAAATTAGAGGATAAGACAGGAGCCATTCCTGCTTTAGCTCTAAAAAGCGATGAAGATGTATTTCAAGAATCTGAAAAAGTTTTATTGGATGAGGTTATTGGAGTTCAAGGGAGAATTAGTAATAAATCCGATTTATTGATTATAAAAAAAATAATTTGGCCAGATCTACCTATTCAAAATGAAGCGAATACTAGTGATACTCAGAGATTTGCTGCATTTATTTCGGACATTCATTTTGGGAGTAAAGCTTTTTTAGGTGAAGCCTGGGATAAATTCGTTAATTGGATAAATGGGAAAGTTGGAGATGGTGATCATAAGGAATTAGCTAAAAAAATTGATTATTTAGTTATTGCTGGTGATATAGTTGAAGGAGTAGGCATATACCCAGGCCAGGAGGAAGTATTAGCTATAAATAGTATTAAAAACCAGTATGAGAAAGCTGCAAAAGAGCTGGGAAGGATCAGAGATGATTTGAAAATATTTCTTTCTCCTGGAAACCATGATGCTGTTAGACAAGCTGAACCTCAACCTGCTCTTTGTGATAAGATGAAAGAATCATTTAGTGATTTAGATAATATAGAATTTATAGGAAATCCTTCTTTATTAGATTTAGATGGAGTGAATACCTTAGTTTATCATGGGAGATCTTTAGATGACTTAGTTGCAGATTTACCAAATAAGAGTTACCAAGAACCTGCGAATTTAATGAAAGAGTATGTGAAAAGAAGACATTTAGTCCCTAGTTATGGAAAAAACACTCCTATTGCCCCTGAAAAAGATGATTATCTTTTTGTTGAATCACCTGATATTATTCATTCTGGCCATATTCATAAATTTGGAATAGAGAGATATAGAGGAGTTACATTGCTTAATACTGGAACATGGCAAGGTCAAACTAAGTTCCAAAGAAAAAAAGGAATTCAACCCACTCCTGGAAGAGTTGTTGTATATGATTTGATGAATAATAGTCCAAAAATAGTTAAATTTAGTAAATAGGGTTTTAAAGTGAATAATTATTTTAAAAAACTAGAAAAAAGATTTGAAGAATCTTATGAGCTAGCTAAAAGAGCTAGAGAAAAGGGAAAGGATTCATCACAAGAAGTTGAAGTTCTACCTGCTAATGATTTGGCTGAACGTGTAGAAAACCTGATTGGTATCGAGGGATTAACTGATTTAATATCAGAACTAGAGGCAAAAGGATATGATAGAGAAAAAATCTGTCTAAAAATAACTGATTCATTGATAAACAAAGAATTAGGCCAAATACGTAGTAAATCAAAAATTGCTGAAACGGCTGTGAGAACTTCAGTAGCTATATTAACAGAAGGAATAGTTGCTGCTCCTATCGAAGGTATTTCTGAAGTAGCTATAGAGGGAAAAGATGATTATTTGAGAATTTCTTATTCTGGGCCAATAAGAAGTGCTGGAGGAACAGCTCAAGTTGTTTCGGTTTTAGTTGGAGATTATGTTAGAAGAAAACTAAATATAGGTAGATTTGAAGCTACTGAAGCTGAAAAAGAAAGATATACAGAGGAAATACCACTTTATAAGCGATTAAAAAACTTACAGTATACTCCTTCTAAAGAAGAGATAAATACAATAATAGGTAATTGCCCTATTTTGGTTGATGGAGAATCCACTGAAGACGAGGAAGTTTCCGGTCAGAGAAATTTGGATAGAATTGGCACTAATCAAGTGAGAGGTGGAATGTGCTTAGTTGTGGCAGAAGGATTAGCACTTAAAGCTCCGAAATTAAAAAGACTAGTAAAAGATCTAGATATCAGAGGATGGAGATGGCTTGATGATTTAATTAAAAAAGATGAAGACGAAGATGGGGAAGAAGACAAGGGAGATGTAAAATATCTATCAGACTTAATAGCTGGTAGACCAGTTTTTTCACATCCATCTAGGCCAGGTGGTTTTCGATTAAGGTATGGAAGATCTAGAAACAGCGGACTGGCGACTGCAGGAATTAATCCTGCTTCAATGTATGTCTTAGGAAATTTTTTGTCCTCAGGAACCCAGATTAAGTTCGAAAAACCAGGAAAAGCAGCAGGGATAGTGAGTGTGGATTCAATTGAGGGCCCTACAGTCAAATTAGCAGATGGTGAAGTGAAAAGAATTGATGACTCAGAGGTAGCTAAGGAATTAAAAGACGAAATAGTTGAGATTCTTGATGTTGGAGAGATGCTAATAAATTATGGTGATTTTTTAGAAAATAATCACAAACTTTCTACTCCCTCTTTTACACAAGAATGGTGGGAATTGTTGGCTAATCGAAAAAACATAACCCCCTCTATTTCAAGTGCAAAAGACGCCATAAAAACCTCAAAAAACCACAATAGCCCACTTCACCCAGACTATACTTATCTATGGCATGACATAGATGTAGATTCGATAAAAAAACTTCGTCAAACAATCTCAAAGAGAGGAGAATACGAAAAAGAACTAAAAATCCCAAACGACCCCCAGATTAAACAATATCTCGAAGTTATCTTGGTAGAGCATACTATTAATGAAAATAAAATAACCTTAAAACCCGATAATTCTCTAGCTCTTTTAGCTAGTTTAGGGTTAAACAAAGACCTAAAAATGGCGAGTGAATCAGAAAAAAATGAACCTATAGAATATATAAACGATATTTCAAGTCTTGAAATCAAAAAAAGAGCCCCAACTAGAATTGGATGTAGGATGGGGAGACCAGAGAAATCTAAGGAAAGAAAAATGAATCCACCAACCCATCTTCTGTTTCCTTTAGGAGAAGCAGGAGGAAAAGAGAGGAGTGTCGAAAAAGCTGCTTCTAAATTAAATATAAGTGTTCAAGTAGGTAGGAGAAAATGTCCTGAATGTGAAGAAATAACCTACAAAAAGAACTGCCCCAAATGTGAGACACACACAGAATTAATTAGGAAATGCCCTAACTGTGACATTATAGCACAGGATAAATGCCCCAAATGTAGTAGAGATACCTCAGCAATTAAGGAATTCAACATAAATCTCTCAGAAGAATATAGAAATTCTTTGGAAAATCTAAATGAAAGAAATAATTATGATAAATTAAAAGGTGTTAAGGGATTAACTTCAAAAGATAAGTCTCCTGAACCACTAGAAAAAGGAATATTAAGAGCTAAACATGATCAATACGTTTTTAAAGATGGAACAATTAGATATGACCTCACTGATTTGCCACTAACTCACTTTAGGCCAAAAGAAATAAATACTTCTATTAAAGAGCTAAAAGAACTAGGATACACCGAAGACATAAATGGAAAAGAACTAAAAAACACAGACCAAGTCCTTGAACTAAAAGTTCAAGATGTAATTTTGTCCAATGAAGCATGTGAATATCTACTAAATACAACAAAATTCCTTGATGACTTATTAGAAAAATATTATGAGTTGGAACCATATTACGAGGCAGAGGACATTGAGGACCTAAAAGGAACATTATTAGTTGGATTAGCCCCTCATACAAGTGCCGGAGTTTTATCGAGGTTGATAGGTTCTACAAAAACTCAAGCTAACTATGCCCACCCCTATTTTCATGCAGCGAAAAGGAGAAACTGTGACGGAGATGAAGATTGCTATATGATGCTTCTTGATGGATTGCTAAATTTCTCACGTTCTTATTTGCCGGATAAAACAGGAGGTAGGATGGATGCACCCTTAGTTCTAACTTATTCTCTAGATCCAAAAGAAGTTGATGATGAGGCCCATAACATAGACATTTTGAATAGATACCCAGTTGAGTTTTATCAAGCTGCAGTGGAAAACAAGGGGCCTAAAGAAGTGGACATTGAAATTGGGGAGGATAGATTAGATTCTAAGCATTCGGTAGATAAATTTGGCTACACAACTGAAACAAATGACATCAATAGTGGACCTAAAGAATCTTGCTATAAAAAACTAGGACCTATGGTCGATAAAACTCAGTCTCAATTGGAATTAGCCAAAAAAATTAGAGCTGTTGATGAAAAAGATGTGGCACAACGAATAATTGAGAGCCACTTCTTACCTGATTTAATGGGTAATTTAAGAGCTTTCTCAACTCAAAGAGTCAGATGTGTAAAATGTAATAAAAAATTTAGGAGACCACCATTAAGAGGGAAGTGTCCAGAATGCGGAGGAGCATTAACACTAACTGTACATGAGAATTCCGTTAAAAAATACTTGGGGATTAGTAAAGAAGTAGCAGAAGAATATGATGTTTCGAGTTATGTGAAAGAACGATTGGACATTTTAGAACTTTCAATGGAGTCATTATTTGAAAACGACCTATATCAACAGAAAGGATTATCTGATTTCATGTAAGTTTATTTTAAGTCTTTAAAATTCTTTTTATTTGAAAACAAATCATTAATAGTTGATTTTAGTTCTTTATATTCTACTCTTTTTTGTTTTCCCGAGGTAAGTTGTCTTATTGTAACTGAATCATCTTCTAGTGTCTCGTAGTCAATTGTTATACAATATGGGGTTCCTATTTCATCTTGTCTTCTATATCTCTTTCCAATAGAACCATTTTCGTCATAAACAACCTCGTATTCTTTGTTTAGTTCTTCATATATTTTTTCAGCCTCTAATTTTAGTTCTTCTTCCTTCATTAAAGGAAAAACAGCTAGATCAATTGGGGAGATTTCTGGCTTGAAATTGAAATAACTTCGTTGACCTTCTCCTAATTTATCTTTTTTATAGGAATGTTCCATTAAGAGGTAAAGAATTCTATCTATTCCGAAGGATGGCTCAATTATGTGTGGGAAAATGTTTTCTCCTTTGATGGTTTTTGTAGTTTTTTGAATGTTTACTTCTTCACTATTTATTTCTACAGTTTCTTCATCAAGTTCTAGGATAAAGGAGTTGTTTTCTAGCTCTTTTTTTATTTTTTGAGGATCTTGTTCTTTTAATTTTTCAGCTATAATATCTGCTTTTTGTTTATGTTTTGGGCCGAGAACATCCATATTTGGCTCTATAACCCATTTTTCTAGTTTTTTAGGTTCTTCAAATTCTTTAAATGCTGTTAAACTTTCTCCTGATTTTTCAGCATGTTTTTTGAGATCATAATCTCCTCTGTCGGATATTCCTGCTAATTCTATCCATCCAAATCGATCTGTTTCTCCCTCTATATCCCAGCAGTCACTTGCGTAGTGAGCTCTTTCTTCTGGTAGATGTTGTCTAAACCTTATTTTTTGAATGTTTAGTCCTATATCTTTCAAAATTCTTTTAGAAAAAGCAAGATAATAAGCTAATATTTCACTTCCAATTATGTTTTTTTCAACAGCTTTTTTGGTTGAAATATTTATGTAGCCCTTATCTTCTTTCTGATTTTTTATTGGAAATAGTCTGAGTTCTTCTTTTTCGACTTTCGAGAAGTTTGGGTGATTTTTTTCATTTGGTTCGACGAAGACTTCGGCTTCCATTTGTTGGAATTCTCGCATACGTATAACGCCTTTTCTTGGAGAAATCTCGTTTCTATATGCTCTTCCAGTTTGTACTACTCCAAAGGGGAGGCTTTTTCTATTATATTTGTATAGGTAATTGAAGTTCACAAATATTCCTTGAGCGGTTTCTGGCCTCAAGTAAGCTGCTCTTCCTTTTCCAGGACCGATGTTGGTTTTAAACATTAGATTAAAGCTATAGACTTCACCGAGTGTTCCTCCACATTCTGGGCACCTAACATTGTGGTTTTCTATCTTTTGCTCTATTTTTTTGTTTGATAAGGAATCTGGCTCGACTTCTATATGTTCTTCAATTAAATGATCAGCTCGGAAGGAATTATTACATTCTTTGCATTGAGTTAAAGCATCTTCGAAACCACTTAAGTGGCCTGATGCTTCAAAAACAGGTTTCGACATTATTGTTGTTGATTTAACTTCTTCAAATCCCTCTTTTTGGATATAGTAGTTTTTCCATTTTTCTTTTATATTGTCCAATAATTTTTTGCCTAGGGGTCCATAGTCATAGAATCCTGAAGCAGATCCATGTATCTCAAAACTAGGCCAAATAAATCCTCTTCTCTTCGAGATGTCCATTAAGTCCTTATAGGTATCAGACATTTTAAGAATTAATTAAGAAATGTTTTGATTAAATTTCTGTCTCTAACCATTCCTATGAGTCTTTCACTTTCATCTAAAACAGGAAGTTGCTCTATTTGGTTAAAACTCATTTTTTGAGCTGCTTCTTTAACGTTAGAGCCTTTATAGGTAGTTTTCACCTCTTCAGTCATTATCTCTTTTACTGGGTAGTTTGGCAATGTTAGTTTGGATACTTCATAATAGAATTCCATTGTGTCCCTCATTCCATCCCAAGTCCATTGATCTTCATCTGAAGCGGCTCCCATGTCAGACTTATCGAGGCCGTCTTCTCTCTTAAAAGCTTTGACTAAATCTGTATCAGAAACAACACCGACTAGTTCTCCTTTGTTTCCAAGGATAGGTATTGCGTCCTTCTCAGCTAGACTCATTATTTTTCCAACAATAGGTATAGGTGTCTCTACCCATGTGGAAGCATAATTTTCCTCCATGTATTCTCCTATCTCTCCGTCAATGTCTTCTTTTGCTAGTTCTTCTACTAGGTCCGCTACTGAAAGAATCCCCGTTAACTCTTCCTCATCAACAACAGGAAGCCTTCTTATGTTGTTTTTTAATAGTAATTCTGTGGCTTCTTCTAATTCCTTATTGCTCTGAATTACCACAGGATCTCTTGTCATTATCATCGCAATTTGATCTTCTGTTTGATTATTGAGAAGATCTGACCTAGTTATAACTCCAACTACTTTTTTGCTGTCTTTTTTTACTACAGGTAATCCTGAGTGGTCTCCATTTCTAAATTTGTCTAAGACGCCCTCAATTGTCCCAGGAACTTCTGCAACAACTACATCTTTTGTCATTATTTCTTTGACTTCCATTTTTAATCACCTTTGTTTGGTCTTACAACTAATACAGGAATATCTGATGCTCTAAGAACTTTTTCTGCTACACTTCCTAGTAAAAATCTGTCAACTCCTTTTTTGGATGATGTTCCCATTACTATTAAGTCAATTTGGTTTTCTTCAGCATAATCAATTATTTCCTTATCTGGAATTCCTTCTAGAATTTTTGTTTTACAGGTTATATCTTTTTGAGTACATTTTTCATAGACCTCTTGATTTGCTTCTTCTCCCTCTTCATTTAGGATATTTTTTGTCTTAGTCCATAATCCAGATTCTGGTATTGATTCAAATGCAGTTGAATTTATTACGAAAATTGAATGTAATTCAGCCTGAGTAGTTTTTGCTAAATCTATTGCCTCGTTAACTGCATCTTCTGTTTTTTCAGATGCATCATTTGCTATTAATATTCTTTCATACATTTTGGATGTTCTCTCCTTTGATGACAGCTTTTATTTTTCTATTTTGATCCATAATTGATTTTAGATTCTCAACTTTATCTTCAAATACCATGATGTTGGTTTCTGTTCCAACTTTTATTCTATTATTGACACCTATTATTTTTCCACTTTCAACAGTTGATGATTTGAAAAGTTTTTTAAACCTTTCTTTACTTATCTTTTCGGTATTATCGTAGTATTTTTTGATAATAAAATCTAACTCATCTAAAATTGATGTGGTATTAATCATTGCATTATCGGTTCCTAAACCAATTGGAATATTTAGAGACATAATTTTTTCTAAAGAGGGTAATCCCACTCCTGTTTTGTAATTTGAACGAGGACAAAGTATTATTGGAACATTTTTTTCTTCTATTAATTCTAAATCATTTTTTATTGGATGGGTTACATGAACCAAAAATTCAGGGCCTAATTCTATCGCTCTTTCAATTTCTGTCTTACCTGTATCTTTTATTGACTTTTTCTGTCCCTTTTCACTCTCTGCAGCATGAAGAGCGATTTTTAGATTATTATTACCTGATTTCTTTTTTATTTTGGTTAATTCGTTGGGCGAAAAATCGTTGACACTGCTCAGGCCTAATCCATCAATGTATTTTTTGAGTTTTTCTATTTCTGGTGTTGTTATTTTATTTGGTCTACCGAATAGTTTTACATTAGGAATTTTTTGTTTCTTAACTTCGTTTAGTAGCTTAGAACCTTTTATCCCTCCTTCTCTAAAATCACAGAAATGGGTAACTCCGTGGGCAAATCCATTGTCTATAGCTTTTTTAATCCCTTTTTGTTTCTCTTTTAGGCCCATATCTTTTAGTTTGGTATGTTTTAACCCGTTTGGACCAACTAATTCGGCTAAAGAGTATTCAGACAAATTTAGGTTGATGGGATAATCTGCAAGGTGGGTATGGGCGTTTATAAATGATGGAGTTATCAATCCCTCCATAATTGGATTTTTTGGAGGGTTTCCTCGTCCTATTTTTTTTATTATTCCGTTTTCTGCTTCTAAGTATCCATCTATTAGGTTAAAATCTTTATCTAGTATTTTTCCAGAAAAACATCTAATTGACATATATACCAAATAAACCAGTTAATCATTACAATATTCGAAAAGTATTAATTTTCTTGAGAAAACATATAGTTTGATTGAAAATGTCAAAACAAGAAGGTTCAGGTTTAACCTCTTCTGCAGGTTTGATGAGGTATTTTGAAGAAGAGGATAAAGAAACACCAAAAATAAGCCCTAAACAAGTTATTGTATTTGGAATTGCAATAGGAGCAATTATTTTAGGATTGAACGTGTATTATGGGCTTTGGCCATAATCACTTCCTCCTAATTTTTTTATGCATCTTTTAGCTACATTAACACCCATTTTAGCTTTTTTTCTTAGATTTTTTTGATCTATGTATGCTACTAAATAGCCAGCACTATAAGCGTCACCAGCACCAGTAGTGTCCCTAACCTTTTCACTCCTAGATTTTTCTTTAATGAGTTTTGACCCATCGCTAACTAAAACACCATTAGAACCAAGAGTGATTGAAACTTCACCCACACCTAGTTCAATTAGTTTTTCTATAGATTTTTCAATTGATTTATTCCCAAATAAATGACTTAATTCTAATTTGTTAATGAATAATATATTAGTATTCTCTAAAATCTTCTTCAAATCCTTTAAACCAAATTTTTTACATAATAGTCCAGGTGCAAAGCTAAAAACATTATTTAATTCTGAAATATCTTTTTGAACTTCTAATAGATGCTTTGATAAAAAAGAACTTGTGTGAATCAAGTCTGATTTTTTAAAATGTTGAAAGTTGATCTCGTTTTTACTAAAACTCGATCCAGCCCCACCAAAAGTGTAGAGAGTTCTCTCATTATCACTATCAAGTATACTTATAGCTGTTCCAGTTGAATCATTGTCTTTAATTAAAATATTAGAGGTATCAATCCCTTTTTGTCGCATTTTTTTGGTTATGCGCTCTCCGCGAGAATCCTCTCCAACTGCACCTACGTATGAAAGGTTTTCTAAGTAATCAGCCATCCAAGAGATTGTATTAGCAGCAGATCCCCCTGGAGCTTCATAGATATTTTTTAACGAGATTTCTTCACCTTGTTCTGCTAACCTTTTTGTTCTACAGAGTATGTCCCAATTTAAAGCTCCAAAGCCAGTGACTTTATCCAAGTTTTGCGGCTTCTCCTCTGACATTATTCCTATAGAATTTATGTTTCTCTATTATCTTTTCAATCTCTTTTTCAGTTTTATCAGGAATATAATTAATTATGGGATTTTTAGAGTTATTTTTGAATAACTTGGCAACACCATATTTTTTAAAACTCTGAGGAATTGTCTGAATGTCCTTGAAAATTTCTTCTTGGTTCTTTTCCCACTCTTTAACTATATTATTTGTATTTTTAGACCTAATTATGGGCTCAATAATTCTGATATCTAAGGAAGCAGCTGAATAACCAGCGTGGGGAATTGCGTATTTATTTCCATTAAAAACTATGCTTTTACCACTCTTCTCTCTTATCTTTTTTAGCATTTTGTAATCCGTTATACTGTCCCCAATAACAGTTACCTCAGATAGATCTATGTTGTGTGAGTTAGCAATTTTTTTAACTGCCTCAACTTTGTCTTCTCCCCCCCGAACATTTATCCTGTTAAGAGGATCCCCCCACTCGGTTTCAGGAAGTTCATCAAAAAAGAAACGATCCATATAATCTATTAATTCCTTTGAAAACTCTTTTTTTAATATTTTTTGTTTAAATCTCTTTAACTTATCAATCAAAGATTGGGTCAATCCTTTTTTGAGTTCTTCTAATTTTAGTTGGGTTGAATAGACATTTTCTCTTTTTATATCCAACTTTTGACTGATATTATAAGCATGTTGTTGATAACTAGTTGATATAACATAAACTTCCCAACCGTTATCTTTTAAGTTATCTATTAACTCTTTAGCTCCACTAACTATTTTAGCTCTACAAGATACTCTCTTTATGTCTCTTTCTCCAACTTCTTCTATTAATAAGAATGGAGCGATTAGGGCTAAGGTATCACCTGGTTCGTGACCATGTCGCCCTTCTTCAGCTAAATAATCATCATATTTGCTTATTTTTTCGAAAAATTGTCTTCCCTTATCCATCTCCCCAGCAACTTCATAGGCATTATCTTGTGGCGAAAGAGGGCCCTCTAAGTCAAAACAAGCTATTTTCATTTTAAATATCCTTTTTGAGTCATAAGTTCTGCATTCAAAATTGAGGCACCGGCTGCTCCTCTAATTGTGTTGTGTCCTAATATCGTGAGCTTAAACTCTTTATTGCTTCCTCGAATTCTTCCTACTGAAACACTCATACCATCACCCAAATCTTTGTCTAATCTAGGTTGAGGTCGATCTTCACTTTCTTTGACAATTATCGGTTTTTTTGGAGCGGAAGGAAGATCTTTTTTCTGTGGTTCACCCATAAAACCCTCTAGAGCCTTTTTTATTTCATTAGGAGAAGTTTCTTCTTCTGTTTCTATCCAAACACTTTCCATATGCCCATCAGTAACCGGAATTCTATTACATTGAGCACTTACATCTATATCTGGAAGATTTAATTCACCATTATCTACCTTTCCCAACAGCTTTTTGGACTCTTTTTCCATTTTTATTTCCTCACTACTAATGTAGGGAATAGCATTGTCAATGATAGCCATAGAAGGCACTCCAGAGTAACCTGCTCCACTTACAGCTTGGAGCGTAACTACTTTGACACTTGATAAACCCATCTTTTCCTGGATAGGTTTTAAAGGTAGTGTGAGGATGATAGTAGAGCAATTAGGGTTTGTAACTACATACCCACTCCATTCTCTGTTTTGTTTCTGTTTTTCGATTAACTCCAAGTGACTGGGATTTACCTCTGGAATAACTAAAGGAACATCTGACTCCATCCTATGTGAAGAAGCATTACTAGCTACTGCAAAACCTTTTTTTGCAAAATTTTCTTCGACAGAATCCGCTATGTTTGAAGGTAAAGCGCTAAAAGCTAAGTCTCCATCTACTTTGGGGTGAGTTTTTTGTATTTCTATATTTTCAATGGATTTTGGTATTTCAGTATCTAAAACCCAGTTAACTCCCTTTTTGTATTCTTTACCTGAACTTCTCTTTGAAGCTGTTAGAGCTTTTATATTGAACCAAGGATGATTAGCTAGGATTTTCACAAATCTCTGACCAACCATACCGGTTGCACCAAGAACTGCTGTGTCAATTTGCTTCAAGAAGACCACCTAGCCCTATAGGGAGATAGCATCGACAGGGCATTTAGAGATGCAGGAACCACAATCTATACAGCTTTCAGCATCAATAACTGCTACGTCTTCTAGCTCTATGGCATCTACTGGACAGACATTCACACAACTTCCACATGATATACATTCTTCTTCATCAACACTTGCCGGCATATTTTTTCCTCCAAGAATCGAATATAATTGTTTCGTCAATCTTTATTAGTTTTTTGAATTATTGTTATGGTATTTTTCGGTTAAAATTTCTATTATTCTTTTGGCTCGTTTTTCTCCTATGCCTTCAATTTTTAATAAATCTCTTTTTTCGGCATTAACTATCTCCCTGATTGTTCCAAAATTATTTAATAAAGTTTTCGCTGTTTTTGGACCTATCATAGGTAATGCCGAAACTATGTATTCCTGTTTCTCTTTTAATGTTCTACTAGATTTCTTAGCGTGAAATCTTATGCTTTTTTCTTTTTCTTCTTGTTCTTTTTTGGCAATGGAAAATAAGTATTGAGCAGTCTCTTCAGCATCTTTTGTATTTATAATTGGTATCCTATAATCAATAGAAACCGTGGAGATAGCTCCTCTAATTGCATTTGGATGAACCTGTCGAGAAGTGTATAATCCCTCTCCTTCAAGGAGTAGTATGGGTGAGGCAAAGTTCTTATTAAGTTCATTTAATTGATCGAATAACCCTCTTTTACCCCTATCGATCATTGATGATATGAAATCTTCTGTTGTTTTTCTTTCAGCACAAACACTGCTTGATAGGACAAAATCACCTACTTCTAGTTGCTTTATTTCTACTTCCAAGTCTAACTTGTTTAGTTCCTCGATTACGCCGGAATTTAGTTCTCTGTGGTCTGCAAAAATCTTCATTTTATCTTTATCTTGTTTTGAGGAACTAAAGTCACCTATCTTTCTTTGTTTAATCTCTAATTCATCTAATTCTTCTTTTAGATCTTCCATTGCATCTTCCATTTTATCTTCACGTTTTTTAGAGGCCCAGAAGAAACCTTCATCTTTAGTGTTTTTTGTCATAAGAACAGTAACTTTCCCCTCTCTAACCCTTCCTGTCCTTCCTTTTCTCTGGATAGATCTTATTTCAGAGGGAACTGGTTCATAAAAAACAACTGAATCTGTTGACGGGATATCCAGTCCCTCTTCCGCTACAGATGTTCCTACTAAAACATTATAATCGCCTTTTGCGAAATCACTAATTATTTCAACTTGTTTTTTCTGGGTTAAACCTTTATCGTTCTTTTTATTTGCTTGTCCAACGAATCTAACAGCTTTTGCTTTTTCTAATTCCTTGTTTAGGATGTTTTTTAGTTGTTCAGCCATCTGACGGTATTCGGTGAAAACAATTATTCTAGAATCAGGTTTTTTTTCTAATTGTTTTGAAACAACTTTTTTACATTTGTCAATTTTTGGATGTCTTCCTTCGAATTTTTTTATTTTGTGTTTTGATTTTTTGAATTTTAATTCGTTAGATAATCTTTTAGCCGCTTTACTACCCCCACTACTATTTGATTCTGATTCAATTTTTTTTATGTATTTTTTGGCAGATTCAATTCCCTCTGTCTCTAATAAATCAATTAAATGTCTTAATTTAAAGGCTTCAGCTTGGTAACTTAAACCACTATATATCTTGCCACTAGGATTAGGGCCTTCATCGTTCAAGGCACCTTGGAGTTTACTCTGGATTTTTAGTAACTTGCTTTTAGAGGTGTTTTTGCTTGCACTCTTTGAGTAACCGAGTTTTTTCAGTTCCTTCATTTTTTCTTTGAGAAGATCCTCTAGGTGTTTTTTTGCTTCTTTGATTTCTTTTGGTAGTTTGACTTTTTCCCATTCAATGTTTTTTTCGTGTACATAGGGTTCTACGGTAGGATCTTTTTCTGTTCTTACCTCAACGTTTTTTAGAAATAGATTTTCACAAATATTTTTTATTTTTGATTTTTCGGAACCAGGTGAGGCAGTTATTCCTAAGATATTATGGTTTTCTGATTTTTTTACATATTGTTCAGCAATAAATACATACGAATAATCTCCTACACCTCTGTGTGCCTCATCGAATGTTAAGTGAGAAACATTTTTTAGCGAGATCTTATTGGAAAGTGAGTCATTTTTAATTACTTGGGGAGTAGCTATTATTAGCTTGGAGGAATTCCAAATTTTCTCTCTTTCTTCTGGGGTTGTTTCTCCAGTTAATACATTAATTTTTTTGTTTTTAATATCTAGGCAATCTCTAAAAAAGGCACAATGTTGTTCAACCAAGGGTTTCGTAGGTGATAACACTAAACACTTTCCTTGATCTATTTTTGAAGCTATAACTAATAATGAAACAGCTGTCTTACCTAAACCAGTTGGTAAAACCACTAATGAGTTATTATTTAAGGCTTTACCAGCTAATTCTATTTGATAAACTCTTTTTTCAATTTTTTCATCCTTAATGTTCGGATGTGAAACGTATTCAGTCATTTTTCCCTTCTTAAGAAATAGCTCGTTTTTCTTTTTAATTATTAGAGATAGTTCAATGAAACTATTGGATATCCTCAAATTCAGGCATCCTTTTTAATAAAATACCTTCTACATCTAGAGGAAAATTCTTTTTTATTGATTTTTTAGCTTCTTTTAGTTTCCATTTCTCTTCAGAAAATAACTCAAGTATTTTTTCACCTTCTTCTACTTCATCTCCTTCTTTTTTGTATAATCTCAAGCCTGCACCTTTGTCAGCAGGAGCTCCTAATGTTCTTGCTATTTTGATTAGTCCTTGGTT
Source organism: archaeon SCG-AAA382B04 (assembly GCA_003034855.1). Taxonomy (GTDB): domain Archaea; phylum Halobacteriota; class Methanonatronarchaeia; order Methanonatronarchaeales; family Methanonatronarchaeaceae; genus PZKD01. The sequence goes on along the minus strand of PZKD01000126.1, from coordinate 42,706 downwards.
ATCTACATTAGTTACATATCCACTTGAAGGAGCAACTAGTTTTTTCCTGAATGCTCCAAGCTCTATATCCTGGGATGAAATCTGAGGATCTCCACCTTGCACCTCTATTATCTCTTTAAACTTTTCGAGGGCTTTTCCATTTTTCAATAGTTTTTTAGCTTTCTTTTTTCCTTCCTCTTCATCTGCTTTATCCCCCATCTCTAAGAGTATACCAGCTACTGAACAAGATTTTTCTAAAAGGCTTTTAGGAGCTTCTTTTTTCCCTTCTAAGGCCATAAGGCCTTCTTGAGCTTCTAAAGCTGGTCCGATCGCATGCCCTATAGGAGTTCCACCGTAGGTTATAGCGCTTTCTATCTCAATTTCAAAGCGATTTCCTAATTCTATAAAATCTCTAGCGAGTTTCTTTGCCTCTTCTTTATTTTCAACTTTTGTTCCATCACCTGTAGGTATATCTATCACTATTTTGTCGGAACCAATAGCTTTCTTTTTAGATAGAACACTCGCTAAAAGTTGTGGTCTCGGATCCAATGATAGTGGGTGTTCTACTCTCACAAATATATCATCCGCAGGAGCTATGTTTGTGGCACCACCCCAAGCAAGAGTTCCACCCACCTCGTTAGTTATTTTATGTATTTGTTCTGCACTAAACTTAACAGGTGCTAAAACTTCCATAATATCGGCAGTTCCAGCAGCACCAGTAATCGCTCGGGAAGAAGTTTTTGGAATTTTGAGTCCTGCTGCAGCTATTATCGGAACAATTAATAACGATATTTTGTTTCCAGGAACCCCTCCAATAGAATGTTTGTCCATTATTGGAAACTCTTCAAAATCTATTTGATCACCTGTTTCCACCATAGACTTAGTTAGCCAATATGTTTCATCTAGGTCCATGCCATTTATGGATATAGCAGTTAGATATGCAGCTATCTCTGAATTAGTTAGTTTTTCATTTACCACGTCATTAACAAGAGTTTTTAAATCTTCTTTTGTAAATTTATTTCCTAAAACCTTGTTTTTTATCGAACTTACTGATTTTGGTTTTTTAGAAGGCCTAACTTCGATTTCTTCTTTTTCATTAATCTTTAAATCCTCTTTAATATCTCCTAAGACACCAACTTCATCATCTTCTACAAGAGTTGATGAAACACCTATAAATGTTGAGATTGTTTTTCCCTTGGAAGTTAAATTTACTCTATCTCCAGAACTAACACCCAATCGAGTTGCTGTTTCTTCAGATAATATTATATCTTCTCCTTTTATCTTCAAATCGATAGTTTTAGCAACTAATTTCATTAAGAACCACAATTACTCTCTTATACTTGATTAGTTTTTTCTTTTTCAAAACTAATGATAATTGCGCTTACAATAACCAGACCAGAGATTAATAGAAAAGCAACTCGATAATTAGAAACATCAATTATGTAGCCAACAGTAGGAGAAGCAATTGCTGAAACACCCATACTTATAGCGTTAACAAAACCAAAAGTAATTCCTGCCACTCCCTGTGATATCTTATCTGAGATGTAGGTAATTACAACTGGATAAGCTGCGAACATTGTTAGACCAATAATTGCAAGGGAGATACAAATAAGGTAAAAAGAACTTAATAAAGACACTAGATAGATAAAAGGAGACGAAGCTAACAATAAAAAAATAAGCATTTTTTTCCTACTAAATTTGTCAGAAAAGTGTCCAGCTATTGGCATGGAAACCAGGGATATCGCAGGCATAATAGAAAACATTGAACCTGCCATTCCCTCACTATACCCTATATGTGTTAAATACGTAGCTAGATATGTTGTAAAACCCATCCAACTAGCTGCAGTTAGAGTAAATATGATTATTAGAGGAATAAGAGGTCGAATGTTATTAATAAAACTAAATTTTTTATCACCATTGTTTGATTCCTTTTGGTTACCAAATAAATAGATTAATGGTAGAACTAACAAGCCAATTAGTCCAAGAAACCTAAAACCAATTCTCCATCCATAAACACTCGAAATTATCCCTCCTAAGGCAGGTCCTATCACAGATCCAGCACTAGTAGCAGTTTCATGAAAACCAATAGTTTTACCTCTTTCAGCTTTACTAAACCAATTTGAGATTAAACCAATACCTGCTGGGTAATAAGTTCCTAAACCTAATCCTGTTAAGAAGAGAAATATTATTAAAACGATTATACTTTGAGAAAAAGAGGCTAGAAAAATTCCAAGCGAAGCCAAAAACATTCCAGGAATGATTATGAATTTTTTTTCAAACCTATCGGATAGATAACCTGCAGGAATTTGGATTAATGAATAAGCAGTGATTAGAGCAGCTATAGCAAAACCTAGTTCCATGTGCGTTGAATTAAATTCAATTTTTAAAGCTGGTAAAATAGCCTTTAATGACATTCTAACTAGGAAAACAAAAAACCAAGCAGACCAAAGCGATAATAATAGGCGTGTAGATTTCTTGGCAGACTTCATATAGAACCTCCGATGACAAAACCTTGTTTTTGATTAAAAAATTATTTTGTAACGTATGCTACTAAGGATTAGAGATTTTTTTAGAGTTGACAATAAAATATTCGTTTCAACACAATATTCTTCTGATGATCAAGATACTGTAAAATGTTTATGAAATCGATCATAGTAAATTTTCAAATGTTGTTTCGTTCTCTCATACATTTGCAGGTCAAGCTTTTGAAGGAGAGAGAATAATCGCCAGAGGAAGAGAGCTAAAAGGGATGGATACATTGGTTGCTGGAAGCGTTAGGAAACCACAAAAAGAATATATTGTATCGAAGTATCTGAGGAGCTAGATTTCGGGTTCCGAAACTCTATCTAATTCAAATTCTCCTCTTTCAGATACAGTCATTACGGCTAAGACACCAGCTAGAGTTGGATCTGAGACAACTAGGTCTGATGCATCTTTTGCACTTCCCACATTTCTTAGAGAGATAACTTTTAGGTCTTCACCTAACTCTTTTATAGCTTCCCTAATCTCTCCTCCGAATAACGCTCCCGCTAGAACTAGAACCTTGGCTCGGTGAAGTTTTTCCACGGTCTTTATTGCTTCTGAGAGTGTTTCCTCACCAACTAAAGGGATGGTGTCAACAGAAATTTTTTCTCCACGGATGTTATGTCTATCAGCTTCACTAATAGCTCCTTTAGCAACTTCAGAAACCTGAGCTCCTCCTCCAATTATAATAACTCTTTTACCAAATACTTTTGAAAAACTAGATGTTTTAGATGCTTTTTTGACATATTCTTTCTTTTTCAATTCTTTAATTATTGAATCTATCTCTTCAATCCCTCTAATTTCAAAATAGATTTTCCCATATCCCTCCGGACTATCAGTTAAAAATTGCTGTGTGAAGGAAATATTCCCACCTCTCTTTGCAATAACATTGGAAATTTTGCTCAAAACACCTGGTTGATCCTTAATTGTCGCTGAGAGGGCAAATTTCATCTTAATTTCCTATACTTCGATAAAGGATATTAATTTTTTCAATTATCTATATATTCTGTTAAATCAGTTCCTAATTCACAAGCTTCCGGTTTTAATTTAACGAATTCAAGACCATGTTCATTTAATAAATTTTTTGATTTCTCAGAAACAGATGGACCGACAATTAAGCCTCTAAGGTTGGTATATTTGTTTTTTAATGAATCATAATATCTTTTTAATTGACTAACAGCGCTTAAGCTAATTCTTTTCCTCTTGAGTTCAATAATGACTTTGTTACCTCTATCATCCTCTCCAAATAGGTCTATATACCCTAATTCTGTTTCTTTTTCCCTTTTGATTACGCTGAAACCTTTTTCAATTATCCATGGCTTCTCAACTAAGAGGTCACCCATCTCTTCCTCACTCCTATTCAATTCTAGTTCTTCTTCATCCACCAGATCTAGTGAAGAGATAGAGAAAACGTCAAAAAACTCAATAACCAACTTTTCTTCTGGGCTTTTTCTCTTGCTTATGACAACTAATTTTTGGTCTTTTGTTTTACAATAATGTCTACTACCAGGTGGTTGCCAGTTAACTGGTTCTCGTTGGTTTTTTGTGTGAACAAGTAATGTTCCATCAGGTTTAAGCAATATCAAACGATCTCCTAAACCAAGATGACTTGAAGCTCTTCCTTCGTATTCTATTACACATTTTCCAAAGATTTCGATTACCCTATTTTTTCTTAGTGATTTTTTTATCAATTCATCAGTTTTCTCATTCAAGGGGTTTTCAATATTAACGACTTTTTTCATATTCATTTTTAAGGCTCGTATTTTTCAATTATTTTTTGGGAAATCATAATTTTGATTAAAGAACAATAATACTTCGCTGGATAAAAATCAGGGGAGGTTTTTGAGTGGAAACTGTTAGATGGGAAGACGAGAAAGTTGTTATGATTGATCAATCTAAATTGCCAAATAAATTAGAATATCTAGAACTCACAGATTATAAAGAAGTTGCTGATGTCATTAAGAATATGAAAGTGAGAGGAGCGCCAGCTATTGGTGTTAGCGCTGCTTTTGGATTATTATTAGCAGCTAAAAACGGCTCTTTTAATAGATTAAAAAATGCTGCCGATGAGCTAAAGAAAACCAGGCCAACAGCTGTTAATCTTTTTTGGGCTATTGATGAAGTTATGGAAGCTGCTAAAAACTCTGATGATTGGGAAGAAGCGGTTAGGGAGAAGGCCTTTGAGATATTTAGAGAGGATAGAGAGGTAAATAGAAAAATAGGGGATGAGGGAGCGCGTGTTCTTGAAAGTGGGGACAGTGTTTTGACCCATTGTAATGCTGGTGCTCTAGCTACTTCAGGAGAATATGGAACTGCTTTGGGAGTGATTAAGAGAGCAGTTGAGAAAGGTATTGATATTGATGTTTATTGTACTGAAACTCGACCTGTTTTACAGGGTGCTAGATTAACTGCTTATGAATTGGTGAATGATGTTGGAGTGGATGCAACATTAATTGCGGATAATGCAGTTGGAATAACGATTAAGGATTTAGACAAGGTAGTTGTTGGGGCTGATAGAGTTGTTAAAGATGGGATTGCCAACAAGATAGGAACATATAACATAGCTGTTTTAGCCAACAGGCACGATGTTGATTTTTATGTAGCAGCACCATACTCGACATTTGATGATGAAAAAACGATTGATGAGATAGAGATAGAAGAAAGAGATCAGGACGAAATAAAAGAGATATGTGGCTGTAAAATAGCTCCAGATGAAATTAGAGCATTTAACCCAGCATTTGATACAACTCCAGCCGAATTAATACAGGGCGTTATAACAGAAAAAGGAATTGTAGAATTGCCAAAAGAGAGGTTTCAGAAGTGAAGAATAGGATAAGGAGACTTATAAGCAAGGTGTATAATTCAGGAGCGCATAGCGATGTTCATGAGGTAACATCTAGAGTTTTAAATGTTCTTGGACTATCAGATGAATGGTCAAATTTTGTTGATATAGAAGTTAGGAACATAATTGATAGGGATGCATTCAAGAACACCACTAAGGAAGGGAGAATTCTTTTCTTACCTCACTGTTTGAGGGATCCAGAGAAATGTAAGGGTGAATACGGGGATGAAGGATTGATGTGTGCTGGATGTGGAGCATGTATAATTCCGGAGATAGTTGAAAAAGCCAAAGAAATTGGGTATGGAGAGGTGTATGTAGTTCCAGGAGGGAGTTTAGTTTACAAGATATTAAGTGAGAAAGAACCAGAAGCCGTGATAGGAGTAGCTTGCTATGACGAACTTGACCAAGCGATTAAAAAGGCTAGTGAAAAAAACATTCCTTCACAAGGAGTTTTATTAACAAAAACTGGATGTGTTAATACAGAAACCAATAAACATGAGTTATTGAGTAAACTAAAACTTTGATTTTAGATCAAAAATTTAAAGAGGAGTGTTTTAACATTGGATAAAAGAATAAAAGAACATGCTGAAATATTGTGTGATTGGAGTGCAGAGGTTGAAGAAGACGATAAAGTTTTAATAAGTGCTAATAATCAAGCACAGGAATTAGTTAAAGCTCTTTATGAAGAAATTGGAAAAAGAAACGCTATGCCAATAACGGTTAGCTCAAATCCAGAAGCTCAGAGTTTATTCTTAGAAAAAACAGAAGAATTTAAAACACCTAGCCATCTGAAAGCTCTCTATGAAGAATCAGATGTTTTTATTAATATAAAATCAAGCGATAATCTCAGAGCTCTTAACAATGTAGCTAGCCAGAAATTAGCTAAACACTCTAAATCGATGAAACCAATACAAGAACTTGTTGAAGATAAGAGATGGGTGTTAACTCAACATCCTACTAAAAATCAAGCACAGATGGCTCAAATGTCTTATGAAGAATATAAGGATTTTGTTTATGATTCAATAATATTAGATTGGGAAGAGATCTATGAGAAGCAAGAAAAACTTGTTAAAAAACTTGAGGAAGGCAAAGAAGTAAAAATAAAAGGTCCAAACACCGATTTGGCAATGAGTATAAAAGGCACGGTTCCAAAAAATTCGTGTGGAAAGAAAAACATGCCAAGTGGAGAGGTTTTTACAGCTCCAGTCTTTACGAGTGTTGAAGGAAAAATATCATTTGACCTACCCATAATCTACCAAGGTAAAGAAATCGAAAACACCGAATTAAAATTTGAAAAAGGTGAAGTCGTAGAATTTGACGCAGAAAAAGGAAAGGATCATCTAGACCAAATTCTAGAGATTGATGAAGGATCAAACAGAGTTGGGGAACTAGGTATTGGAACCAACAGAGGAATAGATAAATTCACCAAAAACATTCTTTTTGATGAAAAGATTGGTAATACGATTCATTTAGCTCTCGGTAGAGCTATAGAAGGAACTATTGGTGATGAAAATAAAAGAAATGATAGTGCTATCCATGTAGATATGATAAGAAACATGGATAACTCAAAATTATTGATAGATGGTGAAGAGATTCTTTCTGAAGGAAAATTCTTTTGGGAAAAATAACTATCTAATTAATTTCTCAATTTCTATTTCAAACCCCACACAAGGATGCTCTAAATCAAATCGCTTCAATACGTCTGGTGATATCTCTCCAAAAACTCCAATCTTTTCTTTTTCAAAAATTATCTCTCCTCTTCTTCCTTCTAAAAACAATTTGTCATCACTGTTTTTTAAGCCATAATCGATTCCAAATTCACAGAAAATAGCTTCAATGATGCTTTTTACTTCAGTAAAACCAGCATCTGCGTGAAGTGAAACACCACTAAGGTGATAACAATCTTTAGCAAATTTTTTTGTTAGGTGTTCAACTTCCCCAAATTCAAAAATCTTTTGAGGAAGGTCTCTGTGTTGATTTATTTCTAATATAGGTAAAAGAGAAGGTAAAAGAGTGGCTCTAAAGATAGTGTGTTCTTCACTGATTGGGTTTTTGATAGAAACAGAATCATTTACTTTTCTATTAACTTTATCATATTCTTTTTCTCGGTTGGTTAATGTAAGGGTCATTACTTCTCGATAACCTAGACCCGTCATTATCTCTCTTGCTTTATCCCCTAATTTCTCAATTGGATGGGTATTCCCAATCCCTTGGACATTAGGGATTTGAGGCTCTATATTGTCATAGCCATATCCAATTGCAACATCCTCAATTAAATCCCATTTGTGTAAGATATCAGATCTATAAGCAGGTATTTCCACATAAACTCCTTCTTCAGATGACTTGGCTCCATACCTCATTCTTCTTAAACAATCAATCGTTTCTCTTTCTGAGATATCTAAGCCAGTTAATTCTTTTACTTCTTGATTATCTAGTTTTTTAACTCGTGGCTCGAGGTTAGGTGTTTTCTCTTTTTTGTTATCTCTCTTTACTGAATGAATTTCACCACCAATCTCCGCTAAAGAAGTAGCTATTATGTTTAGAGCTTCATTAACAGCTTTTTTATCGGTTCCAGTAACATCAATAAATATTTCATTTGTATCTGTATCTACTTCCGTTAAAACCCCATTAATGATGGGAGGAAAAGACAGGATTTCCTTGTTTTTGTCTTGAATGATTGGGTACTTTTTTTTGTCTTTTATGATGTCGCCAAATTTTTGCCCCTTCTTATGTTTATTGAGGATTTCGTTGAGATTCATCTTTTGCTCATGGCCTAGTGGTTTAAACTCTATTCTTGTTGGATCTACAGCTTTGTAGGTGAATGGTTGTTCAATCTTCTTTAGATCATGTAATCCAATAGAAACTTTTTTTCTATCTCTACCTAGACCCCAATGTAAATGTTCTTGAAGATTAACTAGGGAATTTATATCTTCTTCACTTAAACTTAAATCCCTTATTACTGCAGCACTTATATTTGGTCTAACACTTTTAACACTATCTTTAACTTTTAAAGTAGTATTAGAATCATTAATATGGTAATTAGATAAGCCAGTTTCTTTATCAAGAAATCCTCTCATGGCTCGTGCAATTCCTTCAGCACTGAATAAATCTGGCCTATTAGGAAAAAACTCTATATCAACTTCTTCTCTTTTCTCTCTTTCTATATCTGCTCCTAACATAGGAATGTTTTCTAAAATAGTGTCGATGTTTTCATCAACTAGGTTCTCTAGTCTCTTCTTATTTAATTTTACAACTGGCAAGATGGGAACCTCCTTAACCAATCTATGTCACTTTGGAATAATTCTCTCAAATCGTTTAGTCCAAGTTTAAGCATTGCTAATCGCCCAATTCCTAATCCCCAAGCAAGAACTTTTCCCTCTACATCGAAAGGCGCTGTAACTTCTTTCCTAAAGATTCCAGCTCCACCTAACTCTACCCATTCTCCTAATTCTTCAACATATACCTCAGGTTCGACACTTGGTTCTGTATAAGGGAAATAACCAGGTCTAAATCTGATTTCTTCAAATCCCATTTTTTCGTAAAATGTTGATAAGTAACCGAGTAAATTATTAAAACTAACTTCTTCTCCCAATACAATTCCTTCTAATTGATAGAATTGGGGTAAGTGAGTAGCATCTATTGTTTCTCTTCTATAAGCCCTATCTATACTGAAAACTTTTTCAGGGGGTTTATTGTTTTCTGAGAGATATCTTATTGTAGTTGCGGTAGTATGAGTTCTTAGAACAACTTTTTTGGCTTTTTCTTCACTCCATGCTCCGCCCCATCCCTCTGACTCAACTTCTCCACCTTTTTCATGAATGTTTTTTATTTTATTAACTAATTCTGAGGTAGGTAATTCTGCTTTATTTGGTTCACTAATATAGAATGTGTCTTGCATTTCTCTAGCAGGATGATCTTGTGGCTGAAAGAGAGCATCAAAATTCCAGAAGCTTGATTCAACACTATTCCCCTTTATTTCTTTGAACCCCATGTTTTGAAATATTTCTCTCATTTCGTCCAAGAGTTTTTGGTAGGGATGTTTCTTACCGGGGAATTTTTTCTTTGCTGAGACGTTTATGTCATAATCGATAAGTTCTTTCTTTTTCCATCTTCCTGTTCTAATGTCTTTGGAAGTAAGTTCGGTTATTCTTTCTTTTTGACCTAATTTTGTATTTTTTCCCTTTTTAGTTATTTCTAAAAATCTTTTTTTGTTTTCAATAACATCTATAGCGTTATTTCTATTTTTAAGCTCTTTTATTGCTTCTATATTTTTTAGTTTATTTTTGATTTCTTCAGGTTTTCTAGGTTTTTGTTCTAAGAGGTTCAGTAATCTATATTGATCAGTTTGCTCTATATCGAATTCTTTTCCTTTATCTGTTAATTCAATTTTACCTGTCTTAATCTCTCCTAAATTCTTCCTTTTTATCCAACCGATGCCAATACTTACTTTTTCTTTTCCCAATTTAGTCTGAAGCTTTGAAATGTTTTTATTTCCTTTTTTAACTTCTTTAAGAACTTTTTGTTCGGGAAAACCTTTTTTTATTAATTTCTTTCCTTCTTCTTGTATAACATACTTTTTCTCTATTTCTTCGCTTACGTTGACCAATCCTTTTTCGCTAAGAGACTGACTAGCAGCTAAAACTCCTTCCTTTGAGTAATTGGTCTTTTTTGCCAATTTTTTGGGTGTAGCTTTTTTTATTTCTCTTAATTTCTTGAGAACCTCAATTTCATGTGTTCTGAGAGCCATTTTTCACTCCAAATATTGTTCTAATTTTTGCTTAGCTTTTTCACGTTTTTCTTGGTGGTTAATTAAGAAATTCTCTAGTAATTCGGCTGCTTCTTTTTTACATTCTCCACATAATCGTTCTCCTTTTTTACAACTTGAATGTATTTCTTGAATATGGTCTTCTTCATCAATTAAATGGAAATATAATAATTCGTATACGGCACAATCTTTGGGTTTTCCTCCTTCTTGTTTCTGTTCTTCAATGGAGGTTCTCCCTCCAGTCTTGGCCTTCATTACTTTGTTTTTAGCACTTTCTGGCTCTTCTGTTAAACTAATATAACTACCTTCTACACTGCTACTCATTTTACCTCCTTTTAATCCACTCATAAATCTATGGTATGTAGATGAAGGCTGATAAAAACCATATCCCCCTCTATTAACTTCAAAATCCCTAATTATTTCTTTTAGGGTTTCCTTATTCGATCCAGTCACTTCTAAGTGTTCTGCAAATATTTTAGCTTCTACTTTTTCATTATTTTTTAATATTTTTTGTTTTAATCCCTCTATTTCATCCTCATTTGCTCTTTTAGACCTAATTAAGAGTTTATTTTCATCTTCCTCAACCCTGAACCGCCTCATAGAACTGGCTAAATCCCTTACTAACCTAATATGGGGATCCTGGTCAGTTCCCGCAGGAACTACAATGGGGCATGGCCCTCCAAATTTCTCTAATTGAGGGTATAGTATATCCCCACTTTGGACAATTGTTGAATATAAATGTCCCAAGTTTTTCTCTTCATCGAACCCATAGATTGAGTTTAATTTTCCTATGTTCACATTTTCTGATAATTCAAATGAAAGGTCTCTCAAATCATATTCACGTGATTGATAGTAGAAATAGGAATCTTCTTCTTCGAGACCAAGTGCGATTAAAGACAGAAAATAGCTTTTACCGATTTCTCTACCTTCTTTTAGAGATATATCTCTAGCTCCTAAAGCTTCCATATCAGCTATTGAGGCAAAAACTTCTCCTCCATTCCTTTGATGCCAAATAAGTTGGTCCATAACCATTTTATGTCCAAGATGGGGATCTCCTGATGGAACAAACCCACTTAAAGCAACGTATCTCTTATTTTGCTTAATAGAATCTAGTATTTGTTCATAGTCCCGATGCCCAAAAATGATGCCTCTTTTATGATAATTATGTGGATTTGGAAACTTATTTAATAATTTATCAATTTTTGATAACCCAAACTCATCCACTAATTTGTTATAATCGTCTATTTTTTCTGAAGACCATGGATCTATTTTAATCAAAGATATCAACTCCTTATATTTTCACTCTTCTTATCTTAAGATAATTTATTTCATTATTTGCTATTGCAAATAACATTTTTTTTCTTACATTTTGGGCTAATCTCACTGCTCCAGATATTGTGGCAGGACTTAATTTTGTGTCTGGAGTGAGAGATTGAACCAAATATTCAGCATGTGAAAGCTTCTCTGGACCCTTATACCTTGTGTAGACTCTGAAGTGTGTTCCAAACTTAAATCCAGTTTTTGGGACTAGGCCTTTTTCTCTCAAATCGTTATAAACCCTTGCTTTTAAATCAAATTCCGGATCAAGTTGCCTACCTCTTTCTCTTATAACCGAGGGATCTAGGTCGATTGCTTCATTCTTGGATAGGTAATATGCTTCAGGGAAGTTTAATTGATATGATTCTTCTAAGAAGGGTTTTCCAAAGAAATAATTTAGATAAAAATGTTCGCTGCCCTTCCATGTGATGATCCTGTCATCGGAGATCTTGGCCTCTATTTTTTCTTCAAACTCATTATTTACTTTTCCTGAGGGCGTGAATTCCTTGAGCCTGTAGTATGTTATATCTCCTTCTCCATCTACTAGTGCTATAGTTGGATTTTTTCTAAGTTGTTTAGCTGTTTGCGTAAGGTTAAGAATATTTGAAATTTCTAGAGTTTCTCTCTCGGTTATTACAAAAACTAAATCGGAAAAAGAATCTTCACTTGGTTTATCTCCCCTTCCATATAGATAGAAACCAGATGTTTTGCCACCGTCTTTAAGGAATAATCCTCTTTCTCTTAGATCTTTGTAAACTAAAAATTTTAGTTCAAAATTTTTTTCCTTTTCTGTTGCAAAATTCAGTAGCTCTTTCTTTGATTTCTTGAGACTTAATTTGTCTTCATTTAATAAATAAAGAGCTTCAATTAATGATAGCTCTAATTTAGAGTTCTTAATCTCACCATACTCACTCGATCTAAGTTCTTCAATTGTTTTTTGGTTTTCAACAATTATTTTATCATCTTTAATTTGTGACATTAGTTAATTAAATAAAAATAGAGTTGTTATCTTAATAGTTGGGTAGGGCTCTCGTCCTTTAGGTAAGCCAGGAAAACCATCTGTTGGGTAGTATGGTCTAGTGGCTGCGTGGAGCAACCAGAGAGGATAAGCTGAACCAGTTAGGAGTTAATATAACGGACAAAAACTAATCCCCATCTTCTCTTGTAACGAAAATTCTATGTTGATTGAGTGTATAAGAGAAGCTTAATGGAAAATCAAACTCCTCCTTGGATAAAGCTCACAGAAAAGCCTCAAAATTTTAAGAAGAGGGCACTTCACTGATTTCAAATTTACAGTGATTATCTCCAAGTCCAAAGCATTCTTTTTCTTTGACTTCTACCTCTAGGTCTAGTTTTTGGGATATGATACCCTCTATAATTCCTTCATCTAATGAACATAGGGTTGTATTGACATTGGGCATTTCACTACAGTCAAAGCAATCTCGGACAACTAGGTATTTGTTTTCTTCTATTGTGGCATTTCCTAATCCATTTTCTTTCCAGAAATCTTTTATTTCTGATAAGAGTTCTTCGAAATTTTTTGCATTGAGTGTGGGAGCTATGCTTTTCCCTACATCTCGCCCCATCTCTTTGAGCGCTGGATGTATGTCAAGGCCAAATGAACTCAAGCCATACCTAATTACGTGGAATAGGTTTTTTAAGAAGTTGTATTCGTCGCCACTTGTTTTTTGGATGTTTTGAAGTATCTCTTTGTAATGTTTGTCTCTTGGTGCTTTGGCTTTTCCAACAAGTTTAGAAGAAAGAGAGTAAATCTTTTTTCTATCATCTGATGGATGTTTTTTTTCTTTAATCAGTCCTTTTTGTTTTAGATCTGATAAGTGAACTGAAATAGTGGATTTTGATTTATTAATTTCATCTCGTATTTCTGTTCCGGTTTTGTTACTTTCTCTGAGCAAATCGAGTATCTTGTTTTTCGTGGGGCTATCGAGAGATACAACCCCCTCCTTTGTAGAATAGACTTCTTCCCTGTTCTCCATTTTTAAGTTTAATCTATTCTATTTACATAAATAATTTTAAAAAAATATGTTTTAGTGAAATAATTTTAAATTAAGTGGTTATTGTGTTTTCTGGAAAGATAGTGGGCAAGTTTGTTGTAGAAGAGTTAGGTGAGGTTAAGGTTAGGTATTTGATGATGGAAGATGTTGACCCCCTTCAGGATTTGATGAATTCGTTGGTGGATGAGGGAGCTGATATTAGGTATACGAGGGAAATTGGTTTTGAGGAACAGGTTGATTGGGTGGCTGAGCAATTGAAGAAGGTTGAGAAAGGAAAGAGGGTTCAGTTGGTAGTTGAGGTTGATGGGGTGGTTGTTGGGTCTACAAGTGTAGAGAGAGATGAGGAGGGAAAGGATCATGTTGGTCATTTTGGAATTGTTTTGGCTGAGAGTGTTAGAGGTTTTGGTGTTGGGGAGAGGACTATGAGAGCGGTTATTGAAGAGGCTAGGGAGAGATTAGATGTTGAAATAGTTGTTTTGGAGGTTTATGAGAGCAATGAGGTGGCTAGGAATTTGTATAGTAAGGTGGGGTTTGAGGTGGTTGGTAGGATTGAGGATGGAGTTTGTTTGGAGGATGGTTGTAGCGATGTTTTGATTATGGAGAAGAAACTAAAATAGTTCGTGATTATACGAAATATTTATTGTTTTTGTAACCCAATTCTACTATAGGTGTTAAAATGGAAAACCCAAGCCATCATGAGTCAGTAAATGAAGTTCACGATAAAATTAAAGAAGAAATAACCACAGCAAAAGAAAGATTTGAAAAACAAGAAAAAATAAGATGCCAATTTTGTGCAAAAGGAACAAGATGCAACATATGTAGCAATGGACCATGTAGGATAACAGAAAACGCACAAAGAGGAGTTTGTGGAATAGATAAAGATGGAATGGTGATGAGGAACTGGCTGAGAGTAAACACAATGGGCACCTCAGCATACACATACCACGCCAAAACAGCCGCAAAAACTTTAAAAGAAACAGCAAATGGAAACACACCATTCGAAATCAAGGATGAACAAAAACTATTCAATTTAGCCCAAAAATTTGGAATAAACACAAAAGACAAGAAAAAAGCAGCAAAAAAACTATCAGATTTCTTAATAGAAGAAATAAATAGAGATAGTGAATCAAATTCGGAAGTACTAAACAAATTTGCTCCAGAAACAAGAAAAGAAACATGGAAAAACCTAGACATACTTCCAGGCGGCCCATTACATGAACTAATGGATGTAAACACAAGCATTATGACAAATGTAGACGGCGATTACCAAAGTTTGGCTTTCAAAGGATTAAGAATGGGATTATCCACAGTATATGGATCACTAACACTTCTAGAAGAAATACAAGACATTCTTTTTGGATCAGCAAAACCCCATCAAGCAGAAGTGGATCTAGGAATTTTAGACGAAGATTACGTCAATATATTACCAAATGGCCATGAACCATTCATGGGAGCCGCATTAATCAAAGTAGCAAGAAAAGAAGAAATTCAAGAGAAAGCTAGAGAAGCAGGAGCCGAGGGAGTGAGAATTATAGGATCAATAGAAAGCGGTCAAGAATTGATGCAAAGATTCGAAACAGATGATGTATTCGCAGGACTAACAGGGAACTGGCTCTCAACAGAATATGTCTTAGCCACTGGCGCCGTCGACGTTATGGCAGCAGATATGAATTGCGCACTTCCCAGTTTTGGAGAATATGCAGATAAATATAATTCAAAAATAATTCCCGTTAGCAAACTCGTTGACCTACCAGGAGTGGAAAACAAAATAATCTACGAACCAAAAAAAGCCGAAGAACAAGCCAGAGAAATCATAGAAATCGCAATAGAGAATTACAAAGAAAGAGAAAATGAACCAACACGAATTCCAGATAAGAAACAAGAAATAACAACTGGTTTCTCAACAGATTCAGTTCTAGAAGCTCTAGGAGGATCACTCGATCCATTAGTTGAACAAATTACTGAGGGAAATATAAAAGGTATAGTAGCATTAGTTTCCTGCTCAACCCTAGCAAATGGCCCCCAAGATCAAACCACCACTGAAGTAGCAAAAGAACTAATTAAAAGAAACATACTGGTCTTATCAGCTGGATGTGGAAACGCAGCACTCCAAGTAGACGGACTAACCACCTTAGATGCAAAAGAAAAAGCAGGAGAAGGACTAAAAACCGTCTGTGACCAATTAAACATCCCACCCGTCTTGAGTTTCGGAACCTGTACAGATACAGGAAGATTACTCAACCTAGTAACCGCAGTAGCCGACAAAATAGGAGTTGACCCTACCAAATTACCAGTAGCAGTTACAGCTCCAGAATACATGGAACAAAAAGCAACAATTGCCGCAATGGGAGCAGTAGCCTATGGCCTCTACACCCATGTATCACCAACACCTCCAATCACAGGAAGTGAAAATGTCGTTAACCTCTTCACTGATGAAGTAGAAGAACTAACTGGAGGAAAAGTAGCGGTAGGAGACGAGCCACAAAAAATAGTTAATGGAATAGAACAACATATAGAAAACAAAAGAGAGGGACTAGAACTCTAAAACCTCTTTATTTTTTATTTTATTTATCTCAAAAAACAGGAGGAAACTAGTTTTGGACTGGACTGAAGAAGCAGAAGAAAAAACAAAAAACATTCCAAGAGCAGTTAGAGGAATGGCCAAAAAAGCAATAGAGAAAATGGCTAAAAAACAGGATAAAGAAGTTATTGATGCTGAAATAGTTGAAAAAGCCAAAAACAAATATCTAGGCAAAGAAGAAGAATCAAATGATGTAAAAAAGATAGCTATAGTCAGATGCCATAGAACAGCAGAAGTGTGTCCCGGAGTTGGATGTTTGAATGCTTTTCAAGATGACAGAGTGAAATTCAAAGAATACGAAGACGAAGAAACTAGGTTAGTAGGAATATTCACCTGTGGAGGTTGTCCAGGGAGAAGAACTGGAAGATTATTAGATAATCTTGAAAAACATGACGAAAAACCAGACGTAGTTCATTTAGGGCCATGTATGTTCTATGACGAAGAACAAGAATACGTCAGATGCCCCCACATCGGCCTAATTAAAGAAATGATAAAATCAAAAGGATACGACATAAAAGAAGGAACCCATCACTGATTTCTTCATAACCTCACGTCTCAACAAAAAAGCCATTTCCCATTTAAATCTTAATAAATCATCCTCCTAACCTATTTTTTCTAAAACCAACATCTTGTCACTAGACCCTGTGTTGTATTGTCAAATAATTTTAATATAAAACAAAAAACTAACTAAATACAAATTTGTTTTGTCACCCCTCTCTATAGGGCCCTCCTTTCTCCTTTAATTAGGGATTGAGGACTTCAATAATCTCTAAAACACTATATTTAGCCAATAAAAGAGGTTTTTCTCGTGAGAGACAATATAAAGGTCTTGATAGCATTTGCAACACTAGCATCAATATCCAATAGCATGCTATTACCATACATACCGGTTTACGCGAAAGCAGAGGCAGGTATGCCCTTAGCCTTAGTAGGTTATTTGGTATTTATATATTATGGAACAGAGATGATAACAAGAATCCCTATAGGCTCAATAGGTGAATATTCCGGACACAACACAATGGTGATAAATGGTGGATTAGCCATTTTATTAGCAGCTTCACTCTATTATACCTCAGAAATATTCTGGCCTCTCCTATTTTTAGGGCAAATATTTTTCGGAATAGGCTTCTCTGTTACTTGGGTGACCATTCCCTCATTTATAACTAAAGCAGATAGTTCTCTATCAATTTACACCTCTATAGTTGGGTTAGGATGGTTATTTGGCCCTCTAATAGGAGGATCTGTAAAACAAGGATTAGGGATGGAAGCACTCTTCTTGTTGTTTTTATTTTTCTCAATAATTCTATTCTTGATGTCAATGTTGTTTTATTACCTAGTTTCCAAAAGAAACTTCTTAGGAGAGGCCTCAGAAAAAACACTAAAAAAACGTTTCCCAACAGCCTTAACCCTGTTTTGCCTAGTTGAAAACACAGTAGGCTCCTTTAAGGAATCAATTAAATTAATCAAAAGAGACAAAATTTTGATTTCAATATTAATCTCTTTCATAATGTTCATGTCGTTCGCTATCTCAAATGCCTCAGTTTTACCGATTTTCGTAGTAGACTATCTAGGTTATAGTGATTTTTTCGTAGCAATATTTGTAGCTGTAAATACAGCTGCAGCTTCTCTAATAAGACTCAAAGCAAATTACATAGTTGAAAAAGGAGGGAAAGTGAAAACTCTTCTTATATCAACACTTCTAACAGGAGTGATAATTGTAGCAGTCTCCTATGCAACCAACAAATTCGCCTTACTATTTCTTTCATCACTATGGGGGATTGCAGGAGGCTTATATCTACCTGTTGTATTTGGACTTATAGCTGATGCCACTCATAAAGAGAAAGAAAGAGGTCTAGGAATGGGTTTAAGAGGGACCTTTGGAACAGCTGGATCAGCAATAGGTGTATTAGTTTTCCTCAATATTGGAGGAATTTTTGACATTAAGTTTGCACTTGAGGTTTTTGGATTATTTATGATTGCATTTTCAGTTGGACTGACGATTTATTGGGAGCTAAGAAAAAGATATTTGAGATAAGTAAAACACAAAACAAGTGTATGCAATCAATATCGGTAGTTGGAGGAGGTTTGTCAGGCTTATTATTTAGTTACTGGTTAAAAAAGAATAATTCAACAGATACAAAAATCAAAATCTATGAAAAAAACAATGAAATCAAGTTGGCCTGTGCTGAAGGACTAACAAATCTTAGAGTACAAATAAAACGATTAAAAAGAGAAAAATTATTAAATCAAAATATTAGGAACGAAATAAATAGAGCAATCTTCTCAGTAGATGGTGAAGAATACAGATTTAATTTCAAGAATGAGTTCTACATAATAGATAGAAAAAAATTACAACAAAATCTAAAGAGTTGGCTTGAAAAGAGAGTTAGATTCCAACAAAAAAAGGTAAGAGATTTTTCTGAGATAAATAATGGTTTTTTAGTTGATGCAACTGGATCTAAAGAGAACTATAAAACCGCGTTGTTTTCAGTTAATGAAATAGATGGAATAAAAAAACAAAAAACAGCCTATTTCGATTTTAGAAAAGATCTAGATGGCTATAGGTGGTTTTTCCCTCACAATAAAGAGAAAGCAAACATTGGAGTTGTAAGAGACGGAGCTCAAAAAAATGATTTGGAGAGATGGGAAAAGGAACTAAAAAAGAAAGGAATTAGCTTTAAAACACAAATAGAGATAGGAGCCGGTTCATTGGATTGTGATTATATAAAATCGAACAGAAGACTCTTAGACAAAAATAAAAGATTAGCAAAAATTGGAGATACTGCAGGATTAATGGATCCCTTATTTGGTGAAGGAATAAATGGAGCTATTTCTTCAGCCTATACTCTAGCAAGATCTATCTCAAACAAAAAAATAGAAAGATATCCCAGAATAATTAAAAAAGAAAATTACAGACATCTTAAAAGACTAAATAAATTATCAAAAATACAAAAAAACAATTTTAATAAATTCAAAAACATAATAAGATCTTTAAATAATACAAATGGATTTAAAATAACAAGACCAAGTCAATTAATTAGAAATTACCCAATAAAGACTTTGAAACTATTAAAAAATATGTATATAACCTAAAAAATTCAAAAATTTATAGTCAAAACTAAGATGTATTTAGAAAAAAATGAATGCTTTAAAATACTATTTTAGAAGAAATTCTACGCTTTTGGCCAATTTTTTCGTTAGTTTTATAGTTTTATCCAGTTTGTTTTTCTAAGACCTCTTCTCTTTAGGTAGAGGAGGATGTCACTTTAGGTTGGTTCCACATTCACCGCAGAAGGCTGCATCTGTTTGGTTTTTAGCTCCACATTTAGGACATTCTTTCATTTCAAGTGAAGCACCGCAGTTTGTACAGAAGTCTCCCTTACCAGCTGGTTTTCCGCATTCAGGGCAAATCACCTCTTGTTCATCCATATCGCCAGTGAAAACATCAGTTTTTTTGGCTTGTTCTTCTATTTCTTTGGACATTCTGTCTGCTCTAGCCTTAGAAACTTCGACACTTTCTCTGGGTGCACAGCCTATGCAGAGATCTTTGTTTCCGTTCCAACAGTTATCGCAAACCCATTTTGTACAACTTGGACAGCGGTTGAAATAGCCTTTTGCTTCGTTTTGTGCCTTTTCAAATGCTTTTTCGTGTTCTTTTCTCCAAGCTGCAGATTTTCCACTGTATTTTTCACTTACGATGTCAGTGCCATCGTCAACGGTTCGACCGATGTTGTATCTTCCAGTGGCTCTCCCAAGAGCACTTGCTGCCTTTCCAATGGCATCGAAGAGACCTTTTTTGGACGAGGTCTTGGATTTGATAAATTTAGTTTTGTAACCTTCCCCGCATTTGTCGCAAAAAAATGTGAATTTAAAACCAGCTTTTGAGCTGTTATCTGAGAAATTATCTGTAAAGGGTATTAATTTATTTTCTCCCATCTTCTTTTAACCTATATCAATAAAATAACTTTTAACCAGATATATACCTTTTTAATCTTGATTTGATTAAAGATGGACAGAAGGAATTTGGCTAGGGAAAAAAGTTTCTAGAACTAATGATCCATAGATCCCTGAGTTTGAAGAATTTTATCTTGCATGGTCAAGAAGGCACCTTTCTTAAATTTTTGATTTTAGGTGGGTGATGAATTGACTCAGCCTGTATTCCTTTTCCATACTTTACAACATCTATCTCTTCGGTTTTCCAATAGTCCTCTTCTCCATTGTCAATTCGAACATATCTACCGTAGGTGAAAACTCCTTTTGATTTTCTTGTTTGTCCATCTTTTTCTTTTTTTATTAAATCTCCTGACTGAATGTTATGTCTTTTTTTTTCTCACACTTCTTCCGTAACCGCTTCTGTTTAGTTGTAAGCATCTGTTGTTTCTTTGTCTTTGTTCAACCTTGAACACTTGTTTGCTTCTTTCTTGTTTAGCACTGCCAGCAATCACGAAAGCATCGTTGATGTGAGATTTTTCTATTTCTTCTTCCAGTCTTTTCTTCTTGGTTATGTGTCCGAGTGTATGTTTGCATCCTAGTTCGTTGACTATTTTCCACCGCATTTGGTTCATAAAGGCTGTTTCCTTCAAGGATTCTCCTGCTCTTTCTTGTATCTTTGGATACCCAAACTCTTTTGCAGTTTGTTTGCCCTTTTTCTTGGTTGCAGTCTACGCAACTTATAGTTAAGTTTGAAACTCTGTCACTTCCTCCTCTTGATTTTGGAGTTATGTGCTCTACTTCAAGAGGAACATCACTTTTACTACAGTAAGCACATTCGTAATCAAACTTCTCTAATAAATAGTTCTTGACGTTGTATCCTTGTAGGGTTCCTTGTTGGTATTTTACTCCTGAGATTTCTGGGTTTTTCATCTTTTGTTGGTCGAAATTTGCAACCTCTACTACTGTTTCATCAATGGGCAATAATTTCTTGATTTTCTTCACTAACCTTATGTGGGTGTTTTTTTTTTGTGTTTGATTGAAGGAGCTAACCACCCCTCCTTCTTCTTTCGTTCTGTTATCGAATCTGGGTTCTCTGTATCTGGTGTTTCTATGTCTCCTTTGTCTCCGATACTTTTTTCTCTCATCAAGTTTTTTTGAGATGTCGTTTCTTAATTCCA
This sequence comes from archaeon SCG-AAA382B04, assembly GCA_003034855.1. Taxonomy (GTDB): domain Archaea; phylum Halobacteriota; class Methanonatronarchaeia; order Methanonatronarchaeales; family Methanonatronarchaeaceae; genus PZKD01. The sequence goes on along the minus strand of PZKD01000126.1, from coordinate 21,573 downwards.
TTTTTCCTGAGATAAGTTCTTTGTTATCTGTGACTGCTGAGAACCCTATTTTTGAGTAACCAGCGTCGATTCCTAAAGTTGTGTCTTTGGTGTAAGAATCCTCCTTTTTTCCTGTCAAGGATTTTGATGGTGAATGGCTGTCTCTCTACAACCCTAGCCCTGTCATTGTCCAAGGAGCTTTCTAGCTCTAGCAGGATTCGTAGGGTCCAATGGCTTTCCATTCTTGTCTTGGACGAATACTTTCTTCATATTTCTCACAAACTATTTTTTACGACCCGTAAGGGTCATCTCCGCGTAGATGCGGGTCAGGTTTCCATCGCCAATGGTGGGACAGGCGTAGACCGTAGTGATGTTGCACAGCCTGGGAAAGAGGACGCTGTGAGGTCGTCCACTATGTTTTCCAGAGCGTGGAGCTTGGGAGGCACCCGCAAGGTGTATTGTCAGACACTCAGTCCCGAACGTAGTTCATTTGCCACTTCCCTAGAGTGACATCGCATATGGCTAATCTCCTACCAAGCCCCTTCCTCACGAACAAAGTGAGTTAGGGAGGGGTAGTTGACGTTGTTTACGATAGTTTTTTGTTATTTATTGATTGTATTATAAGTTTTTTTGTGTGTTAGGTTTTTTGTTTAGTTTTAATCTTGTTGGGTTGTTTTTTTGTTGTTTAGGCTTGTTTTAGTGTTATTAGAGTTGTTTTTTGGGTTATTTGAACGGTTTTGAACTTTTTTGAACAAAAATGAACAATGGTGAATTTATCTAAAAATAGAAAACTTTAGATGGTTTTATATGGCCAAAGAAGCGATTTAGACATAGAGAGGTGAAATAGAAAATGAAGAAAATTGGGTTAATCGTGACAACTTTCCTAATAGCAACCTTATTCCTAGCTTCACCACTTCTCGTGGATACAACAAGAGCACAAGATGATGAACTGAAGGATCCGGGCGTAACACCCGATGGTTATTTATATGGAATAGACAGAGCTATGGAGTCAATACAAAAATCAGTTGTTGAAAACAAAACAAAGAGAGCGCAAATGGCAATGAATTTTGCTGAAGAAAGACTCTCAGAAGGCCTTGAAATGAGTTACAGGGGCAGAAATCAATTAGCTCAAAGAATGAGTGAAGATTATCAAGAAACACTCAACGAGTCTTTCGATGAAGCAGAAGAAGTTCCTGGTCAAATGATGAAACAAAGGATTCAAGAGAAAATTGCAAACACAACAACTTATCATCAAGAGGTTTTAAATCAAATCAAGAACAAGGTTCCTGGTCCAGCAAGAACTGCAATACAAAACGCACTAAACCACTCTATGATGGGTCGAGAAAGAGCACTCGGGCAATTAAGTGAAAATGCACCTCAAAGAGTTGCAGAAATGCGATATAATCATGCAAAAGAGATAGCTAAGGAATTGAGAAAAGAGGCTCAAAACATAAAGATCAAAGCAAGAGTAGAAGACGGATCCACACAAGTCGAATTAGGAATAAATAATTCAGAACAACAATTTATGCTACAGACAACTGACTTAAATCAAGTAATAGAAGAAATAAGCCAAAGAACCAACCTAACCTTCGACGAAGTAAAATCCTACGTCCAATTCGAGAGAGATGGAGTTGAAAGAGAAATAGAGATAGAAGTAACAGTTGGAGCTCAACAAACAGAAGCAATAGTCAAAATAAACGAATCACAAAACACATATATCCTAACCCAAACAGACAGAGACGCAATAGTAATGGAATTAGTTAACAGAACAGGCTTAATGCCAGGTCAAATATACAGAAACATAGAACTAGAAGACGAAAGAGAAATTGACATCGAAATAGAGGTTGAGGGGAATCAAACAAATGTTGAAGCAGAGGTAAATGGAGAAGTCTATAACTTCACATTACAAACCACAAACCAAAGAACAGTTATAATAGAAATAGCAAACAGAACTGGCTTAACCACAGCAACAGTTAAACAATCAGTCGACGACGTATTTGAGATCCAAGATGAAGCCTATAGATATTGTGAAGAACTTAACCAATCTATGGAGTTAATGGAAAGAGCTAGAGAAATGAACATGAATGTGACAAGATTACAACAAAAAATAGCTAATCAAACAACACAGAACCTAAATGCCTTAAGACATGCATACCAAAAAGTTCCAGAACAAGCTAAAGACCCAATATTAAACGCAATGAACAACAGCCTGCGTTGCCAAAACCATTCACTAGAACAAGTTAGACAAAGAAACCCAAATATGGCTGAAGGAATAGAGAAAGGTATGCCCGATTGGGTTAAAGACATGAGTCAAGAGTGGATGAACAAGAGCTTTGGTCCAGGAAAAGGAAACGACGAACCAGGAATGCCTAACCAAGATGAGGATATGGGATCAGGAAACCAAGATGAGGATATGGGACCAGGAATGCCTAACCAAGATGAGGATATGGGACCAGGAAACCAAGACACTAAAAAACCAGAGAAGCCAATTGAGAAGGAAACATAACTAATAACTTCTTTCCTTTTTTAATATTTAATTTAAATAAAATAACAGGAAAAGAACTATGAATAAAATTACAAAACTATTAGCTCTAAGTTTCTTGATAATTGCCCTAGTTGCAACAACAGGATGCATTGATCAAGAACAGAAAACTCCAATATATCCTGATTCACAAGAAATAGACATCCCAAACAAGGTTTCAGAGAAGTTGGATGATGAAATTCTTCCAAACTCAACTCTAACCGCCTACAAAACACAGAGCGAACCCGAAGAAGTTAGACAATGGTACAATGATGAATTGAGCCAAAATGATTGGAACCAACAATTTGAAAAATTCAATGCAACAGTTTGGAGAAAAGGCACATCATTCCTAGCAATAACCGTTTTTGATCAACAAAAATCTAACCAATTATTTGAAATGAACCAAACCACATTCCTTGTAGTAGATGCAACTTAATTTTTTATTTTTTTATTTTTTTCTTTGCGATGGTTTTAAGTAACACATCTTAATAATAAATGAGGTGGGGATGGGATAGAGATGAGTATCATAATAAACAAGTTAGATAATGATAGTGATATAGATAATATGTCTAAGTCGATTGATGACTTAATAGAAAACGAAGAATACAAAAAAGCCTCCGAACGAAGGAGGAAACAAATAATCTCTCAATGGATGAAATCATCCAGAAAGAAAAGTAATCCACAATAAGAGACCTTAATATCTCTTAGATATGATTTAATTAGTTATTAGCATTAATAGGTTAGTTATATCTATTTTTTTAAGAGAGGAGGAAGGTGGTTTTTAGTTCTTCCCTAATGTTTAGAAAACCATTTTTTTTGGAACATAAGATCAAGATAGTGTTTGGACACAAAAATGGATTAATCTTTAAGTAACAAAAGGAAAAGAATACTTTGGTCTAACTTATGGATGCGGTAGTATTAGCTGGAGGATTCGCAACACGGCTATGGCCAATAACCAAAAAAAGAGCCAAACCACTACTACCACTTGGCTCCAAAAAAATCGTTGACTACACCTTGGAGCCCTTAGAACAAGAAAAAAGAATTGACAACATCTATTTATCAACCAACAAAAGATTCAAACACGATTTCCAAAAACATATTGAAGAAAGAGGTTACCAAAAAACCGAGGTAGTGATAGAGGATTCCAAGAAAGAGGAAGAAAAACAGGGAGCTATAGCGGCACTTTATCAAGTAATTGAACAAAAGAACCCCAATTCGTCACTCCTTGTTGCTGCTGGAGACAACTATGTTAGCTTCAAGATCCAAGACTTCATAGATTATTATCAAAAAAACAGTAGTCCACTAATCGCTGCCTACGATGTTCCAAGAGATGAAGCTTCTCAATATGGAATACTTGAACTTGATGGTGAGAAGGTAACTGATTTTGTCGAAAAACCTCAAAAGCCGCCATCCACTCTTGCAGGAATTGCATACTACATCTATACAAAAGAAGAGATCCAATTATTGAATAAATACATTGAAGAGGGTAATAACCCGGATTCACCAGGATACTTCATCGAATGGCTATTAGAGAGACAGCATCTGAGGGCATACAAATTCAGTGGAGAATGGTTTGATATAGGAACTCCTAAAGGATACTTAAGAGCAAACAAAACGATTTTAGCAACAAAAAACATATTAGAAAACACAGAAACAACAAATTCAGAACTAAAAAACGTTTTTGCCACAAACTCCCAAATCAAAGAATCTAGTTTAAATAATTGTATAATCCTAGAGAACTCAAAAATAAAGGAATCAAATTTAAAGAATGTGATAGTTGATGGAGCAAGTATAGAAAACCAAAAAGTTAAGGATTACCAGATAATTAATTAAAAACCCAATTCTAAATTCTATAGGTTGTTTTTTAGGTTTTCTTTCATCGATTCGAAGAACCCTTTTTTGGGCTTTTTGTGTTCTCCTTCAATTTCTCTTAACTCCTCTAATAACTCCTTTTCTCTTTCTCCAAGATCTTGAGGTGTCTTGATGTTTGCTTTGACGTAGAGTTCTCCTTTACCTCTTCTTCTCAACCGTGGCATTCCCTTGTTTTTCAATTTGAACACTTCACCATTTTGAGTGCCCTTTGGTATTTCGAGTTCAACTTCTCCCTCAAGAGTTGGGATCTTTGCTTTACTTCCCAAAGCAGCATCTGGATAACTCAACTCTAGTGTATAAAATAGATTTTCGTCCTCTCTTTCGAACACTTCGTGTTCTTTTACATTAATTTCAACAAACAAATCACCAGGTGGTTTACCTCTTTCACCTGCATGGCCTTTGTTTTCAACTCGAAGTCTTTGACCACTCTGGATTCCTGGTGGCACCTCAAAACTGATTTCTTCCTCACCCAATACTCTTCCTTCTCCATTACACCTCTCACATGGATCTTTTATCTTTTCGCCACTTCCATTACACTCTGGACATTCTCTACTTACAATTTGTTGGCCAAGTAATCCTCTTTTGGTTTGTTTAATTCGTCCCTGACCATCGCATCTCTGGCATGTTTGTATTGAACTTGGATCCTTGGTTCCTTTTCCCTCGCATTCTTCACATTTTTGGTATCTTTTAATTCGGAGGGTTTTTTCTCCTCCTTCGTAGGCCTCTTTTAGCGATAAATCTATTCTAGCGCCTAAATCTTCTCCTGTTTGCTTTTCTCTTCTTTGGCTTTGATTAAAGAAGTCTCCAAGGCCACCACCATTAAAGAATTGGTTGAAGAGGTCTTCGAATCCGCTGAAATCGGTTCTAGCTCTTTGACGATATTGGTCATCTATTCCCTGTTTACCAAATCTATCGTATTTTTTTCGTTTTTCTTCATCGCTCAACACTTTGTAGGCTTCATTAATTTCTTTGAATTTTTCTTCATCTGCTTCTTCGCTATTTGAATCTGGATGATATTTCTTGGCTTTTTTTCTATACGCTTTCTTTATTTCATCTTGTGAAGCGTTTTCGTTAACGCCTAAGCGCTCGTAATATTCTTTTGGCATAAATTAATTAAAAAAAACAAAAATTGATTTATATTTTGTTTAAATTATCTATTCTTCTTCGTTTTCTTTGTCAACTTCTTCGTAGTCAGCGTCAACCACGTCCTCTTGTTGATTTTGGGCTTGTTGTTGAGCACCTGCTCCAGCAGCTCCAGCACTTGCACCGGCTCCTGGTCCTGGTTGGGCTTGTGCCTGATCATATGCTTGTTTACCTATTTCCTGAGCCACTTCTTCGAGTTCCTTCGTTGCCTCATCGATTTCGTCGATTTGTGATTGTTCTTGATTAATAACTTCCTGTAAATCATCGATTTTGTCATCTATTTTTTGTTCGGTTTCTTCGTCGATTTGGTCCTCCATCTCGTCCATCGCTGTCTCTGTTCCTCGGATAAGTTGTTCAGCACTATTAATTTTCTCAACTCTTTCTTTTTTCTTTTTGTCTTCTTCTTCGTGTTTTTTGGCTTCTTCTTTCATTTGCTCGATTTCTTCTTCATCTAATCTGGCTTGATCTTGTATGGTGATTGATTTCTCGTTTCCACTTGCTTGATCTTCTGCACTTACTTGTAGGATTCCGTCTGCATCGATTTCGAATGTTACATCGATTTGTGGTTGCCCTGCTGGGGCTGGTGGAATTCCATCGAGGATGAATTGGCCTAGGGATTTGTTGTCTTTCGCCATCGCTCTTTCTCCTTGTAAGACGTTTACAGTTACTTTTGTTTGGTTGTTTACTGCTGTTGTGAAGGTTTTGGTTTCTTCTGTTGGGATTGTGGTGTTTCTTTCTATTAGTTTTGTGAAAACACCGCCCTTTGTTTCTATTCCTAGAGAGAGTGGAGTTACATCTAAGAGTAGTAGGTCGTCAACTTCTCCTGCTAATGAACCGCCTTGAATAGCTGATCCTTTGGCAACAACTTCGTCTGGGTTGATTTTTTTGTTTGCTTCTTGTCCCGTGATTTCTTGGACTTTTTGCTGCACCAATGGAATTCTAGTTGAACCACCAACCAATATAACGTCGTCTATGTCGTTTTTGGTTAAGTCTGCATCTTTTAGCGCCTGTTTCATTGGTTTTTTGGTTTTGTCGACTAAGTCCATTATTAGGTCTTCGAATTTTGCTCTTGTTAACTTGTAATCGATGTTTTTAGCTCCTTCACTATCTTGGTATATGAATGGGATGTTTATTGTAGTCTGTTTTCGGGTTGAAAGCTCTTTTTTAGCTTCTTCTGCAGCATCCTTGATTCTTTGAAGAGCTTGTGGTTCATCACTTAAATCAATTCCATGTTCATCTTCGAATTTTTCTAGAACCCAATCGATTATTCTTTGATCGAAGTCGTCTCCACCTAACTGGTTGTCTCCGCTTGTAGCAACAACTTCAAAAACACCTTCATCTAACTCTAGTAACGAAACATCAAATGTTCCACCGCCTAAGTCGTAGACTAGGATGGTTTCCTGTTTTTTGTCTTTTAAGCCATATGCTAAAGAAGCGGCTGTGGGCTCATTTATTATTCTCTCAACTTCAAATCCTGCGATCTCTCCTGCATCCTTTGTAGCCTGTCTCTGTGGCTCAGTGAAGTAAGCTGGAACTGTAATAACTGCCTTATTTATCTCCTGTCCCAAGTAGTCTTCTGCATCTCTTTTGAGTTTTTGCAAAATCATCGCCGAAATCTCTTGTGGCGTGTATTCATCACCATCTAATTCGACTTTGTAGTTTTCTCCCATATGGCGTTTAATGCTTTTAACTGTGTTTTCTGAGTTTGTGATTAATTGGTTCTTCGCTGACTTACCAACCAATCTTTCTCCATCTTTGAAACCAACTATTGATGGAGTTGTTCTGTCTCCCTCAGCGTTTTCAATTATCTCGGCGTCACCACCTTCCATTATCGCCATAGCGGAGTTTGTTGTTCCTAAATCAATTCCAAGAATTTTTTCAGTCTCACTCATCTAAATAAACCTCCTTTTTTTTAACATTAAAAGTCATTTTTCATTCACTCACCTTAACTAAAGCTGGTCTAATCACTTCTTGATCCAAGACATAACCAGATCTAACTACTTCAATTATCTGGTTTGATTTGTCTTCTCCATCTACATCAACTTTTGCAATTGCCTGATGCTTTTGTGGATCAAATCTATCATAATCTACCTCTCTAAGACCCAAGTCATTTAATTTGTCCAAAAAAAGTTGTCTTATGTTCTTCACTCCTTTAAGGAACTCCTGATCTGATTCACCTCTTAAGTTAATTGCCTGATCAAAAGAATCAACAACATTCAATAATTCCTTGATAGTGTCCTTTTTTGCTTCAAAATATTTTTTTTCCAACTTCTTGTCATTTCTTTTCTTGTAGTTTTCATAATCAGCTTTAACCTTTTTAACTAACTCCTTTAACTCCTCATTTTCTCTTTCTTTTTCCTCTAAGCAACTCTTAAGATCCTCTATCTCTTGTTGTTTGATATCTAATTCCTGTTTAAGGTTCTCATAGATCTCGATTAATCTTTCTTTCTCCAATTCCTCTGGATCAAGCTCTTGTTCGTTTTCCTCTTCTTCGACCATTTCGATAACTACCTCACTAAATCATGGATTTAACATATTTGGTGAGAAATCCCCTTCCTCAAATCTCTGATTTTAGGTAGGGGATGAATCACTTTAATACTTTTATACTTTCCTTTTTTATATACAACTAATGCCTGATTCGGACTTATATACAAACCGAGTTGATGTGACCGGGCTACCAGCAGTTTGCTTTGCTGGTATGCTGCGATAACGAGGGCATAACAAGGTTGCCCAATGAAACAGCCGAACGTATAAACGAGAGTTCCCTCAAAGAGGTTGTGAGGACTCGCAGAAACCTCGCAAGTTCCAACCGCTCCCGCAAGGGACGTATAATAGTGAACCAATGGAACCCCCCTTCCTCACCGAACGAATATGAGGTAAGGAAGAGGAGGAGGTCACAACCTCTCTTTGATTTAAAACCGAAATAGCCTCCTGAATTTAAAATAAATTTTTTTTAGCATTCTCTTTTTCGTGTTGTAATTAAGGAGGGTATCTATCTTGGGAGAGTTATGTTTTCCCCAAATATTTTTTAGGTTCTTTTGTAGTTAGATAAATAGAGTGGTCTTATTGATTACTAGAATTAACCATTTTAGTGATTATTAATCAAATATGATTTGAGGAGGATTTTAGTTGGGAAAGGCAATTGAAATCAGTGATTTGAAGAAATCTTTTGGAAATATTCAAGCTTTGAGGGATTTAGATCTGGTTGTTGAGGAGAATGAGATTTATGGTTTTTTAGGGCCTAATGGAGCAGGAAAAACAACGACGATAAATATATTGCTCGATTTTATAAAGCCCTCAGATGGTGAAGTAAAATTATTGGGACATGATTCTAGAAGGGAAAGCTTTGAGATTAAGAGAAAAATAGGTTTTTTACCTGAAAGAATTTCTCTATATGATAGATTAACTGGTAAAAGACAGTTAGAGTTTGTAAAAAAAACCAAAGGGGCGGATGTTGACTTGGATGGTTTATTAGAAAGAGTAGGTTTAGAAGGAGAAGGAGATAAAAAAACTGGAAAGTATTCAAAGGGAATGAAGCAGAGATTAGGATTAGCTATTTCTTTGATTGGGGAACCAGAATTACTAATCCTCGATGAACCTACCACAGGACTTGATCCCCATGGAAAAAGGATGGTTAGAGACATTATAAAAGAGGAGAATAAGAGAGGAGCTACAATTTTTTTCTCAACTCATATATTAGAACAGGCTGAAAAAATTAGTGATAGAGTAGGAATAATCAGAGGTGGTGAATTGATAGCTGAAGGGACAATGGAAGAATTGAGGGAACAGGTAGGAGCTGAATCTTATTTGAGGATTGAAACAGATAAAAGACCAAATATCGATTCAATAGAAAAATTAGAGGGCATAAAAGAAATTGAAGTGATGGGTAATGAGATAAAGGTTAAAGTTGAGGAAAATATGTCTTTTAGTGATTTTTTTGGTTATCTTGAGAGTCAAGATGTGAAGATATTAGGTTTTGAGACTGAAAATTCTTCTTTAGAAGATTTATTTGCTATATTAACGAGGGAATAGAAGATGGCTCTTATACATATAGTTAAAAAAGAATTTGAAGATTCGATTCGTTCAAAAAATCTTTGGATACTAACAATTATTTTTGTTGGATTAATTGCGGGTGGATCGCTTGTAATGTATTTTTTACCTGAAAATAGTGGTTTTGTAGGAGAAAACTTAACTTCAGATAATGCTATTGCAGCTTTACAGGGTATTTCATCTATTTTAGTTCCGCTTATAGGTTTAATGTTAGGTTATAATTCCATATCTGGTGAAATAGATTCAGGTAGTTATAAAACATTATTTAGTTTACCAAACAGTCGATTTGATATATTATTTGGAAAATTATTGGGACGTTCTTTTGTAGTTATAATCCCGATATTGATTGCTTTCGCCATCTCTAGTGTAATTATTTTTTTCTTATATGATAGATTTTATTTAAACAATTACATAATCTTTATAATATTAACCATTCTATTAGCTCTCTCCTTTTTAAGCATAAGCATAGGATTTTCAGCAGTAGTTAAAACAAAAAATAAAGCTATTGGATGGGCAATTGGAACTTATTTCTTATTCTTGTTTATTTGGGACACTATAGCAATGGGAGTTCATTACGTTTCAGAAGGGTCTATTCCTTTCTTAAGTGGAAATCAAACTGTCCCAGCATGGTTTGCCTTCTTTCAAAGAGTAACACCAAATGGTGCATATGGAGCTTTATCAAACAGTTTAATGGATCTAGGAAATCTAGGTCAATTTGTGGACTTAACTAGTCTAATTGCCCAAGAAACTTTGCCATTTTATCTAACTTCCCCAGTGTTTCTAGCCCTCCTTCTAATATGGATAACTACTCCTCCTATTTTTGGCTATTTTTTCTTCGAATCAAGAGATTTAGTGTGAACTACATCTACCTTGTCCTTTCGGACGAGGAAGGAGCTTCAACGAAGGATTAATTTACAGTTTCCTCTAGGCTTTTTTAGTTTCCTCTAGGCTTTATTCAAATAAACGTCAAATCTAGCTCCACCTAGATCAGATTCTTTAACTTCGATTTTTCCTTCATTAGTTTCAACTATTTCTTTAACGAGATAAAGTCCTAAACCTGTTCCATCAGAACTGAATCCTTTTTCGAAGATTTTATCTTTATTTTCATCAGGTATTCCCTTACCGTTGTCTCTAATTGAAACAACAAAGTTATCTTTTTTTTCTTTAGCAACGATTTTCACTTTGTCTCCTCCTGAATGTTTGATAGAATTTTCGATTAAATTTGAAAAAACTTTTTCACACAGATCGCAAGCTACTACCTCCTTCTCTTCTATCTCGGTTTTCAACTCAAATCCTCTTTTTTCAGCTAAATCTTTAACTTCACTTATGGCGTTATCCAAAATTTTATTAATATCTCTTTTTCTTAATTCAATTTCTTCAACATCTAAAAGTGTTTTAACTTTATCTGTAACCTTTTCACTTTTTCTAAGAGCCTTTAATGATCTTTGTATATATCTTTCTTCCTCTTCTTGAAGTTCCTTCTCTTGTAATAGATTTAGGTATCCCTCTGCTACTTGGATTTTATTTTTAACGTTATGTCTAACCAGAGAATTCAGAAATTCTTTTCTATCTTCTGATTCTTTTCGTTCAGTTATATTTATGGTGATTTCAACTGCTCCTGTGATCTTTCCTTTGTGGTTTTTTGCAGGTGCACCAGTGATTAACCAATGTCGCCCATCTGGAGACTTTACCTCATCTCTCTCAACTTCTCCTGCTTTCCAAGACTCCTCTACAGGACAAATATCACAAGGTTTTTTTCGATTATGCCAGATTTCATAGCATTTTTGACCAACCAAATCAGAGGGCTCCATATCAACAGATTCTGCAGCTTTTTTGTTAGCCCAAACAATCTCATGATTCAGATCTTGAAAGAGTACATGATTAGGGGAATTTTCAAGTATTAGAGACTTCTCTTTTTCAGACTTATCTAATTTCCTTTTAGTACGCCAATGCTCAACTTCTTGTTTTGTGGCTTGAGATAAAACACTAAATTGTGTTTTGGGGTCTCCACCTTTTTGGATGTATCTATCAGCTCCCAAATTAAGTGCTCTCATAGCCACTTCCTCTCTTCCTTTACCAGTAAATACAATGAAGGGGGTATCCTTGTTTAGTTTTTTTCTAACTTTTTCTAATAATTCCAAGCCACTATTACTTGGCATTTGGTAATCGCTTACTATGCAATCATAGCTGTTGTTTTTAATATATTCATATGCTTTTTTAGAGGAACTAACAACTTCAACATCTAGATTTTCATTTTGTTCTAAGTGACTCTTACATAAATCAAGAAAATCTGGTTCATCATCAACTAATAATATCTCTTTCATTCTCTTTGAGTTACCTATTCTAAAAAAATTATTGTTTCAATAAATAAGTAATTGATGGAAGAGAAAAAGAATTTTAAATGATGCTTTAGGTTTGATAAAACTTGTAGGTTTATTAGACTTTTTCTAAAACCTATATTTTATATAGTTAAAGAATAAATATGTTATGTGGAAAAAATGGGAGATAAAGAAACCTTTGTAGATGAGGCTAAGGAAGTCGAAATTAAGACTGAAGAGGGAAAAGAGTTCCTCAATAAATACGACGAACCTACAAAATCTGAGTATGAAAATAGGTTAAAAAAGTACTTGGCTTACAGAGGAAAAAATTGTAAAGAACTCATAGACGAGGCAGAGAAGGATTGGAGAGAGGGTAAAAGAGATAGAGAGTTCTTATCAGAAAAACACATCAACAAATTAGGAAAACAAATGAAGGAAATGGATTACTCTTCAAACTACATAGCAAATATTTTAACAACCTTACAGGCCTTCTACAAGTTTCACCAATTCTCTCTCAATTCAGATAGACTGAAAAGAATTGAAAGAATAAACAACAGCCAAACCAAAAGAATCGAAAAAAAAGAAGTAATACAACTATACAACACAACCACCTCAAAAAGAAACAAAGCAATTCTTTTATTTCTATATCAAACAGGTCAAGCAGCTCAACAAGTTGTAGAATTGAATTATAGAGATGTTAAACAAGAACTGGAAGAAGATAAAGTGCCTTTGATGTTGGAGTATTCTGGAAGAAAAGGACATGGAAATGACTATGTTACCTTTTTAGGAAATGATGGAGTTGAGGCTTTAAAACAATACATAGAAAAGAAAGAAAAAAAGCTGGGTAGACAGATAAGAAGGGATGAACCACTTTTTTCATCAAAAAAAGACTTGACAAAAAGAATTACCTCGCCAGCAATCTCAAATCTCTTAAGTTATTTAGCGAAAGAATCTGGACTCGTCACCGAAGAAGAGCTTAGTAACCAAAGAAATCCCTATATGCCTCATGCATTCAGAAAAAACTTCAAATCTCAACTTGCAACAAGAGCAAGTAACTTCGTTATCGAATACATGATGGGGCACGAATTAGGGGTTGAGAAAGATTATTTCTTAGCAGACCACGATGGAAAAGAAGGATTGAGAGAGTATTATGCAGAAAACATGGAGCCACATCTATCAATCCAAACCACAACCCTTAAAAACAAGGCAGTAATCTCAAAAGAATATCCAGAAGCAAAAAAGGAAGAGATAAAGAAAATAACAGAAAAGAGAATAGAAGAAGAAAGAGAGAAGTGGAAAGATAAATTTGTTAACGAAAAAATTGAGAGAGAAGAACTTGAAGATAAAATAAAAGACCTCGAAAAGCATGTTAAAAAACAAAGCGAACTACTTGAAAAAACTCTAAAAATAGACACAAGTAAAGGAATTCCTGAAGACGCTAAAAAAGGAATACCTCTCTTAAAAGAGATGTTTTCTCTAGTTGAAAAAAACCCAGAACTAGCAAAACTACAAGATTCACTCGGAGACATACAGTTTAAAATAGCAAAATCACAAGACACCAAAAAAGATGTCATTGAAAACTCAACTAAAACTCCAAGAAAAAGCAAACTCCTGAAAAAAATTGAAAAAATGGAGAAGCGGTTATCCAAACTTGAAGATTCAAAAAACAAAGACGAGGAAAAAATCAGTTAGAAAACAAATAATATAGAAAAAGAAATAACAAAAACACTCACAAAAGAAGCCGACATGAGCTTAAAAGAAGCAAGTAAAGAAACATTTTGGCAAGGAAGAGAAGAAGTGGCGATGAAAGCTCTAAATTTGGTTTAAATATTTATATAATTTGGTAAATTGATATATAATGAAAAAAGGATGAAGAGGTGTAGAAAAATGAATAAGACCTCGGATAACGGAAATGCGATCAGAGTAGAAAACTTGGTAAAAAAATTCGGAGATCTAACAGCTTTGAAGGGGGTTTCCTTTAAAGTCAAGAAAGGAGATATTGTGGGTTATCTTGGACCCAACGGAGCAGGTAAAACCACAACCATAAAGTTACTCACAAATCTTCTATCACCTACTTTTGGAAAAGTATACATTAACGGCATAAACGTTAATAAAAACCCACAGAAAGCTCTGAGTTATGTAGGTTCCCTCATCGAAGTACCGGGCATTTATGGATATCTCACTCCAAACGAACTGATGACACATTTTGGTAAAGTTTACCGTATGAGCAGTGAAAGGATAACGAAGAGGATAAAGAAAGTACTTTCCACCGTAAGATTAGGGGATTGGGAACACAAGAAGATTGAGGAATTCAGCACTGGGATGAAACGAAGGCTAGCGATAGGAATGGCACTTTTGCCAGAACCAGAAATATTGATACTGGACGAGCCAGTTATGGGTCTGGACCCAAAAGGGATAAAAGAGATAAGAGAGCTGATCAATAAATTAGGGGAGAAAGAGATAACTATCTTTTTAAGTTCACATCTACTTCAAGAAGTTAGTCTCACTTGCAATAAAGTTATCTTTTTATTTGAAGGTGAAATAGTTGCCTACGATGATGTAGAAAAGATATTGGAAGCTCCAGAACATAAGAGGATATCTGTTGAATTTTTAAATCCATTATCGAAAGATGAAATAGATTCCTTGAGGTCTTTAAAGCCTATTGGTAAAGTAAAAGTTGAAGGAAATGAAGCTAAGATAGATAACGGTGGAGAAAAACGACATATGCACAAGATTCTTTCCCTGTTAGTAGAGGAGGGTCTTGAAGTAGTTTCTTTCAATTATGAAAAGAAAGATCTAGAAGACCTCTATATCTCTTTGGCAGGAGAAAATGAATGAGGGGTAAGATGACTGAAGTGTTGGATAATATAAAAAGTGATTTTTACGATACATATTTATCTATCAAATTTGAATTGAGAAAACATTACCGACGTAACCGAATCCAGATGGCTGTGGTTTTAGCTTTATTTTTAGCTTCTGTTTTTTATGTAGTCCCAACTCTCTGGAATATGGGTCTTGCAGATACTGCGGAGGAATTCGCTTCTACCAATTTAAGTTTCGTCAACCTATTGATTATTATCTCAGGTGCATTGTTCGCTGGTGATGTAGTCTCTTCAGAGTTCGAGAACCAAACAGGTCTTATACTATTCCCTACTCCACAGAACCATAATAGTATATTTGTTGGGAAATATATCGCCTCGGCAATGGTTACACTTTCAGTTGTCACTATCTACTATACAGTAACGGCTATAGAAATCCAATATATATACGGATTGTTTGGGATAGCTACTGAGTTCATCAAGTCATATCTCTTCTCCATCCTATATATGTTTGGAGCTATAAGTCTAATATTCTTTTTTAGCAGTATACTAAAAAGATCAATAACTTCCACCTTATTGGGGTTCTTTTCATTAATGATGATTTTTCCTATATTTGAAGCGGTTCTAACGATGGTTGAAGTCGAACCGTGGTTTCTTCTCTCCTATTACGAAGGTTTTATCACGGATGTTTTAGATGGGGTTGTATCTACAGGATTTGGTCCTAGAAGTAGAGAATTTGCCGCTGGATTTGCTCCCGACTTTTATCATGGCATTTACGTGATTTTGGGATACACCATATTCCTCTTTATTTTGGGTCTATATTTCGCTAATAAAAGGAGGATGGAATAATGGATATCGAGAAATCTCTTCTTTTGAAAGGTTGTGTGGTTTGTATTTTACTCTTGATGATGGGGACTTTACTTTTCGTTTCCAGTGCTACTGGCCAAAATGAAAAGAAAGTTCCCGTCATTGTAGAGGAGGTTCAGTTCTCGGATAAAGAACCTATGGAAGGAGACAATATCACAATAGGAGCAACTATCAATAACACTATACCGCAAAGTTTCGATAATTTGACTATAATTTACTATGTCGATAACATCGAGATAGGAAATATAACGGGAATAAAGATGAATGCTAGTGCGTCCAAAACATTTAACATCACTTGGGAAGCAAAGGAAGGAAATCATGGTATTAGTGCTGTTCTTAAAGGCAATACGATCCAAAATAACAAAGAAAGTAAGGAATTGTATGTAGAGCCTGAACCGATTGGAGACATCTTTTCTCTAATACTGTCTCTCGGTATAATCATATTGATAATACTCGGCGTAATAATTATTCAGAGTATTTTAAAAAATCTATAAAAATTAGGTAAAGACTGATAACATTCATCTCATCATTATCTAGAAGAAAGATATTAGGCTGGAATTTGAAATAATTCAATTTTACTAGTAAATTGGCGTGGTAATCCTGCACCCAGCGCTCAACATCATGAAAAAAATAATTTAGAGAGAGAGGGAGAGTGGTGAAGTACCCAGTCCTGCGGTTAAGGGTCAGGTTAAAATTTTGGTTTTTAAGGTTTTATCTAGATTCGTCGCCTTAACTCCTCTATATAGGATATGGTTAATTAATTTGTCAACTTTCATATCCCAAGCTTATGGTGGTAATCCTCATTTTAATGAAAATAAAGTATGATAAAGTACGATAATATCAGTGATTAAATACCTATAGGTAAGAACACGTGATTTTTGGTGTCAAAGGATGTGTTGTTAGGTTTGGTGATGGGGGCTGTGCTTGGTGCTTTTCTTGGTTAATCTTCAGAAAGAGGGAACCAATTCAGTCAAAAAGGTTGAACTTCTTGAGGATGTAGTGCCTGAAATTCCTCCAACTTAAGCTTCTCACTTATTTTTACTTCGTTTTACTTTTGTTTTTAAGAATTTAAGTCCCCATATCATTAGTATAACTTGAATTGCTATTGCAATACTAACTCCAATGATGTGTGAGTTTAAAGAGATCAATTGACTAGTAGCAAAGTAGTAAATTGTGTATACACCAACAGGAATATTGAGTGATACACTTGCTACAAGACCTGGATTGTATCCGCCTCGAAAGAACATCCCAAGATGTGAAAGTGCATTGATAATGGAAAAATATGCAGTCCATATACCAATAGAAATATCTATCAAGCCGGCAAGAATTGCTGAAACCGGAAATCCAATAAAGGTAATTGGAATATTGATCCAAAATGTGTCTTTTTTTGTAATTGGCCAGTCCTTCCTGTTTGAGCTCAGGACTTTTATATTAAAATACTCCATAAATCCACCCGGATAAATATATTCCTCAAACTGATGCAACCAATAAAGAGGTATTTGTATCCAAATGAGGAAAAGGGCAAAATTCTTGTTGAGAACGAATAGAACTAATACAATCGTTAAATACAGGGCAAGAAATGGTGTTGATATCGGCCAATGCTGTTCAAGCCATGCCAACACTGAATGTTTTTTTGTATTATCTATAGTACCCTCCATTTATAGTATAGGTTAAAAGTTAATTACTAATTACGGGTCAGGCCCTTGACTGTGCGCATGCTTCTGCAGGTTACGTGCATTTTTTTGTCAAAGTGTTTCTCTAGAACCTTCTCCAGTCGTTGCCCGACAGTGGCGTAGTGCATGTTCCTTTTCTTGAAGACCACGTTGTCGGTTCTGTGTATTCGCTTGACCTTTAGGTCCTTGTCCTCTATTTTCTCGCAGAGTTCGCGCATCTTTTCCTTGGTTATCTTGGCATTGTCAAACATGTTTATGCCCCTGACGAATGCAACCCCTCTCTTCCACTCATCCTTTTTAGCCATCTTTTACCACCTCTTTTCCACCTATGCAATGAATTGGTTTTTCTGGAATTTCTTCTCCTCTTTCTCTCTGCGCCTTTAGGTGTTTTGCTCGTGCAATTGCACGGTTTTCTCTACCATTCACATAACCATCATTTTTGAAGTATTCTCTTAGTGCTTTTACTTTTCCCTGGCTGCTGGAAATTGGTTTTTCCTGGTTTTCTTCTTTTTTTGTTTTTCGGAAAAAGGGTTTCAATTATTTCTACTTCGTGTCCTTCTTTTTTAACATATTTGGTGAGAGATCCCCCTTCCTTTAATCTTTGATTTTAGGTAGTGGGGTGAATCACTCATTAGATATAAATAATGTAGTTATATAATGATGTGTAGTTGGCAAGACAAGATATGTGAGCTCTTTGTGGAAATAAGCTAAAAGTAGCATACTTGCTGCGAGTTAGTAATGTCTGACTCGGACTTATATACAAACCGAGTTGATGTGACCGGGCTACCAGCAGTTTGCTTTGCTGGTATGCTGCGATAACGAGGGCATAACAAGGTTGCCCAATGAAACAGCCGAACGTATAAACGAGAGTTCCCTCAAAGAGGTTGTGAGGACTCGCAGAAACCTCGCAAGTTCCAACCGCTCCCGCAAGAGACGTATAATAGCGAACCAATGGAACCCCCTTCCTCACCGAACGAATATGAGGTAAGGAAGAGGAGGAGGTCACTTACCTAATTTCAATAGAATAAAAATTATCTTACAAAAAATAAATTCTTTTGCCAAAAAAATTTTTCGCTAACCAACCTCACTCCTTTTGTTCAAGAAGAGTTTTTCCCTAACCTACTATAAGAACATTAAGTGGTTCTTTCTTTTGCTCACAAAAAAAGAATTTCATTATTTACTTTCTTCAGTAAAATTAATATATTTAGAGTTAATTCCTATTTATAAGATGGTGGATTCAGGTACTTTTGTAATGGATAAAGAGAGTGAGGAAGAATTAGAAAAACTAGCAAATCTAGAAGGCAAATCAAAATCCAAGATAGTTAGAGAGGCAATAAAGGAGAGATACATGAAACAAAAAAGAGCAGAAGAGAACTTAGATTTTTACATTGATTTGTATAATAAAGAGATAATAACAAAAGATTTGTTGACTCTACTTTTACCTAAAAAAGATGTGGAAGCAATAATAATAGGATCTGAAACTGGAAAAGAGGCAGCTTCAGTTGCAAAAGAAACTAATAATTGACTCATCAACCGTTCCTTTTTTCAGTAGCTTTCAGTAGTCCTCTACAAGTTGGACTATTCCTTTTGGTTTGCCCCCGAGCCGGGGCTCATCGCCACCATCTATTAGCGTCCTGTGAGGAGGAACTATCCGCGAGGGATGACTTGACGGTTCCTCACTCTTTTCCGCCTCGAACGACGCAGGACGAACGCCAAGGGAACGGTCTCCTGGCGTATTGCCCGACTCCGTATAGGCGACGGGCTTCACCTCTTTAAGGTGTCCATTCCCCAGGTACTTTCGTCCAATATTCAAGGCTCCAACGTAGTCCCTGTCAGCCTGGTATCCGCATTCTTTGCACTTGAAGTGTCCTCCACTTCTATCCTTCTCCTGAATATCCGGGGCTTTAACCGTTTCCCCTCTTTTCCCGCACCGTGGGCAGGTTCGAGAAGTCCCCCACGCTGGTACAGTCTCCACATCGATCCCGGCTATTTCTGCTCTGTACTCCACCTTGTCCTTCAGCATGCCTCTCGCCCAGGTAGATATAATCCAAGAAGTGGTTTTATGCCTCCGCGGCGCCTTCAGCCTCCCTAGGTTTTCGAAGACCACGGCATCTACCTCATAGTAAATTGCCAGCGATAGGAGCTGATTGGCCACGCTGTGCTGGAGCTGCTCTCGTTTGTGGTTGAGCTTGTTCTGGGTGCGTTTATATTCCGCCTGTAGGTGTTTGAACTCGTGCGTGTGCGCCAGACCGTGCTCGCGGAGGTTTCCGAGCTTGGAGTTTAGATCGTTCCGCTCGTAATAGAGCCTCCGCATCTTTTCAGTTTCGCTTGACCGGATGAAGTGAGGTTTGGATAATTGCTCGCCACCTTCATTCATGACGACACAGGTAGCTATTTTTTTAACTTCGAGGTCCACGGACAAAACCCTTCCAGTTTCCTGCTTCTTGTCCAATTCCCTGACCTCCATGGGGAAATTTAGATAGTAGAACCGCTCACCGGTCTTCCCGTTCTTTGGATGAAATTCGGGCGCTTTCAGTTCCCCTATTTCCGCGAGACGATGGAAGTGCTCGTGGACATCGGGTTTTACGTCAAACCAGCTCCAGTTGCCTCGGACCTCTGGCGATGCTGTTTCCGGTAGTTTGATTTCCACTCTAAATTCGCCGTCGCGACCGTACCTTATCATCTGCCCTTTTTCTGGTCCGTCGTCGGCGGAGTAGGGGAGCGTGCCCTTCTCGTACCTTGGGCAGTTCTGCATGTCAAGGTACGAATCGGGATATCGCCCGTGTTCACGATAGTAGTTGTCAATCCTTTTGAGCAACGAACTAACTTCATCGAGATCAGTAAATTCGTCATCCTCATAGATTTTCTTCCTGATTTGCCTCTTATCGGGTTTGTCTAATGCTTTCTCGGGGAGGAGAGGTTTGGTTTTTTGAAACGCCCTGAGCTTACTTGCCTGCGACCGGAGGGTTTCACCGACTTTTTGAAGAATGCAACGCTTGAACCGGGAGGGAAGGTAAAGATCAACGTCGTCGAAAGCTTCACCTTCATTGAAGTACTTCCACGCCCGCCCTTCATGCTCGCTTATCCGTACCAGATGTTCCTCGTTCCAATACTCTTCCAAGACATGGTTCGCCACCCGTCTGGTCAGGTTCTCCATATGTCGGAAGTTTTCCTGGTGGGATCTAGGTAGCTTTATTGGTGTGGAGAGAATTTGTTCACTCATCCTTCTTTTTTACCTCCTTTTCGACGCTTTCCACGACTTTTTTCTTTTTCGATGATCTCATTCCGTAGAGCTTCCCGCTGAAGCTTGCCACGAGCTTGATCATATCCTCAACGAGCTCTTCCTCAGCGGACTTGTCAACCTCGTTCTCCACGGGCTCTACCGTGACTCCGTTCTGGGCAAAGTATTTCTGGAGAAACTTATAGCCAAAGCGAGTGAGCCTATCTTTGTATGTGATTAGGATTCGCCCGAAAGATTCGCTTTGAGAGTTCTCCATCAATTGTTCGAGATCGTGCCGATCCTCGTTCAGTCCGCTTCCAATATCAGTATAGATGTTCTCCACGCTCCAACCCCTGGAGCGCGCGTATTCTTTAAGGTGTTTGACCTGTCTCTCGAGATCCCTGTTCTTCTTTTGCCCGTGGCTTGAAACCCGAGCGTAAATCGCTATCCTATCCCTAGGTTTTTCGGAGCCGGAAAGCCGGAGAAGCTCTCTCCGAGGGATTCTCCTTTTCCCTCCGGGAGTTCTAGTGTAATCCAACTCTCCTTCTCTACACCACTTCTTAACCGTCTGAATATGGACTCCAAGCTCCTTAGCGAACTCTCCTGTAGAGTAGGTTCTGGGCATTATACCATATTTATGTTATATTCAAAACTATTTAAACATACTGGATTTAGCAACAGTTATTTACCCTAATAGCTTTAGAAAACCAAAAATATCTAGAAAAACTAAACAAATTAAAAGAAACAAAGATAATTCTACCAAAAGAAGTTGTCAAGGAAACTAAGATAAATAAGACGTGTCTAGATTTTGAAGAAATAACACTCAAATCAAATTCAATCAAGAAAACTAAATCGCTAATAGAGACTACAGGAATAGGTAAGGGAGAAGCAGAATGCTTGGTTTTAGCCAAAAGAGAAAACGAAGAGTACATAGTATCCGATGACAGGAAATTAATTAGACAAAGAAAATTGTTGGACAAGGATTATGTGACTTCCTCCCCTACCTTATTCACGTTCGTTCGTGAGGAGGGGGCTTCCAGAGTTCTAGGTCTTCACTATCCTACTGCCGTTATTCATCTCAGTCTGGGCAGGCTTATCTGGAAACTTTCCA
>PZKD01000121.1 GCA_003034855.1 archaeon SCG-AAA382B04 | reverse complement strand
TAGTCCATGCCCCCTACCTAAATCAAAGATTTAGAGGGGTTTTCTTAACCATTAAGGATAAATATACTAAAAAAATAGAAAAAGCTATAAAAGCTTTGGGCGAAACATTAGATCTTGCAGATAAAGTTAAAAAAATAGTTAGACTAAGAAGAGGCTTAGAAATAAAAAAAATAAAGAAAGATCAAACCAAAGAACTTTTAGAAAATGCTATAAATGAAAATAAAGACCAAGCTAATTCTAAAAATGTTGAGATAATCAAAGAGATAGAAACTGCAGAAGTTACAGCTGATACTTTTTTAGAAGACGTTATCCATAATTTAATTCAAAACTCACTCATTCATGCAAATTGTGATACTATACAAATAAAATCCAAAAAATTAGATGACGAATTTAAGATTACTGTTGAGGACGATGGAAAAGGAATTCCAGATGCCGACAAAGAAAGGATATTTGACATTGAATACTCTGCCAAACCAAGCTCAGGTGGTTTTGGCTTATATCTTATTAAAAAAGTAATTGAAAACTATAATGGTAGAATTGAAGTTAAAAATTCTGATTTAGGTGGAGCCAGATTTGATATATTTTTAAAAACAATTAAAGAGTAATAAAAACTCTAAAAACTGTGCTGGTTTTATTAAACTATGATTGAGAGAGATATGAGTGAAAGAGAAGATTAGGTTTTTCAATAATCCTTAATTCTACTATAACCATTCTAAAAGTTGTAATTGGGTTAATTAGTGGAAGTTTAGCATTATTGTCTGATGTTGGCCACAACTTTTCTGACATTCTTTCTTTAGCATTAGGATACTTTGGATCATCTTATTCCAAAAAGCAGCCAACTAAAAAACACACCTTTGGTTACAAAAGAAT
>PZKD01000055.1 GCA_003034855.1 archaeon SCG-AAA382B04 | reverse complement strand
CGGCTTGCTTAATCGATTGGATGGCTGATTTTGTCGGTATTTTCTTGGCTGCACTTATCTGGTTGAGCGGGCACCGAAAGGAAAGAAGTTCCTCCCCTCCGGAAAAGGAAAGATAGTATGGCTAGGGCGGGTGGATTCGAACCACCGGTCCAGGGACCAAAACCCTGTGCCTTACCACTTGGCCACGCCCTAACTACTTTTTTGCTGAAAACAGCTATATAAGTAGTTTTTGACTGGACGAGAAGTTAAATGTCCTCGTTGAAAGTCATGTCTTCAGTAGCCAACGGTTCTTCTTCTTCTTCTTCTTCGATCTCGGAGGATTCCTCGACCTCTTCTTCGGCTTCTGCCATTTCCTCCTCCGATTTTTCCTCCACTACCTCGTGGTAGCGGTTAAGTACTTTCTCTTCGAGTGAAAGTCTGAAATCGTTATTGATAGGGTGAGCTGTGTCTCTATATTCGCCGTCCCCTACCTCTCTACTGGGCATAGCAACAAAAAGACCTTCTTTCCCTTCGATTACCTTGACTGAATGAACTATGAAGACATCGTCGAAAACAACAGAGCAAAAAGCTTTGAGGTTCCCTTCATCTCTCATAGGTCTTATTTCGACTCTAGTTATTTCCACTAGTGAGCACCTCTCCTTTTTTTGACTTTTCTTCTGGAACTGGAAAGATCATAGCAAAAGCCCGGGTCATTTTCAATAGCTTATCACGGCGACCTGTCCTTTAGTCCAGTCCCTCTTGTAGTTTTGTGGTTTGATTTTTACGCTTCCTTTAGGTAACCTCAGTTGGTTTCGATGGAGGATAAACGGGGGAAGTATGTCGGAAATAAAACGTTTTGGCGTTTCGATCGACGAGAACTTACTGGAAGAGTTTG
>PZKD01000065.1 GCA_003034855.1 archaeon SCG-AAA382B04 | reverse complement strand
CAGGGCACTAAGTTCGGTTTGGATGATTTGAAGAAGGCCGACATTTTCATATCCGCTTCTCCCCTTTACTCTTCGATGAACAACGAGTTCGATTCGGTGAATCAAATTTTCGATAAACTTTGGAACCGGACTTATTGGAATACACCGATTTTCATTATTATTCGTGAAGCCGCCAACTTGCTTTATTCAAGAATAAAGGTCCGTGACAATCAATCGATGGCAAAGGCAGAGTTGACTTACATGCTTAGAGAATCGAGACATAGTGGCCTTGCCCTTGGTTTAGACAGCACGAAGCACACTTCTATAGATGTCGATGTTCGGAAACTTACTGATTATTTGGTTTTAAAGAATCTCGGTATGTACGGTTTGCCGCGTGATCTTCACTGGATTTATTCAGTTTTCGATCCGAACGCTCTTCAAAAGATAAATCCGAACGAGCTCGGCATGGTTACGAAGGAAGGAGCGATGGGTTTAGGTACTTTCGATTTGCCGAAGTGGCACAAGCGTGAAGGTGAACATATTTTGCGGAAAGTCGGCGTTAATCCGAAGTATTACGAATCGGAAAAGGAGTCGGAGCAGGCGATTCAGTACGTCCGTGAAGCTTTGAACGATTTGGAAGAACCGACACCGACGGAAGTTTCTGAATGGATTAAGAAAAACAAAGAAGTAGAGTTAGCTCCAAACGCGGTTGGTCTTTACGCTAAACGTATTGGTTATCATAGCGATCATGAGCAAAAAGACGGGAGAAGGAAGCGAATACTTAAACCTGTCGACGAATGACGGGTTATACCTTGGAAGTGGAACGAACGGACAAACAGTGTATATAGGGTTAGATGTTTACTCCTTTAGGGTGGCGGTGGGTGAGAACCTTAATCTTCCATG
>PZKD01000080.1 GCA_003034855.1 archaeon SCG-AAA382B04 | reverse complement strand
CGGAAGCTTATCAGGTGATCAACGGACAGGAAATTGGATTCTTCATTGATCATAAGAACAAATATGGATTCAACGTTGACCCAGTATATGCTGATGGTGGAAAGACACTGGTGGATCCAGGTGAAAAAGCATGGATACCTACAAGAAAAGGCATTGAAATGCTTCTTGACAATCCTAACCGTTTGGTGACAAAAGCATTTGAAACTACACTTGGCTTGATGCTGGCGAGAGACAGACAGCCAACGGGTCGTATGTTAGCAGACGTTCTTAGAAAATCATTCGCGGAAACTCAAATGACTGGATTAGGTCGCGAACTTACAACCTCACCTGTGCAGGTCATAAACAACTATGTAAGTCTATACGGGCAACTGTATAGAAACATGACTAACGCGCTTAATTCTGCTCAAGTTACTGATGATCGAGATGTGGCAGACAGAACAGGATGGGAGTATGATACTGAATCATTCAAGATTACCGGACTGGATAAATTCGTTTCATCATACTACCAGCTTCGTTATTCTGGCGATGAAAGATACAACCTAGACATTGCAGGTGCTCCATTATATGGCTATTGGGTTGAATCAATGGGTGCAAACATACAACTTGATCACAATGAGGACATGAGCAACACTGCGGACATACATTCCACTATAATGGAGAAACTTAAGTAATGGCTGATAGAAAATTATCATCATCGGAAGTGTTCAATCAGGCAGTCAAGCCTTTCATAGATCACAAGAACGCGTACCAGGATTACAAAGGCACTACAACTAAGGGTGACATACCTAGAACAGAAGCACAGGAAAAAATAGAAGCAGGACAAAAATGGCAGAAAAAATACATGTGGGATGTCCCTACAGCCATTCCATCTGCAATATGGAAT
>PZKD01000015.1 GCA_003034855.1 archaeon SCG-AAA382B04 | reverse complement strand
TAAGAATTTTGTCTCAGGCAACCGATTGAGTAAGACACCAGTTAGAGAATTACCTATAGCCTCAAGATTAGACAAGAGATTAGAAAAAGAAATAGCTAGTTTGAAGCAGAAAAAGGAGACTAAAGAAGAAAAAATCAGAGAATTTATTGAATGGTTAGATTCTAGATATGAAATTTCAACTAATCTAAAAAAGAAGATTTCAAATGAGTTACCCTGTGAGAATTTCTCAGATTTCCTTGATCTTTTGGGTAAGAACGAATCAAAAATTAGTTCTGACTATAGTGAATTTTCAGAACACAAAAAGGTGAAGAGAGGATGGACTGAGATAAAGGAAAAAATAGAAGGATTAAACTTAGAGATAAAAGAGATTAATAATAAATCTAATTCTATAGTTTTTGACCTCTACGATTTGAGTGAAGAGGAAGTAATAACAGTTCTGGATTCTTTAGATACTGAAGAAGAGATAAAGCAAGGTATTTTGAAAAAATTCGAAGAGCTAAAAGATTAGTTTGAACAGTAAAAGCTTATAGAGTTTTTGATTATTCTTTCCAACATTTTGTTGAACAGTTTCATTAACATGTATCCAGTGAATAAAATCTCATTTTCAAAAATCTTTAGAGTGTTCTAGTATGAACTTGGGCAATCATCCGATATTCTTCTTTGAAGAGCTCCCGGTAGACTTCGAATAGTCTACCCATCCTCTCAATTCCTAATTTCATTATCTTTATTCCTACGATGAAATATAGCTGGGTTTGTAGACATGATGCCATACTATCCTCACTTCACTTTCATTCTTTCTACTTTTCAATGTGATAGGATCTATTGTCATGATGTACATTCATTCTTTTCTGTCCACCAATCGTAAAAGTGAGTTAATGGATATTTTTAAAAGGTGAAACTCCTGGAACTAGAAGATG
>PZKD01000070.1 GCA_003034855.1 archaeon SCG-AAA382B04 | reverse complement strand
CATAGTGATGTTGCACACCTAGGGACTACGATGTCGGTGTGTTTCGTCCACTATGGTTTCCAGAGCCTCGGACTTGGGAAGCACTCCAAGGGTGTATATCGAACACTTTAGCCCCGAACGTAGCTCATTTGCCACTTCCCTAAAGTGACATCGCATTAGGCTAATCTCCTACCAAGCCCCGTCCCTTTGGGGCGGGGTAGTTGACCGTAGTGGTTTTGCCCGCACCATTAGGGCCCAGAAAGCCAAAGACCTTGCCCTCCCTAACTTCAAGGTTTAGATCGTTAAGTGCTTGAATCCCTCCGTAAGACCTGCTCAGACCCTTCGTTTTAATTGCGCTTTCCAATCATTTGCCTCCAAATTAATTAAAGAAATAGCCCTGCTTAGTACATAAAGCTTTTTAACATTCCTTTTCCCCTTCCAAAACCACTGTATCTGATTGGCTCCCCTTTCCAGAGTTAATTCCAACAAAATCCAAATCAAAACTATTTTCCTCAATAAAATCCCTCATTGGATCCTCTTTTAAAAATTTACAACATTTAGGAACTCTTTTATCTCCAGTTTTAGAATTTCTTGAAGATTTAGGATAACCATACTCATCAACTATTTCCCAAAAAGTCTTATCAGGCTCAATGATATGGAGCTCCAGATCCCATTCATCCTCTAGCTCCCTCATAAATTCAATAGTTTCTTTATATTGGATCCCAGTTTTATTAAAAACAACTTCAAAATTATCTGTAACTTCTTTAACTAAATAAATTAATGTAACACTATCTTTTCCAAAACTACTGGAAACTAAAGGCTCATTATGAGTATTAAGAGCTGTTCTAATTTTTCTTTTAGATAAACTAACTTTTTCCTTGAAAGAGAGTCTCTTATAAGTTTCTAGTTTCTGAGCTGATTTTTTATAATTAATACTATTCATAAAAA
>PZKD01000124.1 GCA_003034855.1 archaeon SCG-AAA382B04 | reverse complement strand
GGAACTTTTCCAAGATATCGGATTTTTCATCTTCCGGTGTTTCTAGAGAGTCAAGGATAGTAACTACCTCATCCTCGCTCAAATCGTATAATACAAAGACTATTGCATCTATCTGATGGTCAGTTTCTTGAATTTTTTCCTCTAACTTTTTCCCCTTTTCCTTCTGTTCAAGATATTTTTCAAGGCCAGATTCTACGTCTCCTAGTTTTGGTAAGGTCAGCTGTTTCAATCTATCTAGCAATGAGATTGTTTTTGTAGCATTTTTTCTAAAATCAGCAAACCCACCGGCTCTGTTTATTGCAGCTGGAACAAACGATTTTATCAATTCTTTCATTTCATCACCAACGTAAAACCGCATAACAGGAATGAAGTCAGTCTCGATATACCCCCACTGATCTAAACTATTAAATTCTGACTTGTTTCGTGGTTTGTATCTTGCTGAAATCTTTAGTAACAGGGATTCTGGATCCATCTCAAATGTTGCCATATTAATTCTAAATCCCTCTTTTTCCTCAGTTGTTTGTATCAGTATTGATTCTGAGATGTTTTCGGCGGGCGTTGATATTTCTTTTAAAGATGATCCTTCTCTGTAAGTTCCAAGATAATCCATGAAGTTAATATTGATTTTAGTGAGTTCGCTTTTCAATTCTTCCAATTTTCTGGCTTTGCTTCCTAACTCTATTCCTGTAGAGCTATATTTGTTTTCTGTCGAATCTGTAAATATTTCATCAGTGATTGGTATACTTTCTATTTGAGGTGCTCCAATACTGTGATAGCCTCCACTAAGGGTTAAGGAACCATATAAGATCTTAAATATCCAAGTGAGTAGACGAGAATTCAGCAGAGCCAAAAATGGGTCTAAGCTATGTGTGTTTTCAAAAGGAAGGCATTGAGTGGTACCAACTGTACCTGCGTATTTCCCATTCCTATCCATGAATGACTCGAGCTTCTGG
>PZKD01000128.1 GCA_003034855.1 archaeon SCG-AAA382B04 | reverse complement strand
GGAAGCGGCCCCGTGGCAACACGGGTCGTTGGAGCAGTGAACGAACGGGAACCCCTCTCCCTTTAAGAAGAAGGGAGGAGGTCACAATTGGAAAGTTAATGATCCTGTGAATAGTAGTCCAACAATGAAAAAGAGTATGAAAGCTACTACTCCATCAATTACTTGGGCAACTGCCCGAATCCCAATTCCACCATAGTTTCCGTTCAATTTTTTCCTCCACTCAATCTATATAAATAGATTGTTAAAATATCTTTTGCCGTTTAAAGAGTGTCAAAAAATAAATAATTTATTTTTATAGCTATGAGTGGACTATTTTCCTTAAAAAATAAAATAATGATTACCTTTATTAATCCGATTAATCGTTGGTCTTCATAGGTTAAATTTTTGAACGAATCAAGGTGTTAAAAATTATGCGGGGGACGGGATTCGAACCCGTGGACTCCTGCGAGAGGAGATCTTGAGTCTCCCGCCTTTGGCCTAGCTCGGCAACCCCCGCAAAAAAACTATTACTACTTATTTTTTTTCAACAACACAAAAACTATTGTTGTAGAAATTGCTATTTGTATTTAGTAATTTTAATTAATTTTTCAGCTTTAATTATTTAAGTATTAGAAAAAAACTTAGAGGTAAGAACAATGAATAAGAAATTTTTTGTGGCGATATCCCTAGTCTTAATGATTACACTAGCTTTTAGCGGTTGTACTAGTCAAGAAGATACTCAGCAAGGGTTAGAACTTACTGAGTTTTCTTATGCTTCTGAGATAAATGGCAAAGATGATATGGATGCTACTGAGCTGCAAATCCATCTCTTTTAGGGGAATGGGGGGGGATAGGTGTCATATCTTTTTTTGAGGTTGGGTGCTTTCTCTTTTTTACCTAAAAAATATTGTTGTTGGAGGAATAAGCTTTTTTTGTCCACTTGTTTTTCTCCCTCTTAGGGATTCTTGGGTGAGAT
>PZKD01000129.1 GCA_003034855.1 archaeon SCG-AAA382B04 | reverse complement strand
TGTTGTTGATGAATCAGAGGTTTATAGTTTAATTAGTAAGCTAAAATC
The DNA here is from genome assembly GCA_003034855.1 of archaeon SCG-AAA382B04. Lineage (GTDB taxonomy): Archaea > Halobacteriota > Methanonatronarchaeia > Methanonatronarchaeales > Methanonatronarchaeaceae > PZKD01. Next base: position 913 of record PZKD01000129.1, on the reverse strand, counting down.
AGCTGGAGCGTGTGACATTCTGGTTTCTTCTATAGATAGATTAGTTCCCTGAAATTAAAGATAAGGAGATTAATATGGAAGTAATTCCAGCTATTGACTTAAAAGATGGGGAAGTAGTTCAATTAGTAGGTGGGGATACTGACAAAAGTGAGAGCTTTGGTGATCCGTTAAAGATAGCTGAACAATGGGTTAGAGAAGGAGCTAATTGTTTACATATTATTGATTTAGATGGCGCTATAGATGGTGTAATGAAGAACAAACCGTTTATTGAAAAAATAATTAATCAGACCAATCTAAAGATCCAAGTTGGTGGTGGAATTCGTTCTAAAGAAACTGCTACTAATTTACTGAACCTTGGAGCTGACAGAATCATTCTAGGAACAGTTGTTTTTAAAGAACCAAATTTGATTAATCAAATTAAAGAAGATAGCAATGGAGAAGTTTTTGTTTCTATTGATAGTGAAGAAGGACATATAATGGTTGAAGGTTGGAGAAAAAATAGCGGAATGAGTCTAGAAGAGGGAATTAAAAAGTTTGAAGAGTATAATATAGATGGATTTCTACTTACTGACATCAAGAAGGAAGGGAGAATGAAAGGAATTGATTTAGAAGTATTTGAGTTGGCAATTAACAAATCTACTCACCCTGTGGTTGCTAGTGGAGGAATTTCTTCTATTAAGGATTTGAAGGAGTTAGAGAAGGTTGGTGCTAGTGGAGCTGTTGTAGGAAGTGCTTTATATAAAAACAATTTTAAATTAAAGGAGGGAATAAATTCATTAGAGGAAATATGAGAAAAGCAAGTGTTAGTAGAGAGACAAAAGAAACCAAGATTGAAGCTAGCATTGACTTAGAGGGGTTAGGTGAATCAGAGATAGATACTGGCATTCCTTTTTTTTGATCATATGCTAGAATC
>PZKD01000086.1 GCA_003034855.1 archaeon SCG-AAA382B04 | reverse complement strand
GTCGTTCATCGATCAACGTTCTCTCTCCTTCGGGAGTTGCGAGCCCGAGAAAAACCCCTACCTGGCAGTTCTCCACCTTTCCTAAATTTCCACACCACTGGCGGGCAACACCGACAAACTTCTCACCCTGTTTAGGAAAACTGACTCCGTCTACCACAAGAGCAGAATCTTCACCACCGATAAGACCGCTTGCATCTTCCTGCAGCCTCTCGATAACCGGTTCCTTTTTCCAAGGAGACTCACTGACAAAGTGATGTAGCCGCTGATTGTCTGTGTCAGGGACAACTTTAGGAATATTTGTTAAAACAAATTTCTTGTCCAAATGAAGTCCTCCAAGTATGTAATCCATCGCCCTATCACCCACATCTCGAGTCTCCGTCTTGAAAAGCTCCGAAAACCTCTCGAAGAACGCCTCGACTCGACCCGGCGATTGGTTCAGATCTATCTCCGATACAAACGTCTCCATCTTTCCATCCTACATATCCATACATTTACTCCAGCCTCGACCTGGCTCTCGGTTACAACACAGAAGAAGAGGAATACTCTCTCCTATTCGCCGGTGTAAACGAGGAGTGGTCGGAAATCAGGAATGAGATCGAAAAAGAGGTCGATTTGGCTAATGCGTACGTAGTCTGCGATTCCGACCGCGAGATAAACAACGCCTTCGAGGGTGCGAGAGGGATCCAGATATGTCACTTTCACGCGGTGAAGTACGTCGATTACTGTCTGTGGAAGGAGGACGCGCCAAAAAACTTCAGGAAAAAGATTCGAAGGATTTTGAAGTCTCGCCTCTGGGTCTTCTCACCTCCATCGGGCTTTTAACTCGGCTCAGACTCCGACGGAGATGAACCCCAAAGCTCTTTCTCAATATCGGGAAATTAAAGAGTTACGCAACTAAGAAGAGCGTAAACTTTTTAGGTTTTCCCGAGAATAAACTTTTTGAACTTATGTCGGCTTATGAAACGAAGCTCTATCCCCCAGAAGCAATAGACAGAAAAAGACATATGGTCGCC
>PZKD01000056.1 GCA_003034855.1 archaeon SCG-AAA382B04 | reverse complement strand
AAAACTAACGCCGATTCATCCCCTACCTAAAATCAGAGATTTGAGGAAGGGGAACTTCTCGGCTAATAAGTTAAAAATAATTGATCCCCTAAAAATTAGGCTTGTCCATTAGGTAATAGAAACGAGAATAAGTTATTTTTTAGGAATATATTAGTTTTGAACCATATGAAATTTGGAATTCAAATATTGGTATAAACCCAATTGTTTCTATGATAGCTAAGCCAAATCTTTGGTTTTGATTCATCATTAAGTAAAGGGTTAAGGAAAGACAGATTATTACGGTTATGAATATAAGAGGGGCAAGATATTTATCATGACTAATGTCACTAAGAGAAATTGGTATCCTACCCAATATTGAGAAAACATAAAATAAACCTGCGAGATAAACATGTGGGGTAGTTCCAAAAGGAAAGACACCAAGTAATGAGAACGAAATCATTCCAATACCAAAAGAAATGCTTCCTATTTTAGAGTACACTTTTTTACCAGAATTGAACAATCCAAAAGAAAATATTGTCCCTAATAATCCACTAATTATTAATCCTAGGTTAAATATATAGTTATAAGAAACTTCACTTCCTCCTAGATGACTAAAAGCAAATTCTGAGAAATTAAACCATGGATTCAAAAAAATTGAGACAATTGTAAATAAAAAAATTGCAAGCGGTGATAGAATTCCACCAAGGCCAGAATGTTCTTTTGAAATATTCATAGTTCATCCACCATTATCTATATCCCATAAGTAAAAAAGGTAGGAGGAATTTAAAATCCTTTTTATGCTTTTTATAATATAAATGGGTTTGTTCTTTAATTCCTCGCTTTTTTTAACTCAACCAATTAGTTTTTTTTTTTTTTTTTATCTATCAAGAAGTTATCACCAATAGTATAATAGTGCTTTAAATTCATCCTAAACAAGGCTTTAACTTTTTCTAAGTTGTTTAATCACCAAAACTATCTATTTTGAAATATTGCTTCAAAGACACTTATATTAACTTTTTTGTTTGTTTCAACTATAGAGATATGTACTTTCTTATGCCATCTAACTGGATTGTGGAAAACAAACCTGTATTTTCCATCATCTGGAACTGTCCAGTTAACAACTCTGTAAGAACCTACTTGGGCAAAACTAGTGATTTCTTGATTAGCTGAATCGTATATAGCTACCGTTACTGTATCCTCCATTGGATCACCTCTCATCAAGAAACTTAGGTTCTGTCCTTCTTCTAAATAAATTGTTTTATTGATTTTTTGGCTATAATGCAACACAACCTTGCCATCCGTTTCCCAAATAGTTACGTCATCCTCCACCTCCATAGTTGGCACTGTCATTAGAAACAACAAGATAAAAAGGATAAGTAGTAAAGAGATTAAAGTTCTTTTTTTCATAATCCATAAAAAAGATATATATAATTCAACATAAACGTCGCCCCCCTTATCTTTTCTCATTCCGTTTAGGGATAAGGGGGGCTTTTTATCTATCTAGTGACCATTTTTTTTTGTTTACTTGAAGGTGAATAGGGAAGGTTTATAACCTATCATCGATTTAGGTTTTTTGTTCTTCATAGACATATTAGTAAACTAATTCAGTAGTTTTAGTAAGTTGGTTTTCAAAATCAGAAGATTAAAGTATCTTAAAAATCACTCAATAGTGAATAGAACCAAAAGGAGGTGAGATAGTGAAAGGTGAAGTAAAATTTTTCAATGGAACAAAAAACTATGGATTTATCGCGCCAGAAGGTGACGGAGAAGACCACTTTGTTCACAGAAGCGAAGTTGAATCTGGTGATTTAGAAAAAGGCGATGAAGTCAAGTTTGAATCAGTAGAAGGCGACAAAGGAAAAAAAGCAGTAAATGTAAGAAAGGTTTAAAACTACTAACTTAAGACAAAAAAAATTTTAATTTATTTTTCTATTATTTTAAACTAAAAGATGATAGAGGTAGTTGCAGGTATAGTTTTTGACGGAGACAAAAATGTTCTCTTAGCCCAACGAACTTATCCAAAACCGTTAAAAGGAAGATGGGAGTTTCCTGGTGGAAAAATACAAGAGAACGAACCACCGTGTGGAGCCTTGATGAGGGAACTAAAAGAGGAACTTAATATACAAGTTTGTGATATTAATGAAAAATTTAAACTCAGACATATTTATTATTTTGCAGATATCCAATTCATTGTATTCACATCAAAATTAGTTAACTCCAAAGAAGAGATAATTGTTAATGAACATGGAAAACTAGAATGGGTTAAGCCAAATAAATTAGATAGCTATGAATTAACCCCTGCTGACAAAAAGATAGCTAAAAGATATTTTTAGGACCTAGACCTAACCAAAAAAGTTCTCCAAACTCCATAGGAAATCAATACTAAAAAAATTCCTAAAAAATCTAAAAAAATTGACCCAATTAATATAAAAATTAACCAACCCCACCTATACTTTTTATCTACCTCTAGATTTCGAGTGTCTCTAGCAATTGTGAAGACTGATATAAAAAACAACCCAAAGTAGAGGATATACGTATAAGTGGACACCATCTTTTAAAAAATGCTCTTAATTCCTTATATCATATTCGATTTTTCCCTTAGTTTTTATGAAAAAATTCGAATAAATAAGAAAACCTCTAACTTTAAGTTTTTTTAGATTTTTATTTATTAGGAAAATGGAATCAATTCCTTATCTAGAGTGGATGAAGGATAAACTCAGCCAGATAGAATATGATTTAGCAAGAACGGGTCTTAGGTGCTCTAATAATCAGAGTAGTTTTTTTCCTAAATCAGTTAAAAACGAAAACACATCGAAGGATGAATTAAAACAAATTTTATCTCAAGAATACGATTTAAGGCCTGAAAATTTTTTGATAACAAGTGGGGCAACTTTTGCTAATTATTTAATAACCCTTTTTTTAAAAGATAAAGTTAAAAAGTTCTTAGTTGAAAAACCAGCTTATCAACCTCTGTATTACACCCCCGATCACTTGGAATCAAAATAGATAGAATAAAAAGAAACACAGATAAAGATTATAAGATAGATCTAGAAGAATTAAAATCAAAATTAAAGGAATCTTGTTTAGTTATTTTGACAAATAGACACAATCCATCTGGAAAACTCATGGGGTATAAAAAACTCAAACAGATCTCAGAGATTATAGCTCAAAATGATTCTTATCTTTTGGTTGATGAGGTTTATTCTCCATATAATATTAATGATGATTCAAACAACACGGCTTTTGGAGGACCTACAGCTATAAATTTTGAGAATACAATTGTGACAAATTCATTAACTAAATTTTTTGGGATGGGCGGATTAAAAATTGGCTGGATGGGAGGAGATAAAGGGATAATAGATAAATGTGATAAATTACAAACTCATTTTTCTCCAGTAGCTGAGCCAAGTAAAAACATAGCTAAAAGGGTTTTAGAGCAAAAAACCAAGATACAAAAAGAAGCAAACGAGTTATTAGAGAAAAATTTTTCTTTATTAAAAAACCTCGTGATCAAAAGAAATGATCTAGAGGGAAGAGTTTATAAAAATAATACATTTGCTTTTTTAAAACACAAAACAGTAGATGGATCAGAATTAGCTAAAAAAACATTAAAAAACAATGCTATAATTGTTCCTGGAGAGTTCTTTGGTGATGAGAAGAGATTTAGAATTTCTATTGCTGAAAAAACAGAAAAAGCACAAAGTTCCATAAATATATTTGAGGATATTTTAGATAACTTAAACTAATTTTTTTTAGATTTTTGTTTCCTTAACATCTTTTTTTCATAATCGAACAGCTGGGTTTGTTTCTCCTCTGATTGATAATGTTTAAAGCCCGCATACCTCCGTCTTTAGGCGGAGGAGGAGGTCAAAGGAATCCTCAAAAAGAAAAAGCAACAGACTATTTCAAGTTAGTTCTGCAGGCTAAAAACTATCTGGAGGGAGAAAAAAAGAATAAAAGACTATTAAAAAATGATGAATTAGTTGAAAGTTATCTTGGGGATCTATTCAAGAATTAGAGGAGTCTTATAGGGATTTAATGGAAGAATATGAGAAATGGAGAAGAGATCAATTTTATGACATGAAGAATGAATCAATTTGGCCTAAATCATAATCTCTTAGTTTTCTAATTTGACCTGTTCTAATTTTAGGAATTTAGAGATGTAAAAGCGTTTGTGAAGCGACTTCTACCTAATTAGGTTAGGAGGGTTTCTTCTCTACCCAACAAGATAAAATATTTTAAATACAGAGTTTTTTCAAATAAAATATTTTTAAAAAAATCAAATATGCTAAATCTTGGTTATAAAGTGGGCCCGTCCGGATTCGAACCGGAGGCCTCCCGGTTATCAGCCGAGCGCTCTAACCGCCTGAGCCACGGGCCCATTTAAGGGAACCATATTTTTTGAGTTCTTTCCTATTATAAATCTTGGTTCTGATTAATTTTTTCATTTATTTGATTTAGAATCAAAGGGATTAATTGTTATATAGATTAAATATTTTTTTCAAAATGAAACTTCCTGATGTCCAAGCTGATAGGCCAGATATAACAGTTGATTTGTCAAGGGTAGGTGTTTCTGGATTAAAAAAACATGTCAAATTAGCTAGAGAGCAGAATGATCCTGTTATTCTGATTTCTGAATTTGATATGTCTATAAATCTTCCTAGTTATAGGAAGGGAGCTAATTTATCTAGGAATTTGGAGGCAATGAATACTGTTTTGGAGAGAGCTATTGATGAACCAGTTGTGGAGATAGAGAGTCTTTGTGCTGAAGTTGCCAAGGAAATTTTAGATAGACATGAGTATGGGAAGAAGGCTTTTGTTTCTATGGAGAGTGAATATGCAGTTGAGAGAGAGGCACCAGTTTCAAATCAAAAGTCTCAGGAAGTTATAGAAATTTTTGCTGAGGCTGTAGCTACTGAGGAAGAGGTGAGTAATAAAGTTGGTGCCAGAGTTAAAGGAACCACAACATGTCCTTGTGCTCAGGAGATTATGGCTGAAAAGATTAGGGAGAGTTTGAGTGAAAAGGATTTATCGAAAGAGGAAATTGATGATTTGTTGGATAGGATACCAATAGCCACCCATAATCAGAGGGGGGTTGGAACTATTTCTATTAAGGTTCCTGAAGAATATTTTGTTCCTATAGAAAGGCTTGTTGAGATAATAAAGGATTCTATGAGTTCTGAGATATTTGAGATACTTAAGAGGGAAGATGAGGCACATGTGGTGGAGGAGGCTTTTGATAACCCAACTTTTGTTGAGGATGTGGTTAGGTCTATGGTTTCTGATGTGGTTAAAGATTTTAGCCATCTACCAGATAAAGCTGTTGTTAATGCTAAACAGGTTAATAAGGAAAGTATCCATAGTCATGATGCTTTTGCAGAGGTAAAATCTTGTTTAGGTGATTTAAGGCAGGAAATGTCGAATTAAATTTCTATAAAATCTTCTTTTTAATTGTTTTTGGAGGTTTTTTTTAGTGATAGGTTTTAAGCGGAAAATCATATGAGAGCTAATGCCTATATGTGACATCCTCAACCACCTAAATCTCTTGATATAGGAGGGGGAATTATCGATCAAAGAAGATAAATTAGTAGAGCAGTTTTCTTTTAATTTTTTAATGTTTTTGTCCATTGAATATTAATTAAACTAAATTTAAAATTGCCATAGCTAATATGCCTACTATGACAGTTTTAATTAGGCTTTTAGTCTTAGTGGCAACCAAAATAGTTGGTAAAGAAGCTATAATCATATTGGAATTAATATTAAAGTTAGATTGATTATAGGAGATAAAATTTAGAGTCAACAGTATTGTTAAAATAGAAACTGGTATAAACTCGAACCATAGCTCAATGTATTCAGGTAATTCTAGTTTTGAAATAATAACCAAAGGCATCATTCGTGGTATATACGTAACTAAACCCATGCCTATGATGATAACCACTATCTCATTCATACTTGATCATCACTCCAATAGTAGCTACAAGAATTGTAGAGATAATTAATGTCCACTCACTACCTAAAAAAGGCAAGAGCATTATAGAGATTATAACTGATAAAAAAATTACTAATAGATCCGTTTTTTCCGAAGTATGAATAGCTAAAAGTGCAATAAACATTGCAGGTAATGCAAAATTTAAGCCAAAACTAGTGGGATCATTGATATATCCACCTAATAAAGCTCCTCCAATAGTGCTCAATGACCAAGTTAGATAACTTACTAAATTAACACCAAGAATAAAATAGAATCCCCTATTTTTGTCTTTTTCTAATTCAACACTATTAAGGGCAAAAGTTTCGTCTGTTATCCCAAAAGCCAAAAGAGAAGATTTTCCCGAACCTATTTTTTTAAAGTGTTTTGACAAAGAAGCACTCATCAAAATATGTCTACTATTCACTAAAAGAGTAGTTACCACAATAGAAATAAAACTTAATCCCCTTTCAAGTAAACCAACTGCTATAAACTGACTAGCTCCAGCAAAAACTAAAAAAGACATCAATGAAGCATTTACTACAGAAAGACTAGCTTCATTAGCTAAAACACCAAAAGCTATTCCAATTGGCAAATAACCCATTACAATTGGAAAAGATTTCTTCATCCCTTCTAAAAATTCCCTTGAATTTACTGACGAAACCATAATGCATCAATTGACTATTTAAATTTTGATAATGTTTAAAGCCCGCATACCTCCGTCTTTAGGCGGAGGAGGAGGTCAATCAACCTAATAGAGTTTATTCATAAAAAAAACTAGTAATTGAATCAAAAACCAAAAAGGTTTTTCAATTTTTTTAAGCCATTTACAGTTGCCTATTTCTCCAATGTCTTTTCAACTACATCCAGATTTTTGAGATAAACACTACTTAAAATCCCCCAACCCCTAGATTAATGTAATACGTTGTTAATCTCCATAAAAGAACTACAATACCAATTAGAGGAATTTCAGCCAGAGCAGTATAAACCACCGTGAACCCTATTTCCGCCACCCACTCCCTCCTGGGGTGAGAGGAATCATCATAATAGCTAATACCAGTGGATAACTAGCCTATGCATGAAGGAAAGAAATTTCTACACCATCTCCTCTAATGATGTAAGGTATTGTAAATTCTAGGCTCCACATCATAAAAGTAAAGAAAAATGCAACCAATAACTCCCCTTTTCCCTTCCTAATATAAGTTTTCATTTCTTCTTGAAAGGAATTTATTTGCTCATTAATTAGTTCAATTGTTCCTGGTTTAACTTAATGGGTGAGAAGTCCCCCTCCTCAAATCTTTGATTTTAGGTGGGGGATGAATCACTCAAGGTTTATACTTTATGAAAACATATGTTTGTATGAATAATATGCCAAGAATATTCGTTGAGAACCTCACCAAAGAAGAAAAGAAGAAATTGGATATAGCCAAAGCAAAGAGTGACGCAAAAACTTGGAGAGAATTTTTCCTAGAGTTGGTAGAGGATGCGGACCTATAAGTTCAGGCTTTATCCCTCCAAAGAGGATAAGAGAAAGCTTGAAGAGACCCTGGAGCTATGTAGGCAGATTTATAACCATTTCCTCGAGGAGCTGAATGAGAGAAACGATGTTCCACCTCGAACCGAGCTACAGAGCCAGCTCCCTAACTTGAAGAACGAATGGAATAAGCTAAACAGCGTTCATTCAAAAGTTCTTCAGATGGTTCTTCACAGGCTATGTTCTAACCTAAGAAGTTTATCTGAAAAGAAGAAAAACGGGTACAAAGTCGGGAGACTGAGATTCAAGGGAAAGGGCTGGTTCAAAACATTCACCTACAACCAAAGTGGCTTCAAGGTTGTAAAGACAAAAAACAGGTTGGATACCCTGACTCTATCCAAGATTGGTGAAGTACCCATTCGCATACACAGGGAAGTGAAAGGAGAAATAAAGCAGGTCACCATTAAAAGAGCTCAGAGCGGGAAGTGGTTCGCCTGCATCCAAACAGACCATGAGGAAAACAGGGAGTCGGGAGAAGGCGTTGTTGGAATTGACCTGAACACTGAGAACTACTTAACGGACAGCGACGGAAACGTGGTTGAAAACCCAAGGTTCTTGGAGGAAAAAGAGGAGAAACTAAAGAAGGAGCACAGAAAACTGTCGAGGAAAGAGAAAGGAAGCAAGAACAGGGAAAAGCAGAGGATTAAGCTCGGCAAAGCCTACGAGAAGCTAGTGAACTGTAGACGGGATTTCATCCACAAGCTCACCACCGCCTACGTGGAGAACTACGACACGATAATCTTGGAAGATTTGAACATCGATGAGATGTGTGAGAACTCCAGATACGCCAAATCGAACCTCGACGCCTCCTGGGCCTATTCAAGGAGCTGCTTCTATACAAGGCTGAGAGCGCTGGTGTAGAGGTAGTGCTTGTAGACCCCGAGGACACGACCCAGAACTGTAGTCAGTGCGGGTCGATGGTTCCGAAGCGTATCTGGGACCGTGGGCACAAGTGTCCTGAATGTGGTTTTGAGACCACCAGGGACCATAACTCTGCCCTGAATATAAAGAAACGAGGTCTGAGCAAACTAGGCAGGGGACGAGCCGAATCAACGCCTGTGGACACTGGAACCTCTACTCCCACCCATGTGGGAGCAAGTTTCGTGGTTGAATCAGGAAGCCCCTTCCTAACGAGCAAAGCGAGTTAGGAAGGGGTAGTTCACTCTTCTCTATTGGTTTACCAATTGTTTTCAAAAAATCCTTAACTAATCCAGATTTGAAGATAGTTAAAAAAACCAAAAAAAGAATAAAAAATATAGTTCCTCCTAAACCAATAAAGAGAAGCTCAATGTCTTGGATATAGAATAATTCTTGACTGAGAAAAGCCAAACTTATTCCTCCTACAGAAATGATTAAAATTAAATCAAGGAATCTTTCTCCAAAAACAATTGCACTGAAGTTTCTACAGACCTTTTTTGTATCTCTCAGGAAAAAAAATTCAAGAAAAAATTATATCTCTTCTAGATGGACCGACCGGGATTTGAACCCGGGGCCTCGTCCATGCCAAGGACGCGATCTACCACTGATCTATCGGCCCAATCAAGATCACGAAATTAATTATTTTTGGATTATAAAAATTACTTTCCCAAACTTATAAAGATATATAGGTGTTAATTAATCCTACCTTTTTAGGTGTATATTATGAGTTCAGGACAATTACCACCTGAGATTCAGGAAAAAGTACAGAAAATGCAACAATTACAGCAAAAGGCAGAGAATGTTTCGATGCAAAAGCAGAGGTCAGAAGGCCGATTAGATCAAGTTGATGATGCACTTGATGAATTAGAAGAAGCGGAAGAAGATACAAATGTATTTAGAAACTTTGGAGATGTTATAATACAAAAAGAAGGACCCTCTGAAGTAGTTGATGAATTGGAAGAAGAAAAGGAAGACCTAGAGTTAAGAGTAAAGACTCTTGAAAAACAGGAGGAAAAAATAACTGAGAAACTTCAAAACCTCCAACAGGAAGTCCAACAAGCTATGGGTGGAATGGGTGGAGGAATGCAAGACGCGGGCTAAAAAAGGCCCCCTTTTTTTATTTTTCTCTTCTTTTTTCAGCCATTAACATATTAACTCCTGAGATAAGTGCTTCGACACTTGCTTTTACTATATCTTCACTCTCTGATTTAGCGGAGACGGAACGACCTTGTTTATCTTCTACTTCAATAATAATCTCTGCTAGAGCATCGGATCCACCGGTTATTGCCTCAACTTTAAAGCTTTTTAGTTTTATCTCTGGAAAGTTACTCACTAAAGATTGAGTGGCTTTTATAGCTGCATCAACTGGTCCTACCCCTGTTTTTGAAGCTCTTTTTTTCTCCCCATCTACATTAGCTTCTACTGATGCTGTAGGAGTTACTTTATTACCAGTCATTACGGCTATTTCCTCAAGATCTATGAGTTTCTCTGCTTCTGATCCTAATATAACTTCGGCAATGGTATAGAGATCTGCTTCTGTTATTCTTTTTCCTTTATCTCCTATTTCCTTTACTCTATCCAAAATTTCTTTTAGTTCTTCTTTGTTTGGTTCAAGTCCTGCATTTTTAAGTATCTCTTTTACAGAGTGTTTTCCCATGTGTTTTCCGGGAACAAGCTTTCTTTTATGACCAATCATCTTTGGCTCTATCATATCAGGTTCAAAAGTCTTAGAATCAGAAATCACTCCTTGAGCATGTATTCCTGACTCATGAGAGAAGGCATTGTTACCTACAAAAGGTTCATTGGGAAGTATTTGAATACCACTCAACCTCTCAACCAATTTGGATGTTTCATAGAGCTTTTTTTTATTTATATTGGTCTTTTTGTCAAACAAGTATTCTAACCCCATAACGGTTTGTTGCAAAGAAGCATTACCAGCTCTTTCTCCAACACCATTAATGGTTACTTGAACTTGCTGAGCCCCTCCTTCAACCCCAAACAATGTATTAGCAACAGCCAATCCGAAATCATTATGGCAATGAACATCGATAGGGATATCAATAGCTTTATCAATTTTAGCTATTAATTCCTCCATCTCTTTTGGTGAAACAACACCAACGGTATCAGGGACGTTCACCGCATCTGCTCCTGCTTTTTGAGCTACAGAAAAAATGTCTTTCAAGAATTCTTGATCTGTTCTAGTTGCATCCATTGCAGAAAAAAGACATCTAACATTGTGGCTATTGATGTAGGAAACAATATCTTCAACGGATTTTTTAACTTCTTCTTTTGATTTTTCTATAGTGTGTTTTAACTGGATATCTGAAGTTGATACGAAAGTATGAATCATGTCAACATCTGCTTCGAGACAAGAGTCTACATCTTCTTTTTTGGTTCTTGCTAAGCCACACACCTCGATATCAAGGTCTTCTTCTACAATCCTCTTTACCGCTTTAAGTTCCCCTTCAGAAGACGCTGGAAAACCAGCTTCGATAACATCCACATTCAGTTCATCTAGCTTGTTAGCTATTTGGACCTTATCTTCCAATGTCAATGAAACTCCAGGAGTTTGTTCTCCATCTCTAAGAGTTGTATCAAAAATTCTGATTTTTGAGGATTTAGCCATTATTATCTAATCCATTTGCTTAACCTAATTTGTTTGACTTAAGTATTTAGGTTTTCTTTCGAAAAGTTTTATCGTATTTTAGCGACATTAAATTTTGTTTCATGAAAAGCTTTTTAGATAACTGAATGATATAATTTAAAAACTTTTTAGAGAAAAGGGTGTCATTTTGAAACAACCGGAAGTAAATATTGGTTTAATAGGACATGTTGATCATGGAAAAACTACATTAGTAGAAGCCCTTAGTGGTGTTTGGACAGATCAACACAGCGAAGAGCTGAGAAGAGGAATATCAATCAGATTAGGGTATGCTGATACCGTCTTAAGAAAATGTCCAAATTGTGAAGAACCAGAAGCATACACTGTTGATGAAAAATGTGAGGGATGTGGAGAAGAAAGTGAGAATTTGAGATCAGTTTCTTTTGTCGATGCTCCAGGGCATGAAACATTGATGGCGACAATGTTGTCAGGATCTGCTATAATGGACGGGGCAATTTTGGTAATAGCTGCAAATGAAGAATGTCCACAACCACAAACCAAAGAACATTTGATGGGTTTAGATATAATAGGAATAGAAGATATAGTCGTGGTTCAGAACAAAATTGATTTAGTTTCTAGAGAAGAAGCTATGGAGAATTATGAACAAATCAAAGATTTTGTTGAGGGGACAGTTGCAGAAGATGCACTAATAATTCCAATATCTGCGCAACAAGAAACAAATATAGATTTAGTGATTCAAGCTCTGGAAGAACAAATTCCAACACCAGAGAGAAATCCTGAAAAATCACCATTAATGCCGATTGCTCGATCTTTTGATGTAAATAAACCTGGCTTTTCTCCTGATAAGTTAGAAGGAGGTATACTCGGAGGCTCCATTGAGCAGGGGAAGATCGAGGAAGGACAAGAGATTGAGATAAAACCTGGTAAAAAAGATGAATCTGGAGGAAAAACAACATGGAATCCTATTCAAACTAAAGTAGTTAGCATCTTCTCTGGGGGTAAATACAGAGAAAAAGTAACTCCTGGAGGATTAGTTGGTTTAGGAACTCTTCTTGATCCAGCTGCGACAAAAAGTGATGCCTTAGTTGGTCAGATACTGGGCAAACCAGATAATCTCCCTCCTGTGTGGGATGAATTTCTAATGGAAGTGGAATTGCTAGACAGAGTTGTTGGAATTGAAGAGGAAGTTGAAGTAGAAGAAATAAGAACTAATGAACCTCTCATGCTTAACATAGGAACAGCAACAACTGTAGGTGTTGTAACCAGTGCTAGAGGCAATGAAGCGGAAATAAAATTAAAAAGACCTATCTGTGCAAAAAGTGGTTCAAGAATAGCTATAAGTAGAAAGATAGGAACTAGATGGAGATTGATAGGTGTAGGAGAATTAAAAGAACAATAAAACAAATGAAGGTAATATTAGATACCAATATGTTAATGACTCCTGAACAATTTGGAATAAACCTTTTTTCCGAATTAGATAGAGTGATAAATAAAAAATATCAACCAATATTACCAAAGTCAATATTAAATGAAATACAGAATATTTATGAAAATGGAAAGGGAGAAAATAAAAGAGCTGCATCAATAGCACTTGATCTAATCAATGATTGCGAGATAATAGAAACTGAAGAAGAAGGTGATGATGCGATTATGGAGGTAGCCAAAAAATATGAATCAGCTGTTGCTAGTAATGATTCAGAACTAATAAAAAGATTAAAGAATAATAATATTCCTGTTATTATTCTAAGACAGCAATCACACTTAGAAATGAATTAATTTGGAGTGAGGTAAGTTGTATAGGAAATTAAAACTTCTCGACACAGTAAGGGTTCCCCCTGAAAAATTGAATGAAGACACTCAAAGTGTAGTGAAAGAGTTATTAGAAGATAAGCTAGAAGGAAAAATAAACAGAGACTTAGGGATGTTTATAGCTATAACCAATGTCTATGATATAAGAGAAGGTAATCTAATTCCCGGAGATGCTGGTGTTTATTACAATGTAGAATTTGAATGTATATCATACAAACCTACTATGCAAGAGATAATAGAAGGGGAAGTAGTCGAGGTAGTGAACTTTGGAGCATTTATAGGATTAGGGCCAATGGATGCATTGTTACATGTTAGCCAAATAACAGACGACTACGTATCTCATAATGAAAAAAGTGCAAGACTCGTAGGAAAAGAAACAGATTTCTCATTAGCTGAAGGAGATTATGTAAAAGCAAGAGTAATAGCTGTGAGCTTAAATGAACAAAATCCAAGAGATTCTAAAATAGGATTAACGATGAGACAACCTGCACTCAAGAAAATAGAGGAAGAAGAGGAAGGAGAGTACGGTGGAAAAGTAGTAATAAAAGATGTAGAAGAAGTTCCCAAAGAAGAGGAAACTAAAGAAACTAAAGAAAAAGAAGAATCCGATAAGGTGACTTGCCAGGAATGTGGAAACGAATACAAGGCAATAACTGCGAGTCATTTAAAAACTCATAATATGACTATGGATGAATACAAAGAAAAGTATCCAGATGCAAAAACACGACCAGGTGATTAAGCATGACTGACCCAGCCTGTAGAAATTGTCATAGGATTGTAGAGGACAGTGAAACCTGTCCAGTTTGTAGGTCAACGTCACTAACCGAAAATTGGAGAGGTTATGTAGTAATAATTGATCCAAAGAGATCAAAAATAGCAGAAAAGTTAAACGTAGAACACCCAGGTAAATACGCACTTAAGGTGCGATAATTGCCACTAGAATTAGGTCCAGAACTTAGAAAGGAACTAAAGCAACCTTTTGGTGACTTATACAAAAACATAGACCAAATAATAGACGAACTAAAACCCAGGAAATCAATCTCGGTAGGAGACTTAATAACCTACAACTTAATCAAAAAGGACTTTTATCCAAAAATAGCTATAATAGATGAAAAAATAGAAAGAAAACCATCAGATAAATTAAATAAAATTTTAAACTCACCAAAATACAAGGAAATTCAAGTAAAAAACCCAGCTGGTTACATTACTAATGAATTAATTAATGAAATCAAAAAAGCCATTTCAAGAACCCAAAAAACAATTATCAACATAAATGGAGAAGAAGATTTAGCAGTAATTCCCTCAATAAAATTCGCTCCGCAGAAACACCAAATAATTTACGGTCAACCAAGAAAAGGAGTTGTTAGAGTTAAAGTTAACCAAGAAGTCAAACAAAAAATAAAAAAAATTATTGAAAGGATGAGGTAGATAAAAATGGATATCAATGTTACTGAAAATGAAAAAAACGAAGCCCTAGATAGAGAAGAAGTGAAACTAAATATAACTCACTCAGAAGAAAGCACACCAAAACGTAGTGAAGTTAGGGCCAAATTAGCAGCAGAACAAGGTGTAAAGGAAGAACTAATAATTATAAATGAATTACACACAGATTATGGAAACAGTGAGACAAAAGGTTATGTCAAAATTTATGATGATAAGGAAAGATTGGAAGAAATAGAAAATAAATATACAATAGAAAGAAACCTAGGTGAGGACAATGGATAAAAAAGAAATTTATGAGAAAAAAGATGAAGAAGTTAAAAGAAAAAGAAAAATCTGCCCCCGATGTGGAGATGGAGTTTTTTTAGCAGATCATGAAGACAGACTCTCCTGTGGAAAATGTGGATATACAGAATTCAAATAGATTCTTCTCTTAATCTTTCATAAGATGATTTCTTTAGGGATAGAAGGAACAGCATGGAATCTATCCGTTGGGATTGTTAATGACCAAAAAATACTCTCTCATCAACAACACCCATATCAACCAAGTGATGGGGGAATTCACCCAAGAGAAGCATCCCAACACCATTCTGATAAGATAGCAAAAATAATTAAAAAAACAGTCAGTAATGCCAATATTCAGCCACAACAGATAGACTTAATATCTTTTTCTCTAGGACCCGGTATGGGGCCATGTCTAAGAGTAATAGCAACAGCTGCACGAGCACTGACCTTAACTCTGGAGAAACCATTAGTAGGAGTAAATCATTGTATAGCTCATATAGAATCCGGAAAATGGTCCACTGGATTAGATGACCCAATAATTCTCTATGTGAGTGGAGCCAACTCTCAAGTATTGGGCTACAAATCTAAAAGATATAGAGTTTTTGGGGAAACACTAGATATCGGTTTAGGAAATGCATTGGATAAGTTCGCAAGAAAACTAAATCTAAATCATCCTGGTGGCCCAAAGATAGAAAAACTTGCAAAAAAAGGAGAAAAACTAATCGAATTACCATATTCTGTGAAGGGAATGGACTTTTCCTTCTCAGGACTCGTTACAGCTGCTGAGAAAAAACTCCAAAGAGGAGAAAAAAAGGAAGATATCTGTTACAGCTTACAAGAATACTCCTTTTCAATGCTAACAGAAGTGGCAGAAAGAGCTCTAGCCCATTCAGGAAAAAAAGAACTATTATTGTGTGGTGGAGTAGGAAAAAACCAACGCTTAAAACAGATGCTAAAAGAAATGAGCCTAGAATACCAGATAAAATTTGGTTATCCAAAAAAAGAGTTAATGGGTGACAACGGAGCAATGATAGCTCACACTGCTATAAAGATGTATGAATCAGGGATTGAACATTCACCCGGTATTGAGGTTAAAACTGATTATAGAACTGATGAAGTAGAGGTGAAATGGCGTGAGTGAATTGATAGCAAGAGGAGCAGAAGCAGAATTATACAAAAAAAACCAAGAAATAATAAAGATTAGAAAACCAAAGAAATATAGAAATAAAACCTTAGACGAGAGAATTAGAAAAAATAGAACTAAAAAAGAAGCAAAAGCCACAAGAGAGGCAAGGAAAATTGGAGTACCTACTCCAATAATCTTAGACATGAAAGATTTTGAAATTAAGTTTGAATACCTAGATGGAGAAAAAATAAAAAAGATTTACTCAAGACTTAATCAAAACGACTTTAGAAAAATTGGAAAGTATATAGCTAAATTACATCAAAATAGAATTTTTCATGGCGACTTAACCACAAGTAATATACTAAAAACTAATCGAAACAAAATCTATTTTATAGACTTTGGCCTATCTGGTTATGATGGCCATATTGAGCCAAAAGGTGTTGACTTACATGTCTTATTTCAAACGATAAGAAGTTCTCACCCTGAACATACTGATTCTATAAACATCATATTGAATAGCTATAAATCCTCAATGAATAACCAAAAAGAGATAATACAGAGATTGAACGAAATCGAAGAAAGAGGTAGGTATTTTTGAAAATAACATTTGTAACCAGTAACATAGACAAAGTAAAAGAGATAAATCAGTTAGTAAATGATGATATAAAAATAACACAAAAAAACATTGATTACCCTGAAATACAAGCAAATATAGAGAAAGTAGCTAGAAAAGGAGTAAATTGGTGTTATGAAAAATTGACTGAACCATTATTTATAGAGGATTCAGGGTTATTCATAAAATCACTAAATAATTTTCCAGGTCCATTTTCTTCTTATGTTTTCGACAAAATCGGTAACAAAGGAATTTTAGATCTTTTAGCTAATGAAGAAAATAGAAGCGCATATTTTTTATCAATTATAGCTTATAAAGATAAGAATCACTTAAAGTTATTCAAAGGAAAAACAGAGGGTGAAATAGGCAAAGAAAGAAGAGGAAAACATGGATTTGGTTATGACCCAGTTTTCATTCCAAAAAGTTCTAATAAAACATTTGGAGAGATGGATAGAGAAGAAAAAAACAATTATTCACATAGAAAAAAAGCCTTTAAAAAATTCTCAAAATTTTTATCTTCAAAAAATATTTAAGGATATGGCAAAACAATTTATCAAAGCTTAATTTTCTAGGAGGAAAACAGTATGTCATCATCAGAAAGTGATCAAAGCAATGATTGGGTTGATATGGAACCAAGTGAAGTTGAAGACCTAGTCTTGGAACTAAAAGAGGAAGGAAATTCGATTAGTGAGATTGGAATGATAATTAGGGATCAATACGCTATACCAAATGTAAAAAAAATTACTGGAAAAAAAATCCATAAAATACTTGAAGAGAATGAAATGGAGCCAACGATTCCTGAGGATCTTAGGAACCTTATCAAAAATGCTAGAGATCTTCGTGACCATTTAGAAGAAAACCCAAATGATAATAGTTGTAAAAGAGGTTTACAAATAACCGAATCTAAAGTTAGAAAGTTAGCAAATTATTATAAAGAGAAAGGTAGATTAGACAAAGATTGGAAATATAGGCCAGAAGAAGCTGACTTACTTCTCTCAGAGTAAAGGGAGAAATAACCCTTGAAGCCAAACATCCAAGATAAAGCTACTGAAATTTCTTCATATTTAGAAGAATCTGATTTTATTAGATGCATCTCTCACAATGATGCAGATGGCTTGGCAGCAGCTGGAATCTTGAGTGAATCAATGAGAAAACTAGGGAAACAATTTCACACTTCCATTGTTGGCAGGCCATCGGAAGAGATTATTGAAAAAATAAATGACGAAGATGATTGTTCTGTCATACTTTTTGATATGGGAAGTGGTCAACCAGAATTAATAAAGAAAATTGATTCTGAAGTTGCCGTAGTTGATCACCATCCACCGTCCTATGAAGATGAAATAGCAAATCATCATCTAAACCCCCATCATTATGGGATAGATGGATCCTTTTCTGCTTCAGCTTCCACTCTCTCTTATCTCGTATGTAAGAATCTTCCAATTGAAAATGCAGATTTAGGCTGTGTTAGTTTAGCTGGAGCTATCGGTGATATGCAACATTTACCTATGGATGGATTAAATCTCGAAATACTTAATGAGATGAGATCTAAAAACGTTATAGAAATAAAAAAAGGACTAAGATTTACAGATAAAATAAACAAATCATTAGAAAAGTCTACTTCTCCTTTTTTAAAGGGAATTTCAGGAAATTCACTTACAACTCAAAAAATATTAAAATCCCTTGATATCAATGGAAATGAAACTTTTTGGGAGCTACAAGAAGATAAAAAAAGAAAACTAATCTCATTCATTGTTTTAAAATTAATAAAACAGGGTGCAGAAATAAATAGAATAAAATCAACTATTGGAGAAGTATATGAAGTAAATAATAAAGAATTTAATTACGTATCCGAATTAAGTTCCTTATTAAATGCCTGTGGAACGAAAGATGAATACGGATTAGCTCTTTCATTGGTTTTAGGCCCAAAACAGAGATTTGAAGAAGCTGAAAAAATAAAAAACGAACACAAATCTGAATTACTAAAAAACATAAATGAAGCAATAGAAAACTTAAATGAACAAAACAACCTTTATCATATAGAAGTTGATCATAGAGCCTCAAAGGGAACGGTTTGTGGAATTCTAGTAGATTATGTATTCACAGATAAACCAATCTTCACATATTACATTGATGAAGATGAGATAAGCATTAGTTCTAGAGGCAATAAATTATTAATAGAGAGAAACCTTGATCTTTCTGAAGTAATGAAAAAAGCAGCAAATGAAGTTGGAGGAAATGGGGGAGGTCACAACATAGCATCTGGAGCAACAATTCCAAAAAATGAATTAAAAAATTTCCTTAAAAAAGCAAACGAAATGATAGGAGAACAACTGTGATAAAAGGAAAAATGGAGATAAAGATAGAGCATCCTCAGAAAACCCTAGACTCAATTGAGCCAGATAATTTGGAAAACATAAAAAGTTATGTAAGAAAAGGTATTTTAGTAACAGAATTTGAATTCCAGGATATTAAACAGACAATTATAAGTTTAGATGACTTAATTAAATGTATAGATATATCAAAGGAGGTTTTTGAAGAATGGGAGAAGTAGAATTTATACTTAAAGCCTCATTACAACTTAGTGAAGATATAGAAGAAAATAAAGAAGTTAATAAAGATTTAAAAAATTTCATAGAGGAATCAAACAACTCAATATTAAATAAGGGTGCTCCAACTGATAAAGGAGCTCATATCGAAGAATACGACTTAAAAAATGACAAAATCTCATTAGAGATAATAGGAAACAAATACGTTCGAGCCCACGAAGCAATCATAAGACTGATTAACCCTCTATCTAATGAGATAGGCCCCAAACACCACATAGGGGTTAGAGGGATAAAGGACATAGATTATACCATAATCCTTAAAGACAGATTAGAAAAAAATAACTTTAAAGAAATAAAAAAAGAATTAGAAGAACTAAGAGAAATAGATACAATTGAAAGAGATAAAAATAACCTAATTTTAAAAACAAAATCTTTAAAAGAATCAGATTTCAGAAGAGGCGTAGTAGATCGATTAATTAGCTTAGTAGATGAAGTTGTTGAAGGTGAAGAAGAATTAGTAGATAAAGTAACTAAGATTGAACCAGGAACAGTAATATCATCGAGTAAAGACAAAAAACCGCTAATAAAAGAAGATCCAACCAAAATAGCACAAGAAAAAGGTTGGGTAAAAAAATTCCCAGGAAAAGGACAATGGACATACCTACCACCCTATACAAAGCTTCTAAGAGCTCTTATGGATGTTGCCACTAAAGAGATTCCACAAAAAATAGATTTCCAAGAAAGTATGTTTCCAAAACTGATACCACTGGAAATCATGAACAAAATGAAATACCTTGAGGGGCTTCCTGAAGGAATGTATTATTCTTGTTCACCAAAAAGAGGAACAAATGTATATGACTTATTCAAAAAAGAACATAAGATAAAAGAAGAAATCCCAATGGACCTATTGAAAGATGGATTAAAAGATCCAGGATATGTACTCGCTCCTGCCCAATGCGAACCATTTTATCAATTATTTTCTCATGAAATGATGGATGAAGACAACCTACCAATAAAATTATTCGACAAATCAGGTTTTACATATAGATGGGAAGGAGGAGGCTCCAAAGGACTTGACAGAGTAAACGAGTTTCAAAGAATAGAGCTAGTTTGGATAGGGAAAGCAAAACAAGTTAAAACAGTAACTGAAGAAATACTAGAAGCATACAAAAAAGTCCTAGACGACTATTTAAAAGTAGAATGGAAAATTAAAGTGGGGGATGATCCCTTCTATCTAGAAGGAAGAAAAGGTGAAATGGACGAAGTTGAATATCCAGACATACCCAAATATGAAATTCAAGTTAAAATGCCCCACAATGGGGAAAATTTAAGCATCGGAAGCGTTAACTTACATGGAACCCATTTTGTTAAAGGTTTCTCAATAAGAGCAGGATTTGAAGAACCTATTTGGACAGGTTGTGCCGGCCTTGGAGTCAATAGATGGGTATTAGCATTCCTAGCTTATAATGGATTTGAGGCTCAAAATTGGCCTAAAAAAATTAAAGAAAAAACAACTCTATTACCCTTTGTTCCAAAAACATTAGAATGGCCAAAAAATAAGGAGGATTAATTTATGTCACGAAAATCTGGAAAATCATTTGGATGGCAAGCAAAAAAATGGTATGAAGTTATAGCACCTGAGATTTTCGGTGAAGACAAAATAGGAGAGACACCAGCAGAAGATCCTGAAAAAGTAATAGGCAGGATCATAGAAACCACAGTTGGTGACCTAACAGGAGACTTTTCCAAAAATAACACTAAGGTATATTTCAAGATAAAAGAGATTTCAGGAGAACAAGCAAAAACACAATTCATAGGACACGAATTAACAAGCGACTATGTCGATAGCTTAGTTAGAAGAAGAACAAACAAATTAGACATCACCGTAGATGTTTTAACCAAAGATGGATACAAAATGAGAGTAAAACCAGTAATTTTCACTGTAAAAAGAGGAAAATCTTCACAAAAAAATAGTCTAAGATTAAAAGGTGAAGAAGTAATAAAAGAAAAGGCGAAACAAGAAAAATTCAAACAATTTTCAGAAAACCTCGTATTAGGTGAATTAGCATCAGAGATCTATAAAGAAGCAAAATCAATCTATCCATTGCGTAGAGTAGAGATAAGGAAAAGTGAAGTAATAAACGAACCATCTGATGTGGAAGAAGTACCAGACGGATTTCAGGATGTAGCGGATAAAACAGAAATAGAAGTAACTAAATAATAGTAAGAAATTTATACCGAATCCAAGTTTAATAATAAGTAATAATGAACGTGATTACTGGCGTAGGCATTTGTGCAGCTCTTTCAGTATTAGCATTTCAAAAAAAAATATTAAGTAAGAAGGCAGTAATAGCTTCTTTTCTCGTAGGATCTGTAGTAGCCGTCTTAGGTGGACTAAAATGGCTAACTGTTTTGTTAACTTTTGTCATAATAGGTTTTTCATTCACAAAAATAGGTTATAATGAAAAAAAGCAAAGGGGACTTCTAGAAGGTGAACATGGCGAAAGAAAGATGAGGAATGTTTTAGCCAATGGTATAGTCCCAATAGGGATAGTTATAATCTATTGGTTATACACAAGTTTAGGAACATCATATGGTGTATTATCTATAGAAACCACTTCACCTCAGGTATTATTACTACTAAAGGCAGGTTATATAGGCTCTGTAGCTACTGCAGCATCAGACACTTTAGCAAGTGAGATAGGGACACTCGACAGTCACACAAGACTAATTACAAATATGAAAAAAGTTGAACCAGGATCTGATGGAGGTATATCATTACTAGGTGAACTTTCTTCTGTTTTAGGAGCATTAATAATAGGAGTAGTTAGCTTTTTCTTATTTTCTCTTCAAAATGCCGTAGTGATTGCACTAATAGCAGGAGTAATAGGATGCCATCTAGATAGCTTTTTGGGAGCAACAATGGAAAAAAGGGATTATTTAACCAATGAAGGTGTAAACTTTATTGCAACATCAATGGGTGCGATACTGGGAGGTTTCTTACTATTAGTCTAAACAAGATTTTGATGATAATTCTAGATGGAGTTGGGGATAGACCAATCAAAAAAATAGGTAAAAAAACTCCCTTAGAAAAAGCAAACACTCCTAACTTGGATAAGATAGCAAAAAACGGAATAAATGGAATTATGGACCCAATTTCCCCAGGAACCCGTCCAGGTTCTGATACAGCTCATTTGTCTCTCTTAGGCTATAAACCCAAAGAAACTTACAGAGGCAGAGGCCCATTCGAAGCTGCTGGAACAGGTATAGATATAAAAGAAAACGATATATGTTTTAGAGTGAACTATGCTACCAAAAAAGATAATAAAATAATAGATAGAAGAGCAAATAGAATAAAAAAAACAAAAGAGATTTCAAAATCAATAAAAAACAATATAAAGAATATAGAAGGCACAGAGATAATATTCAAGGATTCTACTGCACATAGGGCAGCGTTGGTTTTAAGAGGAGAAGAATTATCAGATAAAATAACAAGATCAGATCCAAAAGAGACAAATAAACCTCCAGAAAAGATGGAGCCCTTAGAAAAAGATGCGGAAAAAACTGCTAGAATCTTAAAAAAATTCATACAAAGAGCTGAAAGAGTTTTAAAGAACCACCCTGCTAACAAGAAAAGGAAAAAACAAAACAAACTACCTGCTAACACTCTCTTATTACGAGGCGCAGGAAAAACCCCTGACGTTCAGAACTTTCAAAAAAAATATGGATTAAAAGGAACAATAATCTCAGCAACGGGATTAATACAAGGTATTGGTAAAATAATTGGATTAGATGTAGTTCAACCAAAAGGAACGACTTGTGGATATGATTCAAACTTAAATAATAAATCAAAAGCAACAAAGAAAGCCCTAAAAAATAATGATTTCGTGTTATTACACATAAAAGGAGGAGACGAAGTTAGTCACGACGGAGATTACAAGAAAAAAATTGACTTTCTTGAAAATAAAGTGGATTCTGCCATAGGAAATGTCCTTGAATCAATCAACAATCGTTTTCTAACAATACTAACAGCAGACCATTCAACTCCAATATCAATAAAAGATCACTCCGCTGACCCAGTCCCTCTCTCAATAATGGGTGAAGGAACAAGAACTGATGAAGTTAAGAGCTTTGATGAAAACACCTATCAAGGAGGTCTCTGTCGAATTAAAGGAAAAAATCTCTTCCCCATCTCCCTTGACTTAATCAATAAAACACACAAATTTGGAGCCTAATATATGGAAGAAACTTCTCTACATATACCTCCAAATACAAACATAGAAGAAAGGTTAATCGTAACAGATTATGATATCGTAATAGGAAGCCATTCTGAGATAAACTACGGATTAAAAACAAAAGGATCCATAAATGCAGGAGAACGAGTAAAAATAAATGGAAATGTTGAAGCAACAGAAGACGTTTCTATTGGTCTTTGGGGGTTTATTGATGGAGACTTAGAAGTAGGGGAAGATGCATACATTGGAGAAAGATCAAAAATAAATGGAGAATTGTTGGTTGATGGTAACTTAGAGATTGGAAATGATGTAGAGATCGAAAAGAGCTTCGAAGCAAATGGTTGGATAACAATTAACAACCCTATCCCACTCTATTTGTATTTTTTATTATTACTCTCAGAATTGATTAGGAGACAAGAAACAGAGGAAATAGAACAGATTCTTGAAGACCTAACAGAAGAAGAACTATCTGACCAAGTACTAATGGTGCCAAAACAAATACAATTTGATTCTGAAATAAAATCCCCTGGCAATGTTTTCGTAGGAGAACATTGTAGATTTGTAGGTAATCTAAGAGGAGATGAAGTGGTAATCGATAAAGAAACAACATTTTTTGGAGGAATAAAAGCAAGAAAAGATGTGGAAGTAAAAGAAGATTCTATAATCCATGGAGACATACACTCCCCTGATAAGGTAACTATCGAAGAAAATTCAAACGTATTAGGTGACATAAAAGCTGATAAAGTCCACCTTCACAAAGATGCTCATGTAAATGGTAAGATAGAGGCTGGAGAAGTTAGTATATTTCCTAAGGAAGAAGTAGAATTAGATGAAGAACTAGAAGAAGGAGAGATTAAACAAAAAATAGAAAAAAAGAGGTTAAGCCAAGATGAAGATTGAAGAACTCAAAGAAAAATGTCCAAATCTTTTTGAAGAACTCGAAAATTCACCATCTCTCTCAATCGATGAAATAAAAGCTAAAGAAACCAAAAAAGATGAAGAAGAAATTGACATACACAAAACAAGGTTTCCTTCAGTTGTAGACCATTTATTAGGATGCAAAACTGATGAGGAAGCCAAGAAAATAATAGAGTATTTTGAGAAAAGAGACGAAATCGACCCTCAATTAGCCAAAAAAATGAAAGAACAAATAAAAAAGAAAGGAGTAAGATCCTTCGGAGAAAAAAGAGAAAAAGGCGAAATAGAAAAAAATGGCTTAGATTACTAATTTTTAAAGGTTCTAAGATGATTGGCTTAGTAGGAAAACCTAATGCAGGTAAATCAACCTTCTTTTCAGCAGCAACCCATAGTGATGTGGAAATAGCAAACTATCCATTCACTACAATCGGATCAAACAAAGGAATAGCCTACATTAGAGACAAATGTCCCCATACAGAACTAGGTGTAAAATGTGATCCAGGCAACTCTGCATGTATCGAAGGAACTAGATTTGTTCCTATTGAGATAATTGATGTTGCAGGACTAGTTCCAGATGCTTACAAGGGAAAAGGACTGGGAAATGAGTTTTTAGACCAACTTAGACAAGCGAGTTCTTTGATACATGTAATAGATTCTTCAGGTAAAACAAATCTAGAAGGAGAGCCATTGGAAAAAGGAGAGCACAATCCCAAAAAAGATGTAGAATTCTTAGAAAAAGAAATCCAAATGTGGATCTATGGAATGTTAGAAAAAAAATGGGGATCAATGAAGAGAAACATAGAGGCTGACAGACAAAACACAACAGACGCCTTGACAGATGCACTTACAGGAGTAGGGGTAAAAAAGCCAGATATAAACAAAGCAATAAAACAAATTCAAAAAAACCCAGAAAAATGGAAAAAAACACAATTAAAGAAGTTTTCCAAAGAAATCGTGGAAATTACAAAACCAACTATGTTGTCACTAAACAAGGCAGACGTAGCAGATCAAGCAGATATAAAAAAACTAGAAGAGATAGATAAGCTCTCAGTTCCAACATCTGCACAAGCAGAATTAGTTCTAAAAAACATGGACAAAAAAGAAATAATTGACTATGTCCCTGGAGAAGATGATTTTCAGATAAAAAAACCTAAAAAGCTAAATAAAAAACAAAAAAAAGGCCTTAAAAGAATCAAAACCAAAATCTTGGATAAATATGGATCAACTGGAGTACAAGAATGCTTAGAGAAATCAATAAGGGAGTTATTAAATAAAATAGTTGTTTACCCAGTAGAAAACGAAAACAATTATACAAATAAACAAGGAGAAGTTCTACCAGACGCCTACTTATTAAAGAAAGGATCTACTCCAGAAGACTTAGCCTACAAAGTTCATTCAGATATAGGGAACAACTTTTTACATGCAATAAATGCAAAAACAGGAATGAGGATATCTAATGATCACCAACTAGAAAATGGAGATATAATTAAAATAATTACATCGAACTAATTCAAGATTTTATTTAATAAAGAATTGTTTTTTTAACTCCATTGCTGAGAAGTCCCTTTCTTCGTGAGTGAAGTAGGGGGGAGGGGGTGAATCGGCGGATTTATAAGCTTATCTGCCTAAATATTAGGTGTAGGTAGGGGTGCGGCTGAAGTTACGCCTGTATATACCTGTTTGAGTCTCCATGTAGGAGACGAGAGGTGGGGCACTGGGGGCCTCTGTGCTGCTGTAGTAGTAGCACCCGAAAGCCCACCATTGGTGTGGAGTCCTTTCGTTTGTAGTGCAAGTCCCTGTGGTCGAAGCAGGAACCTTCTGTAAAAGCTTTCAGATAAGCCTGCTCGGACTGAGATGTATGACGGCAGTAGGATAGTGAAGACCTAGAACTCTGGAACCCCTTTCCGCTCCAAAGCGTCAGCGTAGGAACGGTAGTGGGAGGAAGTCACTAGGGGTTTTCTTCAAATAATTTAAGTTTATGAAAATTAATAAGAATAAAGAACCTAAAAATAATGTTCTTTTCTGGTGTTTGAAAATGAAATCAATGTATTCATTTATACAGGATGCGTGGAAAAACCCAAAAGAAGGGTATACAGAAGAGCTTATGTGGAAGAGATTAAAAAAATGGAGAGATGAACCCACAGTCAAAAGAATAGAAAATCCAACAAGACTAGATAAAGCTAGGTCACTAGGATACAAAGCTAAACAAGGATTCATATTAGCTAGGACAAAGATAAGACGAGGAAATAGGAGAAAACCACGATTCAAAAAAGCGAGAGTGCCCAGCAAGATGGGAGTTAGAAAAATCACTCCAGGCAAAAGTAGGAAAAGAATTGCTGAAGAAAGAACAACAAAGAAATATCCAAATCTTAGAGTTTTAGATAGTTACTGGGTTGGCGAGGATGGAAGATTCAAGTGGTTTGAAGTAATATTAGTGGATCCAAATCATCCGGCAATACAGAATGATGAAGATATAAACTGGATATGTAAAGACAAATACGAAAACAGAGCTCTGAAAGGACTAACACCAACAGGTCAGGAAGGTAGAGGCCTAAAGAATAAAGGAAAAGGAGCAGAAAAAACACGCCCAAGTATAAGAGCAAATGAGGGCAAGGGCAAGTGAGCCAAGCACCGGTTCATTATATTAGGCTAAGAACATTTTGTTACTCGACTGAAAAACTAAAAAGAGTTAAAAAAGCACTTTCTTTTTTCTTACCTAAAGACAACGAGATAGAAACAGAGGAAATAGAAGGTAATTTTGGGAACAAATATTTTTTACTCAAATCTAAGATCGAAAAGAGTAGAGAAATTAGGTTATTGGTGGATTTTTTAAAGAACAATCTCACCACTACTAGGTATAGGGAAATTAAAAAAGAAATTCCAGATAGAATAAATGAGGAATGTAGTTTTTACTTGAGATTTGATAAACAGAAGGCCTATAAAAAACAACTAGAACCTACCTCTAGTGGAGATTTTGTGGTTTTAAGGTTTAAAGTTAAAGCTTATCCAGCGAAGAAAAAAAATGCTATAAATAAAATTAAACAATTCTTATAAAAATCAAGTTATCTAATTTTTTCAAAGAAAAATATTAAGATGATTTAATTATAATTACCTGGTTGATGACTACAGTAATAAATCTCGGCGGCTCAGTTTTAGCACCTTCGTTAGAAAAAGAAAATTTCGAAGAATATGCCAATTCTCTTAGAGAAATTGCAAAACAAGAACAACTTTTTATAGTGACAGGTGGAGGAGTTAAAGCTAGAGAATACATAGGAGTAGCAAGGGAACTAGGAGTTAACGAAGCGGTCTGTGACAAAATAGGGATAGATGTAACAAGATTAAATGCAAGATTGTTAATATCAGCTCTTAAAAGCGAGGCTTACCCAGACCCACCTAAGAGTTACAAAGAAGCAGAAAACGCAATGGCTTTAGACAAAATAATAGTAATGGGTGGAGTTATACCTGGACAATCAACAGATGCTGTTGCAGCAATTTTAGCAGAATATGTACAAGCTGATCAAATAATCTTTGCAACTTCTGTAAACGGAGTTTACGACAAAGATCCCAATTTAAATGGAGACGCCAAAAAGATTGACAAATTGAGTCCCACAAAACTAGTTAAAATTGTCATGGAAACTGAAATAAAAGCAGGATCAAAGGCAGTAGTAGATCCACTAGCAGCTAAAGTAATAGAAAGGTCAAAAATACCCACTGTAGTGATGAATGGAAAAGACCCTGAAGCTATTAAGAAAGCTGTGCTAGAAAACAAACACCAAGGAACAATCATAGAAGATTAAATCATTCCTTTTCTCCAATAATATTAGAATCCTCGAGGAATTTCAATTTACTCTCAACAATTTGGTTATTTAACCCAGTTTCTTCTGAAATACTCGGTAATGTTCTATAACCCTCTTTGATGCAATCCACTATTTTGTTAGCTAATTCATCTTTTTTTAATGGAGAACTATCTCCAGAATCAATCGAATCCATTTCTCTCGCAGTTAAAAATTCACTAGAAGAATCTTCATCAAAACTCCCAATATCCTTTTTTAAAACAAATTTAGTTGGTTCTTTTTTAACCTCAGCATCTCTAACCCACTCAACCCCCCAAGTATCTAAGCTTTCTCTGTTTAATTTAGCTAAAATATCCTTTCCTAAAAACAAACTAATATCGTTCGGAATATACATAGGTTCTACATCACTCGTAGTAACCACCCACTTTTCCTCGTCACCCTCAGCGTATCCCCTGACTTGATCAAAGGCAGAATGTAAGCTACCTTTCTCTCTATGAAAAGCTTTTATCTCAACAACAACATCTCCATTTTCATAACTAGCAACCACATCTGGACCTCGATTATTTTCCTCAATTGAAACCCGATCAATCTCAAAACCAGATCTCTCCATCAATTCAACAATAGCTTCAGTTAGCTTCTCTTCCTTTTTTTGAACTTTGTCGTAATATGAATCATTAGACATTAAAAAATAAAATAAAATTAAAAGTAGATTTAATTTGTGGTGACACCGACAACTTTGTAGAGCGGACAAAAACCTGTTAAACCTGTAAGTATCAAGATTACAGTAACTAAGTAAGCAATCCAACTTAAAACATTGCCCTGAAGGTAGAGATAGGTAAGAATTACAATAACTGCACCGACAATTACCCTCAAAACACGATCCATTTTACTCATATTCTTTTCCAAAATACCACCTACAAATCAATATATGTCCTTTTTTTTAATAGATTTTTTATCTAATGTTATGTCACATTTTCGTTGTTTTCATGCTTTTGCGCAATTTTTTGAGCTAATTCATCTAGAGATTCTAAATCTTCATTGTCGGGATATCCTTTCGAAGTAACTGGCTCAATTAACTCTGCACTAAGTGCTTTAGTATTGTCACTCAATTGATTTATCATCCGGCCACCCCATCCAAATGATCCAACAACAGATAAGTACTTAGTGTTTGGTTTTAGAGCATTTGCAAGATACGAGACATAAAACATAACTGGGTGAGCTCCTCCAAGAACCATAGGAGAACCAACTACGAGAGTTGCAGCATCAACCAATGCCATGGCTAGTTCACCTATATCAGAACTGGTCATATGGAACAGCTCTACCTCAACACCTTTATCAATCAACGAATCAGTTAAATATTCAACCATTTTCTCCGTCGAACCATGCATTGAAACATAAGGGATAACCACTTTGTTCTTCATCTCCTCATTAACCCATCTGCTATATGCATCGAGAATGATTTTTGGATCGTCATACAAAGGACCATGACTAGGAGCAACAATCTCTGGATCAAGTTCTCTGACATCTTCAATATAGCTCTTAGATTTACTAGCAAAAGGCATCATGATTTCAGCAAAATATCTCTTAGCAGGTTTCCTTAACTCCTCGAAGTCATCAACAAATAACTTACTAGTAGCATAATGAGCACCAAGATAATCACAAGTAAACAAAACATCATCTTGCTTTAAATAAGTAAACATTGTATCAGGCCAATGAACCCAAGGAGCAATCATGAACTCAACATCTAAATCACCAAGAGAAATCTCCTCACCATCTTCAACAACCCTTGTTTCATCACTATCAACTTCAACCATAGAGGTGGTAGTGTCCTTACCTCTCTCGTTCACTAAAACCTCAGCCCCAAATTCATCAATAATTTGTCTCAAACTACCAGAATGATCTTGTTCCCCATGATTAGCAACTACGTAATCAATAGTTTTAACTCCTAATTTTCTAAGATTATTCATCAACTCATCTCTCTTAGTTGGATCAATAGTATCAATCAACATATTTTTTTCAGACCCTTCTACAAAGTAAGAATTATAGCTGGTTCCATCTGGAAGAGGAATCAATTCATCAAAAAGCCTCCTATCCCAGTCTATAGACCCAATCCACTTAACATTCTCAGAAACCTTCCTAATAGTCATTCTAACATCACCTTTTTTATTAATTGAATTCTAAAAATCATAAAGTTATACTTCAAAAAGAATTTATAATAATAAAAGAGATAAATTCTTGGTTTATTTCTCTTAAAAAATCGTTTTTCCCTAAAACAATTGGAGGGTTGTTGCTGAGTAATAAAAAATACGAATTAAAGAGAAGAATAGAGGAATTAGAGGGTCTTAAGGGAGAAGGAACTGAATTAATCACGCTCTATATTCCTCCTTCAAAAAACATCAATGACGTTATGAATCAACTTAGAGATGAGTATGGTCAAGCTGCAAACATAAAGAGTAAGAGCACGAGAAAAAATGTTCAATCTGCCCTTAATGTTTTGATGGGTAAACTAAAACACTTCAAAAATCCACCTGAAAAAGGAATGATAATGATGGCTGGCAAGGTCTCAAGAGATGGAGATCGAAGCGAGATGAAGTCCTTGATCTTGGAGGCTCCTGAAAAAATACAATCTTACCGATACCATTGTGATTCAAACTTCTTAATTGAACCTTTAAAAGAACTGGTTGAGGAAAGAGAAAAATTTGGATTAATTGTATTAGACAGAAGAGAAGCAACTATTGGTATACTAAAAGGAAACAACATAAACCAGGAAAACCATCTATCCTCCAATGTGCCAGGTAAAACAAAGGCTGGTGGGCAATCCCAAGCAAGATTCGAAAGACTTAGAGATATAGCGGCACATGAATTCTACAAAAAAATAGCAAAATCAGCTAATGAAGTTTTCACCAACACCGAGGACATAAGAGGAGTTTTAGTAGGAGGTCCATCCCCAACAAAAGAAGAATTCTTAAACAAAGACCTACTTCATCATGAATTAGATGTAATAGACAAATACGATGTATCTTATACAGATGAATATGGTCTTAGAGAACTTGTTGATGCAGCATCCGAAACCCTTGAAAAAATTGAGGGAATGGAAGAAAGACAGGCTGCTAAAGAATTTCTACAAAAACTGGTTGAAGAAGAAAGGATGGTTACTTATGGAGAAGAACAGGTTCGAAAGGCAATAAAAATAGGAGCTGTAGACAGATTACTCCTATCAGCTGATACAAGGAAATATAGAGCAACTGCCCAATGTAAAAAATGTGGTTACTCAATCAAAAAAACCATAGAAGAAAATGAAATAGAACAATTCAAAGAACAAAACAAAAAATGCCCAGAATGTGATGGAGACACAGAAATTGAAATAATTGATTTGATCTCTGAACTATCAGAGAAAGCAGAAAACAAAGGAAGCGATGTATTAATGATACCCACCGACTTCGAAGAAGGAGAGCAAATAAGAGATGCTTTTGGAGGAATAGCTGCAATTCTAAGATTCCAGACTGGAGACCTATAAAAATGTTCCTCAAAGCCTATGGAGAAATAAAAACAAGACTCAGAGAAGTATTAGCTCAAAAAAACTGGGAAGTAGATGATTTAAAGCTAGAAGAACCTAGAGAGATAGCTGATTTAGCAACTGCAGTTGCATTCAAAATTTCATCAAAAACAGATAAAAAACCCATCGAAATCGCAAAAGAAATAGAAAACCAACTCAATCAAAAAACACTAGAATACGTAGAAAAAACAGAAGCAACAGAACCAGGTTACATAAACTTCTTTTTTAGTCAAAAACAACTAAAAAACCACTTAAACCAACTGATTCATCAAAAAAAAGAGATAGGAACAATAAAAGAAGATAAGGGAAATGTGATTGTAGAACATACAAGTGCAAACCCAACTGGCCCACTCCACATCGGACATCTAAGAAACGCCGTAATAGGTGACACATTAGAAAACATCTTAGAAAAAAGTGGCTACAACACCCAGACACAATATTACTTGAATGACATGGGAAAACAAATGGCTATATTACTTCACGGCATTAGAGAATACGGACTAGGCACGAATAAATCACAAGACGAAGCAATAGGAGAAATATATTCAAAAACTAATTCAGAAGACCACGAAATCGATCAAGAAGAAGTTCAAGACATAATGCAAAAACTCGAAAACAAAGACAAAGAAACAAAACGAGAATTAGACCAAATAGTTGACAAATGCTACAAGGGAATACAGAAATCACTAAAACAACTAAACATACAAATTGATGAGGTAATAAAAGAATCAAAATTCGTTTTCGATGACTCAGTAGAGGAAATATTTCAACAACTAAAACCATTTATCGAAATCGATGATGGAGCAGCACAAATAGAATTTGACGAAATCGATAAGGAACTTGTCTTAAAACGAGAAGACGGGACTTCAGTATATGCATTAAGAGATCTAGCCTATCACAAGTGGAAAGCCCAAAAAGCCACAAACAACATAGACATACTAGGAAGCGACCACAAACTCTATTCAAAACAACTTAAAAAAACACTCGAGTTAATAGGTATAAAGCCCCCAGAAACCATTATATTTGAATTTGTTTCACTACCAGCTGGAGAAATGTCAACAAGAAAAGGAGAATTTATTTCAATTAGAGAATTATTTGAGGAAGTTAGAAAAAAGGCATATGAAGAAGTTGATGAAAGAAGAAAAAAACCAAGAGAATGGAAACAAGAAGTGGCTAAAGAAGTGGCAATAGCAGCAATAAGATATGACTTCATAAAGGTTGCACCAAACAAACCAATAAGCTTTGATTTAGAAAAAGCTGTTAGCTTCAAAAAACAAGGAGCACCATTCATACAATACTCACACGCAAGAGCCTCCAACATCCTACAAAAATCAGGGAAAGACAAAACTAAGATACAAGCAATAAATGACCCCGTAATAAATGATTTAGTCAAACATATCTCTAGATTTTCTTATGTAATACAAAAATCAGCCGAGAAGAGGAAACCTCATTTGTTTGCAGAATACCTCTTTGAATTGGCTTCAAAATTCAATCAATTTTACCGAGACAAAACTGTCCTAGATTCAGAACAACCAAAAAGACAGAATAGGTTGGCTGTTGTAGAATTAACAAAAAAAGCCTTAAAAGAGGGAATTCAAACCCTTGGATTCGAAGCTCCAAAAGAGATGTAAAAAAAGAGATGTAAAAGATGATTCCACAAGAAGTTCAAGAAATCTTGGAAAACCAAAAATACAAAATAATTGGTGAAAACGGAGCTGTTAAGCTGTGTCCATGGCTAAAAGAAGGCATGCAAGACAACAAAGGTTGTTACAAACAACGCTTCTATGGAATTAAGAGCCATCGATGCCTACAAATGACACCATCTGTATCACATTGCACACAAAAATGCCTATTTTGTTGGCGAGCCTACGAAGCCTGGCACAAAAACAAAATAGACACCTACTCCTCACCAGAGGAATTATTAGATCAAGCAATAGAAGCACAAAAACAATTACTAACAGGATTTGGAGGAAGCCTAGACAAATATGAAGAAAAGTTATGGGAAGAATCCAAAAAACCAAAACACGTGGCAATCTCATTATCAGGAGAACCCACACTCTACCCCGAGATAAGTGGATTAATCAAAGAAGTTCATGACCGAGATATGACCTCCTTCTTAGTTACAAATGGAACTCAACCCAATAAGCTCAAAAACTTAGAACAAAATCCAACACAACTCTATATTTCACTAGATGCATCCAATAAAGAGACTTATCAAAAACTCTGTAGACCACAAATAGACGATGCCTGGGAAAATCTACAAGAATCACTTAAGTATATGTCAAATTTAGATACTCGAACAGTATTAAGAATTACCCTAGTGGAAGATGTTAATTCAGAACTAAACAAGGAGTATTTAGATTTAATTGAGAAGGCTAATCCTGATTTTATCGAAGTAAAAGCCTACATGCATATCGGATACTCTAGAAAACGACTAGAAAGACAAAATATGCCTAGTAATCGAAAAATACAAAATTTTTCACAAAAAATCAGCAATAAGACAAATTACAAGTTACATGATAATGTGAAAAAAAGTAGAGTATCATTGTTAACAAAAAAGGATCCTGAAATAAAAGGATTATATCAATAATGAACAAAAATACTTATTTAAGATAATGTATCAACTTGGAATCAACGTATTCATAATACTATCATTTGCATTGGTAATTTCTTTACCAATTATCTTGTTTTCCCACACGTACATGAAACAACTCGACTTTAACACTAGATTAATAATGAGCTTTGGAATAGGTTTTTCACTCTCAATAGTAGTTTTCTTGTCACTAAGCTATGTAGAACCCTTTCAAACAAACGTTAGGGCATTTATCACACTAGAATTCTATCAACTCGTAATGATATTAAGCACACTAATCATCTTACTCCTAACATTAATTAAATACTTCTTTCATGAATAAAATAAACTAAAAAAGATTAATTAACTCACAGAAAGAGATAAAAACAATCAAAAACTAACAAACGAATTTTAAAAAACAAACAAAACACTAAAAAAATAATTAGAACATCCATCAAAAAAGATAACTACTCATTATGTCCTAGTAACTAATCAATAAAGGTTAATTAGAAACCATTAATCCAGAAAAAATGATTAAAAAAAGCAAAACGGCTATATTGACATAAAAAAGATTGCATATGTTTTTTCTATCAAAACAAGGTTAATGGCGAGGTAAGTAGTTACCTAAAATTTCACCAAATACATCACCAAGACACCATATTGTCTCAAAACAAAACCACTCACCAAACCAACCTCAACAGCACCCGGGTGATTGATTAAATAAGTGGTTATTGGATCCAAAACACCCCACAAAAACAAAAAAATAAGGGATAATTGATTATAAGACAAAAACTCTCTACTATCTCCACCCATATTCATAAAAACCAAACCCAAAATACCTCTTATTCAGTTGTTATAGCCCAAAGGAGGGGCTCTCCCATCCCCTCCGTTTCCTGGGTTCTCCGGTTCCTAGTCTTTTACGGTAAATGACCATGTGTCTGATGGAGTCATATATTCTCCATCGTCAGCTACAGCATACCAACTATAAGTTGTTTCTTCTTCTAAGTCACTCCAAGGTACAGATGCTGTTCCTCCGTCTGCAATTCCTGTTTGAGTAGTTCCTATTTGAGAGTCGTCTGAAGCATCGTAAAATGTGACATTCATTGTGTCCCCATCTGGGTCGCTAACATTCACGCTTAATGTTGGGTCAGTTGTGTCTATTGTTGAGCCATCACTTGGTGAAGGATTGGTTGGTGCATCTGGAGCTGTGGGTCAAGTAACTGTTCCTCTCAGCCCTATAAAGTAAGTGTTCTTGGTTCCGTCTTCAAATATGAAGCTTAAGACAAAGAAATCGTTGGGGTTTGGATTATTATTGAAGTTTAGTTTTATATATGATGATTGTTTGCTTTTAAACTCCAATTGCGGGTTTAAGGATTTGTATACCCCTCCAATCTTTAGGTTTGTTGAATTTTGTTTATCATATTGTTGAATCGAGGCACTTGTTGGTGGATTCCCACCTTGACTATAATAGTAGTTGAGTCTAGCTCTCGTTGCATTTATATCTTGACTACCATTATTACTGAACCTCAACTCAACAACATCATTACCTTTTATTAACTCACTTGCTTGTAGTACTAGGGTTCCGTTTGGGTTTATTTCGGCTCCTCCGTTTTGTTCTCCGTAGTTTTCTGATTTTACTGTGTAGTTTATTTCTTGATAATTGGCTCTATCTGTGTTATTGATGTAAGCGTAAACTTTGTTGGTTGGGTTTGTTGTGTTTGATGCTCCTACTGTTACGTAACCATCTTCATCTGATGTTAGTGAAACATTTGTTCCTCTTTTATTTCCATCTAGTTTTAGTGTTGTTGAGTTGAATGTGACTTTTATATCGCTTACTGGGTTGTTGTATTTGTCGACTACTCTGGCTCTTAGTGTTGTGGGGGCGAAATGTTCTCTTTGGTCTGTAGTTAAGATTAATTCTTTTTGATCTAAAGAAACATCTCTTGCCTCTCCAAGGGACAAACTACTTAGTTTTAAACTATAGTTATAACTTTCATTTAAATCTACATTTAGCTGAGACAAATTATGGCCTAAAATTGTTTTATCCAAATCATCCTTATCCACTTTATTTACATAGGTGTTGTTTTTTGGGTCTAGGTAATTGGTCCAGGCGTTTGGTGCTATTGTGGTGAAGGTTAGGTCTAGGTTTTTTAATCTTATTGTGTTTGGTGGAGCGGAGTTTGGATAAATATTCAGTGATTCTAGTTGATGACCGTTCTTGGATATATTTCTTTTTAACATGATTGGTCTAATGGTTTTGCCTTGCAGTAATGATTGCTCTAATATCCCTGGATTGACGTCATTTTCTTGGTAGTATCTGATTAGGGCTGTGTGTTCTATTAGGTAGGATTGGACATTAGTTTGGTAGTTGTAGTGAGGTGTGTAGATTAAGCCCTTGGTTGTATAATTGATTTGATTGTCTTTATTCCAAATTTCTTGAAGTGTTGGGTTTGTTGCTGTTGCGTTGGTTATGTTTAATGATAAGTCATAGGTTCTTAGTTCACCTGAGGCTGGAGCTGGATTAACGAACAGTAATCTGTCTGGGTAGGGGGTTCCTAGTTTTATTTCTTCTGAAACTGAATCTCCAAGAGAGCTTGCTTTAATCAAACTGGATTTTATGTTAAGGATGTCATCAGTTACGTCTTGATAATGTTCCCATTCAACATTTTTGTTCCAATTGGGAACGTAAGCTGATTGAACAACTGATAGCACAATTAGCACTATCGATATTAATAAGATTACTCCGATTATTTCGGATTGTCCTTCCTCATTTTTTAGATTTTTTAGTTTCATTTTATATTATTAAGTAGAATGTTAGGTATGCTAATGACACCATTACAATTGCATGTTTTATTCCAGCTAATATTGTTCCTTGTGATAATTCTCCAGCTATTATTCCTGAGATGAATCCCATGATCATGCTTGAGTGTCCTATTATGTCTTTTATCATTTCTATTTGACCAATTGAAAATCCAAATCTACCTGTTTCTAGTCCTCCTTTTGGGATGCTTCCTAGGAATTGAACTTGGAATATGTATGAGGTGAATAAGAAAACTAAGAATGCTACCCATACCAATAGGATGTAGGGTCTAATGTTCATTTTTCTTTTTTCTTTTAGTTTTTTTCTTTTGATAGAGTCTTTTTTTGTGACTTTTAGGACGGAAGAGATGTTACCATGTGCTCTTGTTCCTTCTAAGATTATTATTATGCTTCTTGTTATGTTTATTTCGTTTAATCTGTTTGCAAAATACTTTATTAGGTTTCTTAGGTTAAAATCCCATTTTAATCCTCTTTTCACATCCTTTAGGGATTTTCCAACGATACCGGGTATTTCTGATGCTTCTAGTAACGTTTTTTTGAGTGTCATTCCAGTTTTGTTTAATCCTTCTAAAACTCTTAAGAGATCTGGGAATTCGTTTCTGATTTTGGTTTCTCTATAATTCCTTATTTCATAGAAAACTGCTATTGGAGTTAGTGAGATCAACATTAGTATCATTGAATACATCTCGATTGAATTCCATATTGGACCTACTCCTTGTGTAAGATAGATGTAGATTAAGAATATTAGGAATAGAGGCACGGAAAATAAGAGTGTTATATGTGGTTCTGAAACTGCATATTTATATAGGTTCTTTGTTCTTTCTTTTAAAGAAACTTCTAGTTTGGTTTTTTGTCCTTTTGGCGATTCAAGTTTATCTCCTGTTTTTTGTGTTCGCTTTAATTGTGTCTCTTGTGCTTTCGATTCGATAGGAGAAACCAATTTGAGTAGAACTACAAAAAAGAGCCCGCCAAGAGGGAGTAATAGGTAGATTATGTAGTAAAGAGGAGTAGGGGCTTGTCCAAAGCTCAATATCAACATCACTAAGCCTAGAATGATTAATAAGGGCCCTGCTACAAACCCGGCTATGTATCCTTCTGAGAGGTAACCGAGGAATTCTATGAAGTTTTCTTGTTCTTCTATTGCTTGATCTAGGTATTGTTGTGATTTGTCTGATAAGTAAGAGGATACGTCTCCTCCTGCCCTCATAACTGGAATTAAATCAGCTAAGAATTCTTGCATGTTTTCTGAAGGAGTTGTTAATATTAATTCATTGATAGCAGATTCTAGATCTGATGAAAAGAAATCTATTTCTGTAACGATTAATTTAGCTTCCTTTGAAACCTCGCCAAAGGCATTGTCATAGACAGCTAGTCTTCTGAATATCTCTGGTAGGTTCATATTTCCTGAAGATAATGCATACATGAAAGTTATTGCACTTCCTAGATCGCGGTTAATTTTTCTTCGTCTATCTCCTTGTTGAATTTTTATGTAATAATAAGGCGATAGGAAAGAAATAGTTATTATAATAGATACTGAAATTAAAGAAATTATTAAATACACCCCAGAAAGAAATAGTAGAGATAATACTAGTCCAATCGAAAAAATGACAGCTGCTGCTATAAGACTGTATCTAATTATTTGCTTAGGTGTTTTATCTATTCTTGCACCTCTAAGTTCTCTTCTTAAGTGATTCTCATCTAATAATCCAAAAATATCTTCAATATCTTCAACTGATAAAGCGTTTTTAAGTCGTTTTAAATAGTTTTTTTTCTTTGAAAAATTTAGGAATATTTTTAAGATTCATCTTTTATTCCAAGTTCATTATAAAGTTCTTGTTTCCTTTTTTGAAATCTTTTAATTGATTTTACAACGTCTTTGTATCTCCTAACATCGTTTTCAATCATTTTTGACAATATTTTTGACCTATTTTGAATTTCAGATTTTACTTTGGAGTAGGATGTTCCTGTTTCGTCTGAAATTAATTTAAGATTAATTGAGTTTGATAATTTTTCGAATGAGTTTTTGTTTGAATTCCATCGGAACAGAAGATTTGTTTGAATTGAATTTGTTTCAGTGTTGTAGTTCCCTATCTCTTGTATCTCTTTTACCTTTCTTTTTTTACCTTCTTTTCCTCTAACGAAGGATTGAACTACTATTGCATCTAGGGTTGGTATCATGCTTTTTGGCACTTCGATTGGTGGGTTTTCTAGTCTATTTATGGTTCTTTCAACGGTGGGAGCGTGGAGTGTTGAAAAGGAGGTGTGTCCTGTTGACATTGCTTGGAAAAGGGTAACTGCTTCTTTTCCTCTTATTTCTCCTACAATTATGTATTCGGGTCTTTGTCGTAGCGCTCCTCTCAAGAGGTCATACATGTCTATGTCTTCTGCTTCCACTCCTTGTTGGGGTCTTGTGACGGATGGAACCCAGTTATCGAATGGTAGTCTTAGTTCATGAGTATCTTCTATTGTTACAACTTTTGCTCCCCATGGTATGAATAATGTCATTGCGTTTAGAGTGGTGGTTTTTCCTGTTGCTGTTCCTCCCACTATCATGATGTTTCTTTCGTTTTCTGCTAAAAACCAGAGGTAAGCCATCATTTCTGGTGAGAGTGTTTCCCAAGATATTAGATCTGTAGGTGTGATAGGGACTTCTGAAAATTTTCTAATTGTTATTGTACTTCCTCTGATTGTGACTTCGTCGCCAAGACTCATTTGTGCTCTGCTTCCATCCGGCATAGTTGCTTCTGCCATGGGTCTTGCGAAGTTAATTCTTTTATCACTCCTCTCAGCTACGTTCATCACTAGGCTTTCGAGTTCTTCTTTTCCAAATTTAACATTGGTTTCTAGGTCTTGGTGTCTTTGATGATAAACAAATAATGGTATGTTTACTCCATTAATCGAGATATCTTCTAGATAATTATCCTCTATAAATGGCTGTAACCCACCATAACCAAGCAAGTCTCTTTTTAAATGATAGTATAATTTAAGGAATTTTGGAATTTCTATAGGTTCTTTAACTCTTCTTATGACTTTTTTAAAATTATTGTAAAATAATTTTTCTTTATTCTCCTTTATATCAACTTTTAGTAACTTATTTTTTAGTTCCTTTCTTAATCCATTTTTTAAGTCAAGGTATTCATCTATCTTGGGATCTATTACTCTATATTCCGAATTTTCTTCAAATTCATCATAATATATTAAAGCCTTGCTAAAACCTTTATAAAGCCAGTAACTATCTAATTTTGTATATCTATCTTCTTCTAGCTGAGGTAGTTGTATTAAATCATTATTAATCGCTTCTTCTTCTATTTCTTCAAAATCAGGATACTCAATTTCGGGGTCTTCTCCCCTGAACTTATTTTTTATTCTTTCGAAATAACCTTTTTCAGTCTCTTTTTGTCTAAACATATTCTTTTATCCTTCTATACTCAATTTATTTTAGATTTAAGTTCTTAACTAGAAATATGTTGGCTTTAGATTTAAGTTCTTAACTAGAAATATGATGGCTTTAGATTTAAGTTCTTAACTAGAAATATGATGGCAAGTGCTTTATAAAATTTGATATTAATCTTATTATTAGGATGGATGAGAAATTACTTAAGTTATTAAAAAAGTTGGCATTAAAAAATGATTTAAGCTTGATCACGACAGCTAGTTTATCAAAAGACATAGACTCGAGTGCTCAAACTCTTTCGAGATGGCTGAAACAGATGGAACAAAGAGGGTTGATTGAGAGAAGAATTCATCCAAGAGGCCAAAGTATTACGATAACTGATGAGGGATGGAACAAGTTGAGAGATGAACTCTATGACTATAAAAGAATTTTCAATGAAGGAGATAGTTTAGTTCTAACTGGAGAAATCACCGAGGGGATGGGTGAGGGACAATATTATATCTCAAAAGAAAATTATCAAAAACAATTTGAAAAAAAACTTGGATTCAAACCATTTCCAGGAACTTTAAATGTTGTTCTAGATTCTGAAAGTGTAAAGAAGACTCATTTCTTACGGAATAAAAAAGGAATACTTGTAGAAGGATTTGAAGAAGAAGAAAGATCTTTTGGAGATGTTAAATGTTTTAGGTCATTAGTTAATGACATTGAATCAGCAATAATTTTCCCAAATAGGTCAAGTTATGAGGACAACATTATTGAACTTATTTCAAAACATAAACTAAGAGATAAGTTAGATTCAGAAAATGTGGAGATTGAGGTAAAAAATGAGTGAATTAAAAAAAGCGATAGAGAATCTAAAAAAAGGTAAGAAGGTATTAATTTTTGATTCGGGTGAAAGAGAGGGAGAAACTGATATTGTTATTCCGGTGACTAATGTTGGTTTTGAAGATATAGTTTTTATGAGGAAAAGTGGTGGCGGCCTTATATGTGTAACTTTGCCATATGAGGTAGCAGAAAAACTAGATTTACCATTTATGGCAGATGTTCTACAAGAAACTGGATTTAATGAATCAGAAATTCCTTATGGAGCAGATTCATCTTTTTCACTATGGGTGAATCACAAGGAAACGTTTACAGGTATCACTGATAAGGATAGAGCATTAACCGCTAGAAAATTGGGGGGGATTCATCGAAAAGTTGTTAGAGG
Organism: archaeon SCG-AAA382B04; assembly: GCA_003034855.1. Classification (GTDB taxonomy): domain Archaea; phylum Halobacteriota; class Methanonatronarchaeia; order Methanonatronarchaeales; family Methanonatronarchaeaceae; genus PZKD01. The sequence goes on along the minus strand of PZKD01000056.1, from coordinate 22,248 downwards.
TAAAGAAATTGAATTTGATAACTATTTTAGGATTCCTGGTCATGTTCCTATATTAAAAGGTGCTGAGGGCCTTTTAAACAATAGAAAAGGACATACTGAACTTTCCATGGCTCTTGCGGAGATGGCAGGAATTTTACCTACTATGGTTGTATGTGAGATGCTTGATGATGAAACAGGAGAGTCCTTGTCTCAGGATAAAGCCAAGGTTTTTTCTAAGGAAAAAGATATTCCCTTTATAGAAGGAAAAAAGATTATAAAAAAATATTAAAGGATTTTTAGTTTTCTTTTTTAAGCCTATTTAGTCTTGATTCAATTGAATCATAGACCGATAGGCAACATTTATTTTCTTTTTTTAGTTCTTTAATTTCTCTTTTGTTTGATTTTGACATTTTTATTACCTCGATTACAAGATAGTTTTTTATAATATTTAAATATTTTTTAATATAAATAATAATTTAAATTATAAATAATCATATATAATGAAAAATAATGAAGAAAAAAAGGATATTAGAAAAAATATACAATCAAATCAGCCTAAGCTCCCTCTAATCTCCCCCATTTTTCGAATACCGTTATTAAGCAATTCTTTTTCAGACCTTTCACTTAAAATAACCTCACCCCTATCAAAAACTTGCCTAACAACTGGCTTTATAGTCTCCATCAACTGAAGATAACGCTCATCCTCTTTATTCCTAGGACCAATATCCAGATCCATGTACTCCATTAGGTATTTAATGTCATCATCCACCTCTCTAACAGCTCTATCTGGCAAAATATCCTCAGCCATATTTAGGTTTACAAATCTACCAGCAAAATTCAAATCAGCTTCAAGAGATGGATAATACTCAGTGAGTAATCTATCAAGAGAATCCTCACCAAACTTTTTGGCAACTTCTTCTAACCCTCTACCCGTACCAATGAACTCAGGAGGAATTCCAATCGTATATAGAGCTGCAGTGAATTTAATAGCTCTCGGCAACTCAGGTAAACTATTTAACTGTAAGTCATTTAGTTGCTGAGTCAATTCCTCTTCAGAAGTAAGCTCAGCTATATCGGAAGGCATAGGAACATCTCTTGCATACCCTACTGGGCCCTTCCTTGCTAACCTATCTCTTTGATTCGGCATTAAATCAGAGATTTTTTTGACAGACTCAATAATCTGGTAAAAACTCCTTAGATAAAATTTAGTGAATGTTCCAATCATATTTCTAATTTCATCCATCTCGTTTTCTGAATAACTCAACGGGTCAACACTAGTGATATTTTGTTTAAAATCTTTGATTAGTTCTCTAGTTTCTTCTTTTCCAACATCATATCTAATACCAGATTGTATAGTCACTGTTTGTATCCCAGCAAATTCATTAATTATGTTCTCAGTGTTTTCTGGTAATACATGACCACGGAAAGGTAAAGCTCCTCCCCCATATATCGGAGCAACATTAATATCCTTTTTTTCACTAAGCTCAGCACAATTCGCAATCGCAGTTTTAACTGATAAAATTGCTGGCATTAAGCCATAAGAGAGTGCTGGATCCGAACGCCCCAGCATAACCCTCAATCTATTAACATCAACGTCAAGTTTTTGGTTACATCTCTCAACGTATTCTTCTAAAATGCTTCCTATGTTCATTAGCTCTGGAACTTCCTCTATTAGAGGAATTAAGTGGAAATTAAATGATTCTGGTAAATCAAACTCCTTTTTAGAGAGTTTAGACACAAATTTAAATCTCTTCTTAACCTCAATCAATTCTGAAGCTTCTGCAGTCATTGGATGTATAACTTCAAAAACAGGGACATTATCTATCTGATGAGAAGCTTGATAATTTGCCTCCATTATAGACATCAAAGTCATAAGTTGCCTAAATACAGTTTCCTGAGTTGCACTAGGAATTCTAGGAGTTATCAAAGCATCTTCACCAGGAATTAAATCAGTTTTTTCCAAAATATCCATAACTATCTGGGTTACCTGGTGATATGGAGTCATTTTTCCTTCATAATCAACCATATACTCTTCTGAACCTAAACCTCCATCCTCAATAGGCAATATTGAATCCATTCCTTCTTCCGCCTCTTCTTGAATAGGAGTATATTTTGTTGCACTGTCAGGATGTTGTGTTACCATAGTTGCTGGAATTTTCATTTTGATTCCCATCTGTTTAAGGATATTTAATTACATAATTTTTATGGCAAACTCGGCCAAATTTTAGAGAAACAAAAATAATAATTCATAATTTCAAAAAAAGAGTGGGCATTGGTATCTATGACAGAAATATACATAAATGGAGACTTTAAAAAAGAAGAAAATGCAAAAATAAGTGTTTATGACCATGGCCTATTATATGGAGACGGGGTTTTTGAAGGTATAAGAGCCTATGAAGGCAAAATATTCAAATTAAAACAACATATAGATAGATTATTTGATTCAGCCAAATCTATTGATTTAAAATTATCATTAAGTAAAGAAGAAGTTATTGAAGCAATAAAAAAGACTTTAAGAAAAAACAACCTCCAAAACGCATATATCCGACCAATCATCACCCGGGGAAAAGGAGATCTAGGACTTGATCCAAATCAATGCGATGAACCAAATTTTATAATAATAGTTCAAGAATGGGATTCTCTTTATGGAGACTTATCTAATAAAGGATTAGAAGCAGTTACTGTTGGAATAAGAAGAAATTCACCAGCAGCTCTACCACCTAACATAAAATCCCTAAACTATTTGAACAATATCCTTGGAAAAATAGAAGCAAATTACAAAGGTGGAGACGAAGCAATCTTTTTGGACAAAGATGGAAAAGTCTCCGAGGGATCAGGGGACAACATATTTCTTATAAAAGATGGTTTAATAAAAACTCCACCTACAGTTAATAACCTAAAAGGTATAACACGAAAAACAGCTATAAAGATGGCTCGAGAACAAGGAATTAAAGTCAAAGAAAAAGACATTGGAATAACTGAGTTATACACAGCCGATGAAGTATTTGTTACAGGAACTGCAGCAGAAATAGCTCCTATTGTGAAAATAGATGGTAGAAAAATAGGAAGTGGAGAACCAGGTCAGAAAACTAAAGAATTAATGGAAGAATTCAAAAGGATAACTGGAGAGACAGGAACCGAGATATATGATTAGGTGAAATTATTTTGAAATGGCAATATATAATAACCGCTATATTAACTGCTTGGATAATCCTCAACCTCCTTGACAAAGTAGATTTTTTGTCAAAATACAACCTATCAGTGGAAAGTGGATTCTTTTTAACATGGAAAACTGACAAAGGAAAAAAACTAATAGAAAACCTAGTAAACAAATATAAAGATTTTTTTTCTAAGCTTGGTTTTGTAAATACATTCACCTCAATCTTAGCGATTCTCGTTGTTACGGCAATATTAGTTTTCCAGTTAGTAATCACTGTTGAGCAAACAGAGGTTGTTTCCAAATTACCAATTGAAGAAGCAGTGATATTGCCTGGATTTGCAATCCCAATATTTTATGGCGCTTTGGCTTTGGGTGTAGCAATAATTTTTCATGAATTTTCTCATGGCATCTATGCAAGATTAGATGATATTGAGATTTCTTCTTTAGGGGTTGGTGTATTCGCTGTACTTCCCCTGGCATTTGTTGAACCAGATGAAGAAGATATCGAAGAAAGTAGTAGATTCACGAAAATAAAAATGTTTTCAGCTGGTGTTTCAACCAATATCTACCTAGCAATATCGTCTTTCATTGTTGTTGTATTATTAATTTCTCTTCTCTTCACTCCAGCAAGTTCAGGATTGGGAATTGCTTCTATAAACCAATCTACTCCTGCCTATGATAGTGGCTTGAGAGAAGATATGATGATAACCCATATGAATGGTCAAGAGATTGATGAAAGAGGTGATTTTTTAGAAATAATACAAAATTCAGAACCAGGTGACTCGATTATAATTAAAACCAAAAATCATGGGACAATATCAACTACTTTGACAGAAAGAGATGGAGAAGCCTTTTTAGGGGTAGGACCATTACCCATTAAACAACTATATAACAATTTTAGATCACCACAAACGTATATATCACCACTGACTGGTGAAAGTCTCACTTTACTAGATTCACCATTTTATGAATCCACGATAAACCCATCAATAAGTTTATTATTTATTCAATCAGGTTTTTGGATAGCTTTAGTTAATTTTTGGCTAGGCATAATCAACATGATGCCGATATATCCATTAGATGGTGGAAGAGTATTTAAGGAACTAGTAGAAGGTTCAGTAGATAGGATTAATCTAATAAAAAACAAAACAAAAGTTTCAAGGTATATAGTCACATTTATAAGTGTTGTATTCTTGTTAATTTATATATTACCAATAATCGTATTATTAGTTCTCTAATAATTCTTAGGAGAAAAGAATGCAAAAAATTGGTTATATAACTTCTAGAGATAAAGAAGAAGCTAAACAAATTGGTGAAAGATTAATAAAAGAACAATTAGTAGCTTGTGTGAACTACTTAGGTGAAATAGAAACCACATATTGGTGGAATAAACAAATTCAAAATGATGATGAATATTCTTTTATAATAAAAACAAATGAAGAAAATGTAGACGAAATAATAGAAAAAGTAAAAAATCTTCATAGTTACGAAAATCCGTGCATAGTTTTTGTGGATATTGACTCGGGATCAGAAAAATACCTGCAATGGATAGATGATTATACCAAAAATTAGGAGCTGATTTTAATGCATTGGAGTGACGAAAAAGCAAGAGAAGCAATCAAACAAAAAGGAAGAAAACAAACGATAGCCAGTGGTATATCTCCTTCTGGACCCATACATTATGGGAATTTTAGAGAGATACTAACAGCAGATTTGATAACTCGTTCAATGCAAGAATTTGAAACAAAAACAAAACTAATCTGGATTTTAGATGATTATGACCCACTAAGAAAACTCTATCCTTTTTTAGAAAAAGATTTTAAAAAACACATTGGAAAACCCCTTTCCGAAATACCAGATCCAAAGGAATGTCATGATTCATATTCAGAGCACTTCATGAGCGACTTTCTAGAATCACTTCCAAAACTTGGTATCCAACCTGAAATCTATAAAGCCAGTGAGATGTATAAAAACGGAGAGTATGCCCAAGCAACTCTAAAGGCCCTAGAGAAAACTGATGAAATAAAAAAGATTATTGAAAATATTACACAAAGAGATTTACCCAAAAACTGGTTGCCATTTAACCCTATCTGCAAAGAATGTGGAAAAATCTCAACCACCACTCCCACAGGTTTCGAAGAAATGGAAGTTCATTATGAATGTGAATGCGGATATCAAGGTAGTGCAAGAATTGACAACGGAGAAGGAAAATTACCTTGGAGAGTAGATTGGCCGGCAAGATGGACGATACTAGATGTAACCGTAGAGCCAATGGGAAAAGACCACGCTGCTGATAGCGGATCTTATGACACCGGTGGGGAGATAGCCAAACAAATATTTAACAAACAACCACCATACCCAATCGTATACGAACAAATTGGTCTAAAAGGAAAAGGCGAGATGTCAAGTTCCAAGGGTATAGTATTAACTCCAAAAAAAATGTCTAAATTTCTTCCTCCTGAAATAATTAGGTACATAATAACAAGAAAAAAACCTAAAAGACATATCGATTTCGATACTGGATTTGGAATTGTCCAACTGATAGATGAATATCAGGAAATTGAGAAAAACTATTATAATGGAGAGGTGAAGGAAGAAGAAAAAAGAACCTATGAACTATCTCAACCTACCTCACCTTCAGAGAACAAACCATTACAGATTCCTTTCAAACACTTGGTGAATGCAGTCCAAATAGCAAGAGATTTTGAGGGAATAAAACAAATTTTAGCAAGAACAGGTCATTGGGATTTTGAACAAGATGAAGAAGAACTCAAAAGATGGGTGAAAAGAGGCAAAAATTGGCTAAGATGGTTTGCTCCAGAAAAAGCTAAATTCCAAATAAAAGAAGAATTACCTCAAGAAGTTTCTGAACTAAATAATAAACAAAAAGAATTTCTATCCCATCTAGTCCAAAAATTAGAAGAAAATAGCTTTGATGATGAAGAATTACATCAAGAAATATATCAAATATTCAAAGATCTTGATTTAGGAGCTAGAAAAGCATTCGAATCAATATACATAGCCTTTTTAGGCAGATCATCAGGGCCAAGAGCCGCATGGTTTCTATTATCTTTAGATAAAGAATTTGTTATAAAAAGACTACGAAAAGCATCCAATGAGTGAAAAAAGGGTAAATGGTGAGTTACCGAAAGGATGTAAGTATTGCGAAAGAGGAGAAAAAGCCGTCTACTTCATCACTGGCAAGTGTGATAAAAGCTGTTTCTATTGCCCAATTTCCCAAAAAAAGAAAGATAACGCTAGCTCTTGGATAAATGAAAAGAAAATAGATAAAAAAGAAGATTTAGTTGAAGAGATAGAGAAAAGTAGAGCAAAAGGCATAAGCATAACTGGTGGAGAACCATTACTAGATGCTGAAAAAACAGCAAAAGAAATTTCTTTTCTAAAAAAACGATTTGGAGAAACTTTTCATATTCATCTTTATACCTCTAAAGCGATAGATCCTGATCAGATAAAAAAATTAAGCCTTGCAGGGTTAGACGAAATTAGATACCATATACCTAATTTAGAGATAAATCGAAAATATGTTAATTCAATTAAAGAAAGTTCAAAACAATTTGAAGAAGTAGGAGTAGAAATTCCAGCGATTCCAGGAAAACAAGAAGAAATAAAGAAAATAGCTCAAAGAGTTGAAAAATATATCGATTTCATGAACCTAAATGAACTTGAATATTCTGAAAATTCTTATGAAAAGCTAAAGGAGAAAGGTTTCCAACCTAAAGAAGATAAGAGAAGAGCAATAAAAGATAGCGAAAAAGTTGCCACCTCTTTAATCAAAAACGAATTTAATTTTACGATTCACTTTTGTCCTTCTCATTTTAAAGATAGTGTTCAACTAAAAAGACGATTTCTAAGAAGAGCTAAAAATGTAGCAAAAGAATACGAACAGATTACGACAGAAGGAACCATAGTAAAAGGCATAATAAAAACACATAAACCTAAAGAAATTATCCAATTTTTAGAGCAAAAAGAAGTTCCAGAAGATCTATACAAGAAAATGGGAGATAAAATAGAAACCACATGGATAGTTGTTGATGAATTAGCAACTAAATTAAAAGAACAAGATGAAGAGGCGGAGATTGAAATTATCGAGCAACATCCCACTCAACAGAGATTGATAGTTCAAAAGATTCCACTGTAGAGGTTTTAATTATGATTCAACTCCTATTGTTAAAAAGAGATGTGAACTTATGAAGGTTAAAATAGACCAAGATGAATGTATTGGCTGCGGAGTATGCGAAAATGTATGTAATGAAGTTTTTGAAATAAAAAACGCTACATCGAGATTAGTTGAGGAATACCAAGGACAAAATACTGCAGAGGGAGAAGTACCTGATGACCTTGATTGTGTGGAATCAGCTGTAAACCAATGCCCGGTTGATGCAATAGTTCAAGAATAATCTTCCTTGATTCGCTTCTTTATTTTTTTATCTTCATCATTGGAGAGAACCCCCTCCTAATCTTTGATTGGTGAGGGGTGAATCCGATACTTTTTTTTTTAGATTTGAACAATCTAGTCACTTTTGTTGGCAGTTTGGTTGGGGCTTACTGCCCTAACAACAAACAGCAACCCCGTTGCCTACACGAGCATATTCGTGGACTAGTTTTGAGACAGGAGCTAAGTACAACCTAGATTGAGTTTAAAAGGGTAAGCCAAGTTCCAACTTTTGTTGGAGGATGGTCTGGTGGTTGTGTGGAGCAGCCGCTGAGGAATAAGGGAGCTATTGTATAGCTAATATAGGGGGTTTTGTGCCCTTACTCTAATCCAATCTTTTTTAACTCCATTGCTGAGAAGTCCCTTTCTTCGTGAGTGAAGTAGGGGGGAGGGGGTGAATCGGCGGATTTATAAGCTTATCTGCCTAAATATTAGGTGTAGGTAGGGGTGCGGCTGAAGTTACGCCTGTATATACCTGTTTGAGTCTCCATGTAGGAGACGAGAGGTGGGGCACTGGGGGCCTCTGTGCTGCTGTAGTAGTAGCACCCGAAAGCCCACCTATTAGTGTGGAGTCCTTTCGTTTGCAGTGCAAGTCCCTGTGGTTGAAGCAGGAACCTTCTGTAAAAGCTTTCAGATAAGCCTGCTCGGACTGAGATGTATGACGGCAGTAGGATAATGAAGACCTAGAACTCTGGAAGCCCCTTCCGCTCCAAAGCGTCAGCGTAGGAACGGTAGTGGGAGGAAGGCACCCATTCTAAGTAATTAAATTTAGTTGTAGGGAAGATAATTATGGGATTAGAATTAGAAAGCCCAAAATTTGAAGATAGGGGAGGAATTCCAGAAAAGTATGGATACACAAAAGAAAACATTAATCCACCTTTAACTATTCAAGGTGTTCCACCAGGAACCAAAGCTTTAGTTTTAATTATGGATGATCCTGATGCTGAACCAGTAGCAGAAAAGGTTTGGGATCATTGGGTTGTTTGGAATATTGATCCTGAAATTGAAAGAGTCCCTGAAAATTGGAAGCCAACTAATGCAGTTCAAGGAAAAACGGATTATGGTGAAAATAAGTATGGAGGACCAAACCCTCCAGATAAAGAACATCTCTATAGATTCTTACTAATAGCGATAGATAAAGAACTTGATATCGATAAGAATTCAACTAAAAAAGAGGCTCTAAAAGCAGTTGAGGGACATGTTCTCGATAAAACAAGGCTACATGGTAATTATTCACCAGTTTAATTTATTTTTAAGGGACTTTATTTTATTTAGAAGTTATTTCAGATTTTAATTTATATATCTGGAGTTTTAACTATTTTATTAGAGTAAAAAGCCTTAATAATTAAGATAAAGTATATAAGAGACAATATATATATATATATATATATATATATATATATATATATATATATTAATTAATAATATTAAAAGGATGGAGAAGAAATATTTGTTTTATGTTTTATTAATCGTTATTTTAGCGTTATCTTTTGCAGGTTGTTCGTCCTCTGAAAACGGAGATGGTGGATTAGATGACTTTGAAATAACTAATTTGGGAGTGAGTGCCTATTATATAGAAGAAGGTGAGTCTGTTAATGTTTCGGCTACAGTAGAAAATGTTGGAGATGAAACTGGTTCTTATATGATAGAACTATTAGTTGATGGTGTTTCTGAGGAAAAGAAAGAAGTAGAAGTTGACGCTGGAGATACCGAGACCGTGAGTTTTCAAGAGAAGAACCAGGAGAGTATGAAATCACTATTTCTGACCTAACTCAAAGTTTCGAGGTTATAGGATCTAATTATAATATCCCTCATGATATGTTTGTTAAACTTACATATGAGAGAGAGAATTGGAATACAACGAATACTGGAGATATTGACCATTTAATTTACAGTGTTAGCTTATTTGATGAAAATGAGGATTGTTGTTGGAGAGATGGAGAACTTACTTTAAAAATGTTCAATGATGAGGGAGAAATCGTTTCAGAAGTAAGAAACAATTTAACTGAAGAAGACTTCGATTTTACTTTGGGAACTACAAAAGCTTTTAGAATCGAAGAATCCCAGATAAAGGGCCCTGTAACTGAAGCAAAAACTTTCATTGCAAAATATGAAACCAAAAATGGAACAACAATAACTACTGAAGAAAAGAACATATCGGTCCGTATTGATATACCATTCAGTTAGAGGTGATCCTAAGGATGATAGCCCCGGGCGGATTCGAACCGCCGTCGCCGGGTCCAAAACCCTCTAAAAATGGTTTGTTTAGTTTCTCAGAACAAGATATTCAATTATATCTCGATAGGTTGAGGGGTGCGGGGAGGACAGAGAAAAGAGTAAAGGATTTGAGCTATCGATTGTTTCGTTTTGCCAAATACGTTGACTTTGAATGTAATCTCGAAACTGTTGTTGACTATCAAAAGGAGAGGCTTAGTGATGTTTCTAAGAGAACAGTTTTGAATGATACTCAAGCGATTAAACAATTTCTTTTAGATAATGATTGTTCTTGGGCAAACAAAATAAAGAGACCAAGTGTTGATAGGAAAAAGCCACCTAATATCAAGAAGACAGACATCTCTAAAACCGTTGGTTGTTTGGATGAAGCCCCGAATGAGGAAAAATATGTTTTAAGAGCAAAGACTGCCTTGATCTTAAGTTCTGCTACTGGTTTGAGGCCAACTGAACTAAAAAGATTGGTTTGGGAAAACATAAACTTGAATAATAGATTAATCGATTTACCTGCTGAGAAAACCAAGAATAGGGTTGGAAGAACTGTTGTTTTTAATGATGAAGCAAAACAACTACTATTAGAGCTTAGGAAATCTTTTCCAGAAATACCTTTCAAAAGAAGACCACTTTATCTTGTTACCAAAAAAATTAATCCAAGACCAGAGATTAAACTTAAACATTGTAGGAAATTCTTTTCTCAGGAATGGGATAGACAAGGATTACCTACTTCTATTAAAAAGATGTTGATGGGTCACTTTGGAAGCATTGATTTATCTAATTATAATTCACAGACACCAGAGGACTTAAAGGAGATATATGATAAAGGAGATTTTGAGATAGATGGTTTATTCTAACTCAAGGTTTGTTCCCAACGAATTAGGCCCTATATATTATATGGTGAAAAGTGTATCTCCACTCTCCTGATTCCAAATATTTTTCCTATCCAAGATTTTAGAAATCTCATCAATATATTAGTGAGCATCTTTGTTACAAAAAATGGGAAAAACCCAAATATATCTCTCTTTTAATTCCTTCTTTTTGGAAATAAAGAGATCTAAACCCCATTTAAGGAAACCTTTACCAACCAAACCCACTAGGGTATAGGGTATCGTGTATAAGTAGTTGGGAAAACCTTTAACTTCCTCAACCAAGATAATTTTTACCATTTAATTTTTTAGAACCCACTCTAATTGGATTTTTTTAAATAAATTTCTAGGGCTCTGTTGCAACCTTTTTCGGAACTTTCTTGACTTTTCGGTAAAGAAGTGGGTTTGGGGATGGGATAGTTGCAGCAGTTGGAGACTAGATTTAGAGCTGGATGAGCTTCCAGGAACGGAGCTTTATAGATTCGTCAAAGAGATTAAACGTTTGGTGGCTAGGAAGGTTTTAAGGTATTCTTCCAAGTATTCGAGGAAGGACTATAGCTTGAGGTAACAATGCTGTCTTTCATCTGCTTGAAGGTGAAGAGGGAGGACACATATAGAGAGGTCGCTGACGAAGTCGTGGAGATGCTGAGAATAAGGAGGGAGCTAAAGCTGGATAAGGTCTCTCACCTCTTCGATGCTGTGTAGAGGGTTCAACAAGCTTTCGATGAGGATCTGGCGAAGCCTCTTAGGACTCTCCATAAAGAAGCTGGATCTTTTCTGGTGTTTGTAGGCAGTTAATAGGTGCTTCAGGGTTTGAGAGGAGTCTGCGCGTCTCGTCATTAGACAGAGAGAGCAGAAATGAAGTTGAGTTCGTTGAAGACTTCGCTCCTTGTGGATGCGAGTGGAGGGATAGTTGGCATCCACGTAACGGCAACTAGAAAGCATGACACAAGGATGGCTCCTACCGTAGTTCGGCGTAACTCCAGATATATAGACGTCCTGTTGGGAGACAAGGGATGCGATGACAAAAAGTTGAGGGAGTTATGTCTCAAGAAGAACATAGAATCCGTTATCAAATATAAGGAGTTCATTGAAGAGCATAAAAAACTTAACCAGGCTACGGGAGAAGAAACGTGAACGAGAGCATGAACTCCTCGTTGAAGAGGAAATATGGATCCCACGTCTCTTCTAGAACTTGGTGGAAACAGTTCAGAGAGATAGCGGTGAAGTGCTTGGTACAGAATGTTGAAAGATCAATAAAAATAAATTATCTCGCCCTGTTAGGCCTCAAAATACCAATCAAATTCAAAAGGGTTGCAACATAGCCGAAGGTTTAATAGAACATATTTGAAATTGTTTGATTATGAAGGTAATGAAAATAATTCTTTCGATTGGTGCTCTAATCTTCATACTTGGTTTGTTCACCGTGATGTTTCTCGGTGTTCCATGGTACATATACCACGACCCCTTACTGCCTTGGTGGTTCAAGACAGCGATATATGGAGTTATTGCTGGCATCCTTGTGGTTTTAATAGCAGTTGGGATAGAGCATAGAAAGGAACTGCTCGGCAAAGAAGCCCTTGAAGAGGTATCTTTAAAAGAGGAACAACCTCAGGTATTGGTTCAAAATTGGGATGAATACCCTGGCCTTGAAATCGAAGAAGTTTTAGGATTAGTTAGAGGACAGACCATATTTGCAATATCACTTGCCAAAGACCTGCCTGCTCTTATGAGACTTATACCTGGTGGTGAACTTACCGAATATACTGAAATGCTGGGCCGAGCACGAAGCGTAGCCACCAGAAGAATGCAAATATCCGCTGGAGAACTAGGAGCAGATGCAGTTATTAATGTTAGGTATATGACTGCGTCTGTTATGACGGGTTCTGCTGAGGTACTAGCGTATGGAACAGCAGTAAAACTTAAAGACTAATTTAAGGCTCTGTTGCCCCGGAACCTTCTTAATCTTTTGGGATAGTTGCAGTTGCAGTTGGAGATAGAGCTGGATGAGCTCCTCGGAGACAAAGATTTATAGATTTGTCGAGGAGATCGAAGCTGTGGAGATGATTAGGATAAGGAGGAAGACCAAATAGAATTGTCTTTAACTTTTCTTCATTATCACCATTATCCTCTTAAGTGCAATAACTTTGAATCTGGAGAGATACTGAAAATTCCCCTCTAGAAATTCTTAAAAAATTTTTCCAAAACTCCAAAAATACCCCATAACTAGATTTCCAAAATTTGGTCTAATTTAATTAGAGTAAAAGCTTAGATTAAATATATTATATTATATACGAAACCCCCGGCATTGGGACAGAATTAATCTAGGGATACTCGCACGCTGAACAGGTTGTGCAGAATCGCGATCCCGAAGCAGGTGGTTTCCCTTCTGTCCTCCCGACGCTGCCTGATCTTTCCTCCAAAACGTTCCTTGTCCGCTGCAGTGTAGCTCTCAGAAAGTTCACGTCCGAAGTACTCCTTGAGGTACTGGTAAGGATCTTCGGCAATTCTGTTAAGAAAGCGGTACCACTCCGCCCCGAAGGTTGAGAGGTTCTTCTTGGGGAGAACGAACTTCTCTACATCCTTCCCCAGCCTTTGCAGATTCTTTCTGTTCGAGTAATACTTGTCCAGGCGAACCGATTTGAGGGGAATCTCCTCCCGCCTCAGGAAGGTCAGAGCCTTCTTGAAGGCCTGCTTCTCCGACTGACCGGAGTAGCCATAGGCCACGTACATCCCTGTCTCTAGATCCACCAGACGGAACACGTATCTGTAGCTCTTCCCATTCTCCTTTGAGTCATCCTCCTTGGAGTCGGAGCGGTAATGTTTCCCGTCTGGAGGGAATAACCGGTTCCGTCACCGGAGCAGTTCCCGGACACGTCCTCTTCTTCCAGTAGAAGAACGAACAGGTTGTGAAGCACCAGCTTCACCTCCTCATCCGAGTACAATCTTTCAATGGTCTTGTAGCTTATGTCCACATCAAATGCGGGACCAAGAAAAGCAAGCGTTGCCTCCATATCCCTGTTGCTTTTATCGTTAAGGCGAGCGAACAGGAACAGCATCGTCTTCTCCTCGGGATCCAGTTTAGGTTTTCTTCCGCGGCCACGCTCCACCGTTAAACGAGAGGCAGCCTCCTTCACTAGGTCAGGCAGCTTCTGAAGCCTCTCCACAACCTTCTTCCTCTCTCGCTCCCAGAGGGTGGAGGAAGGTACATCCTCTCCCTCCTCCTCGTTCTCTTCACGAATCTTTTCCCGCTCCTGATCTAAGACCTCGTAGAGTTCCCTCGCCTTCTTCTTGGTGATTCGCATACCTTTATATTGGAACCCAAGCTTTATAAAGATATCTATAGATATCTATAGGTATGGGGGAGATCAAACTAACTGACAATAAGGTCATCCTAACCGAGGATGTGGAAACCATCTACGAGAAGGAAGTCACACCCTTCGGCACCTCAGCCAAAATCGGGTGCTACAAGAAGTACATAGGCCGGAAGGCACTGGTCGTTATCCTCAAAGAGGAATAAACTAATTCTGTCCCAATGCCTCCCATAATAATGAATATTTTACTACTCAAATAAAGGTATGGAAAATTAAGTTGGTTGACTAGAAAACATTTTTAGGTTGATCCCCCAAGAAAATAAATATTAAAATCCTGAATGTGTGATAAAATGTTTACTGAGTCGCAAACCTATCTCTTTTAGGGGATGGGTAAGGGCGCATAGGTTGGGTTAGGGAAAAAAACTCAAGTAGGTGCAAATACTACTAATATGTATGCGGAAAGTTACAATCACTATCAAAGAAGAGCAATATGAATGGGTGAGGGAGCACCACTTCAATCTCTCAGCCGTAGTAAGAGATAAAATTGAGGAGATGAAGCAACAATATGACGACTGAAACTACAACAGATGCGTATCAAGTACCAGTATCCAGTTACATTACCCAACGAAAAGAAGCTTATTTAGACGACATAATCAATAGGTTCCCAAAAGTGGTGCAGTGGCTCCTAACAATCTACCACAAAGAAGACATGGATTTTTTCGAAAACACAACTAACCAAAATCGAAAGCAGGTGAAGGAACTGGTTTACCCAACCAAGAATCGAGATACGCCATATAATTGTAAGAGAGCTGTTTATGGACATCATAGCCACTTCTACGACACCGCCATAACAGAATCCATACAAAAGTGGAACAGCTTCAGGATATGGTACATAAAAAAGAAGAAGGCTGGAGAGGAAACAGGAAAACGTTTTCCAGATATTGAGAGCTATGCTCCAGCTTTTAACTCCAAGATGTTCTCTCTAGACCTAGAAGACGAATGGCTAACACTCCACCCCAAGAGAGGCAAAGAAAACATCCACATACCCATAAAGGTTCCAAACAAAAAAAGATATAAAAACCTTGAGGAAGAAATCGATTCTGTTAGGTTAAAGAGAAACAAAAATGACAAATATATTTAGCCCACTAATTGTGAAAGATAAGGAGTTTAGAAATAGGGTTGTTGTCCCTCCAATGGCAAGGGGATTGGCTACGGAAGGTGGAACACCCACTCAGAAAACACTTTCTCATTATGATGAAATTTCAAAAGATGTAGCACTAACAATTGTCGAACACTCCTATATCTCAAAAAAAGGAAAATACAGTCAAAACCAGCTTGGCATACACTCTGATCGATTAATTGATAAACATAAACAAATAAGCCAAAAAATAAACCAAAACAATTCCTTATCCTGTCTTCAAATAAATCATTCTGGTAATAGAAAAACAAAAGAGATGAAAAAACAAATTGACAAAGTCTTAGACGTAAATTCATTGAACCAAAAAGAAATAGAAGAAATAAAAAGGGGTTTCGTAAAAGCAGCATCCAGAGCTAAAAAGGCAGGTTATGATGCATTAGAAATTCATGGCGCTCATGGGTTCTTATTAAATTCATTTCTTTCTCCTAAATCAAATAAAAGAGAAGACAAATATGGGGGGTCTTTAGAAAACAGACTTAAATTCCCCCTAGATGTTGTAGATAGAGTTAACAAAAAAATAGATGATTTATTGTTATTATTTAGATTAGGAGCTACTGACAGAGATCCTGAAGGTATGAAAAAAGAAGAAGCAGCTAAAATAGCAAAAAAATTGGAAAAAAATGAAGTAGATATATTAGATATTTCAGGAGGATTGTGTGGATCCAGACCTGAATCCATCCAGCAAAAACAAGGTTATTTCGTTCCTGTGGCTAGTTATATCAAAGATCGAATAAATATACCTGTAATTGGGGTAGGTGGAATAAAAGACCCTCAAGTAGCTAATGAATTTATCAAAAAAGAAAAAATTGACTTAGTAGCTATTGGAAGAGAATTATTAAAGAACCCAAAATGGGTTAAAGAAGCAAAAAAGAGGTTATAAGACATGGAAACCACTATAATGAGTTATCCCCTAAAAGGTGAAGAATTAATAGCGAAATGTGGGATTGCAACAACTACCAACACCCCTCCAAGTGAATACAAGGTAAAAAAGAAAGAGATAGGTGATTTCATAAAAGTGGGAAGGTCAATGGAGTTGTCTTCAGTATTTGATTTTCCTCAAATAATCTATGAGGTCAAAGGTGTTTCTAGATCCTTTACACATCAACATGTTAGACATCGAATGGCTGCACACATGCAACAGAGTCTAAGATATGCTGAAATATCTCCCACATTAGATGGAGAAGAAACATTTTTTGTGACCCCCCCTTCAATAGTTGAGGAAGGAAAAGAAAGCATTATTGAATACATCAACAACCAATTGGGTTGTGCAAAGGAATACTTAAATAAACTAGAAAATGATGTTCCTGCAGAAGATGCAAGATTCTTTTTACCCATTGGAACAAGAACTTTTCTAACAACTGCTATGAATGTAGAATCTTTGCTACATTATTTTAATGTAAGAGCTTGTTTTGATTCACAATGGGAGATTAGATCGAACGCATATGCCTTAATCGCTGGTTGTAAACTAATATATCCAAACATATTCAATGAATGTGGCCCACATTGTATAAACAACAAATGTAGAGGAAGAGGAAACGGTGAATGTAAACCTAAAGCACAAAGATTGTTAAATAAGATAGAAAAAAAGATAGATTCACGTAGAAAGAAATTTGAAGAACTAAATAAAGGAGATAAACTCACGATAGACCTAACAGATCTTATTGGGTTTCAGGCTAATGATGAATTAGAAAAAAAGGTTGGAAAAGAATTTGACCAACAAAAAATAGATTTGTCTAGAAAAGTCAAAGTGAGCATAGTAAAAAACTAGATATTCCGAAATCATTATTTTTCTTCCTTTATAATTCTATTAGTGAGGAGTAAAACATGTGTATAGAGGATATTGATGTAACAGATGTAATGATAGAGAGAGAAGATCTGATAACTGCAAATCCACAAGATAAGGTAGCTGCAGTTATTTTGAGGATGATTAGAGAAAACATTGGTGGAATGCCAATAGTAGAAAAGGAAAAATGTGTGGGAATAGTAACGATGAGGGACATAATGTTTGCAAACTTCTATGGAGCTGGTGAGTTATCGATTTCTGAAATAATGACGAAGGACCTAATAACAGTTTCCCCTAACGATGATATGAGTAAAGTGATTGACCTAATGCTCGAGAATAAAGTTGAAAGAATCCCTGTAGTTAAGAATGGAAAACTAAAAGGACTTATTGTGAGAAATGGAATACTTAAATCATTAAAATAATCTATAATTTGTAAGTTGTGAAATCAGAAGGGAAAAAAACATCTTCATCCACTTTTTTTCCTTCCTCATCTATATCTACTTTAGGACTTGTATGAATAATGCCTAAGTTGTTGGATTGTGTTTTTTCAAATACATCTTTTGCATCTCTAACCGTACAATGCCCATACTTCCAAGCCTCTTCTCGGAATCCACTAGGATAAGTAGCTTCTTGTAATAATAGGCTAGAATTTTGTGCAAGATCAATCAAATTGTCACAGGGTTTTGTATCACCAGAGAAAGTGATGTCTTTGTATCTAAATCCATGAGTCTCTACTTGGTGATCCATTTTTTTATACTCAACACCCCACTCGTTTACAATTCCATCTCCACTTAATGAATTTAAATTAATGTCTAATTTTTCATTTAAGTCGTGTAGGCTAATTAATTTGGAAATAGTTTTTTTAGTTGGCTTGTTAGAATAAATTGGGATTTCCTTTTCTCGCCCCATCAACCAAGTAGAATGTAAAAGTGAACTAAGTCCTGATAAATGATCTAGATGCTTGTGGGAGATAAAAACAGCATCAATTTTATCATATCCAACATCAAATCTACTTACTCCTTTAGCCACATCGCCACCACAATCAAATAAGATCTTATTATCTTCTTGGTTATCTTGAATTAATATAGCAGTTTTGCTACGATTTCCTCGAGGAACAGCCCATCCAGCACCTAAGATATGAACTTTCACAAAACCAACTCCTTTTCTAGGTTTGTCAGATTAAGATAACTATCTTTTTTAACAACAACTAAATCTTCAATTCT
This sequence comes from archaeon SCG-AAA382B04, assembly GCA_003034855.1. Taxonomy (GTDB): domain Archaea; phylum Halobacteriota; class Methanonatronarchaeia; order Methanonatronarchaeales; family Methanonatronarchaeaceae; genus PZKD01. The sequence continues at coordinate 4,043 of PZKD01000056.1, read as the reverse complement.
AACTCCACCAACTTCTTTTCCATACAACCCAGGTTCAATTGTAATAACATCTCCTTCTTCGAGTATTTCATCTTTTTCTGACACACCTGGTTTCTCATGAACATCGAGTCCTACACCATGTCCAGTGGAATGCAAAAAATTAATATCCTCTTCTTTATCCTGAACTCCATATCCTTTTTCGTCAAACAAATCGACAACGGCTTGATGAACTTCTGAAGCACTAATTCCAGACTCAATATTTTCAAAAGCCTCTTTTTGAGCCTCCAAAACATCATCATACATCTCTTCAACTTCTGGACTTTGTTCTAATGAAAATGTCCTAGTTATATCCCCACAATATCTTTCTTTTCTTAACCTAGGGAAAACATCGATTACAATAGGAGAGGCACATAAATGTCCCTCACCTGATTTATGGGGATTAGCGCTTTTCTGTCCTGATGAAACAATTATGTCTTCACATATAGCATTATGCTTCAATAACTCATTTTCTATTACAAATTTGATATCACTAGATGTTAAAGCGTCGTTATCATAATAGAGTTTCCCATCTATATTTTCTGCGTCCTTAAATACCTCTATTGCTTTTTTTATACCTTTTTCAGCTACTTTTTGAGCCTTTTGTATATACTCTATTTCTTGACTGGATTTATTTCTTCTTATTTTAGAGACATCTATAGGTTTCAACTCATTGTTTATTTTTTTAGCAGAGCTAAGAGGAAAATCTAAAGGAACTCCCACATCATTTGAATCTGAAACCAATTTTTTTATTGCTTCATCATAATCTCTTTCTTCTACATAATCGCTAAGAGCTAAAACATCTATGCTAGAACATTCTTTAGCTCTTGATAATTCCATCTTAGGCAATATCATCTTAGGTTCTTTAGAAATTTTTTTGTAGTAAACAAAGGGATCTGGAGCTAAAAAATTAGTGAGATAAAACAAGTTCTGATTGCTATATGAATCATCATATATAAAAATAGAATCTAATTCTTCTTCTTCTAACAACTTATCAAGTTTTTTTTGGTTCATAAATTAAGAATATCCCACATTAATCTTCACATATCTAGGTGAAAGATCACATCCCCAGACAGTAGCTTCACTAACACCCAATTTGAGGTTTATTTCTACATGGATTTCGTCATCTGAAACAAGTTCCTTTATCTTTGAATCTTCTGCCACAATCCTACCTCCCTCAATAACTTTTGTATCCTGAATCATTATTTCTAGCTTTTCTTCATCTATAAAAGCTTCCGAATTACCTAAAGCCGAAACAATTCTGCCCAGATTACTTGACTCACCATAAAACATTGTCTTAACAAGAGGAGATCTTAGAACTTCTTTAGATGCACTTTTAGCTTCTCTATTATTCCTACCTTCTTTAGTAGTAACCTCTATTAATTTAGTAGAACCTTCACCATCTTTAGCAATCATTTTAGCTAATTTTTCACTCACTAAATCAAGCGCTTCTTCGAAATTCTTTTTATCACATTTTTCCAATGATTCAGTTGAAGTCAATAAAACACTATCATTTGTGCTGGTATCTCCATCAACCACAATCATGTTAAACGATTTGTCCATTGCTTTCCTCAGACATCTTTTTAAGAAATTTTGAGAAAAATCAGCATTTGTATAAAGAAAACAGAGCATTGTTCCCATATCTGGCTCTATCATGCCTGAACCCTTAGCTATCCCAGCTACTTTAACATCACCAATCTGAACACCTATCTCTTTAATGAAACTATCTGTTGTCCTAATAGCATCCGCAGCATTCTTACTACCCTTTTTATCACTCAATAAGTTGTCTTTCAAATAATTTGCATTTTTTTCTATCCAAGCTTTGTCAACTCTTTTCCCGATTATCCCAGTTGAACAAACACCTGTCTTCCCATCTAACAAAGAAGACATCCAAACAGCATCTTCATATCCCTTTTGTCCTGTAAATGCATTAGCGCATCCACTATTTACTAAAACATTATCTAACCTTTTATTTTCCTTAATTAATTGAGAAGTAAATTTAACAGGAGCTGCTTGAACCTTGTTTTTAGTAAAAAACCCTACAGTTTTCCCTGAGCACCTAATTAGAGCGAGACCATAATCTTCTCCTCTAACTCCATTAGCTTCAACACCATCTAAAGAACAAATTCCCTCTTCAAGCTCTTTCAAGCTATCACTTCACTAATGAATTAATTATATCTTCTCTTGCAACGATACCAATTAATTCAGAATCATTTATCACTGGAACCCTGTTAATTTTTTTGTTAGTCATTATCTCTGCTACTTCAGAAACATCGTCTTCAGGTCCCACTGAAAACACCTTGTCACTCATAACAGAAGAAATATCTTCCTTTCCCGTTTGATTCAATAACTTTTTGTATTCCCTTATCTCTAAAATTTCTCTAATAGGTATTTCAACTAATTCAAAAGGACTAGGTAACCATAAATCATGTTCAAAAGACTTTTCTTCTTTAAATGACCTTAAGATATCTTCTTCACTTATCATCCCAACCACTTCCTCGCCATCAACTACGGGAGCACCACTAATCTCGTTTTTTCTTAACAATTTCGCTGCTTCTCTCAAACTAGCGTCATTATCTACGGTAATAACTTCTTCAGTCATCACATTTTTAACTTTCATATCTAAAAACCTCCTCTAAGGAGATAAACCAGGTTCTTTTAGCCCTAATTCTTCATCCAAATCAAACATTAAATTAGCGTTTTGAATAGCTTGACCAGCAGCTCCTTTAACCAAATTATCTATAGTGGATAATATAACTGTTCTACTATCCTCAATTCCAAACCCACCAAGGTCCACATAATTAGTTCCTCTAACTGACTTAATCTTAGGTTCCTGTTTTTTTATTCTTACAAAACTTGAATTGTTATAAAAGCTAGAATATAACTCAAATAACTCATCGATTTTGAATTTTTGTTTTGTAATCAAGTGAGCTGTGGTTTCAATTCCTCTAACCATTGGAATGATATGGGGAGTGAAACCAAAGTCAGGTAAGTTGTGTTGTTCTAAAATTTTTTTTATTTCAGCATTATGTCTATGGGAAACCAGATTATAAGCACTTACTTCATCGTTAACATTGGGATAATGAGTGGTTTGAGTGGGTTTAGCACCTGCACCAGAAACCCCTGTTTTAGAATCAAACAAAAAGTAATCTAAATCAAAATCACTATCCAATAATGGTAAAACAGATAATAAAGCTCCCGTAGGAAAACATCCAGGATTAGCCACAAAATCCGCTTTTTCTATCTCTTCACGATTATATTCAGTTAAACCATACACAGCTTCTCTACCAGGGTCAGTATGTTTAGTAGAATAATACTCTTCAAATGCCTCTACACTTAACCTATAGTCAGCACTCAGATCAATTGCCTTAATACCCTTCTCCCTAATTTTTGGAATATACTCCATTCCCTTAGTGTGTGGAACAGCTGTAAAAACTAAGTCAGCATCTAGATCTGATGAAGGAGAAATAAATTCATCATCAATAAAACCTGATAAATTAGGGTGAATTTGAGAGATCTTAGTTTCCTCACTACCACGAGAAGTGGCAAAACTTAATTCAAACTTAGGGTGCTTAGTAATTAATCTAAGTAATTCCTTACCAGTATAACCTGTTCCTCCAACAACACCAACCTCAATCATTAAAATTTTCCTCTTTAGGTATTTGTTTTCTATACTAAACTAAAATTTTCTATAAATAACAAATGTTATCTATAAGCAGATGGTGAATCAATCATTATAATACTTTTTTTAGAAGTAACTTTTATTATTATAGCGATTAAGTTTTTCAAAGAAAACCATTTTTTAGATGCCCTGGTGGCTTAGCAGGTAAAGCGCATCCTTGGTATCTTTTAGACAAAAAGGATGAGATCCCGGGTTCAAATCCCGGCCAGGGCTCCTTATTTTCAGTTCAAAGCCTTATCATGTATTACTTTCAACTAATCCTCCTCTGCCTGTATTACTTTCAACTAACCCTCTCCCCCCCTCTCCTATAAGTGAAAACATCTGTTAAAAAATAGAGATCACTATG
>PZKD01000032.1 GCA_003034855.1 archaeon SCG-AAA382B04 | reverse complement strand
ACCCTGCCTTTTTCAGTTTGATAAGGCCGTCTGAGTCCAAGATTATTTTACTCATCAACTATATTATACATTCTTATACGAATTTTTAAATACCTTATGCTCTGGAAGGAAATAGGCTGAGAATATGTATTTACGTCTGTACGTAATTACTAATTTACGTTCGGATAGGAATATCTACTTGTTAAGAAAAAGATGAACTACTCGTTGTTGAACCTGTCTTTCGTTTAAAGAACATAATATTGGGTGACGTTGTCTGTCCAGGATAAGGTTAATTTTTTATAAAAGAAAAACCTAATTAGCTGCATGGCCAAACTAATGCAGTTTTTCGGTTTGATTGGTGCGCTTGTTGTATTTATTGGGACTTTGCCAATTATTTTTATCTCTATATCTGGTCAAACTTCAACTGAAGCTTTTGCTGAGGCAATAAGGATTTCAATGCCTTTCTTCATAGTTGGGCTATCGATTATTGCTTCTGCTGCTGCTTTTTCAGAGAGGTGAAAGTCTTATTAACCCTATTGGTAACTTCCTTTCATTGGTTATTACTTTCACGACCCTTGGACTTGGCTATTCAGCAATCTTTATAGGGTACTGGATGGCGGGAGAGTTAGAATACTTTAAGCAAAAAGTCAGTGGAACGGATAAAATCATGCAGAGCTTTGTCATAGGCGGTGTTTTATTAATTTATAGTATGATAACTGCAGGTATCTCTTCTTTTTCTCCTATGACGATTACAAAACTTCTGAATTTAATGGGGTATTATGTGATAGTTTGGATAGGAGCAATTCTTTTTATCCAAGGAATAATCAGGAGGCACCACAGTTAACCGAAATGTCCGATTGGAAGTTTTTGTTATTCCGTGGAATGGCCTGCCTCCCTTAAAACGGTATATAAAGTTAGATCGAAGAATAGAAGAGAAACAGTAGCAATATTCATGTCGTAGTATGAGAGGGGGTCTCCATGCATAATTGCATTTCTGTGATCATAAAATGATTCCAACTCAGATCTTTCACCTTTATGAATTTCA
>PZKD01000130.1 GCA_003034855.1 archaeon SCG-AAA382B04 | reverse complement strand
TCCTCGCCGACCTCCCGAAGATATTTTCCCATCCCAAACAGAAGTGGTAGAATCGAATCGTAGGAAGCCCCGGGCCCCATGTGTCCTATCCTGAATAGTTTTCCTTCGAGATCTCCCAGGCCGCCGGCGATTTTTATCGAATGCTCATCTTCGAGATACTCCCTTAACTCCTCAACCTCAAATCGCGAATCCGCCTCCACCGAGGTCACCGTGGTGGAACGATAATCGTTCCCTACGAACAAAGTGAAACCCAAATTCCGAAGGGACTCCCGCAAAAAATCAGTTACTTCCTCGTGTCTTTGAAAGCGCTCTTCCAGACCCTCTTCCAAAATCCGGGTTAAACTCTGCTTCAGGGCCAATACGTTATTTACCGCCATGGTAACCGGGAACGGGTGCCAGCTGGCCCAGTCGGAGGCAAACTTTTTCCAGACTTTAAGGTTTAAATACCACCCGGGATCCGGAGTACCTTCAATGACGTCCCAGGCCTCCGGGCTAACGGAGACGAGGGCCAACCCGGGGGGAGCCTCCAGTCCCTTTTGGGAAGCGGTGACACAAATATCTACCCCCCATTCGTCGGTTTTTACCCGACTCCCCCCCAGGGAAGAGACGGCATCCACAATCAATAAAACGTCGTGTCTGGAGCAGACTTTCCCCAGCTCCTCGACCGGGTTCTCGACCCCGGTCGAAGTTTCGCAGTGCGTCGCAGCTAACACTTCTACGTCGGGCCGATCGGCCAAATAGTCGTCGATAACGCCGACGTCCACGGGTTCGCCTAGTTCGAAATCCACTACATGAACGTCGTTCGAATGGGTACTGGCAATGTTACGGAGGCGCCTTCCAAACCAACCGTTGATCGGAACCAGCACTTTTCTGTTTCCCTCGACCAGACTTCCCAGCCCCGCGTCGAGGCCGGCGCTACCGCTCCCGGGAATCAAAAACATATCGTTGCTTTTAGTTAGAAATACCCTCCGAGCCAGGGAGAGCGTTTCGTCGTAGATCTCAGTCCATTCCGGGCCATAATGAGCAACCACTGGAGAGCTCATGGCCGATAGCACTTCGTCGCTCACCTCTACGGGGCCCGGAATC
>PZKD01000017.1 GCA_003034855.1 archaeon SCG-AAA382B04 | reverse complement strand
TTATAAGTGAAACGCGTTATTTGTGCAGCATGTCGAAAAAACCGCCACCTTCACCGCCTTCACCGCCTTCTTAAACCTAAAACTTCAACAATATTACTAGGAGTTATAATTTAGAATCTTTAGGAATATATCACACACGAATAACCCAGCGAAAAAAACACACATCAAGAATACAAAAAAGAAAAAAATTACGGATTGAGGTTTCCGTCTTCGTCGATGTTCTCTTCCAAAGTTCCGCAATTATGCTTGCTAGGTTTACACTTAATGTTATTCGGGTCCTTCGGAACTATAATTTTTCTTTCCTCTACCTCGAAATGTTTTTCCGGCTCGTCCTCTTCAGTTTCCATGGTTATCATTAAAATTATTCTCAGCTTACTATAAATATTTAGAAGGGTGAAAATCGAAGTGTCGATCGATTCACTTTTTTCACCGAAACACCCTTGCTTACCGCGTAAGGGTAAATCTCTCCATTACTTAAACGCGGCGAAACTCCATGGTGAGCTATATATCCCCATATTTCGAGAAAGTTAACCTATCATTAACTTCCAGATTCAAGCAATATACAACCCTACACATGGAAGAGAATACGCATACGCAAACTCCAAAGACTACATTGACTTTCTCAATGTCGGGAATTACGACAATGACATTACCCATTCCGTCACATCGTTCTAAATCAGTACAAAAAGCTAGTGATACGATACCAGGAGCAACACCTGATCAAATAGCTAGCCGTGTTAAGTTATTGTTGTTGCCGGGAGAGTTGCAGAACGCCGTAGACAACGAAGAACTCACCCCGATGGAGGAGGCGGAAGCCTTCGCCGAATACGTAGACGTACGAGTAAGCAAAAAAGTAGCTAAAGAAATAGAAAAACAAAATTACGAAACCACCACCAGGGAAAATGAAAGAACCGTCTACTACGCCAACTTCAAAGACTACATAGATTTCGTGCTTAATAATAAAACAGTTATTAATGACATCAAAACACCAGGTCTTGGATCTCCCTCTGCTGAAGAAGCGGCTGAAACTATTCCAGGTGCTACACCTGACCAGATAGCTAACCGTGTTAAGCTCCTTCTTTTGCCGGGAGAG
>PZKD01000022.1 GCA_003034855.1 archaeon SCG-AAA382B04 | reverse complement strand
TCTTTGTCTCCGAGGAGCTCATCCAGCTCTATCTCCAACTGCAACTGCAACTATCCCAAAAGATTAAGAAGGTTCCGAGAAGGGTTGCAACAGAGCCATTTATATTTATTGTTCCCTTGATTTTGATTCTGTTTTGACTGCTGTTCCGTATGCTAAAATTTCTGCCCCACCGCTAGCAACCATCGAAGTCATGAACCTAACATTAACTATGGCGTCAGCTCCCTTTTCCCTTGCCTCTTCCTCCATTCGTTCAATAGCTTCTTCCCTTGCTTCAGCCATCAACTCAGTGTAAGCCTTTAGTTCCCCACCCACTAAGTTCCTTAATGCCTGAGTTATGTCTCTAGCTAAATTTCTAGCTCTGATAGTGTTTCCTCTGACTAACCCTAATTCCTCTTCTATCTCTTCATCCTCTAATGTTTCTCGATTAGTGATATACATAATTAATATTTTAAACCCAGCTTTTATTGTTTTTTTGTCAAAACCTTGGATACTTCTTACCAGGCAACTTAAGTTGATAGTAAAGAGCCAAAACCAAAAACAACAGAACCAAAGAAAGAAACGGCGCACCTGCTATTAGAAGTTCCTCCCCCGTGCACCCAGTTAAATCAGGTAACCAAGTATAGAAAAGAACAAATTCAATAACCACGAACCCAACTCCAACAAAAGAAGCGATTATAGCAAACTCATGTCTCTCCTCACACTCATAAGCCGCATAACCAGATATAACTAACAAAACTGACACCAACACATCGATAACGATGCCGATTCTAGCCAACATATTTATTATTCCCGCACCCATCAACAACAGCCCAGACACTTTATTTGACTTCATCATCTAACCATCTATTTCTCAGGGAACAAATAATTAAAGCAAAAAGAACCAAAGACTCAGACCCACTACCCAAACAAACAAAAAAGAAAAAACAAAGAAAAAACAGAAAAATACTTTCAGAATCGGCAAACCAAGAAACCATCAGAGAAATCATCACTGAAATGGTGTTCTAATTGTGAAATACTAGTAACCTATGAACTCATTTCAAAACCCTCCATAGCATGAGGAAGCATGCTATATTGATGAATGCTTTGAAGACTTTGACCAACCTT
>PZKD01000034.1 GCA_003034855.1 archaeon SCG-AAA382B04 | reverse complement strand
TCATGATCTCCACGCCCATTTCTCTTAACCGTGATAGTATTGTAGGCGGCGATACGTCCATCAATTTCGCAATCGCCCGAGCTGATAACCCCTTCTTAGTGTAAAGTTCCTTTATACGCTCCTCATCGAGCTCCTTTTTCGGTCTGTGTAGTTCCTTGCCCTGGGCCCGGGCTCGGTCTCTGCCGGCCTGCATTCGCTCACTGATGATCTCTCGTTCGAACTCAGCGAAGGCGGAGAGTACATGAAACAAAAGCTTGCCGTTGGGAGTAGATGTATCTAGTGAGTCGCCGATGGAGATAAAGTCTATCTCCTGGTCCTGGAGAGTCTCCATGTTTACCACCAGGTCCTTGACCGAGCGGCCGAATCTATCTAACTTGGTTACTACTATCCCTTCCACGTCTTCATTGGAACTTCCATCTTCACTTATCGTTTCCATCATCTTTTCAAATTCCGGGCGTTCTTTTATGGCGGAGACGCCTGCGTCGGTGAATAGTTGGAGTAATTGGTGGTCGGTACGGTCGCAGTAGTCGTTAATCTTATCTATTTGTTGATTTAGGCTGCCTGACTTAACCTGTTCTTCGGTGGAGACTCTGGCGTAACCGTAGACCTTCATTTTATGGCACCTCGCGAGACCTTTTAAAAAGTTTGTAAGTTATTTAACGCATGTGTAAAGTTACTTTATTGTGAGAAAAGTTACAAGTTATTTAACAAATAGAGGTAGAAAAGAGGAACGTATTTAACTAAAGAAATGCTTGGTTCAAAACGCTTCCACTATCTGCAAAATATTTATTTGAGTCGTAAATAAAGGAAGGTATATTCGCTCAACATAGATAAACTATCGGATAATTATTGAATACATTTGTGAAATTCTGTGATTAATCTACTGTTGCAAGTTTTCGAGCCTGAAGGAATCTAGAATTTTACTCAGGTACTTTTCATTAACCTCCTCGTATCCTTCTTGAGGAGCACTCGTCGTGATCCTGTACAGATAGCCCTCACTTATTAGCCCAATCCACTTTACTTTCCATTCGCTTTTCTCCCACTTTTCGTATCCATCTTCTCCCGTAGTCATCTTTTCCCCAACAATTGTATAGCGTGCAGTTACAGCCTGTAGTCCAGCAAATTCCTCGATCTTTATTTCATTCCAGGACTCATCGTAAAT
>PZKD01000023.1 GCA_003034855.1 archaeon SCG-AAA382B04 | reverse complement strand
GGGTGATGTAGAAGTGGATTTCCATCACACCATCGAAGATACTGGAATTGTTTTGGGTGAAATGTTAGAAGAAGCTGTGGATAAAGAAAAAATTAGGAGATTTGGATTTGGTTCAATCCCTATGGATGAAGCTCTATCGGAGGTTTCACTTGACTTTAGTGGGAGGAACTATCTTGTAATCAATTTTCCTGAAAAAAAAGTTTCAGGAATTGATTTAAGAGTTTTTGAACATTTCTTTAAATCTTTATCTGATAATGCTGGACTTACGTTGCACATACAAACTTCTGGTGAAGGTCCTCATCATATAATCGAATCAACTTTTAAGGCTTTTGCAGTTTCTCTAAAAGAGGCTGTAATTATCAGTAAGAATGAAGGCCCTCGATCTACCAAGGGACACCTATAATTTTTAGGAGTATTTTTTATTAAATTAGAAAAAAATTAGTCTTTGACTTATCATGGAAGGTAAGAGAAAAATCTTAGTTACCACTGCTTGGCCATATGGTAATGGCCCTATACACCTCGGACACTTTACTGGTATGGTTTTACCTGCAGATATTTTTGCGAGGTATCATAGGATGAAGGGTACTGATGTTGCTATGGTTTCTGGGACTGATATGCATGGAACTCCTATAGCTCTTAAAGCTGAAGAGGAGGATGTTTCTCCAGAAAAATTATCTAAAAAATATCATAAGATAATTAAGAAATCCCTAGAGGATATGGAAGCCTCTTACGATCTCTATACAAAAACAACAACTGATAACCATAAAAAAACAGTTCAAACCTTTTTTAACACCATTAAACAAAACGGTTTTATTAAAAATAAAACCATGGAAATGTTGTATTGCGAAAACGATGAAAGATTCCTACCAGATAGATTCGTAGAAGGAGAATGTCCATATTGTGGGGCAGAAGATGCTAAAGGAGACCAATGTGATAGTTGTGGTAGAACTCTTGATCCATTGGATCTTATAGATCCATATTGTTCTATTTGTGGGGAAACACCTGAGATTAGAGAAAGTGATCATTACTTCTTGAAACTATCAGAATTTGAGGATAAACTTGAGGATTGGATTGAAGACAAATCAGGAAATTGGAAAACTAATGTTATCAATTTCACAAAACAGTGGTTGGATGAAGGATTAGAGGATCGACCTATAACAAGAGATGGAATTTAGAAATATATTAAAAAAAG
>PZKD01000024.1 GCA_003034855.1 archaeon SCG-AAA382B04 | reverse complement strand
CAGACAGGATCTCACTTAAAGTTTTTTGTTTTCCAAAGTATTTAATTCCTAGCTCAGTTGCTAGAAGTGTTGCTTTGTCAGAAGGATCCGTTACAAGAACTATATACTTCTTGATTAACTCCTCTGCTTCATCTTTATTTGTATCTGTCTCTTGAGCAACACTATTTAACGAATTCTCTCTATACAGCTCCCCAGCCCTCTTAATTTTTCGACATTCCTCAAAGGAGTATTTATCTCTGAGTTCTCTTTGCTTCTCTTCAAGCACCTTCAAGTCTGAGAAATTAAGCGTTGTGTCCTTGTCTTCTGAATTAGAGCTAGGCACCTTTTTCACATCCTCCGATTACATAGATACTATCAACAGAAAAGCTTTAAGTAAAATTTAATCTAGGTGGTCCTTGAATTGGCCCATATCTAAATCTTCATCAACGAAATCATAGAAGTCATTTCTCTCCTTCATTTCCTTCAAGCTCAGATCCTCATCAACAAAGTTGTAGAAGGATTCCTTTTCGTATTGTTCCTGTTCTTTGTCCGACTTATCTTTTGTCGTCTTATAATCTTCTATCGAATCAAATAGGGATTCTATGCCTGAATCATTGTCTGCCTGTGTTCTCCTAGTGCGTCTTCTTGAACTGCCATCATCAAGAAGGCCTAACATGTAATTCAACAGTTGACTCTGCCTCCTTTTGTCTCTTTCAATACTTCGATCAAGCTCTTGAATAAAATCTTCATACCATTGCTTACTATAGCCTGTTTGACTTTCTACCTGTGGATATACGCTGCTTGAACCATATTTACTGCTCTCCGAGTTGTAATCTCCCCAGTTTTCTAACTCCTTCTTAATCCGGAAAATCTCCTCGTCCAGCGGATCCATATCGTTGTGTGAAGCGATGAGCTTTATAAGATTTTTGGTGTTTTGCGACATCACGGTAATTAAAAGAGCGGAGGCCTACCTTAGAAAAACTCTCAGAGGTCGCCTCAAAGAGTCAAAAAAAGATTTTAGTTTCTCATCAAAGTTCCTTTTCTGAACAATTCCAGACTTATTGGTCCAATAATTTCTTCCTTACTAACATATCCTTGTCTTCATTCGTATAATCTCCCTCAATTGAGTAGTAGGGATTGTAAGGTGTTTTTAAGGCTTTCAGAAGGGAGATTCGTATGAATAGAGATACTGAAGTTACAATTAAAAAACGTAAGCATATAGTAGAATAGCAATCAACATGCCTGATAGATCTATAATTCCGGCCATCTCCTCTCATCGAAATCCATAGTCAATTCCGTGATTATCGAAGTAATTTTCTAGGTCTTTTGGTGGTGTTCCAAGTCTATCTTCACCGTGCTTCTCCCTGGACTCCTCAAAATATC
>PZKD01000026.1 GCA_003034855.1 archaeon SCG-AAA382B04 | reverse complement strand
CCTAGTCAATGAAGCGCAACAAAAAATGTCTTCAAGGATACTTAATGTTAATTCCTTAGAAGAAGGGAGAAGTAAACTCAAAGATGGTGGTTTTATACAGTTTAGTTGGTGTGGAAGCCAAGAATGTGGAAAAAAATTAGAAGACGAGTTTGATGCTGACCTATTGGGAACTAAATTAAAAGAAAAAACAGATGAAGAATGTATAAATTGTGGGAATGAAGGAAAGAAAGTCGCTGTATCTGCTAAAACATATTAAAAACTAAATTGTCGGATAATTTACTACTGAAGCTCCGATCTCTCTCACTGTTTTTCCTTGCTCATTTTTCAATTGAACCACTAGTTTGTCAGATTGATATCTAAAGTTAAAATCATATGCTACTTGCTTAGTTTGTCCTGGTTGTAAGCTAAGTTCAGAGCCATTAACTACTTGTCCTTCTAACTTAACCACTATTGAAACATTCTTTGCTGATTCTCCTTGGTTATTAACCATTAACCAAACTTGTCCCTCGCCTAGTTCTTCCTCGTATTTAGTTAATCCATAATTATTGATAGTGACATCTCTTTGGGTTCCTCCAAACATGCTGGAGAGTATCATTCCTAAGAATAGTATTACTACGAAAATTGCTACCAGTTTTGACGTTCTACTTTCCATTTAATTCACCTCTAAATTCTCTTGTGACACACGTGGCGTAAGATCCTTTTGGTAAAAAGAATCTAAGTGTTACTGTGGATTTTGTTTTTTTAATACTATCAAAGTTAGGGAATGTAATTATTTCCCTTCTAAGTCCACTTGAACTTATTTCGGGAATCTTTTTTATTTCGAAATCAGTTAATCCAATGTTCTCTTGTTCGAGTATTTTCTCTTCAATTTCTCCCATTTCTCCTAGTGCTTGTTTGGTTTTTTTACCAAATAAGGGAGCTGTTACATATGCTTTTCTTTTTTCAATCATTTCTTCAATCTTTTCTCTATTTTTCTCTGTTACTCTTTCTGTAACATTCCTATTTGGTATTCCAGTTTCTAAATCAGTATAACATACAACATCTCCCATAATCGGTTTTCTTAGAGAAATATTTCGATTTATTCTTTCGTTAATTGTTTTATTGAACAAATAGGATTGGTAAGCGTGAATAAATAGGTTTAGGAGGTTTTTTGGTAAATTGTTCAATGCTCCTACAAAATCAGAAGGGTTCTCGTAAAGGCGGTGTAGCATTGTCCTTTCGTATCTAAGGTAGTTTGGAAAATTCTTTAGAGCTTTTTTATATGCCTCTTTGTTGCCCCAACTTTTTCTTAACTCCTTTCTAATCTCTTGGGTATTTTGGTTTTCTTGGTCATAGTCATTAGCTAAATAGATTTTTATAGATTCT
>PZKD01000116.1 GCA_003034855.1 archaeon SCG-AAA382B04 | reverse complement strand
TGTTGAGAGAGGCTGGATACGAAAACGCCTTTGTTGTAATGGGGAGTCATCATGCATGGGTGGAGCTTATTATTACCGGAGAGACTTTTCTAGGAAATACTGTAGATATCAGTATATATCTAGAACCTACAGTAGGTGGAATAGTATTAAGAGAACTAAGAGATTTAGTATCGACTATCGAGAGGGAATTGGGAATGATGCCAGAGGATTGTTGGAAATTTAACGACAAAATAATCAAGAAATTTTCTCCCACTTGATTGTACAAAGTTAAAGTTCAGTTATCAGTTTTCATAGTTACAATTAAGAGAGAAATCAAAAGTTTGAGGATAAGGGGTTTCTGATCCACCCAAGGTAGGAATCATAACACTATCAGTATCAACTGAAGGAAATTGGGCTACATCCTCTCCCGGACCGGTTAAGTCAACATAAACGTTCACCAATTTAGTTTCTTCTTCTGTGATAGTCATTTTTATTTCTACTTCAGAACCTTCCAGATAACGATCATCTTCTCCTTTCCATCTAGCTTATGATGGTAGTAACCTCTGGGTAGCTGGATTCCACACTGACAAGATATACAAGGTTAAACCTCTTGGTGATGTGCTTTCTTCTTTTAATGCTCCTGGACCCGGACCTCTAGGCCTGACTTATGATGGAGAACATCTCTGGGTTTCATCACAAAGCGCAGAGAAAATCTATGAACTTGATATGAATGGTTATGTGATTTCTTCATTCAGTTCTCCTGGTCCGGTTCCTCAGGGATTAGCTTTTGACGGAACTAACCTCTGGCATAGCGATCCGAATAAAGACAGTATCTACAAGATTAGCATTAATCATTCCCCTACTCTTTCAAATCTTTCCGTATCGCCTAAAAGTGGCAAAGCGGGAACTACTTTCACTTTTGAAGTGACCTATACAGATAAAGACGGGGATTCTCCAGACTTTGTTAAGTTACATGTGGGCTCTGAAACCATTTTAATGGAACAGGGCGGTGGAACCATGATTGAAGGAGTTATCTATAGATGTGATTGGACAGCTTCTCCAAGCTCTCGAGGCCAGGTGTCTTATAATGTTACGGCTAGCGATGGGATAGAAAAAGTTGAAACTTCTCCATCAAACTTAACTATTCAGAACCATTCTCCGATACTCGAGAATCCGTCAGTATCACCCACCAGCGGTGAGGAGGGATCAGCCTTTACTTTTGAAGTGACATATAGAGATAATGACGGTGATCAAGGAGAAATAGAAGTCAAAGTGGGAGAAACAACTTACCAGATGAATGAAGTGGATGGAGACTATAGCACTGGGATGGTTTATCGAACCGATGTTACCTTGGATAAAAGCGGAACCTATAGTTATTCTTTTTCTGCTTCTGACGGTCATGGAGGTACTTGTGAAATTAGTGGAGAGAAAAAAATAAACGTCTCATCACCGTTTCCTCTAAAATTAGTGTTGATAGGCATAATAGCGATAACAGTGATAGCTGGAGTAATCGTAATAGCCAAAA
>PZKD01000081.1 GCA_003034855.1 archaeon SCG-AAA382B04 | reverse complement strand
CATCGTGGAAAACAAACTCCCTCTTTTGGGATAAGGTCGCAGGGAAGCCCCACAGCTCTGCTGTGGGGTCACTTCACAAGTTTTTTCTTTCAGATTATTATTTATGAGGGCACAGTAAGGTCACCAAGCCCGCTGTTGTGTTTAAATTACCGTGTTAACTGGCAACAGGGAGTCTGTTTATTGGCTTGCAGACCTACACGGTATGCCTCTGGGCTGTCCCCCTTTGGGATAGGGTTAGCCCCCTGATGTCAGCCAGCCATTAGCGTGGACAGCGTTGAAGCGACCTCTGTATAGCAAGTCGTGGAGCTGAACTACAAGTCCCTTCCTAATCTTTGATTAGGTATTGGGTAGTTGACAGATAAGATTTTTTGAGGTATAAAACACAAATTTTTACCTATAAATGTTGGATGCAATTAAACAAAGGAGAAGTATAAGAAAGTTTAAAGAAAAAGATATTGAGGATCAAAAACTTAGAGAAGTTATTAAGGCAGGGTGCTTCGCTCCTTCGGCGAAACATAAGTACCCCTATAAGATATTAGTGGTTAAAGATGATGCTAAGAAAGCTAAATTATCTAAAATCACTCCATATGCTTCATTTTTAGCTCAGGCACCAGTTGGATTAATTTTAGTTTCTGATGATGTAGATCAATGGATTGAAGATTGTTCTGTAGTAGCTGAAAACGTTCAATTGGAGGCAACAAATCAGGGACTTGGTTCTTGTTGGATTCAGATAAAAGGACATGAAACTGAGGAGGAAACTTCGGAAGAAGTTGTTAAAGAGGTTTTATCTATTCCAGGAGAGAAGAGAGTTTTGGCTATTTTAGCAATCGGATACCCTGATGAGACAAAATCCCCACATGGGGATGGGGAGTTTGATGAGAGGGAAGTGTATATTGGGGAGTATGGAAGAGAATTTTGATTTTTTATTTTTTTTTGGCTCTGTTGCAACCCTTTCTCGGAACTTACTTGAACTTTCGGTAAGAAGTGGATTTGGGGATGGGATAGTTGCAGCAGTTGGATTTGGAGCTGGATTTGGATGAGCTTCCGGAGACAGAGCTTTACAGATTCGCTAAGGAGATTAAACGTTTGGTGGCTAGGAAGGTTCCAAGGTATTCTTCTAAGTATTCGAGAAGAGACTATAGTTTGAGGCAACGATGCTGTTCTTGTGTGCCTGAAGATAAAGAAGGAGGATACATATAGAGAGATCGTTGATGAGGCCGTGGAGATGCTAAGGATTAGGAAAGAACCCCAACCTAGATAAGGTCCCTCATTCATCAACGCTATGTAGAGCGTTTAACAAGTTTTCTATGAGTATATGGCGAACCCTCTTAAGGCTGTCCATCAAGAAGCTGGATCTCACTGGGGTCGTAGGCAATAGATGCTTCAGGGTTTGACAGAGGTCATGCATCACGCCATTACACGAAGAGGGCCAAGATGAAGTTGAGTTCGTTAAAAGACAACATTACTCGTGGATGCGAGTGGAGCAATAAGATAATTGACCTCCATGTAAC
>PZKD01000076.1 GCA_003034855.1 archaeon SCG-AAA382B04 | reverse complement strand
TTCTCCATATATTGTTCAAAATCATTAATTTCTTCTTCACTATCTAGAGGAACCCTATATTCTATGCTCCAAGTAGTAGAACCATTTTTGTGAATATCTAAATTATATGTAGTCCTAAAACTAAATGATTGAGAACTAGCCATAGCTATGGATAAAAACAAAATAATCACTGCAAGGATAATAATAAATACAAATTTATTTTTCTTCATAACACCATCTAATTGATTTATGTTTTTTTAGAATATAATTTGTTAAAAAGATTTGATTTAATAATTTTTATATGTTATTCTAATCTTTTAAAACTTGAATAATTGAGATGATAAAATGGGTAGCGTGAAAGATCTAGAAGTTATAGAGGAACCTTCTAAAGATGAAAAAGGAATAGGTCGTTTTCATTTTTCAGATCGCTATTCAGTTTTTGATTGGGGAGAAATGCCTGATCACATAGAGAATAAGGGCAAATCACTCTGTATAATGGGAGCGTATTTTTTTGAAAAACTTGAAAAGATAGGAATCAACACACATTACCAGGGAGTTTTGGATAGAAAGGGAAGAAAAACTTCACTTAACCAAGTTAATAGTCCTCCAAAGACAATGGAAGTAGATTTGGTAAGGGTTATAGAACCAGAGTTTAAGAACTCAAAATATAATTATTCAGTTTTTGACGGGTTAAAAAGGTCTGAAAAGGGGAATTTTTTGATTCCACTAGAGATAATCTATAGAAATGGTTTACCAAAAGGATCAAGTGTTTTTAGGAGATTAAAAAATGGAAAAATGACATTAGAAGATTTTGGACTAAGTAAACAGCCTAAACCAGGTCAAAATTTGAAGGAACCAATATTTGATGTTTCCACTAAATTGGAAAAGAGAGATAGATACATAAAATGGGATAAAGCGCAGGAGATAGCCTCTTTAACTGATTCTGAAGTCAATGAAATAAAAAATACACTCAATATAGTCAATCAAACGATTACAGAAGAAGCTAAAAAGGTAGGATTAAAAAATGAAGATGGAAAAATTGAACTTGCCTTTGACGAAAACAGAGATATAATGGTAGTTGACGTGGTAGGAACCCTTGACGAATGTAGGTTCACTTATGATAATATACAAGTAAGTAAGCAAATTGCAAGAGAACACTACAAAAACACAGAATGGCACAAAAAGGTTAAAGAAGCTAAAAAAGAGGCTAATCGAGAAGGTAAGAAAAATTGGAAAGAATTGTGTTTTCAGGAACCAAAAGAGATGGATAAGGAACTAAAGGACATTATATCAAAAGTATATATGTCAAGTGCGAATGAATTTACAGATAAAGAATTTTTTGACACCCCCCCATTAAAAGAGGTTCTTAAAAAATACCTCAACTACAAGGAGGAATAATAGATGATAAAAAAAGAAAAAATAAGATCAATAGTTGATGAATACGATAAAAATGACATAACAATAGGTGTTTTAGGTTCCCACTCAGCACTAGAGATCGGCCACGGAGCAAAACAAGAAGGATTCGACACCGTTGTCGTATGTGAAAAGGGTCGAGAAAAAACATACACAAAACACTACAACAACCTTTTTGATAACTTTCTCTTGTTAGATGATTTTGAAGATATGGTGAATGAGGAAAATCAAGAAAAACTCCGAGAACTAAATACTTTGTTTGTCCCAAACCGCTCATTCTCAGTGTATGTGGGCTATGACAATATAGAAAAAAACCTCGAAGTCCCTCTTCTAGGAAGTAGAAAATTATTAAGAACAGAAGAAAGAGACATCGAAGAAAACCAATATTACCTACTAGATCAAGCGGGTATAACAAAACCAAAGATGTTTGAAAATCCAAAGAACATTGACAGACCAGTTATAGTGAAAGTTGAAGAAAAAGAAAGAGGAATAGAAAGAGCATTCTTTTATGCTTCATCTTATGAAGAATACAAAGAAAGAGCTAATGAAAGGATAAATAAGGGAATCATAGATCAAAAAGACCTAGAAGAAGCGACAATAGAAGAATATGTCTTAGGAGCCAAATTCAACGCAAACTACTTCTGGTCACCGGTAAATAAAGAGATAGATCTCCTAGGATTTGATAGAAGAATACAAACAGATCTAGATGGGGTGTTGGATCTTCCTGCTAAGGAACAACTAGAAATTGGCTTATCACCTCAAAATGTGGAAATTGGCCATAAAGGAGCTACTATGAGAGAATCACAGCTCGAAATGATCTTTGAATCAGGAGCAAAATTTGTAGATGCTGCCAGGGAAGAATTCCCACCAGGAATTATTGGCTTATTTGCTTTACAAGGAGCAATCTCAAAAGACCTCGAATTTTATGTTTTCGATGTAAGTCCAAGGATACCAGGTTGCCCCTGTGTAGAGCCAACATCACCATATATGAAATACAAATACATGAAAGAAGTAGGTCCAGGTAGAAGAGTTGCAATGGAAATAGAAGAAGCATCTAAAAAAGATAAAATCAAGGACATAGTCACCTAAGAATGATTCAAAAATCCCAAATAAATGAATTAATTAAAGATTACGACAAAGACGATATAACTGTAGGTACTATTGGATCTCACTCAGCTCTAAATATCTTGAAAGGTGCAGAAGAGCAAGGACTTAATTCACTCTGCATTTGCACTAAGGATTCAAAAATAACCTATGAATCCTTTGAAGTAGGAGATGACATACTAACAGTAAGTTCTTATCACGAAATACTAAATAAAGAAATAATAGAAAAATTAAAACAAAAAAATACTATCTTAATCCCACATGGTTCTTTTAATGCCTACCTAAGGGAAAAAGTTCTGGATCTTTCCTTACCAATTTTTGGAAATAGAAGTCTCTTGACTTGGGAAACAGATCGAGAAAAACAAAGAAAATGGCTAAACCAAGCCGACATAAAATTACCAGAAACATATGAAGATCCTTCCAAAATAACTAGTCCTGTCATCGTGAAATTTCCCGGAGCTAAAGGAGGGAGAGGGTATTTCCTAGCAAATTCAGAAGAATCATATCATGAAAAAGCACAAAAAATGATAAAAAAAGGCCTTATCAAAGAAAAAGAACTAGAAAAAGCTCACATACAAGATTACATAATAGGAGTGAACGCTTATCCTCACTTTTTCCGATCAAAAGCCGAAGAAGAACTAGAATTACTAGGTATGGATAGAAGATACGAATCAACCGTGGATAGCATGGGAAAAATCCCTGCTCAAGAACAACTTGAGATAAACCCCAATCCCACATACACAGTGGTAGGGAACTTTCCCGTCACCGCTAGAGAATCATTATTATCAGAAATAATAGAAATGGGTAAAAGAGTAGTAAAAACATCTGAAGAGATAACTGATCCTGGGATAGTGGGGCCATTTTGTCTAGAAACAGTTTTCACTGAAGACTTAGAGATATATACATTCGAAATATCTGCTAGGATAGTGGCAGGCACAAATGTTGAAATCCCCAACTCTAGTTATTCATACATCAAACATGGAGAAAAAATGTATGCTGGAAAGAGAATAGCTAAAGAAATAATAGATTGTAAAAACTCCAATAAATTGTCGGAAATCCTTTCCTAAATTAATCTATTTTTTCCCATAATTCGTCTCTTATGTGATGAATATTCTTAGCTACTTTACCCTTATCTAATTCTAGGATATCGGCACCATCTTTAATCAGCCTAACTACAGCAAAAGGTTTATTATGCTCTTCTTCCATCACAATCGCCAAATCGCCTTCAATTAAATCATAATCCACATCAACTACTCCTGGAGCCATTATGTCAGCACCATTTATGACATAAGGCACTGCTCCCTGATCAACAGTTAAATAATTTTTCTCTAAATTAAATTTCAATGCACCCTTAACATTTGGAAAAAAAACATCCTCAAATTTAGATAATAAAGGCTCACCATCAATCAACAGAAACTCTCTATCTCCAATTTCTCCTCTCTCAACCTTTCTGTTCTTAAAAAAATTGAAACCAAATTTATTTTCTAAACTTTGACTAATCTCTTTAATCTCACTATTTTTCAAAAGATGTCTATTCTTTATTTTCATCTTAAATCACCAGAGTAATACAGAAATTTTTAATCATCAAAAATAAATACGTTTACTTGTGAATAAAATTCATCTGCTTTGGATTTTATTAATCTCAATAACTCTTATAATGCTTACTTTTTTTATCTTGGGAAATCTATAAATATCTGAGAGATAACAAAAAGTAATACCCTATAATTAGTCTAGGGAGGAATATTTTTGAGCGACGATGATAGACCTCTAGATGTGTTAAATAATTCGCTTGGTGAACCAGTTTTAGTTAGACTAAAAAGAAGTAGAGAATTTCGAGGGAACTTACAAGGATACGATGTTCACATGAATGTGATTCTTAAAAATGCAAAAGAGATTAGTAACGAAAACTCAAGACAACATGATACACTAATTGTAAGAGGAGATAATGTGGTTTATATATCACCATAAGAGGTGAAAAATGACAAAAGGAACCCCATCTCAGGGTAAGAGTGGAAAAGACACTCATATAAGATGTAGGAGATGTGGAAAAAGATCCTTCAATAGAAGGAAAGGCTATTGTGCTTCATGTGGATTTGGTAGGTCAAAGAAAAAGAAAAATTAAGTTGATTAGTGAGGGAGACAAAAATAAATAAGATTGGTGTACCTTAAATGGAAGAAGAATGTGGCATAGCAGCAGCTGCTTTTTCTGAAAACGCTTCCACTTCACTTTACTATTCTCTCTATTCCTTACAACATAGAGGCCAAGAATCGGCGGGTATAGCAACTTATTCTAATCAAATACAAATCACCAAAGGAATGGGATTAGTTCCCGAAGCCTTTGACAGAGAAGACATAGATAGATTAGAAGGAAATAAAGGCATAGGACATGTAAGATATTCCACTTCAGGCAAATCCAAAATAGAAAATAGCCAACCTTTAGTTGTTAGATATTCCGAAGGAAATTTAGCTCTTGCACATAATGGCCATATAGTAAACTCCGAACCTCTTAGAGAGGAATTGGAACAGGATGGGCATGTCTTTACCACAGGGAATGACAGCGAGATAATAGCCCATCTCTTTGTAAAATATTTAATAGATACTTTGGACATATTTGAATCCATTAAAAAAGCTTCTAAAGATTTAATAGGTTCTTATTCCATAGTTATGTTAGTTGAAGATAAATTAATAGCTGTTAGAGATCCAAAAGGAATTAAACCGCTATGTATTGGGAAAACAGAAAATGGATACATGGTTGTCTCAGAAAGTATAGCAATAGACACACTTGGTGGAGAACTAATTCGCGATGTTAAACCTGGGGAAATAGTAGAAATAAAGCAAGATGAATTAAACTCTAGAAAAATCCAAGAAACAAACGAACACTCTCATTGCTTTTTTGAACACATCTATTTTGCAAGAACAGACTCTTTTATGGACAATCGATTAAATTACGATTGTAGACTTAATGTAGGTAAAAAATTAGGAGAAAAATACCCCGTAGAAGATGCAGATTTGGTTTCTCCAGTTCCTGATTCAGGTATAACCTTTGCAATCGGTTATGCCGAAGAAACAGGAACTAGATACCTTGAAAGCCTAATGAAGAATAGATATGTTGGAAGAACCTTCATAATGCCAGGTCAAGATATGAGGGAAAATGCTGTCAGATTAAAACTTAACGGAGTTAAATCAAACGTTGAAGGCAAAAAAATAGTTTTAGTAGATGATAGTATAGTGAGAGGAATAACTTCAACGAGAATAATAAAAATGTTAAAAGAGATGGGTGCAGAAGAAATTCATTTCAGAGTTGGTTCTCCTCCAATCATAGCTCCTTGTTACTTTGGAATAGACATGGCTACTAGAAAAGAATTGATAGCTCCCAATAAGACCGAAGAACAAATAGGAAACGAAATAAATGCAGATTCATTAAAGTATATTAAAATAGATGAGATGCTTGATGCAATGGATGCTGGCAGACAAGAATTCTGCCTAGGCTGCTTAAATACAAATTATCCTTACAATATCCCATCAGAAGAATAAGAACTTCATCTCTTAATAGCCACATTTTCACCAACCTGAGCCCCTACTGAATCGGCTACTGGCTCACATTTTACTTTAAAAACATAAGAGACATTTAAATCACCCTCAAACTCAGAGAGAGACTCGTAATTAGCCATCCCTTTACTAATTATCAAATCAGAACTAAACAATTTTTCACGCACCTTTTCTGGGACATATTTTGGATTAACTCCAACTGCTCTCCCACCTAACTCAATTACTTCATCAACCAAATTGGTTATACCCACCTCTTTTGCCTCCTCCAAAGTGACATCATTAAAAATAGGAGCTCCTCTTACATATAAAACAATATTAGCATCACTAAGAGTCTCTATCTCTTCTAAAAACAATTTATCAATGATAATCTCCCCACAATTATCAGCCACAAATGCAATTTCGTCAGCATCTTTTATTTCTTCCTTAATTTTTTCAGTATCATCAATACCTAATTCTGAATCTTTAACTTTTTCAGGAAAATCTTCTCCGAGCTCCTCTGGATCTATCTCATGTTCAAGAACACCGAAATCGAGAGAATTAGCAACGATTGAAGCTACCATAGCTTTTTTGAAACTATTTTCATCATTTTTTAATTCAGCTTTTATCTTTGGAGATAATTCCTTTATCACTTCATTTCCTAGCTTTTTTTTCTCTTTATATGGATCATCAGTATCGATGACTTCATACACAGCTCTATGCATCTCCGTAGATACTTCAAAAGTAGCATTTTTATCTGTAAATTTATTTGAAAGTTCTTCAAGAGCCCTAGACATAGCTTCGTATTCTTTTTCTCCATCAATATTGGACATCTGTACCTCGTAATAAGCTCTTTGCAATAGACAAGGGACACATTTTGGATATATCTTCATATTTCTTTTTAAATCATTTGAAATCGCTAAAAATGTTTCGAAAGTTTTAACTATACAAACATCTCCATAAAATACATATGGCAGAATTTCAAATAGCCAGTTTGATATTTGATATGGGAGTTGGAGCAGTCGTCGGTTTTATTTCTGGTTATGCCGCTAAATTAATTCTTAAGGTTTTTCTAATTTTAGCGGGAGTATATTTTGGCAGTCTTGTATACCTTCAGCAAAGAGGAGTGATAGAGATAAATCAACAAAATATAGGTAATGCAGTTCCATTTGAATTTGAAACAACGGGAATAATCCCAAGCCTTTCAGGTTTTTTACCAATGGGTGGAGGATTTGTTGCCGGCTTTTACTTAGGGTTTAGGCGAGCTTGATGAATCTAGGGAAACTTTTAAGAAAAAAAAGGAAGAAAAAAATATCGCATAGATTAATAGGGAGAAGAACAGCGTGAAAAAACACCACAAAATCGATAATAAAAAAACTATTTTTATGATATATCAGGAAAATAGCAAAAAACACAACTTTGGTTTGTATCATGACTGAATTTGGTGAATCCGAACCCTTTAGCATAGGAATTGAAGAGGAATTCCAGATAGTTGATACAGAGAATTGGGGTTTGAGATCTAGAGCCGATGAGATGTTGAGTAAAGTGGAATCTATAAAAGACAACTTGAGAACCGAACTTTTTCAATCAGTTCTTGAAATAGCAACAGACGTCTGCGAAGACATAGAAGAAGCTGAGCAAAATGTTACCAAACTTAGAAATGAATTATTTGATTACTGTGAAGAGAAAGGATACAAATTAGCCGCTTCTGGGACACACCCTTTTGCTAGATGGGATGAACAAGATGTTACTGAAAAAAAGAGATATAAAAAAGTTCTTGAAGACTTAAGATGGACAGGTAAGAGAGAACTAATTTTTGGACAGCATGTTCATGTAGGGGTGGAGTCAAAAGAAAAAGCAATTTATGTAACAAACGTAATTAAGAACTTTCTTCCACATATATTAGCTCTATCAACTAATTCACCATTTTGGCAAGGAGAGGAAACCGGATTAAAATCAACGAGAATAAGAATTTTTGATTCTTTACCAAGAACAGGGCTACCAATGCATTTCGAGAGCTGGGGGGAATACAAAAATGTTGAACAGAGGCTAATAGAAGGAGGAAGTATAGAGGATGTAACAATGATTTGGTGGGATGTTAGACCAAGAGCAGACTTAGGAACCATCGAAGTAAGAATAGCAGATTTACCCACCAAAGTGGAAGAATCAATAGCAATTGCAGCTTTAACTCAAGCACTGGTATATAAGATCACAAAAATCTACGAAAATGATAACATGAATCTTCCATTTAAACTTGACCAAGAGAGTATTAAAGAAAATAGGTGGAGAGCACTTAGAGATGGTTTGGATGGGTCATTTATAAAGAGAGAGGGAGGGGAAGCATTTGAAATTGATATACAAAACGAGATTGTAGAAATGTTGGATTTTATAGAAGAACCGGTTGAAGAGTTGGGGATAGAAAAAGAAATAGATAAAATAAAAAACATGGCTAAAGAAAGATATACAGGAGCAGATAGACAAAAAGAGATATATGAAAAAAACAATGACCTAAAAGAAGTCGTTAAAGAATTGTCTGAGTTAACCAAGCCCTAATTCCACCTCTAAAACCTCCCCTATCTCACTAAAATAATCAAATAAGCAATAAGAGATTATAATAACGATCTCTAAAAAACCGATTGATTATTTAGCAATTCTTTTAGAAGAGGTTTTTGAGATAGATCTTATATCGACCTAGATTTCCACCAAAGTTACCTGCACCTATTTTAATAACCCCATCAACAGATGTTGCAGATTTTATTCCTTCTTTCATAGCTTTTTTAACACTTTTTTCGTTTCTGCCATTTATTACTACTTCAGGAATGCTCTTAACCCCCTCAGGAACCTTAGAGCTATCTATCTTATCTTTGAGAGTAGGACAGTAAGGATGGTTTGTAGTTGGGCCAATTTCAGGATAATTTGTCTCAACTTTTGAACCAGCAGAACATATATCAAAAGGAGTTACTACACCTTCTACATCTTTTGTTGAATCTAGAAAAGCTTCTCCAGCTCTAATTCCAGAATCATAGCTATCACAATAAAACCAGACATTTCCTCCCATCACACCTACATCATAACCAATTTTTTCTTCAACCAAAAATTCACCCATCATAATAGGTATATTGATAACCTGTCTTCCAAATCTTTCTTCAATCCACTCATATCCATCTCCACAATGGCCAATTTTTTTTAATGTTCCAAATTTATCCTTAAAATCATTCCAATTAAAAACACGCGTTCCGGGAACAACTAATATACCCTGTCTAACCCTTTTGGCAAATTCTTCTTCTAATTTCTCTTTTCCACTTTTCTTATTGACCCAGAACTGTAAAATAGCTCCATATCTATCATCAGGTGTTAGATCACTATCTAAATAGGATTCAACCCCAGTTTCTGATTCATCAAAAACAGTTAGAGGTAAGGCTGTAGAACCTTGGGCTGATTTCTTTAACCTCTTCGAGTTCTTAGCAGTTAGAAGAACTCTGGTGAAAACACCCTCAAAGGCTTCGCAATAGGTATCTTCAATAGGAACTTCATTAACCTTAAACATTCAGAAAAAAATATTGCACTCAAGATTAATAACACCTTCTATGAAGAAACAAAAACTCTTTGCACCATGGAGAGTTGCATACGTTAAAAAGGTAAGAGAGGGAGATAATGAATGTATCTTTTGTGAAAAACCAGAAGAGGACAATGATGAAGAAAATTTAATTCTCAAACGAGGAGATCACAATTTCATAATCCTAAATAAGTACCCCTATAATCCTGGACATGCGATGGTGGTTCCTTACCGACACGAATCCAATTATTCAAAACTAGAAAAAGAAGAGGTATTAGAAAAGCACGAACTGCTCTCAAAGTTTTTAGAAGCAGCTAAAGAAGTTTTTGATCCCGATGGGTTTAATATAGGAATTAATTTGGGAAGAACTGCAGGAGCGGGAATCGATGACCATGTCCATACCCATATAGTTCCTCGATGGGAAGGGGACAATAATTTCATGCCTGTAATATCAAATACCAGAGTGATTTCTCAGAGCATAGAATCTAGTTATAATGAGTTGAAAAAAGAAATAGAAGATAAAAAACTATAAAATTAATGGAATGATAAGATTAGATAAAGGAGGTTAAATTAATGAAAAAACCAGTTGTTGATCAGGAGGTTTGTGAAGGACATGCTATTTGTGTAGGTATGGTTCCAGAAGTTTTTGAAATGGGTGATGATGGAAAATCTCATGTTAAAGATCCTGAAGGAGCAGAGGAACCTGATATCCAAAAGGCGATAGATAATTGTCCTGTTGATGCAATAGAATGGGAATAAGAGTAGAGTATGAGAATAGATTTCCATTTACACTCTTTATTTTCTGACGGTGAGTTATTACCCTCTGAGATTGTAGCAAGATGTAAGGATTTGGGTTATGAAGCAATTGCAATTACTGACCATATAGACCATACAAATATTGAGGATATACAGAAGATAAAGGAGATAAAGAACAAATTCAAAGATATTGAGGTTTTAGTAGGAGCTGAGATCACTCATGTAGCTCCAAAAGAAATCAACTCTTTAGTAAAAGAAGTCAAAGAGCAAGGAGCTGAAATCATCATACTTCATGGAGAATCTATTGTTGAACCTGTTCCAAAAGGAACAAATAAGAAGGCAGTTAGAAATGAGGAAGTAGATATCTTAGCACATCCAGGCCTCATTAAAGAAGAAAATGTAAAAAAAGCCGCTCAAAATAATGTTTTTTTGGAACTAACCTCTAGGAGAGGCCATTGTTATACAAATGGCCATTTAGCAAATTTAGCTGATAAAAATGATGCCCGACTATTGGTGAACACTGATTCTCATTCTCCAAGTGATCTAATATCCCGGGAGAGAGCGATAAAAATTGCAATGGGAGCAGGTTTATCAGAGGGTAAGGCAAAAGAAGTTGTTGACAAGAATCCTAAGAAATTACTAAGACAAATTAGATAATGGGCAAATATTATAAGCATGAGGTTAGAATAAAAGGATTGCATTATTCATTTTTTAATCATCAGCTCTAATTGAGGTAAAAATTATGGCAACAGCATATGACGTTCCAGCAAACAAATTAATAGAAGAGACATCTGAGAGGTTATTGAAAGAAATAGATGAAATAGAAATGCCTGAGTGGGCAAAATTTGTGAAGACAGCTGCAAATAAGGAAAGAGCACCAACACAACAAAATTGGTGGTATACTAGAACAGCAGCTTTATTAAGAAAGGTTTATACAAAGCAACCAATAGGTGTTGAAAGACTTAGAAAATATTATGGCTCTAAGGACAAAACAGGAAGTTCACCTGAAAGATCAGAGAAGGGCTCTGGTAAGATAATAAGAAAAGGATTACAGCAACTTGAAGAAGCGGGATTTGTTGAGTCTACTCCAGAAGGTAGGAAGATAACCGCAGAAGGTAAAAGTTTTTTAGATTCCATAGCTTCAGAATTGAAAAGTGAATTAGAAAAAGAAAAAGAAGAATTAAAAAAATATTGATTTGGTAGGTGGTTTTGTTGAGTGAAGACGATATAGAGGAAATTAGGCAAAAGAAACTTGAAGAATTGAAAGAAAAAAAAGGAAGTCAAGAAGAGTTAGAGCAGAGAAAACAACAACAAGAAGCTCAAAAAAAGAAGTTATTAAAAAAGATTATGACTTCAGAGGCAAGACAGAGATTATCTAACCTAAGAATGGCTAAACCAGAGTTTGTGGAATCTATAGAACAACAACTAATCCTTTTGGCACAAAAAGGAAGTATCCAAGGAAAGATAGATGATGATCAGTTCAAAAAAATTCTTAAAAAAGCTCAATCTGATAGTAAGGATATTAATATAAAAAGAAGGTGAGAAACTATGGGAAAAAAGACTAAAGGCAAAAAGAAGAGATTAGCGAAGAAAACAAAACAAAATCGGAGAGTTCCAGCTTGGGTGATGATGAAGACCAATAGAGAAGTTACCAACCATCCAAAAAGAAGAAATTGGAGAAGACATGATACAGGCGAATAGGTGAAATAATGGAAGAAAAATTAATAAAAATACCTTTAAACGGAGTTAAAGAAACTTCAAGAAGGTTAAGGGCAAAAAAAGCTATTAATAAAACAAAAGTTGAATTAAAAAAACATCTCAATTCATCAGAAGAAAATATCTATCTTGATAACTCTATTAATGAGAAAATCTGGGAGAGAGGAATAGAAAACCCTCCAAACGAGATAAGGGTAAGAGCCAGAAGATTTGAAGACGGAGTAGTTGAAGCAGAGATAGCTGAGGACTAATATGAAATTTGAAAGATTAGAATTTTTCGGAAATCAAGACCTAGGTGTTTATATAAGCTCTTCTCAAGATTATGCAATAGTTCCAAGAGAGCTGGAAGCAAAAATCAAAAAAGTTATCTCCAACACTCTAGATGTCGAAGTGATATCTAGCACTGTCGAAGACAGCTCACTACTAGGCTCACTAGTAGAAATGAACTCAAAAGGCATAATAGTCTCAGGAATGATTAATGACGATGAAATAGAAGAAATAAGCAAAACAAACCTAGATTTAGACTTCATATCCGGAAATATGAACGCATCAGGTAACTTAGTGGTTTCCAACAACAAAAAAGCGTTAGTTCATCCTGACTTAAAAAAAGAAGACAAACAAAAAATAAAAAACACCTTAAATGTTGACATAATGTCAACCTCTATCTCTGGAGTTAAAAATGTAGGTGCAGCAGCTATAATAAACAATAATGGAGCCTTGTTACACCCAAAAACATCAGACAAAAAAATTAAGAAAATAGAGGATTTTTTAGAAATACCAATAGAAGTAGGAACGGTAAACTACGGAAGCCCTTTAGTAGGTAGTGGAGCAGTAGCTAACGATAAGGGATTTATAATAGGAACGAGAACAACTGGACATGAATTAGGTAGAATCGAAAACACATTGTTTGTGGAAGGTGAAGAAGAATGAAATTTGAGATAAAAGGATACTTTAAGATGGGAAAAACTAGTCATCAAAAATTTAGGAAGGAAGTAGAAGCAAAAAACAAGGAGTTTGCCAAAGAAAAAGTCTATTCAATAATAGGAAGCAAACATAGAGTAAAAAGAAGAGATATTGAAATAAAAGATATTAAAAAAGCTTAAAGTTTTAATAATTTAAGCAATCTATTTTTTAACTAAATCTTTTTAGTGGTCTTGATGTTTGAGAAGTTGAGAAATAAAATTAGGGGATTTGAGTCTGATGTCGAAGAAAAAACAAAAAAGAAAGCTTCTCTAGGTGAAAAGGCAAAAAAATTTGTTAAAGAAAGAAAAGTCATTTTAGAAGAAGAAGACTTAGAAAAGCCTCTTTCAGAATTAAAACTAGGATTAGTAGAGAGTGATGTAGATTACGATGTGGCAGAAAAAATAATCGAAGAAGTGAAAGAGGAATTAGTTGGAAAAGAAATAAAATGGAGAAAAGATGTTGGAGAAATCGTAGAAAAAGCACTTAAGGATGCTCTTCTAAAGATATTCGATTTTCAATTCAATTTCGATTCTTATATCCAATCGAAAGAAAAACCCATTAACATTCTCTTTGTGGGAACAAATGGAGTAGGAAAGACAACCACCATAGCAAAGGTATCAAAATATTTGATGGAAAATAATTATTCTACTGTTTTGGCATGTGGAGATACATTTAGAGCTGGAGCAACTAAACAAATCTCTGAACATGGCGAAAGTCTAGATACAAAAGTGATTAAACATGAGAAAGGAGGAGATCCAGCTGCAGTAATTTATGATGCAGTAGAGTTTGCAGAAGCCAATAACAAGGATGTAGTGTTAGGGGATACAGCTGGGAGAATGCACACCGATATAAACCTAATGGATCAGATTAAGAAGATAAAGAGAGTAACCAACCCAGATTTAGTTATTTTTGTAGATGAAGCAGTTGCTGGAAGTGACGCCGTTGAAAGAGCAAAAGAATTCCATAAAGCCGTTAACATAGATGCCGTTGTATTAACAAAAATAGATGCCGATGTTAGTGGAGGCTCAGCTATATCTATAACTTACGAGGTTCAAAAACCCATAATATTTGTTGGAACAGGACAAACTTATTCTGACCTTAAAAAATTTGATTCTGAATGGTTTGTAAATCAACTATTTAAGGAATAAAAAATGGTTTTAGATAAACTTGGAAATTCTCTAAAGAAGAGTATTAGGAAAATAGCCGGCAGTGGAAGGATAGATGAAGAAGCTGTTGATGAATTAACTAGAGACATCCAAAGATCACTTTTGAAATCCGATGTTGATGTAAAATTAGTAAAAAACCTAACAGATCAAATAAAAGAAAGAGCTCTAGAAAAAAAACCAAAAGGAGCTAATCCTAGAGAACATGTTGTAAAAATAGTCTATGAGGAGTTAGTTAAAATAGTAGGGGAAGGTGGAGCCCCTCCAATCGAAAGCCAGGATATATTATTATTAGGCTTACAAGGCTCAGGTAAAACAACCACAGCCTCAAAATTAGCTAATTATTTTAAAAACAAAGGCATGAAAGTTGGTTTAATCTGTGGAGACACATATAGACCAGGTGCTTATGAGCAACTAAAAACATTATCTCAAAAAGTAGCCATCCCTTTCTATGGAGAAGAAGAAGCTGATGATGTAGTTTCAGTAATAAAAAATGGCTTAGAAACATTAAATGACCAAGAAATAAGAATAATAGACACCGCAGGTAGGCACTCCTTGGAAGAAGAGTTAATTAAGGAAATGAAAGAAATAGAAAAAACTGTTTCTCCCGAAAATAAATACCTCGTGATAGATGCTTCCATAGGTAAAGGAGTGAAAGAACAAGCAAAATCCTTTGAAAAAGCAGTAGGAATCGATGGAGTTATAATAACAAAAATAGATGGAACAGCCAAAGGTGGAGGAGCCCTGACGGCAGTATCAGAAACAAATACAAAGATTGCGTTTCTTGGGACAGGAGAAAAACCCGAAGAATTCGAAGAATTCGATCCAGAAGGATTTATTTCAAGATTATTAGGAATGGGAGACTTAGAAAAACTAATCCAAAGAGCCGAAGAGCGATTAGAAGAAGACGAAATGGACATGGAAGCAATGATGAAAGGTGATCTAACCCTAAAAGATGTCTACAAACAATTAGAATCGATAAACAAACTGGGGCCACTAAATAAAGTGATGAACATGCTCCCAATGGGAGGAGCACAATTACCTGATGACGCCATGGATGTTACCAAGGAAAAAATGGAAAAATACAAAATAATCATGGATAGCATGACCTCTGAGGAATTAGAAAACCCCAACATAATAGGGGATTCCCGGATACAAAGAATAGTGAAAGGATCAGGAACAAATCGAGAAGATGTAAAAGAATTATTAGAATACCACAAAATGATGAAGAAATTAATGAAACAAATGCGAGGAAGAAGAGGCCCAATGGAGAAAATGATGAAAAAATTCAAGAGATAAAGTTTTTTAAAAACTATTTTTGGTTTTTTTGGATACAAGATGATACTAGAAAAGAGCCAAGAAATACTAAAAAAACATGCCCTATGTGACAATTGTTTAGGGAGACAATTTGCGCAACTAGGTAGTGGGACAACCAATCAAGATAGAGGAGAATCGATTAAAGAAACATTAATGATGAAGGCCGATATCCTGATTAAAGAAGAAAAAAACCCTTCCGAAATGAAAGATTTAGCAAAATCTTTTAAAAAAGCAAATAAGGCATTAGAAAGAAGAGGATATGATAGAATACAAATAAAAAAGTGTCATTTATGTAAAAATCTTTTTAAAAACCTCACTTATTTTGCAAATAGGGCCATTGAAGAAATTGATGACCTAAAGTTCGATACATTTCTCTTTGGCACAAAACTTGATTCTTCCCTAACAAAAAGAGAAGAAAAATTTTGGGCAAAATTTGGAGCAAAATATTCAGAGTCTATAAAATCAGAGATAAATCGTGAAATTGGGAAAATAATCGAAAAGAAAACAGACAAAATAGTTAATTTAGAAAACCCCGAAGTCGATTTCTTATTGAATACGGAAAAACAAGAGATAGAGATAAATATAAACCCTCTTTATATTTATGGAAGATATAGGAAACTCAGTCGGGAGATTCCTCAATGTGAATGGCATTGCCCTGTATGTCGTGGGGATGGATGCATGAGGTGTGATGGAACTGGATATCTATATGAAAATTCCGTTGAAAAAATTATTTCAGAACCACTTTTAGAGAAAACAAAAGGACAAAAAACCGTTTTTCATGGTAGTGGAAGAGAAGACGTAGATGTTAAAATGCTTGGAAAAGGGAGACCCTTTGTTATTGAGGTAAAAAACCCAAAAAATAGAAAAATCAATCTTGAAGAATTAAAAACTTTAATTAATGATTCCCAAAATGATGTAGAGGTCAATAACTTAGAGTTTACTGAAAAAGAAAAAGTAAGAGATATAAAACAGGCAAAACCACCTAAAGTGTATAGATCAGTAATAAAAACTCATAAAACAGAAAAAGAGATATTAAAAGCACTTGAAGAGTTTAAAAACTCCGAAATAATTCAAAAAACCCCAAAAAGAATTTCTAGACGTCCAGAAAAAGTTAGGAAAAGAAATGTTCTAGATACTAATTTGGTAGATATAGAAGATAATAAGGCCACAATAGAGTTTAAAACCGAAGCTGGTCTTTATATAAAAGAGCTTATTAGTGGAGACGGTGAAAGAACAAAACCAAGTCTTTCATCTTTACTTGAAGAAAACCTAGAATGCCAAAAACTTGATGTTATGGAAATAGAATATTAACTGGTCCAATTAGTTATATATGAATTGAGATATTTATTTTATAAAGCGCTTTTATCTTAAGGAAATAAAAAGGTGATTTGATTATGGTTCAAAAATCTCAAGGATCAAGACACGGAACAAGAAAAAAATTAAAAAAAGAAAGAAAAAAGAAAAGTTCTCCTATAACAAAAGCAGTTGAAAAATACGAAAAAGGAGACATAGTTCACATAGACATAGATCCAAGTATCCACAAAGGGATGCCCCATCCACGATTTGATGGTAGAACAGCCAAAATTAGAGAAAAAAGAGGCAAATCATACATAATTGAAGTTACAGATAAATCAGACAAAAAAGAACTAGCAATAAGACCTGAACACCTCAAACCTCAGGAGGAATAAAATGAAAGTGAAAGAAGTCCTAGAAGATGAACCTATTCCGATATCAGAGGCTGGAGAAATCCTAAAAGAAGAAACAGAGAAAAGAAGAGAAGAAGAAAGAGATAAAGGATATGCACAAAGAAGAGCATTTGACCACATCCAAAAATTCTCAAAACAAGATTCAGAAAAAGCAAAAGAACTTTATCAAAAACTAGTTGAACACAACAAGGTCACTCCTGAATTAGCTGTAAAAATGACTGATTTGTTACCCAAAGAAAAAGATTTAATTCGAGCTCTTTATTCCAAAGAAAGATTTGCTTTAAACGAAGACACAATAGAAGAATTATTAGATATAATCTCAGAATACAGAGAATAGAAAAAATTAAGTTGTTTTTTAACAAAGCAATTTTGAATGTAGGAAGTGGAGAGTAATGAATGAAAACAAAAAGAGAGAGGAATATATTAAAGTATTAGATTTCTTGCCGAGAGGCCATCCTGAGGATGATAGACCATCCTATCAGAAAGAAAAGTTAATTCAAGGGGTTGGCGAAGACTATTTTATGTTGCTAGAGGCTGTGCCAAAAGAAGATGAAGTAGTTAACCAATACGATAGAGTATATATTGGCAGCGGTGAAAGAGATAGAGTAGATCATGTTAAAAGAAGAATAGGCTACGACGACCTTACTCACAGCTCTCAAGTAGAATTACCCTTCGTGATAGAGAAGATTATCGAAGAGCAAGAAGAAGAGTATTTATCATTTTTTAATGAAGCCCAACCCATAACCACAAGGCAACATGCACTCGAATTGCTCCCGGGAATTGGCAAAAAATTGATGTGGAAAATAATCGACGAGAGAGAAGAAAAAGAATTCGAATCATTTGAGGAATTAGCGGAAAGAATAGATGGAATAAATGACCCATCCCACATGTTAGCTAAAAGAATAGAAAAAGAAGTCAAAGAAGAAGATGTAAAATACCATCTCTTCGTTAAAGATTAAATATGGGGCCTTTTAATTTTAAAGAATATAAACCTCAAGGAAAGAGAGATCAATATTTTTTAAAAAACAAAGAAATAGCTAGGGAACAAGTTGATAGAGCCGACGTCCAAAAAGATGACATTGTTCTCGAGGTTGGAGCTGGAATAGGAAATCTAACTCAAGAAATTCTCACTAGAAAACCCAAAAAAATAAAAATAATAGAAAAAGATCGAGAATTATTAAAAATCCTTAAAGAAAAATTTAAAAATTCAAATGTCGAAATAATAGAAGGAAATGCTCTAAAAAAAGATTTTGAGTCTTTTGATAAATCAATTTCGAATTTACCTTATTCTATATCTTCAGAAATCACTTTTAAACTATTAAATTATCAATTTAAATCAGCAGTCTGGATGTACCAAAAAGAATTTGCGGAAAGAATTGTAGCGACTTCTGGAACTAAAAGGTATGGAAGACTGACGGTAAATGTCAAATATTTTGCCAATGTTCAATTAATAAGAGAGGTTTCTAAAAACAATTTTGAACCACAACCAGAAGTAGATTCTGCTATAATAAGTATTGAACCTAAAGAGAAATTACCAAAATTACTAGATCAAGACCTATTTTTTGACCTTACCCGAGCAGTTTTCACCCAAAGAAGAAAAAAACTAAAAAATGCATTAGAAAACACCATTCATATGATTAGTGAATTAGAAAAAAATGACTTCAAAAATGTTAAATCAAAACTCACTCAGTACTTACACAAAAGACCTGAAGAGATAACACCAGAAGAATATGTTGAAATTTCAAATAAAATAAAAAGAACTGTTAGTGATGAATAAAAAATACTATTCTCCTAGAGAGGATACCTCACTCTTTCTAGAAGCTATTGAAGAAAAAAACTTCGAAAACAAGAAAATACTTGAGATGGGTATCGGATCAGGAATAATTGCTAAAAAATGTCTAGAGGAAAATCCAAAAAAGGTCGTAGCAGTAGATAAAAATAAGCATGCTGTCAGAAAATCAAGAAAAGAGCTATCAGATTTCAATAACAAAAAAATAATAAAAAGTGACTTATTCGCAAATTTGAACCAAGAAAAATTTGATTACATACTTTTTAATCCACCTTATTTACCTACTGAGAAAGAGCCTCTGAATGAAGAAGAAAGAGCATGGAAAGGAGGTAAAGGTGGGATAGAAGTTTTAAAAAGATTTTTATCTGAATCTAAAGATTACTTAGAGGAGCATGGCAAGATAATAATATTAGTCTCAGATTTAGGGGACATAAATAGTTTAAAAAATTATTTAGAAAAGATGGGGTTTGAATATAAATTATTGGCAAAAGAGAAATTATTTTTTGAGAAGCTTAGTGTTTTAGAATTAAAAAATAATTAGGCGTTCCCATATGATTCTCCCCTTACAATACCAGTGCTAATCAGATGTGAAATACGAATAGGCTCAGGTATTCTACTTCTAGTGGAGATCATTTTGGTAAGCTCTTTGGCCTTACTTTCTTCCATTCCTTCTACTTGAATAAAAATAGGTTTTTCTTCTTTTCTGGAGTTTGTTTTAACTTTTATAGGTTCTCCAGCTTTTTTAATTAACTTCCATCTTTTTTCAGACTTAGAAACATTCTTTAATGCTCTCTTTATGCTCTCAAAATCAGGTTTTTTCCTAGAAACAATAACAATTGGTAATGAAACTTGGTTATTTAGTTTTTTTATATCTACAATGTTCATACCAGCAAAGGTTAATCCATCTAAGAAAACAGTTTGTAACTGTTTTTTGTGCCTGGAATTGTTAATTAGATCAATTATTTTTTTTGTGGAATCAAAGCCATCAACAGTTATTTTATCAGTTAAAACGCCATCCAGCCATTCTCCTCCTCTAAAGACAGAGCCAACTAAAATAGTCTCTTTGCTAGAAAATTTTTTAAAGGGACCATCGTCAATTCCTAATATTCTTGTTTCCTTCTTAAAACTCATTAGAGCTGGTTTTTAAGATCTTTAAATTCTTCAATTAAAGAATCAGTCTTATCATTAATTACATCTTCAATATCTTCCCCTTCTTTAACCTCTATATGAAGAACTGGATTACTCATTGTAGGATGATCCATGTCATATGAAGCAACTTTCACTCTCTCGTCTTTGATAAATGAAGATTTCAATAAGTTACCCATAGTGTGTTCTTCATCCAATAATTCCAGTTTGATCTCGTTTTTTGATTCTTCAAGTATTTCATATTCCATCAAAATCACACTCCTTTTCCAAAATCAGAAGATATCTTTCTATTTTCAGTGTTTCCACAATCTTTACAAACCAATTTTTTACCCTCTTTCATGAGTCTACTACCACATTTAGTGCATCTAGCACTAACAACACCCAATTGGGGTTCATTGGTTGTTAAATCAATTGAACCTAATTTGTCAACAATGACTTTTGCTTTAACTATGTCCCCTTTATTGAATTCGTCACCCACGTTATCTATATAATCCTCTGAAACATTTGAAACGTGAATTGCCCCTACCTCGCTAACTGCAGGTTCTCTTTTTTCATTTCCAACCAACATATCAATATTTACAAGAGCAATCTGGTCCTTGATGCTTCTTATTTTACCAATTATCTCATCTCCATGAGTAGGTACAGGTGGAGAAGAGGTAACTGGATCAACCTCTATGGTTCTGGTCTTTTTTTCAAAACTCACTTTGCCTGTTATAGAAGAGTAAACATCGCCATTTCTCTCAAATGTTCCTTTTCCTCCTGTAAATTCCTCGGACGTACCCAAAAATTCTCCAGGAATAACTAATTTCTCATCAATCATTTTCAACCCTAACAAACTTATAAATATTAACTTTGACTGATTTTTCTTTTTCTTTATGAAAGTTAAATCTTCTCCTTATTGGAAATGAAATCTCAACTTTTTCATCAACTTTCCCACCATTTTGGTTCACAAATTCTTTAATAAAATCATCAGTTTCTGTTTTATGGAGAGAATATACAACAGGACTGATCTCAAGGGATTTTTTAATGAATGGTCGATCATTTCCTTTAGATTGAGAGCCGAATGGGGGATTTTGTATTACTGTATCAGCCTTTTCATTAACTTCTTTAACATCCTTATTTTTCCAATCAATATCTAAATCAAATTTTTTAGCATTTCTTTTCGCTACTTTAATAGCATCTTCATCAAGATCAATGCCAATAACTTTTTTAGCTCCTAAAAGAGCAGCACCAATGGATAAGATTCCAGAACCACAACCAAGATCAATTACCTTTTTGTCTTTAATGTTTCCTTGAAGTAGGGAGATGTTTAAAAGAGCTGCAGCTAATCCTGGTGGAGTAGGGTATTGTTCATAACGTGGTTTTGGGTTTTTTATAATATCTAGTTTTTCTAGTTTGATTTCTAGATTTTTTTTGAGATAACCATCTTTAAAATTCATCCATTTCATATTTTTGGTAATCTTTTTCTCCGAAAGCTATTTTAGCTTCGTTTGGAGTGATTATTGGCATTTCAAATTTATTATAATCGTCAATACTTAATCGTGGACAACTAGTGTTTACATAAGCCTCGTATCCAAAATTAATCAATTCATTTGGCAAAACGTCATCAATTGCAATGAGGTCGCCAGTTTTATTAGCTTTTTCTATTATTTTTCTAATTTTTTTAGCTAAATTATACCTAATTTGTCCTTTCTTGGTGCTAATTAGAATTCCAAAATCATTAAGGTCCTTTATTTTGCCAATTATTGAATACCTTTTTTTAATGAAGTTTTTGTAACCTATTTCTTTTATCTGATTGGTTTCCGGATTAGCAGCAATTACCTTGGATTTATTTGACAAAGCCACTCCTAGTGGGTGAAATTCCCCTGAACCAATGTATAAGGTCTCTTTTTGCTTTATTTTGGCTGCTGAAAAATTACAACCAAGAACTAATCCCTCACTTGTTATTCTTTTATTCCCTTTTGAGGTTTTTGCTTCTATTCCTTTATTTTTGAAAAATTCCTTAATCTTGTCTATCTTGTGGATGTGTTGAGGGGTAGTTATCAGGCCAATTTCATTTTTATCAATGAACTCTAGGGTTTTTTCTAGTGTATTTTTTATTTTTAGATTTGACTTGATGGGAAAATATTCAGTTTCAATTGATTGTTTAAATGGTATCTTAAAATGACCTAAGTGAATGATTTTGTCGATACCAAGTTTTTCAAGTTCTTTGTCTTTGGTATCACAAGCCCCATAACAAGGGTAACCAGATAAAATAAGCTCTTTTTCGACCTCTTTCTCTAATTTTTGTATTATCTCTTTGCCATATCTCTTTAGTCCCTCTGGGAGTTGTATAGCGATTTTTTTAAATTCTTTTCCACTAATCGATGTTTTAATCTCGTTGTAAGGTATTTCGTATCTCATTAATTTTTTTTTACCTAATTGAATCTAGTAATAGTTTCTTTTCAGTTTTAGCTACAGTGTTTCTGATTTCATTAACTGCGTCGATATTTGCTGATACACTGTTAATTCCCATACTAACCAGTTTTTCAACTATATCGGGATAACTTCCTGCTTGCCCACAAATAGATGTTTTTACTCCTTCTTCATTGCATTTTTTGATAACTCTTTCTATTAATTTTAAGACTGCTTCGTGTCTTTCGTCGTATAGATGGCTTACATTTTCATTATTTCTGTCAACCGCTAAGGTATATTGTGTTAAGTCGTTGGTTCCAAAACTCACAAATTCAATTCTTTCTTCTATTAGATCTTCTATTATCATAGCTGAGGCAGGTGTTTCCACCATAATACCGAAATCGAGTTTTTTAGTGTCAATACCTGATTTTTTCATAATTTTCTTTGCTTCTCTAATTTCTCTTGAATTTTGGACCAAGGGGAGCATTATTCCAATGTTGTCATAACCTTTTTCTTGTAATTTTTTGATAGCTTCGATCTGCATCTTGAAGTTCTTTTTGTATCTTAGGTCTCTTCTTATTCCTCTCATGCCTAGCATGGGATTATGTTCCTTTGGTTCGTGTTCTCCTCCTTCTAAACTTCTAAATTCGTCAGTAGGAGCATCGAGTGTTCTAACCCAAACAGGGTTTGGATAAAATTCATCGCAAACTTTTCTTATTCCTTTAAATAATTCATTAACAAATTTATCTTCTTCTCCTGCATCAACATAGGATTGAGGGTGTCTATTCAGACTTAAGACCATATGTTCTATTCTTAATAACCCAACACCATCAGCACCTGTTTTAGAAGCTCTTTCAGCTGCTTCTGGAATAGAAACATTTACCTTAATATCTGTTGCTGTTGTCTCTGTGCTTTTAGTTTCAACTACTTTTTCTTTTACTTCTTTCTCTTCTTCTTTCTCTTCTTTCTCTGTTTTACCCTTAGTAACCTTTCCTTTTTCCCCATCAACCGTTATGAATAAACCATCACTCAGAACAGATGTTGCATTTTTTGAACCTACAACAGCAGGCGTCCCAAGTTCTCTAGAAACTATTGCAGCATGACAGGTCATACCTCCTTCATCTGTTACTATTGCTGATGCCTTTTTCATAGAAGGAACCATATCAGGGGTTGTCATGGTTGTTACTATAATATCTCCACTCTTTATCTTGTCAATTTCATCAATATTTTGAACTATCTTAACCTTTCCAGATGCTCTGCCGGGGGATGCTCCTAAACCTTCTACAATTACTTCTCCTTTTTCTGTTTCTTTTTCTTCTTCATCTTCTATTCCAGTTATAGTTGTTATAGGTCTTGATTGAAGCATGAATATTTCTCCATCTTTTATAGCCCATTCAACATCTTGTGGGGTTCCATAGTGCTTTTCAACAGTATCTGCTAATTTGGCTAATTCTTGAATTTCTTCTTTGTCAAGAATTTGAGCTTCTTTTTTGTCATCAGGGACATCTTTTTCTATGGTCTTACCAGTTTCTTTATCTTTTAAAAACATTGTTTTTTTATTAGCTATCTCCGTTTTAGTCACTTCATAGGTTTTTCTATCAATGATGTAGTGATCAGGTGAAACCTGTCCTGAAACAACTCCTTCGCCTAACCCCCAACCCGCTTCTATTATTACTTCATTTTTTCCTGTTGTGGGATGTGAGGTGAAGATAACTCCAGCTTTCTCTGCATCAACCATTTTTTGGACAATAACCGCTATATTTACATCTGAATGCTTAAAATCTTGTTTTTCCCTGTAAAATATTGCTCTTCCTGTATATAATGAGGCCCAGCATTTTTTAATAGCATCTATTACGTTTTCTTCTTCTTTTATATTTAGGAAAGTTTCTTGTTGTCCTGCAAAACTTGCATCAGGAAGATCTTCTGCTGTAGCAGATGATCTAATTGCTACAAAGGCTTTCCCTTCAACTTCTTTAGATATTTCCTCATATGATTGGTATATATCTTCTTTTAAGGAATCTGGCATATCTTTTTTGAGTATTATTTCTTTTATCTCTTCACTTGCTTTATTAAGTTCTTTAGAGTTATTTACATTAACATCACTAAGTATTTCAAAGATTTTTTCATCAATCTCAGTGTTTTTAATGTATTTTCGGAATGTTTCGGCTGTTACAACAAATGCATCTGGAACCGGTAATTCAGCTGAACGTAATTCACCTAAACTTGCTGCTTTTCCACCCACAATTTCTACATCATTATTATCCACTTCATCTATCCATTTAATTGAGTTCATCTAATTCCTCCAAATTTTTTAATATATCTTTTTTTCGTTTTTGATAGCTATTTAGCGAAGATAGGACTATCTTTTCAAATTCTTCTTTTGAAAGCTCTAGTTCGTTTGCTATTCTTTCTAGGTAAGGTATACCGATTCCTCCTTTTTCTGATTCTTTCTTGGCAATTGAGCTTCTAATAGCTTCTGATAGAACTATCACTTCGGTTAATTTTCTAACGAAATCATAATTGGGCTTCATTTTGCCATTTTCTATTCTAGAAATAGTTTCCCTAGCCAGGTCAAGGATTTTGCTTAATTCTTCCTGGGTTAGGCCTGTTTTTTCTCTGTATTCTTTAACGGTTTTTCCATGGTTCTTTGATAGCATTATTGACCCAGCAACTTCTTTAGCGTAGTTTTTTAGCCAATCAGGTAAGTAAAAGCTTTTTTCGGTTATTTTTGGGCCCACTTTTGTCTCCGCTATCTACTTATTTTGAAGACCTATAAAATTTTTGAAATATTTGTGACCAAAAAATCACAAAACCTTTTTTTTGGCTTAAAAATAACTAATCAACAAAATATATGTAAAAAAATTAGTAAACATAAAAAGTCTCGAAAAAAGAATTCAACTCTAAGGAACAATTGATAGAATTAAAAATTCAAGATACCAAGAGGGTAAAAAATTGAAAATACTTATCTCCGATCCCATAAAAGAAGAAGGATTAGAAAAATTAAGAGAAAGAGCAGATATTGACATCAAAACCAACCTAAGCAAGGAAGAACTAAAAAAAGAAATCCAAAAATACGATGCAATAATAGTTCGAAGTGGCACAAAACTCAATGAGGACATACTCAAACAACCAGGAAATTTAAAAGTGATAGGAAGAGCAGGAGTAGGAGTTGACAATATAGATATCTCTACTGCAACAAAACAAGGCATTATAGTCATAAACGCACCAGCAGCAAGCACAATCTCGGTAGCAGAACACACTCTTGGACTCCTACTATCAGCTACCAGAAATATCCCCCAATCCGATAGATCAATAAGAAACAAAAAATGGGAAAAAAGCAAATTCACAGGAAAAGAAATTAATGGGAAAAAAATTGGAATATTTGGACTTGGAAGAATAGGAGGAGAAGTAGCAAAAAGAACTCAAAAACTAGGAATGGAAGTATTAGCCTACGACCCCTATATACCAGATGAAAGAGCAGAAGAACTAGGTGTAGAAATAACTAACAAAGAAGAAGTAATAAAAAAATCAGATTTTTTGACTTTTCACATGCCTCTAACCGATGAAACAAACAAAATGATAAGTGACAAAGAATTCGAAAAAATGAAAGATACAGCAATAATACTAAACGTAGCAAGAGGAGGAATAATAGACGAAGAAGCGTTGCATAAAGCACTAAAAGAAAATAAAATCAAAAAAGCAGCTCTAGATGTTTTTGAAGAAGAGCCTCCATTTTCTTCTAACCTATTAGACCTGGATAATATAATAATGACTCCTCATCTAGGAGCAGCAACTTATGAAGCACAACAAAACGTTGCTATATCTATAGCTCATCAAGTAATAGACTCTCTAGAAGGAAAACCTGTCCAAAATGCTCTAAATCTACCAGATCTACCTCCATCTGAGATGGAGAAACTAAAACCATATATTGATTTATCTGAGAAACTTGGATCAATAATAGCTCAAACAATGACCTCACAAGTAGGTAATATAGAAATAACTTTTTCAGGAGAAATTTCAGAAGAGAATACAGACCCATTAAGAAATGGTGTTATAAAAGGATTCTTTGATAAAATACTACAAGAACCAGTTAACTTCGTAAA
Organism: archaeon SCG-AAA382B04; assembly: GCA_003034855.1. Classification (GTDB taxonomy): domain Archaea; phylum Halobacteriota; class Methanonatronarchaeia; order Methanonatronarchaeales; family Methanonatronarchaeaceae; genus PZKD01. The sequence continues at coordinate 43,582 of PZKD01000076.1, read as the reverse complement.
AGCACCAGTAATTGCAAAAGAAAGAAATATAAAAATAAAAGAAAGCAAAATAAGAGAAATAGAAGATTTCAATTCACTTATAGAAGTTAAAGTAATAGACTCAGAAGAACAAATGACAATATCAGGAGCATCAGGAGCAATTTTCGGTAAAGGAGAAAAGAGACTAGTAAAACTAGGAGATTATACTTTTAACACCAAAATAGATGAAAGAATGTTAATTACTAAACACAAAGATTACCCTGGGGTTATCGGCAAGGTAGGTGAATTACTAGGTAGAAATGAAATAAACATCGGAAGCATGCAAGTGGGTAGAGAAAAACCAAAAGAAACAGCGATGATGGTTCTAAGCATAGATCAAAATCTAGATAACGCTATACTAGAAGAAATAAAGAATATAGAAGAAATAATAGAAGCAAAATTTATAGAAATATAAAAACTTTATTTTTTTATTTCGTTATTGAAGAAATTGAGTTCCTAGCACCGCAAGCATCACATTTAAGCATTTTAACTCCTTCAATCTTAACAAATCTAGTGTCAGGACTACCACATTCGAAACAGAAAACATAGTTATTAGCGTATTCTTCCACTCTTTTATTTAGTTGTCTTTTTGAAAAGTTACCCTTAAATGATGCTTTATCTCCTTTTCGCTTACCAGAAGTTCCTAATTTATCACTTAAGAATTTGAGTAAGTGTTCGGGCTCTCTATTAAATTTTTTAGCTATTGTTAAAAAATTACCTAGAATTGTAGTTTTACCTTCTTGATATGTTTCTACATCAGGAATTTCAAATCTATCCTTCTCAATGGCATCTAAATCCTTTATTTTTTCTCTTCCTCTATCCAATAGATTTTCGTAATTATCTTCCATTTTTATCAAGAAATTAGATCTCTCCCTTTATCAACAACTATTCTTCCAGGTGTTGGCAGTTTTTGAACAGCCCTGTTTAATGCTTTTTTAGCATTTTTGTAATTTTCTTCATCAACGTTGGCAGTGAACAATTTCTGGCCTCTATTCACTCTAGCAGCAGTTCCAATTGGATTACCAAAAGCTAACCTCATTCCATCCTGAACTCTGTCAGCACCTGCTCCTGTAGCCATCTTATTTTCTCTGAGAACATGATGAGGATAAACTCTTAACTTAAGGAAATAATTTTTATTTCCTAATTCGTTGTTTAAGTAACTATTACACGCTATCCTAGCTGATTCAAGAGAGTTGTGTGTTATCTGGCATTCTTCTTCAGAAACCAAAGAAACTTCAACTTTAAAATCATTCTTTTCTTCTTTGTTACCCATATCAAAAGATACTATTTTGTTACCTGGCACTCCCTGCATGTATTCTTTTCGTGTGTAAGCCTGTTTCTTAGGCCGCCTGTACATTTTGCCTAGTTTTTCACCCATGAAATCACCTATACTAAAAAGGTAAAAAAGGTTAAAGTTCTAAAAACATTAAACCTTCGCTATTAATAAAAACTTTTTCATTCCTCTTCAATTTTTTCAAAGATTTTTCTGAAAAAACCTGATAAAGTGTGAGCCTCTCTAGAGGTTAAGGTAGCTCTTCCCAGGATTCTTTTTAGTATCAATTTTGTTTTTTTCTTTTTAAAATTAGGATAATTTATTTTTTTAAATAATGTTTCTATTCTATCATCCACCGATTTTAGTTCCTCTCTACTAGCTAAATTTTTCCCAGCTTCTTCGATATCATTTAACTCATATAGAACGATTGACACGGCATGTGATAGATTCATAACTGGGTAATCTGGAGAAGTTGGAATTGATAAAACTATTTCACATTCCTTAACAACTTCATTATTGAGTCCATGATCCTCTTTTCCAAAAAAAATTCCACAACTCCCACTTTTATTCTCGAATCTTTTCTTTAATTCTTTGGGTAAAAGATAAGGATTTCTTTTAAACCTGTCTTCTGATTTACCTCTGATTCCAGTGGTAGCTACCCTTATATCAAAGTCATCGATAATTTCTTGAATATCATGGGTCCTAGTGACGTTATCTAAAATATCTTGAGCATGAGAAGCTCTTGATTTAGCAGTTTCATCAATCTTTTTATCCCCCACAATAACTAGATCTTCAAATCCAAAATTTTTCATAACCCTAGCGATAAAACCGATGTTTCCACTATATTTTGGCCTATCAAGTATTATACTAAATTGCATAATTTTCCTCGTATGAACAACTTATTTAGGTTTTTGTAATTAGAAAAATAAGTTATTTAGGAATGAAAATGAAGGATAAGGATAAATATTGGAAAAAAGCTAAGAACGAGGGATATAGAGCAAGAAGCTCTTATAAACTAAAACAAATAAATAAAAGGTTTGAAGTAATAAAGAAAAGTGAAAGGGTTTTAGATATAGGTGCAGCACCAGGAGGTTGGTTACAGGTTAGTAAAGAGATAGTAGGAGATGGAGGAAAGGTTGTTGGTGTTGATTTAAAAAAAATAAAACCAATAAAAAATGTTAAAACTATAAAAGGGGATATAACCCAAAAAAGCACTATTGATAAAATAAAACAAGTTGAAGAAGAATTTGATGTTATAATAAGCGATGCATCACCTGACTTAAGTGGCAATTGGTCAGTAGATCATGCCAAATCTATAGATTTGGTGAGAAAAACCCTTGATCTGTTAGAAGAACTATTAAAACCTAGAGGAAACTACTTAGTGAAGGTATTTCAGGGAGAGATGTATCACAGTTTCTATGAAGAAGTTAAAAATAAATTCAATTTTGTCAAGGCACATTCTCCTGACGCCTCCCGTGAGCAGAGTGCTGAGATATATGTAATAGGTAAAGATTATAGAAAAAAACCGATAGAAAAGGGAGAAACTTACCAGGTGGAAATAGTTGATAAAGGGAAAAAAGGAGACGGAATAGCCAAAATAGATGATTTTGTAGTGTTTGTTCCAGGGGCTGAAAAAGGAGAGGTACTCGAGGTTAGAATAACTGATATAAAAGATAATTATGCAAAATCAAAAAAGACCTAATTAAAAGACCTAATCACTTTATTCAGCTCATTAATACTTGTATCTGTTTTTATTCCTGTAGGTTCAAAATGAGTTTTTGTAGCTCTAAATCCTTTCTCTCTTAATTTTTTTAATAGAGATTTGGTTTTTGGAGCGCTAGTTGAAAGCCTTTTACACGCTTTGTGAATGTCATAAAAAGTAGGGGGAAAATCAACTTCTTGTAACCGGGTTTGTAAGAGTTCTTGGTTTTCTTCTTTAGTCTTGATCTCATCTTTCTCTAATTGCTCAATTAGTTGCTTAATAAAACCTTTATCTCCCAGTTCTCCAAGAAAAAGCGGACCAGCATTTTTATATTTTTTTCCACACCTACATTTTTCATCTAAGTTAGGTAAATACCCTTTCACAATTACACGATTTCCACAACCAAAACAATGCTGGATGACACCTATTTGTTCAATTAATTTGTCACTAGCTTCTGCACCTTTTTTGTTTTTCATATATGCCCTAAAATAATGATTTTGATAATAAGACAATTGGGGAATGAGTGCTTTATCCTTTTCAGCACCTTTTCTTATCACTTTTCCCAATAAAGTTCTGAGACCCACTTCTTTATGATATGGCGTTCTTAATGTTCTTGCACCATATCTCCTCAAACCAGCCTTAATGTGTGAGCCACACAAGGGAGCTGTATCTGTCGCAGTTATAGCCAAAATCCCTTCACCTATTAAAGATTCAATAGAAGCATCAAGAAATGGAACAGGTGAACCAAAAGGATCTAAATCAATAAAATCAAATTTATTTTTATGCAATGGGATTCTATTGTCCTGATTAATAATCTTAACATTTCCTACCTGATTTATCTCTCGGTTTTTTTCTATAAATTCAATAGCATCTTTTGACCAATCACAAGCAAAAACACTAATATCATTAGAAACCTCATTAGCAACTCTTATAGCTTTAGCACCAGTTGCCGAATGAGCATCAAAAAATTTTTGAGGAGAATTAGCTTTAACACAAGCAATTGTCAAATCGCGATTTGATTCCATCCTAGGATTGAAAAAAACACCTGAAGAGGAAGGAGGGAACTTATCTTCCTCGATCTCAGGAACTTTTAGTTCTGTCTCTCCCTCTTTAGTCCTCATCTTATAACAACTTCTGTTCCTAAAGCTTGACCTGGTAATGAACGTTCGAATCTAGCTAATAACTTATTTTTATTACCATGAGTAGATATGATATTTCCTTTAATAATCTTACCTGATGAGGTCTTAAATTTTACTCTTTGACCTATTAATTGCGAAGGTTGACTTGCTTCAACTTCTAGAATTACTTGATTATTTTTTTGAGAACTTGCTCCACCTTTATAGTTCAATATTCTACTAGTAAATTCTTTAGATTCTTCCTCAACTTCTTCGGCATATTCTCTTGCTTTCTTAATTATTGATTTAGCTGTCTTTTCACCTACTCCCTTTATTTTCGTTACCTCTTCTAACTCACTTTCATTAATTTTATCCCAACTAGAGAACTCATCCAAAATGCTTTCGGCAGTACTTTTACCAATACCCTTTACGTTTCTAATCTCTTCTTTAAAACTCATTGTAAACCTCCATTTTTTAAATAACTTTAATTAAGAATTATTCTTTTCCTTAATCCTATCAATCCACATCAAAGGATAATTATCTGTATATTTTAACCTACCAATCCCACGCTTATCTTCAACCTCAATTATCACTCTTGAATCGATTTCTTGGGGAGAGAGAGATGTGTATTCCTCTTCTTCTTCTAAATCTATTTTTATTTCTACATCTTCAACATATGGCTGGTTTTTTATGCTCTCTTCAATTGAATTTTCGAGGCTATCCTTGGTTTTTTCACTTACTGGTGTGCCAATAAATTGATGAAAGATAGCTCCTAGTTTTATCCCTAACTCAAATGCAACTTTTTCTCGGTTGTTCAACTCACCTTTGGAGAATTCCATTCTATCACCGGACTAATGAGTATGTAAGCTAATAAGAGAGCCAGTAAGATAATTTTTCCTATATAAAATAGATTGCCTTGAGATGATATCAAAAAAACTAATAATAAACCAATTGGAACCAAGAATTTTGTTCTGAATTTTGGAAAATGGAAGGGACTTATCATTAGAGAAGTAAGGACTAATGATGAAATACCCATTATTAAGTTGTAATTTTGAATATTGAAACTTAATAGTATTATCAATATTAGGCCTGTACAAGTAGTGGGAACACCAATGAAACCGCTTTTTTCTTTTGTGATATTGTATCTTGCTAATCTAAGCAAAGCAACAGCTAAAAACGCCATTGGAATAACTAAATAAAAAATATTTAAATCAGTTTTAACCCAAAAAAATAGTGCTGGTGCAAAACCAAAAGAAACTAAATCAGCTAAAGAATCTATTTCAACTCCAAAACTTGAAGAACTATCTTGATATCTTCTTCTCGCTATAAGTCCATCTAAACCATCTAATAAACCTGCAAACAAAATTGATTTAAGAAATGCAACTTCATTGTTTCTTAATAAAAAAATAACTCCAAGAAACCCTAACAATAGATTTCCTAGAGAAGCTAAATCAGGATATCTAATTAAACTAATGAGATTATTCTCTTTCTTCTTCATTTTCCTAAATCTAAAATATTATTTGCTATTTTTGTTTCTCCTGCTCTAACTTTATCATTCTCATCCACAAGTAAATCCTCTTTGTTTATTGAGGGAGGTAAAAGCAGATTAACCCGAGAACCGAGTGCTATTAAGCCAATTCGCTCTCCTTTTTTTAATTTTTCATTAGCCTCTACAAAACTATATATCCTTCTTGCCATGAAACCTGCTATTTGATTGATTATAAAAGAGGAATCTCCCTTTTTTAATTTGATAATAGTTCTTTCGTTTTTTTCTGACTCTTTTTTGAACGCCGGAATGTGTTTTCCCTTTTTGTGTTTGACTTCATTAACCAATCCTCCTATAGGGGATCTGTTGACATGAACATCAAAAGGACCCATAAAAATACTAATCTCAATACCTCCCTCTCTTGTTTTCTTAATCTTTTTTATTCTTCCATCAGCAGGTGATACGACCCCTGTTTGAGGAATATTCCTATTAGGATCTCTAAAAAAGAAAATTAAAAACAATAGGACTAATAATAGGACTATAAAAACTAAGAAGACCTCAAAATATAAAAAAATTAGCGAAAACAATATTAGGGGTAAAAAAAATTTTATTGCAATTTTTTTGTCTATAGCAGTCATATTTCTTTTAAAAATTTTCTAGGTATACTTAATATATCCAATATCCTTTCTTGAAGATTGGGTAACTTTATTAATAAATAATAGGCGATCAAAAAAAGAGCAATTAGGGAACCAATTTTTGCAAGAACGTTGTGAGCAATATTAAAACTTCCTTCCATCCCTAACAAGCTGATTCCATCAAAGAGACTTTCACCTGTAGCAAAAACTACAAAAGCATTTCTTAGGATATTTAATAAATAAATTGTAAATAACGATACTAGAAGTGTTTTGACCCTCAGTTTTAATTTATCTTTAGAGGGGATAATAGCCCCTACAAATAGAGCCATACTTCCTAAGCCTGTGCAGGCATAAGTTATTTCAACAACACCCACCTTTGCAGCATTATAAATAATTAGGTTTCCTTCAGAGGAAACAGGGAGATTAAAAAAATCAAGAACAAAAATAGTTTGTTTGGCAACAATTTCTTGAGCCAAGGTAGGTTGGATAGTAGAGACAAAATGATAAGGAAAATAAAACAAGGATGCAATTCCTGCAGCTTTACCCAGGTAAATTAATTCTTCTGAAAATTTATCATTATACCTCAACTCTAAATAAGCCACGAACCAAGCTAATAGAGATGACAAAAAGGTTAGTAAAGCATTAAAATAATCACTGGTTTCTAAAAACCCAATTGGGAGAGATAACCAATAAAATCCAAAAAAAATCCAGCCAATACCAAATAATAAGTGAGTATTTTTCTTGGAATCCTTTCTTGAATAAAGAACTCCCACCAATAAGAATAATATAGCAACCCAAATAGATTTTTCAAGCAAGTTTTTCACCAAATCAGACTAATTTACGCCCCATTAAGACTTAAATTATTGTAATAAAAAAATAATTTTAGTTGATTAATATTGATCGAATGCATCTGTAATGGAAAATACAAAATACCTGCTTTAGCTGTGGACGCAATAATAAGAGAAAAAGAAAAAATAGTCCTTATTAAAAGGGGAAAAGAGCCATTTAAAGGGAGATGGGCTCTTCCAGGTGGTTTTGTGAAAGAAGGAGAAAAAACCACCCAAGCCATATCTAGAGAGGTTGAGGAGGAAACAAATTTAAAAATAGAAATAAAAAACTTAGTAGGAGTTTATTCAGATCCAAATAGGGATCCCCGAGGACATGTAGTATCTGTGGTTTATTCTTCCGAGATTAAGGAGGGTGGGTTGGAAGCTTCTTCGGATGCTAAAGAAACAAGACTTTTTAGCATAAATGAACTACCAACTCTAGCATTTGATCACAAAAAAATAATTGATGAGTATAAGAAGGTAACTATAAAATGAAATTTTGTCCAAAATGTGGAAGTATGATGATGCCTGAAGAGGGCTTTTTTAAGTGTAAAGATTGTGATACAGTTTTAGAAATAAAAGAGGAATATAAATCAAAAGAAAATAAATCTGAATCAGAAATACCTGTAATAGATCAAAAAGAGGATTCTGTCTTACCTACAATAAAAAAAGAATGTCCAAAATGTGGCCACAATAAGGCTGGTTGGTGGATGAGACAAACCAGAAGTGCTGATGAGTCAGAAACCAGGTTTTTCCGTTGTCTAGAATGTGAACACACATGGAGAGAATATGATTGAAAAGAAATATACAAAAATATTAAATAATATTTTTAACTAAATAGGGTGAGAAGATGTCTTTTGAAGCAAAAATTAATGCAGGAAGTTTTAAGGATTCAATTGAATCGATTTCAAGACTAGTAGATGAAATAAAATTAAACATCAACCAAGAAGGCATAAGCTCAGTATCAGCTGATCCAGCGAATGTAGCGATGGTGATGTTTAAACTAAAAAAAGAAGGTTTCGAAGAATTCCATGTCGACGAAGAAATGACTATTGGATTTGACTTAAACAGATTAGAAGATATCTTGAGTGTAGCATCAATGGGTGATGAAATTGAAATGCAAAGCGAAGAAGGCAACCAACTTTCAATAAAAGTTTCTGGATTTGATTACAAAATCTCCTTATTAGATCCTTCTACAATTCAACAAGAGCCAAAAGTCCCTGATTTGGATTTACCAGCCAGGATAGTTCTTGAAGGAAACAAAATTAGAAAAGCAGTTAGAGCATCAGAAAAAGTAAGTGATTATTTAGTATTTTCCACAAAAGATGACAAGTTTATAATAACAGCTGAAGGAGATAACGATTCAGTTAAAATGGAACTAGATGAAAGCCAATTAATTAACATAGAAACAAGCGAGGATGTAAGATCAATTTTTTCTTTAGATTACTTAGCTGATATGAGCAAATCAATAAAAAAAGCTTCAGAAACAAAAATAAGACTAGGAACTGATTACCCAGTAAAAATAAATTTCAATATTGTAGATGAAAATGGAGAAGTAGAGTACTTATTGGCACCAAGAATAGAGTCAGAGTCAACTACCTCTCCCTAAGCCTTTTCGGGCTGAGGAAGGGGGCTTGAAAAAGCTCCGTAGAGGGGTGGGAGATTAGCCTGAGTGATGTCACTCTAGGGAAGTGGCAAATGAGCTACGTTTGGGACTGAGTGTTTGACATACACCTTGTGGGTGCCTCCCAAGCCACTGGGCTTTGGAAACCATAGTGGACGACCTCATAGTGTTATTCCCCAGGCTGTGCAACATCACCTGTCCTGTGCCTGCCCCAACATTGGCGATGGGAACTAACTCACCCTTGGTAAGGTGAGGCCAAAAGACCTCGGCACTAAAAACTGCCAAACAAAAAACAAAAAACAAAAATGAGTAACCAAAAAGTGTTTGTTCAGGATAGAAGCGGAGAACCATTGATGCCTACAAAGCCAGCTAAGGCTAGGCACTTATTGGAGAAGGGAAAGGCAGAAGTAGTGGAAAGAATGCCTTTCACCATTCAGCTGAACTACAAAATCAAGGGAAAAAAGAACAGAGAAAAAACCACTCTAGGAATCGACGCTGGTTACTCAAAAGTAGGGTTTTCAGTGGTTACAGAGAACAAAGAACTGATAGCTGGTGAGATGGAACTGAGAGATGACATTTCCAGAAAGCTAGAGCAAAGAATGAAGTACCGCAAGAACAGGAGAAGCAGGAATACTAGGTACAGGAAACCAAGATTTGACAACAGAAGTGAAGAAGATTGGTTGGCACCCTCCATTAAACACAAGAAGAACACCCACATCAAGCTAGTTGAGAAACTCAAGGAGATTTTGCCTATTGATGAGGTAGTGATGGAGGTAGCTAAGTTTGATCAACAAAAGATGCAGAACCCTGAGATATGTGGAAAAGAATACCAGCAAGGAACACTAAAAGAATACAACATCAAGAACTACCTCTTAGAGAAGTTTGACTACGAGTGTGCTTACTGTGGTAAGGGAGGTGTTCCTTTGGAGGTGGAGCACATCGTTCCCAAGTCTAGAGGTGGAACGGATAGAGTGTCCAACTTAGCTATCAGCTGTCATAAATGTAATCAAGAGAAGAGTGACCAGACGGCGGAGGAATTTGGACATCCAAAAGTCCAAGAAAAAGCTGAAAATACACTAAAAGAAACAGCCTTTATGAACCAAGTGAGGTGGAAGATAGTTAACGAGTTGGGTTGCAATCACACTTTTGGACACATTACCAAGAAGAAGCGAATAGAGCTTGGTTTAGAGAAATCTCACATTAACGATGCCTTTATAATTGCTGGCGGGAAAAACCAAGAAAGAGCAGAACCATATATTGTAGAGCAGAACCGTAGAAACAACAGGTTAATACAAACAAACAGAAAGGGCTATGGTAGAAGCATTAGAAGAGAAAGATACGACCTTCAGCCTGGAGATTTGGTAGAGGTAGAGAAAAAGGGTCTCGTTCATAGTGTTAAAGGAGTATTCAACTATGGCAAATGGGTGAGGTTAGTTAATCGGTGGGGAGAAAAAGTGAACTCCTCTATCAAAGAAGTTAGTTTGCTCAAATATGGTGCAGGACTTCAGTTTTCACTATGATTTCCAAAGAAAACCACCAACGGCTAACACCCCTTTCAATTCATTCCCCACCTAACTCCCTACAGTCGTGAGGGAGGGGTCTTCTCGAAAATGATAGATAAACAAAAAATGGATCAAGAACTTGCAAGATATCCATTTCTCAAAAAGGCCAAAAAATATGTTGAAAAGTCAAACACAACCACTGAAGATTTAGTTGAGGAAAAAACCTTTAGTTCAGCGAGAACCAGAGCTAAAAAAAGGATTATAGAATCACTAAATCAGGGAATAATCCCTCTTTTTATAACCGAAACAAATATTCAACCACACACGGAGTTTTATTCATATCCACTAAGCAGAATTCTCATATCCTGTATAAACGATAGATATTTAATAAAAAGATATTCTTTAGCAGAATCAAAAGCCTTTGAGAAAAGAATTAAAACTGAACCAACAGAGCAAATAATCAATGTAGCAAGAGGTATAGGAATAGATTCAGTTAAGTTAAAGGAAGAGGGAGGATTTAACTTACATTTTACAGATTATATAAAGCTCACAACAAATCTAAACGAAAAAAAATGGAAACTCGTGAATCAAACTATAGAGAAAGGTAAAGTGTCTCTTACTAGGGATGATTTTGAGAGAATATTACAAGAAGGAGTTAGAAGGAAAATAGAGAACAATTTACCTGTAGAAGTTCCGAAAGAGATTTGTGAGAAACTTACTCAACCAATTCAAGAGATAAAAAGTGCTCTTGAGAAGAAAAAAGCATCTTTCCAAACTGATATAGAGGGAATTATTGAGGAAGAGTTATTCCCTCCCTGCATCAAAACCCTATTAGGAAAGGTCCAAAAAAGCCAAAATATTTCGCACACTGCACGTTTCACTCTGGTCTCCTTTTTACTTAACATAGGAATGTCTGAAGATGAAATAATTGATTTATTTGAGGTGGCTCCGGATTTTGATGAAGAAACAACAAGATACCAAATAGGGCATATAGGTGGGAATAAACCTCAGGATCAATATAAACCGCCATCCTGCTCCACCCTAAAAACTTATGGGCTTTGTGTAAGCGATGAATGGAGATGTGAAAAGGTTTCTCATCCACTTGGATATTATGAATGGAGGGTAAAATCAGAGGAAAAAGATGAGGCTGAGAACTAAAAAGTTTCTGGAAGAAAAGTTTGGGAAATATTATTCAAATCATCAACTGAAAACACCTCCATCACTTAGTAATAGAGAGTGGGGTTTTATTCCTTTAAATAAAGATTTTCCCGAAAAAACGGTGATGAAAAGACATAAATCGTTTTCAACCAAACAACAACTCCAATCTTATCTCCAATCAATTATTCCTGTGCATGTTTATTTTTCTTCAGCTTACTATGAACGACCAAGCGCCCCCATTATGGAAGAGAAAGAATGGAAAGCAGCTGATTTAGTTTTTGATTTGGATGCAGATCATCTAGTTGGCGCAAAGAACCTTACTTATCAAGAAATGCTAAAAAAAGTGAAAGAAGAAACTATGCATCTCTTATTTGATTTTTTAATTGATGATTTTGGAATTGACAGAGATGAACTTGAATTAGTTTTTTCAGGTGGAAGAGGTTACCATATTCATGTTAGAGAAGAAGGCTTCTTGGATCTTAACAGTCAAGAGAGAAGAGAAATAATTGATTACATACTGGGGAGAGGAACTCAGTCATTGATAAAAGAAAAAAAGAAAAAAGGAGCAAAAATACCTTACCTTTCCTCTAAAAGCACTAATTGGAACAATAGAATTAAATATTACCTATTTAACAACATACTCTCGGAAATAGCTTCTAAAGAAAAAAAAGACGCAATAAACAAATTAACTAGTTATAATGGAGTAGGAGAAAAAACCGCAAAAAGGATATATAGATCTATAGAAAGAGAAGAAACTTTAGATAGAATCAAAAAAAATGGACAATTAGATATAGCAAGAGGTCTTCCGAAATCTTTTTGGGAACAATTGATAGAAGAAGCAAAACAACAAATAAAAGCAAACGCAGATGAACCAGTTACAAGCGATATAAAAAGACTGATAAGACTACCCACTTCTCTCCATGGTGGAACCGGATTTAGAGTTACCCCTTTATCCATCACTGAAATCGAGCAATTCAACCCCTTCGTCAATGCGGTAGTATTTGAAGAAGATTCCGTTAAAATATATTCAAAAGACAATTACGAAACAACCTTAATGAATAAAAAAATAAAGATAGAGAAAGACGAAATTAAAGAAATACCAGAATATGCCGCTATTTTTCTGAGCTGTATAGGAAAAGTTGAGGTAGAAGGATGGTAAATTTAGAAGAACTTAGAGATTTACTTCGTAAAGAAAGAAGGATGGATGAATTAACTGAATTAGATGACAACTTCTATCCACAGGTAGGTAGTTATATAAAAGATTTAGAAAACGAAATAGACAAAAAACAAGAGGAAAACAAAAAACAAATGCTCAGAGATGAAAGAGAGAGTGCAAAAAGATTTATTGAAAAAATATTTGATAGAAGAATTGGCAAAGTAATAAGGCTAGCATCTTTGAATACGAAGGGGTTGAGTGTTAAAGAAAAAAACATGACAATTGAAGAGAGAGAAATTTTTACCTCATTAAAAGATGAATTAAAAGAGGGAAGAAAAAAAGTAGAACAAAAGATTTTTCCCAAGGAAACAAAAGACACCCAAGAAAATAATAACACAAAGGAAAAACTTAATAAATCCGAGGAAACATTTTCGGTAGTTAGAGTATTAGACAATTTTCCGAAATTTGTTGGCTCTAATGGAAGAAGTCATTGCCTTTCAAAGGAAGATGTAGTATCTCTTCCAAAAGAAGATGCCAAAATGTTAATAAAAAAAGGAGTAGCTGAAAAAATAGAAGGTGACCATTAATGAAGATGCCAAGAAGGATAAGAACTCATTGTCCCTTTTGTAATGAACACAACGAACATGAAATCCAAAAAGCTCGAAAAGGACAACCGAGTGAAATGAAATGGGGTCAAAGACAATTTAGAAGAGTAACAAGTGGATACAGAGGGTACCCAAGACCTCTACCCCCAGGAGGAAAACCCACTCAAAAAGTTGATCTGCGATACCGATGCACAGAATGTGGAAAAGCACACACAAGAGAAGGATTTAGAGTATCACGATTAGAATTAGAGGGTTAAGAATGAAAAAAGAAAGCAAATTCATAAAAGTTAAATGCGAAGACTGTGAAAACGAACAAGTAATATTCAGCAAGGTTAGCAACAATGTAGAATGCAATATATGTGGGAGAACACTAGCAGTTCCAACAGGAGGAATAGCAGATATAAAGACAAAGGTGGTTAAAAGGGTTGACGAATAAAGAAGATTACCCCGAGATGGGAGAATTAGTAGTCTGCACCGTGACAGAAGTAGTTGATTTTGGGACATTTGTAGAACTAGAAGAATATGGACAAAAAGAAGGTTTAATCCACATTTCAGAGCTAGCGTCAGGTTGGATAAAACACGTAAGAGACCATGTTCAAGAAGGACAAAAAGTTGTTTGTGAAGTTCTAGAAGTTGATCCAAGTAAAGAGCAAATAAATTTATCTCTAAAAGATGTAAACGAACATCAAGAAAGAGAGAAAATACAAGAATGGAAAAACGAACAAAAAGGAGAAAGATGGCTAGAATTTGTAGCCAAAAAACTTGATAGAGATTCTGAAGAAACTAAAGAAAAAATAGGAGACAAGCTAAGAGAGGAATATAATGGTTTGCTCTATGAGGCCTTTGAAGATGCTGCCTTAAATGGAAAGGAAGTGTTAAAAGAAAAAGGCCTTAGTGAAGAAGAAGCAGAAGCTTTCTTAGATATTGCTTTAGATAATGTTGAAATACCCTATGTAGAAGTTACAGGATTCTTAGAATTAAAATCAAATTCCTCAGATGGTGTCAAAAAAATAAAAAAAGCATTAAAAGAAGCTCAGAAAATAGACGAAAAAAATTCTGAAGTAGAGATTTCTTATGTAGGAGCACCCTACTATAGAATCCATATTAAAGCACCAGACTATAAAGTTGCTGAGAACATTCTCAGCAAGACGAAAGAAAAAGCTATTAATAAAATTGATTCTCTGGGTGGCGAAAGCAAATTCCACAGAGAAATTGAAGAGGAGGCATAAAAATGGAAACTCAAACTAAAAAAATAAAAGAAATTGATTTAGAAAAACCTATTTTAATTGAAGGATTACCAGGAGTTGGCCATATAGGGAAATTAGCAACTGAACACTTGATTGATGAATTAGGAGCAGAAAAATATGCAGAGATATACTCTCCGCATCTACCACCACAGGTATTGATTGATGAAGACAACAAAACTAATCTCGTTAGAATAGAACTTTATTATGTTGAACACGAAAACAATAATTTCATTTTTGTAGTAGGGGACCATCAAAGCACAGATAATGTAGGGCATTTTGAGATAGTTAAAGAAATACTTGAAACAGTCGAAGAGAATGATGTAGAAAGAATTTTCACTATAGGTGGATTTGCAACGGGTGAGATGGTTGACTCTCCAGAGATATATGGAGCTGTAAATGATGTTTCCTTAATCGATGAACTAAAAGAAGTAGATGTAGAATTTGATGAGGAGAAACCAGAGGGAGGAATAGTTGGAGCTTCAGGATTACTGTTAGGTTTATCAGAAAGAAAAGGAATAAAAGCAGCCTGTCTTATGGGGGAGACATCCGGATACATTGTTGACCCAGTTAGCGCCCAATTAATTTTAAGAAAGCTCTCAAAGCTATTGGAATTCGAAATAGATCTCCAAGAACTAGAGGATAGAGCAGAAGAAATCGAAGATCTAGCACAAAAAATTAAACAAAAGAAGCAAGCCCAACAACAAGGGCAAGCACCTCAACCAAGTGGAGAAGATTTGAGATATATTGGTTAAGCATGAACAACAAGGAAATAAGGCACCAAATAGGTATAAAAAACTGCACTAAATGCTCTTTATCCGAGAATAGAAACAACATTGTCGTTGGTGAAGGAAAAACCAATGCGGACATATTACTAATAGGAGAAGCCCCAGGTAAGAGGGAAGACGAAAAAGGAAGGCCTTTTGTAGGGAGAGCTGGAGAAACCCTAACTGAGTTATTGAACCATATAGGGTTAAAAAGAGAAGATATTTATATCA
This sequence comes from archaeon SCG-AAA382B04, assembly GCA_003034855.1. Lineage (GTDB taxonomy): Archaea > Halobacteriota > Methanonatronarchaeia > Methanonatronarchaeales > Methanonatronarchaeaceae > PZKD01. The sequence goes on along the minus strand of PZKD01000076.1, from coordinate 28,239 downwards.
CGAACATAGTGAAATGCAAACCTCCTTCTAACAGAAATCCAAAACCTGAAGAGATGGAGGCCTGTGAACAATACCTTAAGCAACAAATCGAAATTATTAACCCCTCAATAATAATATCTGTTGGTAAGGTAGCTACTCAAAGATTATTAAGTCGAAAGGTTACATTAAAAAACCATCATGGAACTATAACTGAAACCACCGAAGAGTATGGAAAAAACAAACTCTTTATAACATATCACCCTGCAGCCTGTTTGTATAATAAGAACTTAGAAGAAACCTTGAAAGAAGACTTTGAAAAATTGAATTATTATATAGAAATATTAAATAATCAGTGATATGAGTTGGACATGCCCACACAAAAAACAAGATAGATGTACCTATTTAAAAAAGAAATGTAAACCTCTCCAGGAAGGGTGCAAACTAAATAAACCTAATGAACAAAAAAATAACAAAGAGAGGTGAATTAGTTGGAATATATTAATGTATTTGGAGAGACTGTTCCTGTTCTAGGATATGGAACATGGCAAATAAAAGGTGAATTTTGTACAAAAGCTGTAAAAGATGCATTAAAACTAGGTTATAGGCATATAGATACTGCTCAACGCTATAAAAACGAAGAAAACGTAGGTAAAGCTATTGATGAATCAGATGTAAAAAGAGATGAAATATTCCTTACAACTAAGGTTTGGAGATCAAACCTATCTTACGAAGACGTTCTAGTTACCACAAAAGAAAGCCTAAAAAAATTAAAAACAGAGTATGTGAATCTCTTGTTAATTCATTGGCCTAATGATGAAATAGAAATCTCCGAAACGCTGAAAGCTATGCAAGAATTAAAAGAAGACGAAAAAATTAAACACATCGGTGTTAGTAACTTTACCCTAGGCTTATTAAAAGAAGCCCAAAAAAAATCGGAAGAGAAAATCTTTTGTAATCAAGTTGAATATCACCCTTTCATTCTCCATAATGAACTTCTCCAATATTGTCAAGAAAACAACATAATTCTAACTGCCTATAGTCCCCTTGCAAGAGGTAAAGTAACCGAAAACGAGTTATTAAAAAAGATTGGTCAAAAATATGATAAAACACCAGCACAAGTATCTTTGAGGTATTTAATTCAACAAGATATGGTTTGTGCGATACCGAAAGCCAGTAACCCAAAACATAGAAAAGAAAATATCAAAATATTCGATTTTACTCTTACACCAGAAGAAATGGAAAGAATCTCTAAATTATCAGATCAAAAGAAATTGATTCAACCAAGCTTTTCACCGTGGTGATAAAGACTAAAAAAACTTATTAGTTTCATTGATAAAGTTTTTCTAACTATGATTGAAGTAGATAATGAATTATGTGGCCATTGCGGTGCTTGTGTGGGAGTTTGCCCCGTAAATGCCTTAGATTTGATAGGTTATCAAATTGAATTGGTTGGTGATTGTATAGACTGTGGGAACTGTATACAAACATGTCCAGTTGGAGCAATAGAGGGTGAAAAATGATCGAAAAGGATCTTTTAGTAATAGGGGCTGGTCCTGCTGGTTCAACTGCAGCAAAATTTGCAGCTAAAAAAGGATTAGACACACTAGTTATAGAGAAAAGACAGGAGATAGGTACACCTATTAGATGTGCTGAAGGTGTGGGAAAAAATGTTGAAGAATTTGTAGAAATAGAAAATGATTTCATCTCCAAAGATGTTGAAGGAGCCAAAATATTTTCACCAAATCAAGAATTATTTGAGATGGCTGAAAGGGCAGCAGGAGATGAAGTTGGCTACATATTAGAAAGAAAGAAATTTGATCAATACCTAGTAGAAAAAGCCATTGAGGAAGGAGCTGAAGTAAAGCTCAGGACTAGAGCAAAGGACATTGAAAGAGATGGGGATTCCATAATCACAAAAGCAATTAGAAATGGAAAAAAAATCAAAATTAAATCAAAAATAGTTATAGCTGCTGATGGTGTTGAGTCAAGAATAGGGAGACTAACAGGAATAATCGACTCATTGAGCTTAAAAGACATTGAATCCTGTGCCCAATACCTAGTAACGGGAATAGAAGATATAGATTTGGACTACACCCACTTTTATTTAGGGAAAGAGATAGCTCCAGGTGGATATGCATGGATTTTCCCAAAAGGTCCGGAATCAGCAAATGTTGGGTTAGGAGTTCAACCTACAAGAGCATCAAAGAAACCAAAGGAATATCTTGATGAATTTATGACTCAGCTTGGATTGGAGGATGGGAAAATCATTGAAGAAATGTTTGGAGGGGTTCCAGTTGCCGAGCCACTTGAAACAGCAATTGACGATAATATTATGTTAGTAGGAGATGCAGCGAGACAGGCTGATCCAATAACTGGTGGAGGAATTATAAATGGAATTAAAGCAGGTAAGATTGCTGCAGAAGCGGCAAAAAGATCTAAAGAGAATGAAAACTACTCAAAGGATACTTTGAAATATTATGAAGAAAAGAGAAAACAAGAGATAGCGCTAAAAAACAAAAGAAATTATCAACTAAAAGAACTTTTCCAATCTTTAGGTGATGAGAAATATAACTCAATAGTTAGTTCATTAAAAGGAACTGATTTTGAAAAAATCTCTGTAGCCTCTTTAGTCTCCGAATTGATAGAGGAAAATCCCGAAATTGCGGAAGAAATTAAAGAGATAATATAAAGGAGGCAAATCTCTAGTTGGAAAATAAGAAAATAATAGGGATTGATGAAGCAGGTAAAGGACCAGTAATAGGACCAATGATAGTGAGTGGAGTAGTATTCCAATATCCAAAAAACCGAGATATTAAAAAACCGCCAAAATCTTTTGGTAAATATGGCCTAACTGATTCAAAAAAACTAAGCACTGAAGAAATAAATCAATTGAGTAAACAAATAAAAAAAACATCATTTTCTATTGAAATCAAGTGTCTTGAAGCCCCACATATAGATAGACTGAGAGAAGAGAAAACTATGAATAAAATAACAATAGATGCTTTTTCATTAATTTTAAAAAACAATGATTTTGATATAGCAATCCTAGACGCTGCTGATGTAGATGAAAATAGGTTCTTAGAAAAGGTAAAAGAAAAAATAGGGTCCAAAAAAAGAATTATTTCTGAACACCAAGCAGATGAGAGATATCCAGTCGTTTCTGCTGCATCAATAATCTCAAAGAAAGAGAGAGATAAGAGAATAAGAGACTTAGAAAAGATAATAAAAAAAGAAATTGGCAAGGGCTATCCAACAAAAGATACCAAAGAATTTCTGAGAAAATGGATTTCTGAGAATAAGGAATTACCTATCTTTTGTAGAAAGAGTTGGAAGACTTCTAAAGAATCACTAAAAAATTTTAAGCAATCCAACTTAGGTGATTATGACTAATGAATGAAGAATTACCAATACTAGACAACCATATGCATTTGAGAGGAAATGGTAAAGGAATAAAAGCTGCTAAAGAGTTTAGCAAAGCGGGAGGAACCCATATTGTTCTAGTTAATTTACCATCATGGACATACGGGGTTAATTTAACTGATCCATCGAATTATAAAAAACCCTTTGACAAATGCATAGCAATGTCAAAAGAAATAGATAAAAAGACAGATTTAAATACATATCCCGTGATTGGTGTTCACCCAGCAGAATTAACAAAGTGGACGGAGGAGGGTAAATCGTTAGAGGAAACATTTGAATTAATGAAAAAAGGACTTAATTTAGCTTCTGAATACATAAAAGAAAAAAAAGCTATAGCACTAGGAGAAATAGGTAGGCCACATTATCCTGTTTCTAAAGAAGTAATGGAATTGTCCCATGAATTGATCAGACATAGTTTTCGTCTTGCAAACGATAATGGTTTTTCTGTTCAATTACACACAGAATCGATGACTAAAGAAGATGTAATAAAGCTTTCTAAAATGATTAATGAATCAGGATTAGATAAATCAAAAGTGATAAAACATTTTTCTAATCCAATTATAGATGTATACACTCAAGAAGGAATTTTACCCTCTATAATCTCTAAAAAAGAAAACCTAAAAGAGGCAATAAAAAAAGGAAGTAGATTCTTAATGGAGACAGATTACTTAGATGACCCACAGAGACCAGGGGCAGTTTTAGGGCCAAAAAATGTTCCTAAAAAAACAAATTGGTTATTAAACCAAAAAATTGTGAACAAAGAAGATTTGATCAATATACATAAGACCATTCCGGAAGAAGCCTATGGGATAAAAGTTAACCTATAGATACAAACCTTAGTTGTTTTCTTTAAAATTTATCAGCACCCGAAAATCTATTAAAAAGTTATTTAAATAATTTATCTAGACAAATCTCTTAGTAATCCAATTATAGTTTCTGCAGTTTCTTTAACCTCATCACTTAATTCTTCTTTAATGTCAATTTTTTTTGGTTGAATTCCTATTAAATAAACCTCCAGATTCGGTAATTTATCTTTAAGTATTTCTACTAAGACGGGAATTGGCATTCTATGAGAAGACATCGATCTTTTTTTTATATTTTTTGCTTCGCTAAAGATAACTGATCCCGGAGGCGAGTTATTGTCCATTGAATCAATTATAAATAACAAGTCTGGTTCTTCTTTTTTTATTTTTTTTAGGTGTTTTTCAGGGTTTTTTTCTCCTATTATTGTTTTGTAATCTTTTTTTATTTTTTTTGTGATAAAGATGCCTACACCATCATCGCCTCTGATTTCATTACCTAACCCAAGAAAAACTGGGTTTTCTTTATTCCTTATTAATTTTTTGATTTTGGCCTTCATATTGAGTTCTATTTTTTATGGTTATCTTTTGTTTTTTGTTTTCTTTATGTTGTGGTTTGATTCTCTACTTTGTTAGGTTTTTTTAATCAAATAAATCAAAATCTTGAGTAATTACAAAAACTCTGTTTGCAAGGAAATTTTATGGTATCTTGTTTCCAGTACCTTGCAAAACCTATCCCTATCTAAAGCAATTTACAAGTTATGGGAGGAAATAAAACATACGCCTTTATTCTAGAGATAAAAAAAAGTGTTTGAAAAATATATTTATAAAACAAGGTACATAATTTACTTAGTATTGATTTTAGGAGTTAAGGAGATAGGTGAAAAATCATGTGTAACAAGGAGGGAGAAGTATAAAACTTAAAAAAAGCCATTTCATACTCTTTTTGTATTCTTTTGTGGGTTACCTTATTTTAACAATAAATCCATCTAATGACCTTTTGTTATGGCAAACGGGTGAAGTGATTTTAGCATTTTTAATTGCAATTATTACAGCTATTATTTGCGCTCAACTGCTTGAAGAAATAAATGGATTTGAGTTTTTGCTACAACCGAAAAAGCTTTTGACTTTTTTGGTTTTCCTTGGGCCTTTCTTTTTTCGTATTGCAGAGGCCAATTTTGACGTAGCTTACAGGGTTATAACAGGAAAAATTAATCCAGGGATTGTTAAAATAGAAACAGATTTTGATAAAGATACCTCAGTAACGATGCTCGCAAATTCAATAACACTTACTCCTGGAACTTTAACAGTTGATGAAGATGATGGTGATCTTTTTGTGCATTGGATAAATTACAAAGAACCATATTCTGTTCATGACGTTATTGGTTCCTTCAGAGAATGGGCAAGGAGGACATTTGAATGAATGTATTTTTAATAGCCTCAATCATTGTTGGAGTTGCAATACTGATATCTTTTATAAGGGTAATATTAGGGCCAAAAACCCCTGACCGTGTAGTAGGTCTTGATACGGTAAATCAGATGGTTATTGGGTTAATGATAATATTAGGAGTTGTTTTTGAAGAAGCAATTTATGTAGATGTAGGGATAGTCTATGCTTTATTATCGTTTATTGGAACACTATATATCTCTAATTACTTGGAGGAAAGAGCAAAATGAATTACTTAGAAACACTTATATGGGTATTTTTGTCAATAAGTGCAATTTTCTATATTCTAGCATCACTAGGTTTACATAGATTTCCAGATCCATATACTAGGTTACATGCTTCTACGAAGTCAACAACATTTGCTTCAATATTTCTAGTGCTTGCAGTGATTGTTTTTTCAATTGAAACATATCAAAGCGGTATAGTAGGTAATTCACGGATATATTTAGCAATACATTCAGTAGTAGCATTGATTGCTCTTTTACTAACGAATCCAGTGAGTTCCTATGCCATCGCAAAAGCTTCCCATGAAAGTAATTATTTTCCAAAAAAGTATGAGGTAGATGAATTGAGAGAAAAGAAGGGGGAAGAAGTTAAATGAACATCGTTTTATTACTCAATTATATTAGTTTAACCCTCATAGTGGTCTCTGCTTTCCTAGCTATTTCACTAGAAGATTTGCTCTCAGCGGTAGTGGCTTATGGTGTAGCAGGATTACTTCTTTCACTTCAATTCTATCTTCTCCAAGCCCCCGATGTTGCTATAACTGAAGCATCAATAGGAGCCGGTCTAACTATCGCATTGTTTGTTTTTACACTTAGAAAAACTCAGAGGTGGGAAAGATGAAGAAAGGAATTTATTTTCTAGTCTTGCTTTTGTTTATCTCTACCCTAGTTTTCACAGCTTTTTCGATTAGATCTTTTGGAGCTCCGCCGAATTCAGATATGGACAATTACATAATTGAAAATGGTCAAGAAGAAACTGGAGCCAATAATATTATCTCGGGTGTAGTCTATGATTACAGAGGATTTGACACATTAGGTGAAGTAACTGTATTATTCACGGCATCAATTGCATTTATGGTTCTAATAAGGAGGTTAAACGATTGATTGAAATGACAAAGATCGTTAGGACGATATCGTCGTTAGTATATCCTCTCACAATAATTTTCGGAGCCTTCATGATTATGCATGGTCACTTAACTCCGGGTGGAGGTTTTCAAGGAGGAGCTATAATTGCTTCAGGCATAGCATTAGTAATTGTGGCTTATGGAAGTGAAGCTTCAAAAGACTTTTTCTCTAGTGAGAAGCTAGCTAAATACACAGGCATAGGTTCTATGGGATTTGCAGTGATTGGTGTAATTGCAATTGCGTTGGGCTACGCTTTTTTACATAATTATTTACTTGGAACTCAATTGTTTGGGTATGTCCCTGATGGAATAAATCAAGGATTTATAAATAGCGCTGGAATTGAGCCCCCAATAGAGATTATGGTGGGGATAGCAGTTTCTTGTGGACTTGGTCTTATAATCTATATGTTTAGTCAATTAGGAGAGGTTGAAGAATGATAGATATTCACTACATAGCAGTTATTTTGCTACTATCTATTGGTTTCTATGGTATACTTTTCAAAAGAAATTTAATTAAGACAATAATAGGGTTATCTATTATAGAATATGCTGTTAATCTATTTTTAATCACCTTAGCATATGTTGATGGAGGAGTAGCAGCTATATACACACTAGCCCCTCATGAAAACATGGTTTTTCCAGTTCCACATGCCTTAGTTCTAACATCAATAGTTATAGGCTTAGCTACCACAGCATTGATGCTTGGATTAGCAGTTAATATATATCAAAAATATGATACCCTTGACACACAATTTGTTCGGAGGTTAAAAGAATGAGTGCTTCAGTTCCTACCAATTATCCTATTTTCGCTATAATAATACCATTGATAGCAGGATTTGCTGCTCCAATAATAGGGGTATTTGGATCCAAGATACGAAATATTTATGTTACAGTAGTCTTAGGGATTCAATTAATTTTAACGGGTTTAGTTTTAAATACAGTTCTTTCAGAAGGAATCATAAGTTATGCCATTGGACATGGTGTACCTGTCCCCTCTGGACTAGAAGTTCCTGTTAGAGTTGTCTTTGAAGTCGATGCGATTGGAGCTTTCTTCGGGTTATTTGCAATATTGTCAATATTTTTAGCTTCTATCTATTCCTTCTCATATCTTGAGGGAAAAGGGAATTTAACAGGTTTCTATACATTAGTTCTAGTAATGGCAGCAGGTAGTATAGGTTTTGCTTATACTGGTGATTTATTCAATCTATTTGTATTCCTAGAAGTCACATCAATTTCAGCAGTAGGATTGGTAGCTTATCCTAAAAGAGATGGCCTTTCAGCTGAAGCTGCCTTCAAGTTCTTAGTAATTAGTGTTTTAGGTGGATTAGTGTACCTATTTGGTGTAGGAATATTATATGGTCAATATGATGTTCTAAGTATTGCTGCTGTAGCAGAACGAATGCAGTTCGGGATAGCCGATAAATTAGCCTTAATATCTATTTTCAGTGCGCTAGCAATGAAACTCGGTTCAGTACCTATGCATATGTGGGTTCCTGATGCATATGGTGAATCACCAGCCCCAGTAAGTATGATGATGGTTGTAATCAGTCAACTTTCACTCTATGGCCTAGTTAGAATTTCTTTCTCGCTCTATGGATTAAATTTAGATGGGACAACATTGGGCTGGATAATAGTTGTACTAGGATTGCTAACGATGTTTGTGGGAGTAACAATGGCACTTATCCAGAAGAAGTTAAAGAGATTAATGGCTTACTGTGCAATTTCACAAATAGGATATATATTATTAGGTGTTGGAGCAGGTTTGATAGCACTAAAAACTGGAGCCATCGCTGAGTATGGTCTAAAAGCAATTGAAGGCGGGTTATTCCATATGGTTAACGATGTAATTTATATGGGGTTGTTATTCCTAACAGCTGGAGCATTGATATATAAAACAAAAGAAAGAAGTCTAAATGAACTAGGAGGGTTAGCAAGGGAGATGCCAGTTACAGTTATTGCCTTCATCGTTGGGGCTGGAGCTATATCAGGGATTCCACCTTTCAATGGTTTTGCATCAAAATTCTTGATTTATGAATCAGTTTACAAAATAAATCCTTTCCTAACAGCAGTAGCAATGTTAGTAAGTGTTATGACTCTAGCAATTTTCGTAAAAGTCTTCCAAAGTGCATTCCTGGGGCCAGAAATAACAGAATATAAGGGAGTTGGTGAAGTGCCAACTAAAATGAAGATTTCTATGGTTATACTCTCTGTTTTAATAATTCTATTCGGGTTATTCCCTAATCTAATAGTTAATGAATTTGTTGAACCTGCTGCAATGGCTCTTGTTGATCAAGCTAAATACATAGGAGGGATGTTATAATGTTATATATGGATCTAGTTACTCCTGGAGGGGTCTGGAATCCAATCGTTTTCATAGTTTTTCTAGCTATAGTTGGTTTCATCAGTTACTTAATCTATCAGTTGGGAGAAGAAGATGTGTCTCCTGCTCAAGGATCCAAACCCTTTCTGTCTGGAAACCCAGAAATATCTAAAGAAGCTCATAGAATGTCTGGAAGTAATCTCTACTGGGGCTTACTTGAATCCATGGAAAAATATTACAAATTAATGAAAAAGATGCATTCAGGCCTTATAAATGACTATATATTCTGGTTTCTTTTGGTTATAGTTGCACTATTCCTTATATTGATAGGGGGCTCTAAAATATGAAGTTATCAAAGAGCTTTGATAAATCGTTATGGGCTTTCCATTTCAACTCAGGTTCTTGCAATGGTTGTGACATAGAAATACTTGCAGCTTTGACACCAAGATATGATGTTGAAAGATTTGGTATTAAATTAGTTGGCACACCTAGGCACGCTGATGTGCTTGTAATAACTGGACCAGTTACGAAAGCAACAAAAGAAGTACTTCAAAGAGTCTATGATCAAATGATGGATCCAAAAGTTGTTTTGTGTGTAGGAAATTGTGCAAATACAGCGCATGTCTTTCATGAATCATATAACGTAGAAGGACCAGTTGATGAAATAATTCCTGTGGATGTTCATGTTCCGGGATGTGCAGTTCGTCCTGAAGCAATAATATTTGGAGTCGTAAAAGCTTGGGAGAAACTAGAAAAACTAAGAAAAGGTGAAGAATTAAAAAAGGAACCTGAAGTCATTGATGAAGAAGAAGCTAAAGAGGAGGTATTAGAATGAATTCTTTGTCTGCAAAAGATTTCCTTAAACAATTAGAGAATGAATTTGGCGATAAAGTTGAATCAAAACTTAAAGAAGAAGGAGGAGCATCTGGAAAAAAAGTTAGTAAAATTTGGTTAGAAATAGATAGAGAAAATCTAAGTGAATTAATATCCTTCTTTTTTGAATTCCAAACACCACATTTTACCTCAATGTTTGGCAGAGATCTAGTAGAAGAAGATAAAATAGAAATAAGTTATCATTTTTCTTTATTCTATGACGAAAGGTTAAGTGAACTATCCCTTATAGTGTCAACTCCAATTCCAAAGGATGACTTATGGCTACCTACTATAACGGATAAAATTAGTGGAGCCCTAACTACAGAAAGAGAAATGAAAGAAATGTTCGGAATTGAAATAAAAGACATTCCAGATGATAGACATGTTTATTTACCATATGATCACCCTGAAGACGAATATCCTTGGAGAAAAGATGAATATGGCGTTGGACTAGAAGATGTATATGAAAAGGAGGGGCAAAAATGAGTGATGATGATAAAATAGAGTTTAACGAAGGAAAAGACAATGTAAAACTTTCAAAAAAAGATAATTCTTATTCAGTTCCAGTAGGCCCCATAAATGTAGCTTTACATGAACCCTTAAGACTTTACTTTGAAGAAGAAGGAGAAGAAGTAATCGATGTTGACATAAAACCAGGTTTCACACACGTAGGTATTGAAAAAATAGCTACCAAGAGAAATCCTTTAGAATTTCAACCTGTAACCCAGAGAATTTGCGGTATTTGTTCCGACACGCATGGATTCACTTTTGTAAGAAGTATAGAAGACGCTCTAGACTTTAAACCTCCTCTCAGGTCCCAATACATAAGAGTAATCATAGCTGAACTTGAAAGAATTCACTCACATCTCTTATGGGCAGGATCCGCAGCACACGAGATAGGGTTTGATTCACTTTTCTACTATATCTGGAAAGAAAGAGAAGAGGTCATGGATGCATTGGAATACGTTAGTGGAAATAGAGTTAACTACGAAATGAACCTAGTTGGAGGAGTTAGAAGAGATTTGACCGAAGAAAGAATAGTGTACTTAAAAAAGGCCTTGAATCATTACGAAAACATAAAAGAAGAAATTGAAGAAACACTTATCAATGATACAACAGTAAAAATGAGAACCAGAGATGTAGGAGTACTTCCAAAAGAAAAAGCTCTCGATCTTGCATCAGTTGGACCAACTGTTCGAGCATCTGGCGTCAAAAAAGATGTAAGGTTTGGACAAGGGTATTCTGTCTATTCAGAATTTGATTTTGAACCTATCACACCTCAGAGGATTTTCAATGAAGTTCATGGAGATGTTTTTGATAGAATCGCTGTTAGGGTAAAAGAAGTAGCCCAATCAATTAGGATCATTAAGAAATGCATAGAAGATTTACCTGAGGGAAATATAGCTTATGAAGAAAACTTAGGTAAATTACTAACTGAAATTAAAAGTTCAGGAGGATACGGATTTGCCAGAACAGAAGCCCCAAGGGGAGAACTTATCCATTACACGGGATCAAAAGAAGGCGAAGAAAACATGTCGGTCATGAAGGTAAGAACTCCAACTTATGGAAACTTATTATCTTTAAGACCAATGCTCATGGGAAGTGAGATAGCAGACATACCAATTGTTGGAGCATCAATCGACCCATGCATGACTTGCATGGATAGAATGATTTTCGTTGAAAATGGAGAAAAAGAAACTTATTCAAAAAAAGAACTTCGTGAAATCAGTAAAGAAAAAACTGAGAGGCTGAAAAAATGATTGAAATTATACTTAAAGCAGTTATTGGTGTTCCAATAATAACAATTTTGGCAATCTTATTAGGACTTCTCTTTAAAGGACTGGATAGAAAAATACATGCACAAATGCAATGGAGAGTAGGACCCCCTTTGTTACAACCCTTCTATGACGTAAGAAAATTAATGGCAAAAAAGAATTTGGTACCAGAAAATGCTGTATCGTGGTTATTCAATCTAATGCCGATATTAGCACTAGTATCAACAATTGGAGTACTATTTTATGTCCCAATAGCTGGTTTAGAGCCCTTATTAGCAGGTCATGGTGACCTTATTGTCATCCTTTATCTCTTAAGTATACCTCCCTTAGCTATCTCTATAGGAGGTTTCTCAGCAGGTTCACCTTATTCCTCAATAGGGTCACAAAGAGAAATCGTGATGATGATGTCATATGAATTCCCGCTAGCAATAACTATAGCAACTGTTGCTTGGATAACTGGAGGCCAAACAGCGTTTTCACTTTCAACAATAGCCTCCCAACCAATATGGGGATTAGTTGGACCTATTGGATTCGTTGGATTAATTATATTTTTAGCAGTTCTATTGATCGTGACTCCAGCAGAACTAGCAAAAATCCCATTTGATATAGCTGAAGCAGAACAAGAGCTATCAGGAGGTAGTTTAGCTGAATACTCCGGAAAGAATCTAGCACTATTTTATATCTCAGATGCAGTAAAAACAATAGCTCTAGCCTCAGTTATAATAGCTATCTTTTTCCCATATCAACTATCACCCATAATAGGAATCACTGGTTTGTACGCAATATCAATTGATTTGGTTTTCTTCCTGCTAAAGGTATTTCTTCTAATGTTTGTCTCAGTTACCTTTGTTAGAACAGCTTTCGCAAGATTTAAAATAGATCAATTCTCTACTGGTTTCCTTGGAATAGTTTCAGCACTCTCATTAATTGCATTAGTTATAATTTGGATTGGAGGTGTATGAAAGTGTCAAAAATAATGAGAAAAATATTCAAACAACTTTTTCAAAAACCATTTACTAATCTCTTTCCAGCTAAGTATGCTCCAAATTCAGTATTAAAGCTTTTTGAATTACTTGAAGAAGGTGAAGCTGAATTAAATCCACCAATTGAAATTCCACCAGATTTCCGAGGAAAATTATCTTATGATACAGATAAATGCATTAAATGTTACCAATGTAAAAAAGTATGTCCCGCAAACGTAATGGAAAAAGACCCTGACCAGGATAACTACCTCGTATTTTACCTAAGTAGATGCACTTCCTGCTCACAATGTGTAGATATGTGCCCTGTTGATGCAATAGAAATGACGGATGACTTCTTATTAGCAGATGCGGATAAGTACAATGACAACTTAATTCTAAATAGCAAAAAATCTCCAGGTGAATTAAAAACTCCAGAAGAAGAATAAAAAAGAGAGAAGCATATAGATAAAGCTCCTCTAAAAAAGAAAAAAGTTACAAAAAGATTAAAACAAGAAACCTGAAAAACGTTGGTTTTTCAGATTTTTGACGCTACATATCCCGCAAATTCTTGGGTGCCTGCTTTTCCACCCAAGTCATAAGTTAATTTTTTTCCCTCTTTTATAGCTTCTGAGACGGCTTTCTTTATTTTATCAGCTTCTTTCCTTTCACCAATGTGCTTAAGCATCATAGCAGTTGTTAATATCTCTGCAGTGGGATTAACTTTGTTTTTCCCAGAATATTTAGGTACACTACCATGTACAGGCTCAAAAACCGCTAATTCATGACCTATGTTTCCTCCAGGTGCAACACCTAGACCACCCATTAATCCTGCGCAAAGATCAGATAAGATGTCACCAAACAAGTTTGGAGTTAATAAAACATCATATCTCTCAGGTTTTTGAACTAACTGCATCGCCATATTATCAACAATTTTATCTCCAAAATCAATAGAAGGATAATCCTTAGAAACTTTTTTAGCTATATCTAAAAACAATCCACCAGTAGCTTTCATTATATTCGCTTTATGGATAGCAGTTACCTTTTCTCTATCTTCTTTTTTAGCATATTCAAATGCAAATTTAGCTATCCTCTCAGTTGCTTTTTTACTGATGATACAATGTGTTTCAGCAGCATTTTTGTCTTCATCACAATAATGCTCGACACCACTGTATAATCCCTCAGTGTTCTCTCTAATTGTAACAATATCAGCGTCCTTAACACCTATGCCTGGTAGGTTCCAGGATGGTCGGACATTTGCAAATAACCTTAATTTTTGCCTAATAGCTACATTGACACTTCTAAATCCTGAACCAATAGGGGTAGTTATTGGGCCCTTTAAAGCTACTTTATTCTTCTTAATTTTATCTAAAACTACTTTAGGCAGAGGAGTTCCCTCTTCATCCATAACGTTTTTTCCAGCTTGAACTTCATCGTACTCTATACTGACATCAGTTTCCTCTAATACTCTTTTAGCAGCTTCAACAACTTCTGGACCAGTTCCATCTCCAGGTATTAGAGTTATTTTGTGGGCCATACAAAACCTCCTTGATTTTTTATGTATTTAGAAAGTCCTCCAAATTTTAGAATCTTTAACATAAATTCTGAAAGTTTTTCACCTTTAAGGCTTTGGTCATTACTCAAATTAACTACCTCACCCTCTTCTATATCTGCTTTAACTTTATCTCCTTCTTCAACTATTTCAGTTACATTCGGTATTTTTAGAATAGGTAATCCTACATTTATGGCATTTCGATAAAAAATTCTTGAAAAGCTTTCTGCAATTACACAAGAAATTCCTGCATGCTTTATTACTAAAGGAGCTTGTTCCCTACTACTACCGCAGCCAAAATTCTCTCCAGCCACAATTAAATCTCCTTCATTTATTTTTTCATAAAAATTGGGGTCTATCCCTTCCATTGCATGTCTGGCTAATTTGTCCATATCTAGAGTGTCAAATTTGTATTTACCTGGAATTATTGCATCTGTGCTAACGTCGTCACTATATTTCCAAACTTTTCCCTTGAACTTCATCTTATTTTCCTCCTGGATTAAATATTTCTCCTTTGATTCCTGAATAGGCAGCTGTCTCTGGAGATCCTAAGTAGACTTCTGCTTCTGTGCTACCCATCCTTCCTTTAAAGTTTCTGTTGGTAGTTGCAAGTGCTCTTTCACCTGGAGCAAGGAGACCCATGTGAGTTCCAGGGCAAGGACCACATCCTGGATTGCATACAGTAGCTCCTGAATCTATAAAAATGTCAATAAGACCTTCATCGACAGCTCTTTTATAAACATTTTTTGAGGCGGGAAAAATCAAAAAACGAACATCATTATCAATTTGATTCCCTTCTAATATTTTAGCAGCTCTTTTTAAATCTTCGAATCTTCCGTTGGTACAAGAGCCCAACACAACCTGATCAATTTTCGTTCCTGCCACTTTGTTTACATCAACCACATTGTCGACTTGGTGTGGTTTTGCGATTTTTGGCTCTATGTTTTCTGCCTTATAACTTATTTCTTTGATGTAGTTTGCGTTTTTGTTCGAATATAGCCATTTTGGTGGTTTTTTGTTTGTGTAGTCCTCGGTTTTTTGGTCTGGTTCGACTATCGCTGTTTTTGCTCCTGCTTCTATTGCCATGTTTGTTATGGTAGCTCTTCTAGGGATGCTTAGGTTTTTTATGGTTGATCCTCGAAATTCTAGTGCTTGGTATAGTGCTCCATCAGCCCCTAAGTCACCAGCAACTTGGAGGATTATGTCTTTGGGACTAACATTTTGAGGTAGTTCTCCATCTACAGTTATTTTGATGGTTTCTGGTACTTTGAACCATAGTTTTCCTGTTGCTAGTGCTGCTCCCATGTCTGTTGATCCTACTCCTGTTGCGAATGCGCCGACCGCTCCGTATGTGCATGTGTGGGAGTCTGCTCCAATTATCAACTCACCGGGCTCAGCATGGTTTTCAAGCATTAACTGATGACACACTCCTTCACCAACATCATAGAGTTCTATATTGTTTTCTTCTGCGAATTCCCTCATCTTGATATGTAATTCAGAAGCTCCTTCACTTTTACTTGGAGAGATATGGTCAATAACTAACTTAATATCATCAGGGTTTTCCACATCCATATCCATCTCTTCAAAAGCCCTGATAGCTAAAGGAGCTGTTCCATCTTGAGCCATTGCTAAATCAACATCAACTAACACTACATCATTGGCTTTGACATCTCTATCACTTTTGTGAGAAAATATTTTCTCTACAATTGTCTTCGACAAAATTAGCCTCCTAAACTTATATGGCCTTGGATCAAATCAAACAATTCTTCATCAAGGATACTCGATTCTCTTTGATTTTCGTCATACATTTTTTGTATTTCATCATATATTTTCTTTACTTCTTGGTCATCTTTCTTAAAATTAATTTCATATCCTTTTTCTTTTAGCAAATTATTAATTTTCTGAGCAACAACTTCCTTTCCAGAGGAATCTCCTATGAATAGTTTTCTTTTTGCACCCACTTTTTCTGGAGGATAAGGCTCATAAGTCATCGGGTTCTTTAAAACCCCATCAGTGTGAATCCCACTTTCATGAGCAAATACGTTGCTCCCTACAAGTGCTTTGTTGTTTGGAACATGATAATTTCCATTTTCTTCTAAGTAATCTGCAAACTCTTTCAAAACGGATAGATCATATTTTTCTACTCCCAATCTATCTTCTAGGAATAAAAGAACTTTTTCTAGTTCAGCAACACCTGATCTTTCACCTAACCCCATAAAAGTTAGATTACCCCAATTTGCACCTGCTTCAAAACCAGCTAATACATTAGCAACTCCTAACCCGTAATCATCGTGGACATGTAATTCAATGTCTTTTGCTCCAATTTTATCTATTTCTTCTACAAGTTTTGGTATAGAATAGGGTAATTTTTCATAGAAAGGAATTCCATAATTAAGAGTGTCACAAACCCTAATTATAGCATTGGGAGCTATTTCTAATACATCTTCTAAAAAAGGAAAAACAAATTCCTCCACTTCAGCCCTAGTTACATCCTCTATGTGGCATCTTGGCCTAATCCCCTGATCTACTACCTCTTGTAGAGCAGCTAAATATTGATCCTTAGCGTCTTCTCTACTTTCAAAACCCATCTTATCAAATATATGACAATCTGAGACAGACATTAATACTCCAGTCTCTTGAATTTCTTCAAACTGATTTAAAAGAGATATATCTGATTTTTTCGCTCTAATCCACCCAGTAACTTCAGGCTTTTCAAAACCAAGATCAATCATTTCTCTAGCCAACTTTTTGTCTCTATCTTTATAGAGAAATGTTTCTACTTTTTCAATTCCAATCTTAGATAGATACTTATAGATTTCTAATTTATCTTCACTCTTAATAACTACTCCAGGCATTTGAGCACCTTCTCTCAAAGTGGCATCACTAATTTTTATCTCATCAATATTCTCAATTTCTACTTTTCTCAAATCTTCATAATTTCTAATCATTCTGTACCTCTTTCTTACCCCGTTTTTATTGAATGACCATTAGTCAAAGGTGTTCAGGTCTCAAGAAACTTATTGTTTATTTAAGAAAAATTTTTCCAAAAGCAAACATTTTGGTTCTTATAGATAAAATAAATTAGAAAACATGATAGGTTGAGGTGTAAAAGATTACGGAAAAAAAATTGGATAAAGAAACAATAGAAAAAGTTGCAAATTTATCTAAACTAGCTGTTGAGGAAGGAGAGTTGTCAGATTTCAAGGATGAATTATTGAATATTTTAGATTATTTTGATAAACTAGATGAGGCAAACACTGAAAATGTTCCCCCCACCTCCCATGTAATGGAAATAATTAACAAGATGAGAGAAGATGAAGTAGAGAAAGAATTAGATAATGAAAGTGCACTAAAGAATTCTTCTAATCCACAAGAGGGATATTTTAAAGGACCTAAGGTGAGAGATTGATGAATCATATAGAATCAATATTAAAAATAAAAAAAGGAGAATTAAGTAGTTTAGAGTATTTAGAAAAATTTATAGATCAAATTAATAAAAAAGAAGATGAAATTAACGCATTTATAACCTTAAACGAAGAAAAAGCAAGAGAAAAAGCAAAAGAGATTGATAAAAAAATAAATAACGGTAAAGAGGTTGGTAAATTAGCGGGAACTCCAATTGCAATAAAGGATTCAATTATAACAAAAAACCTTAGAACTACATGTGGTTCACAGATGCTAAAGGATTTTTCACCTCAATATGATGCAGATGTTATTAAAAAAATAAAAAAAGAAGACGGAATTATAATAGGGAAAACTAATTGCGATGAGTTTTGTATGGGCACCTCAACTGAAACTAGTTATTTTGGACCTACACACAACCCAATTGATCATGAGAAAGTTCCAGGAGGATCCTCAGGTGGAAGTGCTGCTGCAATAAAATATGGTGCATCTCCTTTTTCATTAGGATCTGATACCGGAGGATCAGTTAGATGTCCAGCGTCTTTTTGTGGAACAGTAGGACTTAAACCAACATATGGTTCAATTTCAAGATATGGACTCATAGCATATGCAAGTTCTCTGGATCAAATTGGAACCATCACAAATACCATTGAAGAATCAGCATATTTATTCGATGTTATAAAAGGTAAAACAAAAAATGACTCTACATCCTTAAAATATCCAGATAGAGATGTTTACGAAGAATTAGATACAGATATATCACAAAAAACCATTGGAGTTCCTCAAGAGTTTTTTGGGGAAGGAGTTGACCAAGAAGTAAATGAGGAAGTCAAAAAATCAATTAAAGATCTCGAAGATCAAGGTGCCAAAATAAAATCCGTAAACATACCTAGTATGGAGTATGCTTTAGCAGCTTATTATCTCGTAGCTATAGGGGAAGCTAGTAGTAATCTTGCTAGGTTTGATGGAGTTAGATATGGCCATTATTCAAACAAAAATAAAGACTGGGAGGATTATTTCTCTGAAGTTAGAAGGGAAGGATTTGGAAAAGAGGTAAAAAGGAGAATAATGCTAGGAACTTATGCCTTGAGTGCTGGATACTATGAAAAATATTATCAAAAGGCACTAAAAATAAGAACATTATTAAAAAATGATTTTGAAAGAGCTTTAAACGAATCTGATTTATTAGTGGCCCCAACAATGCCATTTAAGCCATTTGAGTTGGGAGAAAAAATAGAAGATCCATTATCACTCTATTTTGCAGATATATTAACTGTTCCAATTAATATGGTTGGATTACCAGCTTTATCAGTTCCTTCAAAGGAAGAAGACATTGGAATTCAGATTATTGGAGAACCATTTAGTGAAGGCGAAATATTATCAACTGGAAAAATAATCGAGGAGGAGAACCAATGAATGTAACAATAGGACTTGAAGTTCATGTTCAATTATTAACTAAAAGCAAACTCTTCTGTAACTGTGGAACCAACTATAGAGATTCTGAACCCAATACACACACCTGCCCTGTCTGTCTAGGGTTACCAGGTAGTCTACCAGTTTTAAACAAAAAAGCAATAGAATATGGAACAATGGCTGGACTAGCACTTAATTGTGATATCGCCAATGAGATGCAGTTCCACAGAAAGAATTATTTTTATCCTGATCTCCCAAAGGGGTTTCAAATTACCCAGTATGATCGTCCATTAGGTCAAAATGGAGAAATAAGACTAGACCAAGATAAAAAAATCCGAATTAAAAGGATTCATCTAGAAGAGGATCCAGGGAGATTAGTACATCCACCCAGCGCTAGGTATAGTCTGATAGATTACAATCGTTCTGGGGTTCCCTTGTTGGAGATAGTAACTAAACCTGATATGGATTCACCCCAAGAAGCTAGAAGTTTTTTGAAAAAAATAAGAGAAACATTAGAGTTTTTGGACATCTTTGATGGGTCCTTAGATGGAGCAATGAGATGTGACGCTAATATCTCTTTAGAGGGTGGAGGAAGAGCAGAAGTAAAAAACATTTCTTCTTACAAAGGTGCAGAAAAAGCATTGTCCTACGAAATAACAAGACAAAAAAACTTACTTAGAAGAGGAAAGGAAGTTAAAAGAGAAACAAGACACTTCGATGAAAGTCAAGAAATAACAAGATCTATGAGAGAAAAAGAACAAGAACATGACTACAGGTATTTTCCAGAACCGGATTTACCTCTGATACAGTTAACTGAAGAAAAAATCAATTCAATAAAAGAAAAATTACCTGAACTACCCGAAGAAAAAAGAAAAAGATTTCTTGATCAATATGAAATAACTAAAGATCAAGCTAAGTCACTAACAACCTCAAAAACATTGGCCAATTTTTTTGAAGAGATATCACAACAAGTTAACCCTAAAAAAACAGCTACTTGGGTTACAGATTCATTGATGGGTGAATTAAATTACAGAGACCAATCACTCAGCGAATCAAACATGAACAAACAAAAATTCATCTATATACTGGAAAAACTGAGAGATGGAGATATAACAGAAAAGGGTGCAACCAAAATAATCAGACACATACTCGATGAAGGAGGACATCCTAAGGAAATAATAAAACAAAAAGATTTTAAAGCAATAAAATCCCAAAATTTGGATCAAATAATTCATAAAATTTTAGAAAAAAATTCTGAGGCCGTTGAAGACTATATAAAAGGCAAAGAAGAAGCAATAAACTACCTAGTAGGCCAAGTGATGTCCGAAACAAAAGGCAAAGCGAAACCTGCTGATACTAGAAAAAAACTACAAAAGATACTGGAGGGATATGATGGATAATCTCATAATAGCCGAAAAAAAGAATGCAGCTAAAAGAATTTCTGAAATATTATCAAATAATTCATATAATACTAAAAAAGAAAATAAAATAAATACATATAATTTTGAAACAAAAGATGATTCATTCAAGGTTATTGGGCTTAGAGGCCATATTTTAAAATTAGATTTTACAGAAGAATACAGTAATTGGCAAAAGACCGATCCTAAAGAATTAATAAAAACTGATTTGGAAAAAAAACCCTTACATAAAAACATAGTTTCTTTACTTAAAGATTTGAGTCAAGAAGCCTCAGGCATAATAATAGCAACAGACTTTGATAGGGAAGGAGAATTAATAGGATCCGATGCTGCACAAATTATAGAAAAAAACAAAAATGGAGCAGAAATGAAAAGAGTTAGATTTAGCTCATTAACCCAAGAAGAAGTGAGAAATGCATTTAATAATCCCCAAGAACTCGATAAGAACCTTTCAGATTCAGGAGAAGCTAGACAAGTAATAGACCTCATATGGGGAGCATCTTTAACAAGGTTCATCTCATTGACCGCAAAAAGATATGGAAGCAACTTTTTATCAGTGGGCAGGGTACAAACACCGACACTCTCTTTAATAGTAGATAAAGAAAAAGAAATTGAAGAATTTGATCCAGAGACCTATTGGAAAATATCCGCTGATTTTCAAAAAAAACAAAAAGAATTTACAGCAAAACATCAGGCAGGGAGAATTTGGGAAGAAGATGAGGCAAACCAAATAATGAAGAACCTAACCGATAAAGCAATAGTTTCAGAGATAATAAAAAGCAAGAAAAAAGAAACACCTCCGATTCCATTTAATACAACTCAATATCAACGAGCTGCAGGAGCAATAGGGGTTTCCCCCTCTTTAGCGATGAGTGTAGCTGAAGATTTATATACTGAAGGACTAATTAGTTATCCTAGGACTGATAACACCGTATATCCCGATGATTTAGGTTTTAAGAAAATACTAAGTCAACTTAGTGATAATAATGAGCTTAGCGAATATGCTAATTCTTTATTGAAAAAAGATGAGTATTCTCCAACTCGCGGAGATAAAGAAACAACTGACCACCCCCCAATTTATCCTACCTCGGTTGCTCAGAAAAACAAGCTGAGTGATTTAGAATGGAAAATCTATCAGTTAATAGCAAGAAGATTTTTCGCCACATTAGCCTCAAATGCTATTAAGAAGATAATTAGAGTTGAATTGGATTCAAATGGTGAAATATTCAAAACTAAAGGCTCAAAATATCTAAAACTTGGATGGAGATGGCATTATCCCTATTACAGTAGGAAAGAAAAAGAAATCCCTGAGCTAGAAGAAAAAGAAGAATTAGAGATAATGAAGAAAAACAAAGAGGAAAAACAAACACAACCTCCTAACAGATATGGTTCAAATCGGTTGATGTCGAAAATGGAGGATCTTGATTTAGGAACAAAATCGACAAGACACAACATATTATCTAAATTATATTCAAGAAATTATGTTCACGGGGACCCTCCAAAACCCACAAGTACTGCAATTTCTGTAGTGGAAACACTAGAAGATTATGCTAAAGAAATAACTGAACATGAGATGACAGCAACTCTAGAAAAAGAGATGGATAAAATAAGTGAAGGAGAAATATCCGAACAGGAGGTAATTAAAGATTCTCGCCAAATGCTAACAAAAGTGTTTAGAGAACTTGAAGAAGACAAAGAAAAAATATCTGAATCATTGAGAGAGGGATTAAGAAAAGACAAAATAATAGGAACTTGTCCAGAATGTGGTGAGAACCTAATAATTAGAAGATCTAAGAAAGGATCAAGATTCGTTGGATGTTCAGGTTACCCTGAATGTGAGTTTTCTTTACCTCTCCCTAAGCAAGGCAGGTTAATTAAAACAAAACAAAAATGCGATGAACATGATATGTTTAAATTGAAAGTAAATAAAAAGGGACAAAAATCTTGGTTCCTTGGATGTCCTCAATGTAACTATGATGAGTGGAAAAAAGACCAAAACTAGATTAGGTCTATTTTTTCTCCAACACCCTTTTTAATTGCATTTTTGTATACCCTATATCCACTAGAAACGTCTTGAATAGCTAAACCAGTTGAATCAAAAATAGTAACTTCACTATCATCAATGCGCCCTTCCTTGTTTTTAGTAACAATCTCACTTAATTCTCCATAAATGTCATCTTCACTTATCATCCCTTTTTGGAAAGGAACATTGATTTCTCCAGCATGAGAGGCGGGTTCAAATTGGTCAACAACAACCATAGAATCCTTAATTATGTCACTTTCTAGTTCTTGTTTTCCTTCAGCATCCGCGCCAATTGCATTGATATGTGTTCCTTCAGTAATCCATTTTTCTTTTATAATAGGGTCTTTTACTGGTGTTGTAGTCACTAAAATATCCAATTTTGGAACTAAGTTCTCTAGGTTTTGGCAAATAGACGCATTTATTCTTTCACTCTCTATAATTCCCTTAAGATTCTTGGCAGCTTCATCCGATAGATCATAAATGTAAGCTTCTTCTAGTTCTCTAACTTGGGTTATAGCTTTAAACTGGGTTATAGCTTGAACACCTGCTCCAACAAAACCAATTTTTTTAGAATTTTGACGAGATAGATTTTTAGTTGCAATAGCACCAGCAGCTCCTGTCCTATATGCAGTTAATTCAGTTGCATCCATTAAACAAAAGGGAAAACCAGTTTCAGGATCTACAAGAACCAATAAAGCCATTACCGTGGGAAAATCATCATTATCTGGATGTGAATTAACTAATTTACAGCCTGCAACATTCTCTTCTTCTAAATAACCAGGCATTGATCGATAATCTCCATTGTATTTATCAAAAAATAAATAGATCTTCGAGGGTATCTGTGCTTTTCCTCTACCAAATTCAGAAAATGCAGATTCTACAGCATCAATAGTTTCACTAATTGAAATACATTTCTTGACCTCATCTCCACTTAGCTTAAGAACAGAATCCTTATTATTCATAATATCAGCTTTTAATAGCTTTTACCATTTTTTTAACAACAGCTGATTCATCCTTTTCTTCAATAGCTGTACCAGTAACAATAATATCAGCTCCTGCTTTTGATAATTTAGCAGCTTTTTTCGGAGTGTCAATTCCTCCACCAATAATTAGATTTACGTCTATATTTTCTTTAACGGCTCCCACCATCTTAGCAGGAATTGGTTCTTCTGCTCCTGAACCAGCTTCTAGGTAAACATAATCCATACCCATATATTGTCCAGTAAGAGCATATGCAACAGCAGCGTCAGGTTTGTCACGTGGAATCTCTTTAGCGTCTCCAACAAATCCAACAGTCCCTCCTGGCTCAACTATCAAATAAGCCATGGGCAAAACTTCTAAGCCATATCTCTTCACAAGAGGTGCTCCCAAAAACTGAAAACCTGAAATGTACATTTTTTCTCTTGAATTAAGCAAACTCATAAAAAAAACAGCATCTGCCTTATCAGTTAAACCACTATGATCTTGAGGAAATAAAACAACCTTTAGGTCAGTTTTATCTTTAATTAATTCAACGGTGTTTTCAAGCCTATCTAATCCACTAGCAATGGATCCTCCTACCATTATGGCATCTGTTCCACCATTTTCAGCGGCCAACGCCATAGAAGCAGCTTTATTAGGTTTTTGTTCATCGGGATCTATCAAGGTTAAGTGACTAGTTTTTTGTTCAGAAAATTTTTGGTCGAGCTTCATCCTCTACCTTCTTTTGATTTTTGTCTTAATCCTTTATAACCACATCTTCTACACTTAACGGCATCTTTTGGATTTCTAGCATTACATTTCATGCAAATTTTAATTTCGAATAGCTTTTCCTCTGCTTCAGTAAATCTTGCCATCTAAAACACCAACAAGATGGTTTTTCTTTTCCAATTATAATGTTTTTCCGTGAACTACCCCTACCTTACCTCACATTCGTTCGGTGAGGAGGGGGTTTCCTGCGAGTGTTTGGGCATTTGCTGGTTGGCATATTCCAAACCTGTTTGTCGCAGAAAATCTTCCATAAAGGAAGATTGCTCGTTCACAGAGCGTTTTTGTGATAGGAAACGATTCATTATGTTGACAGCAGAATTCTTGTCTCTGTCGATTTCGTTTCCACAATCACATTTATAGGTTCTTTTATGTAGTGGCATTTCTTGTTTCTTTCCACAGACACAGCATCTTTTGGTAGTGTTTGCTTCGTTGATTTCTATTACCTTCTTACCTACAAGTTCTCTGCCTTGTAGGTTAGAAATCTAACGAATCTACCAACTGTGCCTGTGTTTTGTAAACTTCTGTTCAATCCTTTTGCATTCTTGTTGTTCTGGGCCATATTTTTAGTGTTTAAGTCTCCAACTACAAGTCTCCAACTACTATCGTATTCGCTTTAGTGTTCTCAACTATTTTTCTACTTGTCTTGTGCTGCCAATCCTTCATTTGGTTAGCGATCTTTCTCTGCATCTTTCGTAATTTCCTGTTATACCATTTCCATCTATTGCTTCCTTTTTTACATCTGTCTCTTTTTGATTGAACTTCTCTTATTTTTGGTTGCCAATACTTATCTGGTCTTGGGTTGTTGAACTCAACAAACTTTCCATCCATATTTACTCCTGTGTGTTTGGTAACTCCTAAATCAAATGCTTGGTAGAGTCCATTGTCCTTATGCTCTGGTGTTTCTTCTTTATAGGTAACTGATATATAGTATTCTTCTTTGAGTTCATCCCTAAAGATTTCGACTTGCTTAATGTTTTTTTCCTCTAAACCAAACTTGTTTGGAACGTCAAAAGATAGCTCTACTTTATTTGGGTGGTTGTGAGAAAACTTTATTTCTCCTTCTTTTATCTCGAACCCAGATTGGTTATAGCACAAAGTGGCGAAATAGTTACTGCCTTTATATCTCGGTGGTCTCGCTTTTTCGTCTCCTTTTTTCCAAAGGAAGAAGAAGGACTTGTAATTGGCGTCCAGCTTCTTTAGAGTCATTTGTAAAACCTTAGAATACACCCAATTGTATTTGGGATATTCCTCTTTCAACTCTGGCAACTTATTCTGCTGGTTAGTGTATGTAATATAGTTTCTGTCTTCCTCTGGCTTTTCTTTGTTTTTCTTCCAATCTTCTATTCTCTCTTCAAGCGAAAAATTATAGAGTAACCTACACACCTCAGACAAAGAAGTGAGAACCTCTTCCTGTTCTTGTGTTGGCTCAATCTTTATTTTTTGTGTTAGTTGCATTATCTTCACCTTGACTTTCAACATATTTTTTGAGTTGGCCAAGGGTTACTTCACCTGTGGTTATCAAGCAATAACTGTCTGACCAAAACACATTATTCCAAAGTTTATCCTCTACATCAAATCTGTGTCGTATAGATTTACTTGTCCCTGTCTTCAGAGCATTTATGAACTTTGTTAGGTTAGATGTTGGTTTTGAAGAAAATAAGATATGCATATGGTCTTTATCAACTTCTTGGTTGGCTATTTGTATATCATAGTTCTTTGCTATATTTCTTGTTCTCTCTTTCAATTCGTCTATTATCCCTTGATTTGTGAATATCTTTCTTCTATACTTGACTACTAAAATCAAGTGATAGTTCAGACTATACACTGAATGTGACGATGATTTTAGGTCATATCTCATATTGGTTCTACATATATTACATCAACCTATGCATAAAAAGGTTACGGTGATTCATCCCCCACCTAAAATCAAAGATTTGAGGAAGGGGATTTCTCACCAAATATGTTAAAAACAATATTTGGTGAAGCATTTAGTTTATTGAAAAAACAATTTACATATAGATGATTGAGGACAAAATAGAAGAGACTAAAGAGGAAATATACAGAATTAAAAATAAATTAATAGAAGAAGAAAAAACCGAGGTGTTTAAAAAAATTAGGCCTTTATTGATGAATATAAATAAGTCTTTGAGATTTAGTGAAGACTTTAAGAGAGAGAACCGGGAAATGTTTAGACATGTGGTTTCAGTTGAGGCTGAGTTAAGGATAGAGGAAATTGATGATATAATCGATAAAGATGATAGATGTAGTAATGAGCTTTCAAGGTTAAGGAAAAAACTAGTTGAACTTAAAGATGAATCTTAAGGAAATTAGTTGATTATTTTTTTGACTTTGCCAATTCCTTTGCTTTCTCCTTCTCTAAAAATAAATTTTTGCCCTTTAAATACGTAATAGGAATTAAATTTGAACTTTAACCTAACTTCGGCAGTTTCACCTGCTGTAAGATAGTCATCTTTAATCTCCTCGAATTCAGCTGCTTCTGATATTGTTTCTAGATGTATAACAGGTTCATATCCCTTATTTATTTTAGTAGGGTGGTTCAAGACAGTTACATCGGCAACAAACTCCCTAACCGTTTTGGGTTCCAACTCTTTAGAACAAAGTGTCATACCTCTTTTGATTTCAACGTCATCAGCACCCTTAATTGAAACTCCAATTATTTCCCCAGCAGATGCCTCACTCACTCTATGATGGTGCATTTCGATAGATTTTACTCCAACTTCGTGGTAGTCCCCTCTTCTGTCAGGACCTAAAAGAACTGTATCTCCTTCAAAGATTTCTCCATCAAGAACAGTGCCACTAACTACTCGTCCAACTCCGTCAACATTATAGATCCTATCAATATACATTCTAAATGGTTTCTCTGTTTTCTTCTTTGGGGATGAGAGAGAATAAAACAACTTATCTAAAAGATCAAGGTTTTTTAATGTAACTGCTGAAGTTTTAATTACTGGAATTAGGGTATTCAAACCGTTTTCGATTACAGTTTTAATATCTTCATTACACTCAAGTTTATAAGGAACTTTTCCTACTTTTTTCAATAACCTCACTGTTTCTTCCAAACACTTATTCACTTTTTCTTCACTTACTAAGTCTGTCTTAGTGATAGCAACTATAATTGGCAAGTCCATAGCCAATAAAATACCTAAATGTTCTTTAGTTACATGAGTAACCCCATCATCAGCAGCAATAACTAATAAGCCATAATCCAATTTTTGACCAACTATTCCTCTAATAGTTGTTCTTAACCAAGGTTCATGACCTACTGTATCTACAAAAGAAACTGCCTTAATAGCCTTTGAAACTATTTCACTTCTTTCTTGACTATTCAAGGGATTTCTTAACCTAATAGGTGATCCATCTTTCTCGAAACCATAAACACCATAACTGAGATCAGCACTCAACCCTCTTTCTATCTCATGAGGTTGAACGTCAAAATACACTCTGTTTTTTCCTGCTCCATCATCAGCTTCACCAGTTACAAGTGAACCAATTAAAGAACTTTTACCATGATCGACATGACCTGCAGTTCCAACAATTATGTGCTCCATATTATCGGACTTGGAACTAATTTTAATTTGACCAAAAAATCCTTCCTTGTTTTCGTATTTTTCAACTTCATCTAAACTACAATTTATATCATTTGAAACCTTTTCTAAAACCTCTATTGTTTCTCTGAATTCGCTTTCATTTAGTCCTCTTATCTCACCATTGTCCTTAACCCCTATCAAGTAAATAGCGCAACCGTTACCATTAAGTATCCTAAATTTCATCTGACTAGCTAAGCTATTTTTGATGTCCTTTTTAAGATGTAAATCTCTTTTAAGTATCTCTTTAAACTCTATATTCTCTTTTTCTCCTTCTTCAATTAGCTTCAGAGGTTTTTTCATCTTGAGTGGGCAAGGGGACCCCTTCCTAATTTTTGATTAGGTTGGGGAGGAATTGCCCTTCACCTCCATAAT
>PZKD01000057.1 GCA_003034855.1 archaeon SCG-AAA382B04 | reverse complement strand
TGAAAGCAGTTATGAAGAGGAAAAAGTTAAAAACTATATAAGAGAATTCACAGGAGCTACACTCAAAGATAGGGATTTAAAAAACGTTAGCCTTGACCGTAATATTCCTGAAAAACCGGTTAACCCTAAATCATTTGAAGAAATAGCGAATAAAATCCAACAACTACCGCAATTAAATCTTCCAACGGTTACTTTAAAAGACCTAACAGATGAATTTGCCATACCCAAGAAAGATTACTTCTCTCTTTTGAATTCTATTAACGTCTCAGATATTTTGCCAAAAATCTCTCCTTCCAAAGAAATACAGTTAATGTTCCAGGAACAGCGAAAAACTTTCCAGCGCCTATTTAAGGTCGGAAATATTCTTGAAGAAGCGCTCAAACCCATGCAAGGGGCTATACAAGGTCTATTAGAACACTTCGAAGAAGTCCGGAAAGCCGTTGAAGAAGAGATATCAAATTTTGATAAACCAGAAAAATACAATTCTAATAAAATAAAAGTAGATCCTCTTGCTAAAAAAACAGGCAAGGGTTGGGCAATTGAGTTTGGAGTAGAGCTTGACAAGGCAGAGATAAAAGAATTAAAGCCTTACTTAGATCGCATAACTCTAGGTTTAGAACAATATGAGGATGAAAACCCTGAATTACCTATCTTTCTTTTTATTAGTATGCAAGATGGTTTGATGCATTGGTTGTGCGAGAGAGACAGCAACACTTCTCCTGATCGTATTAAAGATGGTAATAAAATTTACTATTCTGATACCAAAAGGGAAGTTTTGCAAAAGAAATATCAGGGGTTTTTTGGACTAAAAACAGGACACTTTATTGATAACTTGGACTCAGATCTTTCACCACCATCAAACCGCCTCCAGCTGGTACCTGTAAGCTCTGGTAGTTAATAATTCCAGCAACGGTTTAAACAGTGGCGTTTTCTCCTTTAGATGAGATAAACCTCTATATAACCAATTCTTCTCCCACCATCTGCCGTCCCGGATCAGTGCCTGGGCGAGTCTCTGTCCAACCGATCTCCAGCTCGGCCAATGGTCAGCAGACTTCTGGTAACGCACCGTCGCCAGCAGGGTAAAGGCAAGCATTATCAATCCCGTCCATCTTTCCACGGAGTATTCACCATGACAGCTACAGTCTTCAAGGCCAAGTGATTTGAGTTCACCGTTCATCTTCTCCGCCCACCAGCGGCGTTTCATCCGTCTTCTGACTTGGACAGGTCCGATCGTAGTATTGGTCGAGATAAGTATCTCTCGTTGGCCTTCCATATGCCTGCCCACAATTTGTACGGGGATATCTAGCCCCTTCAGTTTACCTACGGTTCCTGATTTGACCTCGGAAACAATACGGTCGTCAGTAAGCTTTCTGTCTTTACGGATTCGACCTACAAGGTCAAACCCGGCTTCATTTGCTGCTTCTATGACCCGTTTTACACATAGACCTCCGTCCACGGCAACTACTACCTCACAGTCCAATGGGAAGGAACTTTTGAACTCTTCGATCATCTCCGCCGCCTGTTGGGTGGATTTTTTGAAGTCGGCTTCCTTGCAGTTTTCCTTGTTAACGTAGGTTCGGAAGTCCCAGG
>PZKD01000078.1 GCA_003034855.1 archaeon SCG-AAA382B04 | reverse complement strand
TTTAGCCTCAATTGTTGGCTTTGGAGTGGTTAGTGGAGCAGTTCAAGTTGGAGCAGCTAGCGATAATGAAGAAGATAACCTTTTGAAAGGATTTGATGGTGATTATGAGAGACCTTTAGATGGAAGTAATAGTCCCTGGGTCACTGGAGATGAAAGATTAGATTTTATACAAGAGAAATTTGATCTCACTGATTCACAGCTAGAAGAGATAAGAACAGGAGTAATATCCCTAATAGAAGAAGATGCAGACCCTCAGGAAATACAGGATTTTATAACACAGAAGCTTGAAGAGTTTGGTGTAGAAGATATTGAATTATATGGCCCAGGCCCCCACTACCATGACAAGGACGGAGAATTTGGAGAACATAGGGGTACTCATTTCGGCTCTGATGAAAATGGATTCGAAAGAGGTCCAGAAAACTGTCCCTGCAGTGATTAATCAAATAAACTAAATAATAGTCCTCCTCCTTCTCTTTTCTCCTCTTCTTTTTATTTTTTAGATGAATTTGAAGAGAGATAATACAGAATTGAGGGTTGAGATGAAAATCACTTTACTGCTTGAATAACTAATGTTATTACGATCTAGATGAAGAAGGTTCTGTGGTGGCTTATCGCTGGAACTAGGGGAGGGAAAAATAGAACCAGAATAATAAAAACCCTTGAAAATGAACCGATGAATGCTAACCAGTTGTCAAAAAAATTAGACCTTGATTATAAAACTATTAGACATCATCTAGAAATGCTTGAGGAAAACAACGTTATTACTTCAATGGACAAAAAATATGGTAAAACATATTTCATAACCCAAGAAATGAAAAAAAACTTAGATATATTAGACAACATAATTGAAAAAGCTAATTTAGGTGGTTAGATGAAAGAAGATATTAAAAAACTAATTTATTTATTAATTTTTGGGTTATTAACATCTTTAATTTTAACTATAGCCTTCCCTCAGGTCACAGGTGTTAGATGTCCTGGCCCCCATATGGGAGGAGTATTGATTCTTCAAAATTTTTGGATGATAAAAATATTTTTATCTTCACTTAATGTTATTTTGATTGTAGTCCTATTATGGAGCTATCTCTCCATTTATAGAGAACTTCCTAATAGGTTTACTCAAAGTCTCATAATATTCAGTATGGCATTATTGTTTTACGCTATATCCTCTAATCCAATTATACACTTATTATTAGGTTTTAGAGGTGGAATAGGATTAGGTCCCTTCACTTTCTTACCAGATGCCTTCGCAACTCTAGCTATAGTGATATTGTTACATCAAACACTAAAATAAAAAAGTTTCATAAAAAATCTAGAGTTTTTCTATAGAGGGTTAGGATTCATTTTTTGTAACCTAAGTAAATTAGAGCTATCATTGCTATAAATATACCAAAAGAACCAGAAACTAGAAATGTAACAGGTCTCTCATAATAAATAAGTAAATAACCTAATGTAACTGGTGCAGCTGTCTGCCCCACATATTTCATAGTGTTATATATTGCAGTAATCCCTCCTAACGATTCTTCAGAAGCTAAATCGGTGATTAGGTCATTTATAACGGGATCTACTAAGCCCATTCCAGCTCCAAAAACACCTAACAAAGGGA
>PZKD01000029.1 GCA_003034855.1 archaeon SCG-AAA382B04 | reverse complement strand
TTAGATGAGCTTCCGGAGACAGAGCTTTACAGATTCGCTAAGGAGATTAAACGTTTGGTGGCTAGGGAGGTGCCAAGATATTCCTCCAAATACTCAAGAAAAGACTACACCTTAAGGCAGCACGCTGTCCTCATCTGTCTAAAAATAAAAAAGGAGGACACCTATAGAGAAATCGTTGACGAAACTATAGAAATGACCCGAATTAGAAGAGAACTAAAACTTAACAAGGTTCCTCACCTCTTCTACACTCTGTAGAGCGTTCAACAAGCTTTCGATGAAGATATGGAGAACCCTCCTAAGACTGTCCATCAAAAAGTTGGATCTCTCAGGTGTTGCAGGTATAGACGCCTCCGGGGTTTGACAAAGGTCACGCATCAAGACACTACACAAAAAGAGCAGAGATGAAGCTGAGTTCGTTAAAAGACCACGCTCCTTGTGGATGCGAGTGGCGCAATCGTTGACATCCACATAACAACAACCAGAAAACATGACACAAAGATAGCTCCCTCTATCGTTAAACGCAGCTCCAACTGGATAGACATCCTATTGGGAGACAAAGGATATGACGACCAAGAGCTAAGGGAGCTATGCCTCAAGAGAAGACATAAAGCCAATAATCAAGTACAAAGAGTTTACTGAGGAACATAAAAAACTTAACCGGGAGCTAGAAGGGTATAAAAGAAGAAACATGAACGAGAGCACCAACTCCTCGTTGAAGAGAAAATATGGCTCCCACATCTCTTCTCGCACATGGTGGAAACAGTTCAGAGAAATAACGATAAAATGCCTAGTGCAAAACATAGAAAAAACAATAAAGAATAACTATCTCACGACCTTAACCCTTATAATTCCAGGTCAACTAAAAAGGGTTGCAACATAGCCAAAAAAATTGGAAAAACTTTACCTCAATTTGCTATCAAAATTAGGATACATATCATATAGGACATTACACAGTCAGGGGGATCTTAAGCGTTGACAAAGCAGAACAAACAACGATCGAAGAGGATTTGAAGGCATTAGCCAAAAGAACAAATCCACGAAAAACAATATTTGTTATTCATGCACCGCCATGGAAAACAAAGCTTGATAGGGTATATCCAGATGACACACATATAGGCAGTAAAGCTGTTAGAGAATTTATCGAGAGGGAACAACCCTTGCTAACCCTTCATGGGCATGCTCATGAATCATTTGAACTTTCAGGGAAGTTTATGGAAATTATTGGTAAAACAATATCAATTAACCCAGGCAGCGAACATCAGAAAAAAGGAGTTAAATTAAATGCTGTAATATTCGATGTCTATAATCTGAAAAAGATAAGACACACAAAGAGTTGACTCGCTATTAATAGGGGGGTTTGATTTGATTTTAACCATAAAATTTAGTTGATGGTGCCATAACTTGCCATCTACTGTCAAGTTGATACACCAGTCCCCAAGCCAAATTACGCTACGCGGACGATGTTATACCCTGCTGCCTTTCTCAGTCTATTCATAATTGCGAGACCAATGCCGGCGGTTTCTAGACCTTCAGCTAAAATTATGTCGATACCCTCGTCGTCAAACTCCCTAAGAATCCTAAACAAATTTTCAGCTACCGTTTCAGGCT
>PZKD01000102.1 GCA_003034855.1 archaeon SCG-AAA382B04 | reverse complement strand
AGTCAACTACCCCTTCCTAAATCAGAGGTTGAGGGAGGGGCTTGTAGGAGACCAGCTTGAGCGATGTCTTCCCGAGCAGGAAGGCAAGTGAGCTACGTTCGGGACTAAAGTGTTTGATAATACACCTTGGAGTGCTTCCTCAGCTTCAAGCTCTGGAAGTCTGTGAGGACGAAACCCACTATTATGCAAGGGTGGGTAGACTGTTCCAGTAATGGAATAGAAACATCTTGCGGACCTTGATGCCTGCCCCAACATTGGCGAGGGGAAACTAACTGGTTGCCAGAACCAGGGCATAAAGCCACTAAAAACTGGCAAAAACAAACGATAAGATAAGCGAGGAAAAGAAAAGATATGAGTAAGAAGGTGTATGTACAGAACAAGGACGGCTCTCCTTTAATGCCTTGTAAGCCAGCGAAAGCAAGACATCTACTCAGAGACAAGAAGGCAGAAGTAGTGAGGAGAGAGCCATTCACAATCCGTCTTAGATGGAACTGTGAAAGTAATACTCAGGAAGCTAGGTTGGGTGTTGATATGGGGGCAAAGAAGGCTGGTGTCTCAGCAGTCAGAGAGGATGGACAGGTGTTATATCAATCTAAAGTGGAACTAAGAACTGATATACGCTCAAAGATGGATAAAAGAAGAAAGTACAGGAGAGCAAGGAGAACAAGAAAGACAAGGTACAGAGAACCAAGGTTCGACAACAGACGTAGAGAGAAGAGATGGCTACCGCCTACCCTAAAGTCAAAAGCCAATTCAACAGTGAAGGTAGCTAGGCAGGTGGCAAACCCCTTACCAATAAATGAAGTAACAGTAGAGGTAGCTCCTTTTAACATGCAAAAATTGAAGAATCCAAAGATACAAAGAGAAGAATACCAGAACAGAGAACTCAAAAGACACACTTCAGTGAGGCAATATGTGCTTTATCGAGACAAACACCAGTGCATAAACTGCAAAGAAAGTGATGTGCCACTACAAGTCCACCACATCAAACCAAGGAACAAAGGAGAAACGGAAAAACCAAACAACATGGTCTCACTATGCGTAAAGTGCCACGAGAAACTTCATAAGGGCGAGATAGAGCTTTCCAAAAAGAGTTTAAAATACTGGACTAACAAAGAATACAAGTACGCTTCACATATAAACTCGATGAAGAACCATATAGTAGATGAACTAAGAAAACTTTTCAACAATGTACAAATAACGTTTGGCAACATCACGAAGACTGTTAGAAAAAAATTGGGTCTCGAGAAAACTGATGTCAATGATGCAATAGCCATAGCCATAGCCATAACCATAGCCTCTTTAGACTTCACTAAAAACATCAAAAAACTGCCCCACACATTTATACAAAAATGCTTACCAACAGGAAGGTATCAACTTCACAAAGGAAAAAGAAGCGAGAAAAGAGTACCAACGAAGGGATTTAACGGATTCAATCAATGGGATAAAGTCAAGCTACCAAGTGGTACTGTGGGATTTGTTAAAGGTAAAAGGTCATCAGGTTACTTTGATGTCTCCGATATATATGGAAACTCGTACACCCATTCGGTCAAATACGAAAAACTTGACTTAATATCAAAAGCTGGAACAACAATTATGGAGGTGAAGGGCAATTCCTCCCCAACCTAATCAAAAATTAGGAAGGGGTCCCCTTGCCCACTCAAGATGAA
>PZKD01000119.1 GCA_003034855.1 archaeon SCG-AAA382B04 | reverse complement strand
AAAAGAAAATAATTACAGTTGTGAGTTCGTCGAGTTTTCAGGCCGCCATGAAGAGGATAAAGGGAGGGTCTACAAGTGGGTCGAAAGGGAAGAGTTAAGCCGGACTTTGAAGTTTTCTGGACGAAGGGAAGTAAGAAAATTAATTTTCGTAAACCGAATATTTTCTTTTGTTTAGGGCGGAGAGGTTCTGGAAAGTCGGCGTTTCTGGAAAACATGGCTTACCACCACTTGCAGAACGGTTGTAAAGTTTTGGACCTTTGGACGCTCAGGCGGCGGAACAGGCCGATGAAAAAGTCCGGAAACAGGAAGGCCACGTCCAAGAACTCCTTGAGTTTATCAAGGAGGAACACCCGAGAGCGTTGGTAGATTTCTACGAGGAGAAGGAGAAAGTTCAGAAACTTCAAGAGCTGGGAGAGTCTAAGGCCGAAACATAGGCTTGGGGGTTATTTTTGGTAGGATTCTTTAGTAATAGGCTGATTATTTCAACTAATATTAGTGTTAGTAAAGAATCCTAACCCCTAAGCCGTCAAAAAATGTCGAATTTTCCCTTTTTCTTTTCTTTTTTCTTGCTTTCCTCACGGCTCACGGTCCGGTTAGGTGTTTACCTAGATATCTTCGGAAGACATCTTCAAGCAAGATTGAAGAACCTTCACAGCGTTCCGATGCCGAAAAGAAAGCCTTAGAAACAATAAATGCGCATCGGGAAGAGGAAGTTGCAAAAGAAGTATTAGCAAAACTTGCTAGAGATGATGAATTCAGGGAATGGGATCGAGGCCCATGGTCCGGTTGCAACCTTATTTCAGGTTCTTCTTTAAGTTTCTCAATAGTTCCTTGAACATCCTCTAAGAATTTAACCTCTTCATTTTCCTCTTCCACTAACGGTAAATCTTCATCGATTTCATCTCTTGTATCTATGATTTCGTTTTTTGCTTTGCTTAGACTTCCGTCTTCTTCTCCTTCATCTATTAAATTTCTTCTTCTTTTGAACCCTGTCTTAATCCAATCCCTATGTAAATCAGCTTGTCTTTCCTCTTTTTCTTTTTCCTGTTCTATGAAATTCTCAACGGTTTCTTTCAAGTCATCAACATTACGTCCATTTCTTCTGTATTTATCCATTTTTCCTAGCTCTAACATTTTTTCGTGCATCTTTTCTATGTTACCAAGTCTCCTAAGCCGAGCCAATACCACGCCAATTTCCTGTGAAACTTCCTCGTTGTGTATGGCGTTCTGAATCTCTTCGGGCAAAAGCAGTAACTTGAGTCTTCGTTATCTCGTATGGGGTCTTATACTTGGAATTTTATCGCTGGCTTCTTGGACTGATTTTGAATCGTGACTAGGTGAATGAATACCGCCTGCTGATTCGTTAGGCGGTAAAACTTCCCCAACATATTCCTTGAAGTTTACCATATAGTTGTCGCCAGACCTGTAAATCCCTATTCCTTCTTCCCATACTTTTTCGCTTCCTTTCCAAACCTTATCACAAGATAGACAAATCCATTCTCCCTCTCCGTTCTCTTTTTGAACACCCATAATCCCTTCACAGTCTGAACACTCAGGATATTCTTCGTCTTCTTCGGTTTCTTCTTCCAGCTCTTTGAGAGATTCACGTAAGTCAGGTAGTTTCTCCGAGATTTTTTCGGATTTTTCCGTGACTTCTCTCCGTCTGTCTATCGCATTTTTTATCCATCCTCGGGATTGATCCGCTTCGATTTCTTTT
>PZKD01000050.1 GCA_003034855.1 archaeon SCG-AAA382B04 | reverse complement strand
CTCGACGAGAACTGGTATGGAGAAGTAATCGAAGTGGAAGACGAAGACGGAAAAGAATGGACGCAAAATCGTTGGCACTTGAAAGTTTATAACACCGATGAAATTCTGGACACAGCTATGGATAAAGGGATAGAAGTCGGAGATGCACAACACGCTTTGCAGAGCCTTTACACACAGGGATATATCACCTATCCCAGAACCGAGTGCGATAAGATAAAGAAAGGAACCGATGTGTCTATTATAATAGACAAACTAGCGGACCAAATTCCGTGGATAGATCCAGACGACTTCAAGGACTTCAAAGACCTGACGAAACTACACGCAGATGAAGACGTTCCCAAAGAAGGGATTAGACCTACTGGAAAAATCCCACCCGATTATCTACCAGATGCACAATTAGTCCTATGGGAAGAGATAACGATACAGTTCTTAAAAGCCCTCTGTAAACCAGTAAAATACGATGAAAGAGAAGTCGTAATCGAATACTTCAAGGAAGGCGAAACGAAAGGAACCAAAACGGTGACGTTTAGAGAACCTACAGAGTACCGCTGGTTAAAATACGGCGGTTTTCACTCCACCGACAAAATACCGGATGTAGAAGAGGGAGAGAAAATCGAAAAAGTTTGGACTAGGGTTACAACCGAAGAACCTAGAGAGGGAAGTACAGGACACAAGAATATGAACAGACAAACACCGGAAATACACAAGGAATCCGAAAAAGACCTAGTACGGTGGATGAACCGTGAGAACTTAAGCACCAAAGCAATGAGAGCCAACCACATCTCGAAATTGAAGAGCAAAGGATTCGCAAAGGGTGGCGAAAAGTTAAGACTGACGGGAATTGGAAAAAGAGTGGCGAGACTGCTTAGAGAAGAAGTACCGTTCTCAACACAAGAATCCAAAGACTTGAAAATATCGAAGCAGGAGATAAAGGACGGATTCAAGACCTTTGATTCGGTACTGGAGGAAACGAAAGAAAAAATCACCGACATTTACAATCAAGTGGACAGCGACAAGTTAGGCAGGAAGTTAAACAATTTCGGCACCTGTCCGATGTGTGGTTCAGAGCTTAGGTTAGTGTACTTCTATAACAGCGACAGACCGTATGCTATCGGCTGTTCAAATGAGAATTGTCCGTTGCTAATATCTCTATGCTAAGGTGATTGAAAATGAAAAGGATCAAGAAGCGGATTATGGTGTCGGAAGAGGTTGAAGAAAAGGTCAGAGAGTACGCCAAGGAGAAAGGTTTGAGGATTCCGAGAGCTCGTGGCGTGTTGATCGAAAAAGGTTTAGAAAGTTTGGAGGAATCATACTAATACGGGAGCCGGAACCCAACAGCCGGAAGAACCCCGATAGCACATCCTTTCAAGGGTATTGTTGCTGTGGGGTCGGGGAGAACGGCTGGGTAAATCCGGTTCCCATATAGAAAATACTAACAGATAGACTAATCTTCTTTTGACAACCTTAGCTAAACCTTTTCTTCCCAAAAGAAGAAGTTTTAGATTCCGACGATGAACTATATTTTTCCCTTTAATTTCAACTAGGGAGAGAAAGTGGAAAATCCTTAGTCTTTTTCTTCCAGTCTATCTTCCTCGATTAGTTTTTGTATGGCAGTTTCATATTGTTCTTCAGAAATATCTAGTTGAGATAAGCAAGATTCTTTTTCGATTGAACCATCACGCTTTTTGATGTATGAGAATAGTTCTTCTTTTATTTCTTCGATAGGTCTCCCACCTTCTTCTTCAGCTTTCTTCTTCTGAGTACTAAATTCAACCAGTTCCCCCTTCTCTTCTCCTCCTGTCTTTTTGGCTATTACGATT
>PZKD01000030.1 GCA_003034855.1 archaeon SCG-AAA382B04 | reverse complement strand
TCCAACACCTTACCCTAACTTAAGTATAAAGATTTTATTAGATTTTATAAGTCCTAGTGATGGAAGGGCCGAGGTTCTGGGCTTAGATGCTCAAGAGAGGAGTTTAGAGATAAGAGAAAGGGTTGGCTATTTACCTGAGGTCTCAAATGTGTATGATAAGCTAACTGGGAAGAGGCATGTTGAATTTGCGAAGGATGTTAAGAATGCTGATACGGATGTCGATGAAGTTCTTAGGAGAGTTGGGCTTGAGGATGAAGGAGATAGAAGAGCTGGAAGCTATTCAAAGGGCATGAAGCAGAGGCTTGGAATTGCAATGGCTTTGGTTGGAGAGCCTGATTTATTTATCCTGGATGAGCCAACCACTGGCCTAGATCCAAATGGGGCGAGAATGGTGAGAGAGATAGTAAGAAAGGAGAATAAGAGAGGGGCTACAGTTTTCTTTTCAAGCCACATTCTCGAGCAGGCTGAGAAGGTTTCTGACAGGGTTGGAATACTTAAAGGAGGTGAGCTGGTAGCTGAAGACACAATTGAGGGACTTAGAGAGAGGGTGGAGGCTACATCTGTGTTAAGGCTTAAGGTAGATGAAGTCCCCGATTTGAAGGAGCTAAAGGAGATAAATGGAGTTAAGAAGGTTAAAACCACCGGCGATGTGATAGAAATAGAGATAGGTAAAAACGTTACAAAAGGCACTCTAGTTGACGCCATAAAAAATAAAGGTGTCCAAATTATCGATATCAGCACTGAAGAATCTTCGCTTGAGGATTTGTTTGCGATCTTAACAGGAGGAGGAGAATGAGTTGGATTGATGTTGCAAAGAAGGATTTCGAGGACTCGATTAGGTCAAAGAGCCTTTGGATAGTCTCATTAATCTTTGTTGTATTGGTTGCTGGTGGATCTTTTGCAATCACACTTCTACCAGAGGGTGGTTCTTTCATAGGTGATCCACTATCATCTGATAATGCAATTGTGGCCTTGCAGAGCATCTCCTCATTATTGGTGCCGATAATAGCTCTCATGATAGGCTACATGGCGATAGCTGGCGAGAGAGAATTTGGAACAATTAAGATGCTATTGGGTCTACCTAACTCGAGGCTCGACGTATTACTAGGTAAGTGGATTGGGCGATCATTAGTGGCTGTTGTACCTATACTCATAGCTTTTGGAGTTGCCAGCATTGTAATAGTTACTTTCTATGATGTTTTTTACGTTACAAACTTCTTAATCTTCCTTGGGGTCACAGTTCTTCTTACACTCTCTTTTTTGAGCATAGCTGTAGGCTTCTCCGCTGCATCCGGAACAAAGGGTAAGGCTCTTGGTTGGGCAGTTGCTGTTTTCTTCATATTCGAGTTTCTTTGGGGCTCTCTCCTAACGGGCATATATTACTTCATTGAGGACTCATTACCTATGGCAGGATCCCAACACCTACCTGCTTGGTATGCTTTCTTTCAAAGAATCACACCCAACGGAGCCTATGGAGCTCTCTCAAATGGCCTAATGGATCTTGGAGCACTAGGCCAATACACAGATATAGCTAAACTAATTGGAAAAGAAACCATTCCCTTTTATCTAACTAATTACATGTTCTTTGCGATAATGGTAATCTGGATAATCGTTCCACCGATCCTTGGCTACCTAGCCTTTAGGGATTCAGATGTCGGTTAGACCCTAATTTATTAATTGGCTCTTATAAGGGAATTTCTGAATCTATCCTGAACTTCATTAATCATTTCCTTGGAGTTTGATGAATCTATGTCGCCTGCGTAGGGGTTTTTACTTAATTTTGGTTGTCCAGCTGTGTCCAATATAATTGTTGCTAGATCCCATCTTTTTTGGAGGATGGTTTGATTCCTTGAATAGTCGTATGAGTGCTTGGGATTATCATAAAAAAGTTGGTGAGATAAAGGATGATTCTGTTCAAA
>PZKD01000093.1 GCA_003034855.1 archaeon SCG-AAA382B04 | reverse complement strand
TTCCGGTTCTTCATAGACGATGAAATCATTGTCCGTCATGTCCTGCAATACGTCTTTTTGCAGTGCGTCAATGACAGCTTTTTTAGGTCCTAATATCCTACCGACTTCACCCCAAAATCCTGTCAATGATTCACGCTGGTCAATGAGGAGGGGCATGATGGTATCAGCCATCGTGTTCAAACCACGTTGAATGTACCTAGCATATTTTTTCTGTGCGTCTCGTCCGGCTGCAGATTCCATTGAAGACTGCATTCCTTCACCCATTCCACTTACGGCTATTCCTTCTTTAGTAGCTGTTGTGTCAATAAAGGTATATTTTTCCCAACCAAGACCGTTGTTGATGTCCATGAGATCAGAAATCTCCGGACTCTTACGGTAGTAGGTTCCAATTCTTTTTCTATCAATTGGTATAGGATTACCTGCAGCATCATAAACAAAATTATTATTTCCGTCAGTCTTGTATACGTTCTCATAGGCGACAGTGAACGGTCCGCTTCGATCCTTAGATTTGTCCAATTGATTCATGTAAAGATTAAGGGCCGCAGCTCCTATTTCACGCTCCGCCTTTCCTCTTTCCACGCCCATTTGGAACAGTGTCGGTGCGACCTGCATTCCTGCGTTACCCACTATTTCCATGAAACCTTTTAATCCTGGGTCCAATGACTTTCCACCCATGAGTGCTGAACCTAGCTGCAGCAACAGTGCGTTCTTCTGCATTTGCTCACTCTCTTCACCAGTTCCAATGAATTGCCTTATGACATCCTTGTATCCCTCTATTCTTCGAAGGCTGTCATTTTCTATGAGTCCACCGTAGAGATTATTTTGCTCTACTAACGCCTGGTTAGTTGACTCTTGGTCACTTATGCCATCATCAGTCGTGAGTGTCTCTTCGCTTATTTCTGTATTCTCGTCAACAGTCTCCTTCTTGTCTTTTTCAGTGACCAGTATGTCATCGTGTTCTCCAGGTGGATCCTTGGCAGTAACATCCTTGTCTTCCTCCACCTTTTCAGGTTCTGTTGTCCTAAACGGCATCCCTCCAAGATCAGTCAGCTTATTATAAGCGTAGATTGGTGTTCCAATCGCCACTGCCTGCTTGACCCTGCCGCTTTTTCCTTTGGCGGCGTCCATGTACGCCTTGTAATAAGGACTGTTATATATTCTTTCTCCTGCCGCGTCCGCCGCTTTTGTAAATTCTTTTGCAGTTCCACGCATTCTGTACGCCGAACGTGACGCCTTATTCAGTATTGGCTTAAAAAGAGACCTGTATAAAGGATTCACTCCTACCTCCTAGTTTCCTTTATTAAGTGCTTGATAGCCTGCAAGTCCGGTTATTCCAGCTCCTACGGTCTGTGCCAATGGATTACTTCCAGGAGAAGTACCCATTGAAATCGCCATAGCGCTGGAAGGCATACCCTGATAAATATCAGAGGTAAACCCTAGTCTTTGGTAAGGTTCATACAGCTGCTGCAACTGTTGTTGGTATTGTGCATCTAATTCTTGCTGTGCTCTTTGCTGTTGTACAGAGCCAGCTGACATTAAGGATGCAATATCCCCTAATTGCTGTTGCTGTTGTTGACCACCAAGACCAGCCGACATTTTAGCTGCCTCGCCATATCTCCCCATTTGTGATGCAAATTGTGCTTGTGCCTGTTGTTGCGCCTGCCCGTAATTCTGCGCCTGTGCTGTTCCTACTGTTTGTGCTCTTTGTCCTGCAAGTTCAGCGGCTTGAACACCTTGTCTAGCGCCTCCAAAGGCACCTGCTTGTGTCGCTTGTTGTGCTTGTAAATTCTGCGCCTTATCAAACTGTCTTTCAATCGCCCCAATGACTTCATCCTGATACGGATTCATGTATTGCTGATAAGACATGGGGTCATACGCCTGTGTCGCCGCTTGTGTGAATTGTGAAGCTGCATCCAGATAAGGCTGGTATGTACCAATACCTGATTGTGCTAGTCCAAATGCTTGTGTTTGC
>PZKD01000092.1 GCA_003034855.1 archaeon SCG-AAA382B04 | reverse complement strand
GCTTTCGCCGTTTTCCTACCACCTTGACTGGGCCAACCTCATATTTTTCAGCAGTTTCTTCGGTTGCCAGTATGCCGACTTTCTTTTCTTCGCGATCATATTTTGTTGCCATTTCTTGAATCTTCGAAATCACGCGTTTTGGCGTCCCCTCGACTACGAGCACCTCTGATTTTGGTGAGTAATGTTCATGCTTCATGCCGGGAGATTTTGCCTCACTAATTTCTTCGGGCGTCTCGGCTCTCGCGATACTGGAGATTTTTACCTCCCCTAAAATCTTACTTAGTTCTTCTACGGGCAGGGGACCAGGTCTTAAGATGGTGGGAATGCTTTCAGAAAGGTCAATTACGGTTGATTCGACCCCATACCCGGTCTTACCTCCGTCGATAACGACCTCTATTCTGCCGGAAAGATCATCCAAAACGTGCCTCGCTGAAGTGGGACTCGGCCTGCCGGAAAGATTTGCGCTGGGCGCCGCTATTGGAAGGTTAGCCTCCTCGATTAGTGCTCTGGCAACGGGGTGGCTGGGCATTCTAATAGCTACGGTATCCAGGTTTGCTGTGGTGACCCCCGGCACGAGATCGGATCTTGGCATTATTAGAGTCATGGGACCCGGCCAGAACTTCTCCATAAGTTTTCCGGCGTTTTTCGGGACGTGTTTGGCGAGCATATTCACCGAATCCTCTTCGGCGATATGAACAATCAGTGGATTATCTGCTGGACGTCCCTTGGCCTCAAAGATACGGGAAACTGCTTTCTCTTCGAGCGCGTTGGCCCCCAGTCCATACACGGTCTCGGTGGGAAAAGCTACCAGTTTGCCCTCCTGAATGGCTTTTGCAGCGGTCCGAATCTTTTTGGTGTCTATTTTTTGGTCCACCTTCAGGATAGTGGTTTCAACTTTTCTCGGCATTCCTATCGTCCTCTTGTTTTCTTTAATGCCAAGCGCTCGGATTAATTATTCTCCCAGATAGACCTAGATCGAAACTTTGTGGACGAATAACCAATGACAGCGAGATAGTCGCTGCCTTCGTGGAAGGTGTGCCTGGACGTC
The DNA here is from genome assembly GCA_003034855.1 of archaeon SCG-AAA382B04. Lineage (GTDB taxonomy): Archaea > Halobacteriota > Methanonatronarchaeia > Methanonatronarchaeales > Methanonatronarchaeaceae > PZKD01. Next base: position 935 of record PZKD01000092.1, on the reverse strand, counting down.
TAGGCGGTTCCCCAGTATTCGATCGCCTTTTTTAGTTCCTCATGGGTTTCCGCATAGTCTTCAATCGATCTCCCCTTCATCGATGACTCTATTGCCTGTCTCATTGCTTTGGCTCCCGATCTTGTGCCATCCGGATGTCCGTGTATTCCTCCGCCCGCTTGGATCACGATATCGTTACCCAAAACTTCGATGTTCCTTTTCACCAGCCCCGGGTGGATGCCTCCTGAAGCTACAGGGAATGTGGTTTTCAAACCATGCCAGTCTCCCCTGAGGAAATCGTTTATCATTCGGACTTCCCCTCTTTGTCCTTCCATTTTACCTGCTGCCGTCCCCGTATGGAGCTGATCACCACCGGCCATTCTAACTAGCTTTGCTATGACTCTCATTTTGACTCCATGTTTGGAGTCCCTCGTAAATGCCGCATGGAAGTTGCGGTGTACGTGGATCGGGACGTCAAGGTTGGCTTCGGCCAGAGCCCTCAGTGCGGAGAATCCGGCTGTTATCACATTAACCATCAGGCAGGGGGCGCCGTTGTCGATCGCGTCTTGGGCAGTATCGACTATCCTGTCGGCCCTGTCCGTTATGTTGCAGGCGTAAAGAGCTCTTCTGCCAGTTTCATCCTCTCCCCTATCCAACGCTTCGCTCGCGGCTGCGGCTCTCTCTTCTATGGGACAGTAGTCGGGATCGACCAACAGCTCATCGTCTTTTACAAAATCTACTCCTCCGGCTGCGGCTTCATAGACGATGTCCTGGAATTCGCTTGGGGTCAACCCAACGTTCGGCTTTACGATCGTTCCCAAATGTGGCCTCCGACTTTTTTCTGTTTCCAAAATCTTTCTCACACCCTCGATACCAAAATTGGGTCCGTTGAAGCGGCTGACAATCCGTTTCGGCAGTTCCAAGTCTATCACCCTGAAATTCCGGAAATCGCTCAT
>PZKD01000094.1 GCA_003034855.1 archaeon SCG-AAA382B04 | reverse complement strand
ATACCACTCAAGTACTACTAAAAGCATTCACCCCCACGGCAGAGCCATAGGGTTTTCTGCCATACTCTACTATAAAAGATTTAATTTCTATCTTTCAAATACATGAAAGCTCCTAATCCACCAATAACAACTAAAACTATTATAGTGTCCTGATTAATTAAATCAACACCATAGGAAGCGGTAACAAATTTATCACCATGTCTATCTGCATATTGACTATAAATTTCTTCGCTGTCCACACCTTTCTGAACTTGACTAGTAACCCATTCATGAACTTGAGAAGCTGTTTCACAAGAACAATCCCTAATTACGTTACTGCATCCACAATTACAAACCAAGTTAGCCTCAATACTCAAAGCGCTTGACTCTAGATCATTTCCATTGGAGTTTTTTTGCACAAATGAATCTCCAAATCTCTCTGCATATTTATCAACTACTTCAGCTTCACTTAGACCATTGTCTCTCCATTTTTGAACTAACATTTGTGTTTCCTTTGCATTGGCACATTCACAGCTAGTTAACTCATCGCCACAATCACAGGGACAAAGTAAGGTGACTTCCTGAGCTTTTGCTGCTTCAATTGGTGTTGCAAACAAAATCAATAAGCTTAGTATCGAGATAATGGAAATTGTTTTTATTTTTTTATTCATGTTTTCTACCTCAAATTATCTTCCTTTTTTTATAGTTTTTCTTTGAGTTTTAGTGCGAGGCTTCCTATTTTTTCTTTAAGGCTGGGGGGATCGAATTCTGCTATTTCTGCGCTATTAGCCTTTATTCTCCAGTGTTTTGGTGAGGCTATTGGTTCCCATCTATCTGAAAGTAATTTAAGTACTTCAAGAGCTCCAAGTGATGATCCTAGCCAAACGAAAGGAGTTATTTGTGGGAGGGGGTATTTTTGTTCTATGAATTTATCAAACCATTCTTGTGTCCATTCCCCTTCATCCTTATAGAATTCGAGTGTGTTTCTAAATCTCTTTCTGTACTTGGTTGAGAACATTATATTCTCGAGCGTCTCGTAGCTTAGTCCTTTAGGTATTCCGAATGCTTCTTCTGGTTCTGGTCCCTCAGGTAAGAAAGTGGTTACTCTTACTAATGCACCTGTAGGATAGGAAGTTACACAAGAAATTCCATTTTCAAGTGCCTTCCTCATCGCTATTATCGCAAACGGGAAGTCGTCGGCGACCCCTACCAGTACATCAGGATCCTTGCCTATAATATTCTTGATGTCCTCTATTTGGGGATCTTGGTAAGTTTCGACTTCTGCAGATGGATTTATTTTTAATATATCTTCTTTTGTTGCTGTTGCTTTATTTTCTCCTAGAGTATTCGCTCTACAACTTATTTGTCTATTTATGTTTGTTACTTCATATGTGTCTGGGTCGGCAAGAATGAATTCTTCTACTCCTGATCTTGCTAATGCGAGGGTTATTGCTCCTCCAGCGCCTCCGCAACCTATTATGGCTACTTTTCCTTGTTTTATTTTTTCTTGTTCTTTTTCTTGGAAGATTCCGTAGTTTCTCTCGAATAACTTTTTGTATTCAAATTCTTTTTCAGTCATCACAAACCCCAAATTAACAGTTGTTAAGGCCTTTATTTAAATTTTTTGCACAAAAACCCAAAACTCAAACAAAACAAAAAAATAAAACAATAAACCACCCCACAAAACCAAATATTTAAAAAAGAACCATAACTAAAGCCTTTAAATTAAATAAAGAAAAAACAAAATTAAAAAACCTAAAAAATTCCTCTAAAGCCTTAAAGAAAACAATTTCTCTGGCTTTTGATAACTTGTTTTTATCTCCTGTATGGAAAAAATCTGAAATCTCTTTTTCCGCTTCGCACCATTCTGCATCGGCTTTGAGGTTTTTTCAACCTTTATCTTGTCGGCATCTAGTTTTTTGTTTTTTTGCTGAATCAAATTTTTTCTTCTATATTGAATATTGTCTTTTGGTTTGCAGTCAGTTCAATTATTTTCCTTAGAAATTTGATAAAAAAGTAAGTAAGATTTATCTTAATGGTTGAGAAAACACCTTCCTAATCTTTGATTTTGGTGGAGTGATGAATCAACTCTAATACTTTTTA
>PZKD01000049.1 GCA_003034855.1 archaeon SCG-AAA382B04 | reverse complement strand
TGTTGGGCGTGCAAAACCCCAACCTCACAAAGCTTCCTATCCCCGGAAGTTTCACGAGAGAGAAGTGTGCCGAGGAATGGTAGCGAGTAGTTCACATCTTTGCAACCTACTTAAAGAATAAGATGAAAGTTAAGATAAAAAAGAGTGATCCAATGGATTTATTAGGTGCATGGAAGGTCAAAGAGAAATGTAGGAAAGATGATGGAATGCTGAGACAAGATTTTATTACTTTTTCCACAGACTTTAGCTTAAATCATAGTTTTGTAGCAAAAAAAGAAGATAAAATAGTTGGATTTATAATATTTCGTGACACCGGATATATCTCAATATTTGGAGTTCATCCAGATTACAGGGAACAAGGGATAGGTGAGAAATTAGTTGAAAAACCAAAACAAAAATACAATAAACTTTGGTGTCATGTTAGGGAAACAAACCAAGATGCAATTGAGTTCTATAAAGCAGTTGGATTCAAAGAAGCAAGAAGAGTGAGTTCCTATTATCTCAATGGAGATAACGCAAAAATCATGGTTTATGAAGAAAACTAAGATATCTCACAAATAGGTGGCTTTTTTCTCTTGTGATTGCTTCTCTTTTTCATCTCTAATACATCGTTAACTGCTTCTTCGCCAAATTCATCTCTTATATCATCAACCTCCTCTTTTGTATCTAATTCCATTAGTATCTGGTCTAATTTGGAATAGCTATAACCAATCTCTTTTTCATCGGTTTGTCCTTCCCATAGACTAGCGCTAGGTTTTTTCTCAATAATCTGCTCAGGAATATTTAGGTATTTAGCCATCTCTTTTACTTGAGTTTTATACAAGTCCCCAATGGGAAATAGGTCAGCCGCTCCATCACCATATTTGGTGAAATAACCAATTTGCATTTCACTTTTGTTTCCAGTTCCTACAACCAATCCATTTAATGAGTTGGCGTGATAATAGAGAAAAACCATTCTTAATCTTGCTTTCATATTGCCTAAAGAAACTTTTTTATCACTAAAGTGACTACATTTAGTTTCCAATACCTTCAAGGTGCTTAAAAAACTATCTTCAATATCTATTTCTTCAAAATCAATACCTAATTGATTTGCTATTTTTTGAGGCCTATTTGAGGATTCATTAATAGGTAATGATATTCCTAAAACATTTTCTGAACCCACAGCATTTTTGCATAAGGCAGATGTTACAGAGGAATCGATGCCACCGCTTAAACCAATAATTAGCTTATCAGAACCTGAGTCTTCAAATTTTTCATTAATGAATCTCTCAATTTCTTTAGCAACTAATTCTCTATCAAAGTCTCTTAGCTTCATCTTTAAGGATTTACACATACTTTCACTTATAAATTAAGATTTTTCAACCCCTCTTTTAATAAAAATTATTCCTAAATAACTACCAGCAAAGGGGTTTTTAGGGAAAAAACTTAAAATTTCCTCCAGAAAACCGAAACTTATAAAAAGTATAGCCAACCACTGCATGAATGGGGACAAATAATGGGTGAAAAGATAAAAGATTTAGATGTTAGTAAAGAAGATGAATGGCTATATTACGCAAAAGAGAAAGGCGGAACACTCAGAGTTTTTAGATCAAAGATGAACAGAGGAGGAGGAAAGATGGAGAACCCAAAAAGAGAAGAGCTGGTAGACACCGGTGTTAGACCAAATTACGATAAATACATCTATTACGTAGACAACGAAGGAAACCTAGGAAGAGCCGAAAGAAAAAATGCCTAAATAAAAAACTAAAAACACCTCTTTTTTTATTTTTTAAATTCTTCAAAAAGCTCTCTTTTTTCTAGAAAACCTCCGTCATAGTCATGAGGTTTTCTTAAGACGTTATCATTTGTTTTTTCTATTTCCCTAGCTTCTTTAGCCAGTTCAGATGCTTTTTCCATCATCTCATGAGTAGCAACAACGAGAGGCAAGTATTCATCTCTATTATCTAACTTGAAACACGCTTTTTGGTTTAGGATAGCGACATTTTGGGAAATCTCCAAAGATGCTCTAGCTTTGGCTCTAGCATAGGGATTTTCAAATTCTTCAGAAACAATTTTATTTGGTTCAAGGATATCTTTGGGCAGGTAATTAGAATCCTTTTTTACTGAATCAATTAACCTATCGGTTTCAGAAACAATTTTTCTGAAGACCCCAGTTAGAGATAAAACTTTTAGAACATTCGAGTTGAAATCTGCCATCTCAACTGGATCTAAAAATTCTTTTCTAGCTCCTATGAGGGCATCACCGTAGACAAAAATATATCCAAATCCCCATTTCTCTAAATCTTCTCTAACTTCCTTACCAGCTACATCTCCAATAATAACAATTGGTTCTTCAATTTCCTCTATTTTCTCTAATGCCTCTCTTGAGCCAGGTGTTGAGGGATTAGGACTTACCACTATATAAGCGTCGCAGTTGGTTTCAAATAGTTTTTTTATGACTTCTTTAGAGCTGCAGGGATCCATTTTTGATCCTGAGCCTATACAAAAAACATCTAAATCTTCTCTTTCAGCTCTTTCATCTAACAATTTATCCACAAACGAAGAACCAATATGTCCGAGTTTGGCAATACCTAGCTTCAAACCAAATTCCCCTAATCAAACTTTACTTTTTTATTAGATAAATACGATGGGACGTTCCAAACAAATAATCTTTTTTCAAAACGTTTGTTCTAAACCAAAAATTAATATTAGTAAAAATTGAATTGGAACACGAATTTTTTTGTTGTGATAAAATTGAAGGATGTTAACTTCATCAGAGATAACGTAAAGAGTCATCACGAGTGGATGCAGAACTCTCTACCCATGATTGCTAGTGAAAATATAACTTCTCCATTAGCAAGAGAGATGTTAGCAACTGATTTTGGCCATAGATATGCTGAAGGAGATCCCGGGGAGAGATATTATGAAGGCTGCCAATATCTGGATAAGGTTGAATTAAGAACTCAAAAATTGGCAAAAGAAATATTTAATGCACCTAAATCAGATGTAAGGCCAATATCAGGAGTTATGGCGAATATGGCTGCTGTTTTTGCATTGACGGAGCCAGGTGACAAGGTTCTTGCCTTGAATGTTTCAGATGGGGCACATATCTCCCATTCAAAGCACTCAGTCGTAGGAATGCATGGATTAGAGGTAAAGGAAATCCCATATAACCAAAATAAACTAAACATAAATAAAGAAGAGTTAAAAGAAAAAATAAAACAGGAGAAACCTAAATTAGTTATACTTGGAGCTTCTGTTTTTCCCTTTCCACACCCAGTTAAAGAAGCTGCTGAAGCTGCTGAAGATTTGGATACAAGAATTCTCTATGATGCCGCTCATGTTTTGGGATTAATAGCTGGAAACAAATTCCAAGATCCCTTGTCGGAAGGTGCCGATGTAGTTACTGGAAGCACGCATAAGACATTACCTGGGCCACAAGGAGGGATAACATTACACAAAGAGGAACTGGATGAAAGTATCAGAGAAAAGGTTTTTCCAGCAATACACAGCAATCATCACCTAAATAACCTAGCTGCATTAGGGATAACCTTAGCCGAAACTAAAGAATTTGGAAATGAGTATGCTACACAAATAGTTAAAAATGCCAAAAAACTTGCTAACGAACTGGCAAAAAACAACATAGATGTTTTGGGAAATGGTGAAGAATACACTCGATCCCATCAAATTCTTCTAGATGTATCCAAAGAAGGTGGAGGAGCAAAAATCGCACAAAAAATGGAAGACTCAAACATAATAGCTAATAAGAACCTATTACCATGGGATGAAGAAAATAACACTCATCAACCTTCTGGTATTAGATTAGGTGTTCAAGAACTAACTAGAATAGGTATGAAAGAATCAGAAATGAAAAAAGTTGCAGAAATAATTTCAGATATAATTAAATCAAATAAATCAATAAATAAGATAAAAAAAGAAGTGAAAGCTCTTAAAAAAGATTTTAACAAGATACATTATTGCTATGACGGAAGTATGGATGCATATCAGTATCCAAAACTGAGGTGAACAAAAATAAAAGGATTAGTTGTCTTTGATCTAGATAGTACCTTAATCGATGCTGAAGCCATAGACGAATTAGGAAAATACACCAATAAAAAACAAGAAATAGAAGAAATTACACAGAGAGCTATGGAAGGGGAATTAAATTACAAACAATCTTTAGAAAAAAGAGTTTCAAAAATTGAAGGAATTAAAAGACAAGAAATAGTGAATTTGGCAAAAAACCTCCCATTGATGCCTGGAGCTAAGAAATTAATAAATGAATTAAAAAGGATGGATTATTCAACAGCAATCATCACAGGAAGCTTTGAAACAGTTGCAAAAACGGTAAACAAAAAACTCGGAGTAGACCACATAATAGCCAACAAATTAGTATTTGACGAAAAAAATAAGACGACAGGAAAAGTAACAGGTCCTTTAAGAGAAAAAGGCAAAAAGGGCAAGGAACTTAAGAAGCTTTTAAGTGATTTAAAGATAACTAATAGTAAATGTGTTTTCGCCGTTGGTGACGGTGCAAATGATCTTTCTATGATAGAGGTAGCTGACCTCGGAATATCCTTTAATGGAAACTCCATTTTAGATCAACATTCCGATTTAATAATAAAACAAAAAGACTTAACAAAAGTTCTTACAAAAATCAGGGATAAAACATGCTAGAGAGGCTAAAGAGACAAAAACAAGAGCTAGAAGAAGAAATTGAAGAATTAAAAGAAAATAGAGACAAATTTAACGCTAAAGCTAGTGAATATTCTTCAAAAAGAGATGAATTAAACAAAAAAGCCCGAGAAAATGCAGAGAAAGCTCAAGAATTAAAAGAAGAAAGAGATAAATACAACGAATTAGTCCAGGAAAATAAGAAGAAAAGGGAAGAAATAAACGAAAAAATACAGAACCTCTACGATGAAGTAGAAGAACTAAGAGAGGACATAGACTACGAAGGAAGAAAACCAAAAGAAATCAAAGAAGAAATAGAAGAACTTGAATTTGAGCATCAAACTCAGGTTTTGAGTAGCGATAGGGAAAAAGAAATCATAGACAAAATATCCGAACTAAAAGACAAATACGATGAGGCCAAAAAGCAACTCAAACAAAACGAAGAATTAAGTAAAAAACTAGAAAAAATTGATGAACTAAAAGAAGAAGCCTCTAAACTACATGACAAAGTAACCGAACATGCAGAAAAAGCTCAAGATATGCATGAAGAGATGGTAAAACATTTCGATAAAGCTGATGAAGTAAGAGAAAAAGCGGATAATTCACACGAAAAATTTGTAGATGCTCAAGAAAAAGCAAATTCTTATCACAGTGAGTTTGTTACTAAAAAGAAACAAATAGACGACTACAAAAAAGTTATAGAAGGTCTAAGAAAGAACAAAGAGAAAAAAGAAGTCGAGGAGAAGAAGAAACAACAGGAAAGAGAAGAAGAGGAAGTCAAAGAGAGAGCTCAACAACTTTACGAGAGATTTAAAAATGGAGAAAAGTTGGATACAGAAGACCTTATGTTGCTACAAAGGTCAGGTTTAGTCTAAAAAAGTAAACTATTTTATTGATGAGGAACTTTTTTTAAAGTAAGCAAATGAAGACACTAGTCCTATGTATTGATAGAGATAATGATATAGGAAGTAAAACAGGAAGAATTGGCCCTCTAATAGGTGTAGAAGCGAATCTTAAGGCAGTGGAAGAATTAGGCTTATCAGATCCAGAGGATTCAGACATAAATGCAATTTATGAAGGAATAAAAATCTCTAAAGAATTAGGCGAAGAAGCAATTCTTGCAACCATCACTGGTTCAGAAAATGTAGGCGTAAAATCAGACCAAGAAATATCGAGACAAATAGACCAGGTTTTAGATAAAGTAGATGCAGACAAAGCAATATTGGTTACTGATGGAGCAGAAGATGAGAATGTTATCCCTATAGTAGAATCCAGAATAGACATCAATTCCATAAGAAGAGTTATTGTAAGACAGAGTCAAGACCTAGAAACAACATATTACTTAATAAAAAGACTAATGGAAGACCCAAAGGTTCTTAGAACATTTTTCATACCTGCAGGACTAGCATTCATCGTTTATGCTATGTTCAATTTCTTTAACGCAACAGAATTTGCAATTAGTGGAATATTTGCAGTTGTAGGATCTTACATGATAATAAGGGCATTTGGGGGTGATCAAACAATATATAAAATAATAGAAGACATAAAACAATCTTTAACAACCGGAAGCATGTCATTCATAGCATATGTTGCCTCATTTATATTGGTTGTCGCAGGAATCATACAAGGATACTTTACCTGGCTAAACCCCCCACAGATGGGTCAAGCAACCTTCGTATTAGTATCCCAAATATTGAAATCATCAATCTGGTGGCTAGTAGCTGCTGGAATGTTAATAGAAATTGTGAAAATATTCGAAGAATACTTGAGTAAATCAAAAAGCATTTGGAAACTAACAGTTCTCCCCTTCTTCACAGTAGCAACAGGATTAGTGATTTGGGGAGGAAGTATGTATGCAATAAATCTCTCATCAGGCTACAATGTTCAAGGAATAAAATACCTAATATCCTCCATATTTGGAGGAATTTTATTGGCTTTTATAGGAATCTATCTAACCAGATATGCAAGAAACAAAGTGAAAGCACTATATTGAACTATGAAAAAGTGTGAAAGAGCAATGAGTCTTTCTTATTTGGTATAATATCGCTACTATTACCTAAAATTCCTGACTCTATTTATACTAATTAAATCGCTGATGATTGAACTAGCCGTTTCACTAGCTCCTGCACCCTTACCAGTTATCGTGATTTCACCAGCTAAGTCAGTTTTAAGAGAAGCGACATTCAACGTTCCTTTTACAGCTAAAGGATGATTCTTTGGAATCATCTTGGGACCAACTTCTAACTTATCACCATTCACCTTTCCAATTAACTTTATAACCCGATTTTCCTCATTTGCTAAGTCTAATGCTTCAGAAGTAATACCAGTTATACCAGTAACATCAACATCACTATACTTCACATTAAAATCTAATAGAGAGTTAGCTAAGATAACAATTTTTAAAGCAGTATCAATTCCCTCTACATCATAACTAGGATCAGCTTCAGCAATCCCCAAATCTTGTGCTTCTGACAATACATGGTCATAAGGCAACCCTCCCCCTCTCATCCTGCTTAATATGTAATTGCAAGTTCCATTCAATATGCCACGAATCTGTTTTATTTTATTACCCGCTAAAGAATCTTTAGCTAAATTAATGGTAGGCATAGCCCCCCCAACTGTTGCTTCATATCTTAAAATAGAATCGTTTTTAGATGAAGTTTGCTTTAATTCTTCCCAAGCAATAGCCAATGGCCCTTTGTTTGAAGTAACAACATCCCTTCCCAACTCAAGAGATTGAAGGATATTACTTAACCCTGGCTCTCCATCTTCTAGGTTTGTAGGAGTGCATTCAACCAAAACATCAAATTCTACATCATTTAAATCCAATTTTCTCCCAGAACCAACATCTCCTTTTTCTTCTTTTCTCTCTAACAACTTTTTAGGATTTAACCCATTGGTGTGGTATCCTTGGGAATTAGAATCCTCAACCAAAACTATCTCTGGAGAAAAACCATATTTATTCTCATAAAAATTCTTCCTACTCTCCAAGATCTTAGCAACTTTTTGGCCAACTGTTCCAAACCCTAATAAAGCTATCTTCATATATTAGACATCCATCTCAGTTATCACTTTTAATTCTTTTTCTTTGGCGATATCTTTAATTAAATTAATAGTTTTCTTAACACCACTTTCTCCATCAGCTTTTATGAATAAACGAGCAGTAGACTCCTTGTTGATGCCTGGCATCTTAAGAGACAAATCTTTAACTTCTGCAAGCCCAGTATCATCTATCTTGTTTATGGTGTCTCTAATATCAGAATGAACTACATGTCCAATTAAAATAACCATAAAAGACCTACTAAGATTCTCTTCTCCAACCTTAACTATCTCAACATCTCTACTTCTCAAATCTTCAATAATTTTTTCAATAACAACTTCTCCAACATCTACCTTAACTTCTACAGGAACAGTGCCACGAGGAGTTTTATCTTCTCTATGGTGGACAACACTCAAAATATTTGCGTCGTGCTTGGAAAAACCTCCAAGAGCCTTCTCCAACTGTCCTGGTATATCCTTCAGCTCAAGATTCAATGTGTTTATCATGATTCTCCCAAATTAATAATATAAAAAGTAACCCAATATAGTAAAAATTTTCCGATTATTTAACAAAAATAGACCAATAAGAGGTAATCAAAAGAACAGGAAATTTATCTAATTCTAATTGTTGGTGATTAAATAATGGAGTTATCTGAAGCGATTGAAAAAAGAAGAAGTGTAAGAAGTTACAAAGAAAAAGAAATAGAGGATGAAAAAATAAGGGAAATAATAGAGAAGGGACAATGCGCTCCCTCAGCAGGAAATTTACAGGCGAGGGATTTTATAGTAGTTGAAGGAAAGGAAAAGAAACGGAGAATAGCAAAAGCTGCTTCACAAAAATTCATAGAGAAAGCACCTACAGTCATAGTTGTTTGTGCAAACAAACGAAGATCTGCAAAAAAGTATGGAGATAGAGGCAGAAATTTATATGCAATTCAAGATGCTTCTGTAGCAACTCAAAACATGTTGCTAACGATCCATGCAATGGGGGTTTCCTCATGTTGGATTGGAGCCTTCGATGAAAGGAAGGTTAAAGAAATACTTAATCTACCTAAAAATGTGAGACCAATCACAATATTGCCAGTTGGCTATTCAGATCAAAATCCCAAGCCCCCCTCAAGAAAAAACCTTGAGGAAGTAGTACATAAAGAAGAGTGGTAATTTTGAACTATCAAGATTTAAGAGAAGAGGTAATAGATAAATCGAAGTGCTTCTTCTGTGGAGCCTGCCAATCGTCATGTCCAGTTGAAGCTATTGAAATCAAGAAAGAACCACGATTAGTGGGAAACTGCATAGATTGTGGGAATTGTCATTATGTATGTCCAGCAACAAAAACTGAATTAGACCCAAAGGAAATTCAAAATTATTTTTCAGCCAAATCTAAAGATTCCTCTCTTCTCAAGAGCTCCCAGAATGGTGGTGTTGCATCGACAATACTCAAAAAACTATTAGAACGAAATGAAATAGATGCAGCTTTAGCAGTAGGTGAAAAAAACTGGAAACCCACGTCAGAGATTATGACTAAAAAAGAAGAAGTGATTAAATCAGCTGGGACAAAATATGGAGTTGTTCCTCTTCTTAAAAAAGTAAAAGAAGCTTCTCAGCACGGAAAAACCGCAATAGCCGGAACACCCTGCCACATAAAGGGTGCTAGACTTTTGAAACAGAAGGGTATAGGAAACATAAAATACCTAATAAGCGTTTTTTGTATGGAAAACTTCGATTATAATTGCTTAATAAATAAAGAATTAAACAAAAGAGGCCTTAATAAAGATAAAATAGAGAAAATGGGAATAGATTCTGGAAAACTAAATGTAGAAATAAGTGATAAAAAAGAAAACATAGATCTATCTGAGATTGAAAACTGTGTCAGAGAGGCATGTAAATATTGTGAAGATTTTGCTGGGGAATACTCTGATATTAGCATAGGTTCAGTTGATTCAGAGGAAGGTTATTCAACAATCTTAGTTAGAACAGAAGAAGGAGAGAAGGTGATTGAATTAGCCAAAAATGATTTAGAAAAAAAGGAATTAGATGACTTAAAACTTGTTAAAAAACTTTCAAAAATAAAAAAGAAATAAACAAAATGTCAGAAGAAGAAAAAATAAAAAAACCAAACTATGTATTGATTGGATGTGGTGGAGCAGGGAAATTAGTAGCTAAACAGCTACTAGAGGAAGAGAGAAAGCTTGTGATAATAGACATGGATCCTGGTAGAGTAGACACTCTTAGAGATGAAGGATACCAAGCATATTATGGGCAAGTAGAAGATCTAGAGGAACTAGATGACTTAGATCTTAGTGAAACTAAAACATTCATAGTTTTAACACCAAAAGCAGACTCAAATAGATCAGCAATTAAAAAAATCAAAGAAAAACATCCAAAATCAACAATAATAGTTAAAGCTCCCGATTTGATGACCAAAAGAGAATTCAAACGACTTGGAGCCGACATAGTGATATATCCTTCTCAACTAATAGCTAATACAGCAATTCGAGAAATGCAAAACCTCCAAGTAATTAAAAAATCCAGAGAATTATACAAGGAATTAAAAAATGAGGACGGAAGAATAGGAATATTTGTCCATTCAAACCCCGATCCCGATGCAATTTCTGGAGCTTTCGGACTAAAGAGTATGGCAGAATCGATGGACAGAGAAGCAGATATAGTTTATAGCGGAGAAATAGGTCACCAAGAAAATAGGGCCTTTTTTAATTTACTAGGAATTGATTTAAAAAAGTTTGAAACAGTCGGAGGAGTAGAAAGATATGAACAAATCGCACTTATCGACTCCGCCATACCAGGTCAAAATAATGCACTTCCAAAAGACATAGAAGTAGACATAATAATAGATCATCACGAAGTAGATCTTGACCAAGTAAATGCAGATTTCTTTGATATAAGAAACGATGTTGGATCAACTTCCACTATAGTAACAAAATACATACAAGAACTCGATGTCTCTATAGATGAAAAATTGGCAACTGCATTCCTATTTGGAATAAGAACAGACACATTAGAATTTAAAAGAAATGTCCACACCTCTGACTTTACAGCAGCTAGTTATCTCTACCCAATAGCCGATAAGGAGCTTTTGAGAAAAATTGAATCACCTGCCATGGATCCAGAAACACTTGACATTTTAGGAGAAGCAATAAAGAACAGAAAGGTGTTTGGATCTTATTTAATATCCAATGTAGGAGAATCAGGGGATAAGGACGCATTACCACAAGCAGCTGATTATCTTATACAACTAGAAGGTGTTACTACAGCTCTAGTTTTTGGTAAGATAGAAAACAAGATCCATGTTTCGGCAAGAAACACAGATATCAGAGTTAACTTAGGAGAAGCAATAAGAAATGCCTATGGAGAAATAGGATCAGCTGGAGGTCATGAGAGAATGGCGGGAGCACAAATCCCTATAGAAAACTTTGGAGCAATAAGTGATTCAGAGGTTTTGATGGATTTAATGGAAAGAGGAATAATAAAAAGATTCTTATTCTCTGTTGGTATAGAATAAATTAAGGAAAAGATGACTGATGAAGAATTAAACAACATATTAACCCAGTATTTTAGGGGAGAGGTTTCTAGGGCAAACACCTGGAGAACTCGGATGGATAGAACCACTAATTGGTCAGTAGTGATAGTGGCAGCAGTAGTTACTTGGGCTTTTTCAAATCCATCAAGAAATCACATAGTTCTATTATTTGGTTTTTTCCTAGTTTTGGTTTTTCTAGTTATGGAATCAAGAAGATATAGGTTCTATGACATATGGAGAGCTAGAATAAGAATGCTAGAAGAATATTTCATATCCAGCTCACTTCATGACGGGATAGAGAAACCTAAAGATGTTGATTGGAAAAAAATGTTGGCAAGCGACCTCAAAAAACCTAGATTCAAGATTACTTACTTAGAGGCGATAACGAGAAGATTAAGAAGAATATACCTTTGGATATTTTTGATAGTCTATCTATCTTGGATAGGAAAATTGGCACTTCACCCGGAAATATGTTCAAGTGTTTATGTGGTAATAAGGAGAGCTCAAGTAGGCATTATACCAGGATACGTAATATTTTCCTTAATAACAATCTTATTTGTATTATTGGTCCTAGTAACGATTTATGGGCTTAATATAGAAATAAAAGGAGAAAGAAAGGCCAAAGGAGAAATTAAAGGACAAAAAGAAAAGGTATCTGAAAAATGGAAGGATTAAAAAGTTAATATTCAAATAAACCTTTCTTCTTTTTTTGTTTCTTCTCTTCTTCAACCTCTGTTTCTTCCTCTTCTTCTGTTTCTTCCTCTTCTTTAGATTCTTTTTCCTCTTCTTCTTCTGTTTCTTCAATATTTATGTCTCTAGGTAGCTTTTTAGTTATAATTATGTCACCAACGGACAAAACCCACCTATAAGGTATTAATATGCCACTAGAACCATCAAATTCTTCTTTCAACATACTATTTAAATTAGAAACCGCTAGTTTTGAGACTTTCTTTTCTTTAATGTCTAATACCACATCTTCAGTTTTACCAATATACCTACCCTTATTTGTGTAAACATCAAGATCCATCAAAGTAGTTAATTCTGATTTCATCTATTGTCACCATTCACATCTTTTTTTTCTAGATATATAATTTAGGCCATCAAATAGATTCACCTACCACCCTATCCAAAGTATAAATACCTAAAAACTCAATTTTTAATCAAGAACCTCCATACCAACCAGGAGGTAAGTATATATGAATAAGGTAAATAAAGCACTTAAAGAAGTAGATAATTCTATAGAGAACTATGACGAAGAAAAAGTCAAACAAGAATTAAACGAATTAATAAACCAATACAAAGTCCCAGTAGATCAAGCTATTTCTTCAATAATAAGAAAATACCAAGATAGTACTACAAACAGGGCAGGGAAAAAACAGATAAAAAACATTGAATCTGATGAAAGCGGGATAGAGATAACCGGAAGAATAATCAGAAAAACACCAAGAACAATAGAGGTTGAAGGAGAAGAAAGAGATGTCGTTTCTGGAACATTAGGAGATGAATCAGGAATAATTAACTTCACTGCCTGGATAGATTTTCCTTACGAAGAAGGTGATGTTATCCAAATACGAAACGGATACACCAGAGAATGGCAAAACCAACCAGAATTACAGATAGGGGATTACACTGATATTGCTCAAGCTGAAGAATCTGTTCCTTCTTTAGAAAAATTCAAATCACCAAAAAAGGTAACAATTCAAGAAATAGACAAAGTCTACTTAGCAAAGGTTGAAGCCACAATAATAGATGTCTTAGAAAGAAGTGGACTAATAATGAGATGTCCAGAATGTAACAGAGTAACAAAAGGAAACGAGTGCCAAGAACATGGTGAAGTAGAACCAGAACCCGATTTAAGAATAAAAGCAATATTAGACGATGGATTGGGAACCGTTCAAGCAACCCTACCCCAGGAAGTCACACAAAAATTAACAGGTATCTCTCTTTCCGAAGCAAAAGAAATGGCAAGAGACGCATTAGACAGATCAGTAGTTGAAGAAGAAATGAAAGAAGTTATCGGAGAAACAGTAATAGTCAAAGGAAGATCAATAGGAAACAACTTCCTAGTAAATGAGATCGAAAAACCACAGTGGGCTCCAAAAGAGAAGGCAAAACAGATACTAGACAAATTAAAAGAAATGGAGGCCTAATTAGAATGAGAGAAGTAGCCAAAAGAGTTTTTGCAAAAGAATACGCCCAATCTAATCTCCAAGAAAGAGAAGGAGATACAGAATATGCTCCATCCTACATAATAACCCCAACTGGAGCCAAATGTAACCGTATATTTTTAGTAGGAGTTTTGACAGAAGTAACCGATATAGGAACAGATAAGGAATTATACAGAGCCCGAGTATCAGACCCCACCGGAACATTCCTCCTATACGCAGGTAATTTCCAACCAAAAGCAACAATGTTCTTATCTGAAGCACAACCCCCCACATTTGTAGCAGTAACTGGAAAATCCAATCTCTATGAACCTGATGAAGAAACCTCTATAACATCAATTAGACCCGAAGCAATCAATGAATCCACCGAAGAAGAAAGAGATAGATGGGTGGTCAAAACGGCAGAGATGACATTAAAAAGAATTCAAAATATCGATGAAAAAGCAAAAAAATACTATAACATCAATAAAACTGAATATTACCAAATGATCGAAAAAAGCCTAAAATCAGTAACTCAAACCGAAATAGAAGAAGAAATAGACACTAAAATCGACCAAGAAGCTAATAAAACCAAAGAAAAAAATAAAGAAGAATTGGAATCCCTTGAACAAGATGAAGAAGATTCAGATGAAATAGAAGAACTTGATCTAACCGATATCTAGGTTACTTAAATATTTTCTAGGCCAAATTCGGAGTGAAGAGCCTTAACACTCTCTTCCACATCTTTTTCTTTTATTACAAATGAAATATTGAATTCAGAAGAACCTTGACTAATCATTTTTATATTAACCTCACTATTTCCCATTGTGCTAAACACTCTTCCAGCTACACCAGGAGTACCAGCCATTCCTGCTCCTACTACAGATATTGCTGCCACATCCTTTTCATAACAAACCTCCTCAATTACACTAGCTCCTAAATCTTTTTTTAATAAATCGTTAGCTTTTTCTAATTCCCTTTCATCGATTAATATAGAAATAGTTGGTTCACAAGAACCAGTACTAATCATCTTAACATTAATATTCTCATTTGCGAGGTAATCTAATATGTTAGCTGCCACACCAGGTTTTCCAAGCATCCCTATACCAGAAACATTTAACAATGCAACATTATCTTCGATGGAAATACCTTTCACAACTCCCTTGATCTTTTCTTCTTCCTTAACTATCTTAGTTCCCTCAGCTGAAGGATTATAGGTATTCTTAACAATAACTGGAATATTGTTTTCTATAGCAGGTTCAATGCTTTTAGGATGCAATACATCAGCACCAAAATATGATAACTCTAAAGCCTCTCTGTAGGAAATGGATTTAAGAGGTTTAGCATTGGACATTATACTAGGATCGCACGTTAAAACACCACTAACATCAGTCCAAATCCAGATCTCATCAGCCTTTATTGCTTCTCCTATTATCGAGGCAGTATAATCACTTCCTCCTCTCCCTAGAGTTGTTATATCTCCTTCTTTGGAGGAGCCAATGAATCCTGTTACAATAGGAACCTCTTCTTCAATTAGAGGTGAAAGTGTTTCCCTAATTTTCTTTTCACTTTCATCAAGAGGTCTTGCATCTCCATAAATGTCATTTGTTAAGACACCAGCCTCTTTACCTGTTAGAGGAGAAGAACTTACTCCCTCATCACATAATGCCCCACTTATGATAGGAGCAGATAATCTTTCTCCAAAAGACATAAAAAAATCAAGTTCTCGTTCCTTAACACTATCAACATTTTTAACAAATGTCTTCAATTCATTGATTCTGGAATCTAATTCATCAAAAACCTCTTCTCTAATATTCTCTTTTTTAATTACATTTTTAGCAACTTCTATATATCTTTTTTCAACTTCCTCAACTAGTTCAATAGCTTTTTTCCTTTTATTATCTCTCACAAAATCCGAAATTTCAATTAAGTTATCAGTTGTCCCAGAAAAAGCAGATACAACAACAACTAAGCCAATATCTCTTTCATATTTTTCTTTGATGATGGAAACAACTCTCTCAATAAGATCTTCACTTTCAATACTTGTCCCACCAAACTTCATCACAATTTTTTCCTGCATACTCGACGTTTAATTAAATATAATAGATATAAAAATTAACTGGTTAGAAAAACCGATTATAGTGTAATCATGATTAAGTATGAACAAATAGTCAGAGAAATTAAAGAGGCAATTAAAGAATCACAAACAACATTACCAGATTGGGTTATCTCAAAGCTCGAAGATATAAAAGAAAATGAAACAAAAAAAGCTAAAGAACAAATAGAAACTATATTGGAAAACATAAGAATCGCAAAAGAAGAAAAAAAACCAATATGCCAAGATACCGGAGTCCCAATATTTTATGTAAAACACGGAACTCAATTGAGCTTAGATTTCTCTTTGTCTAAAGCTCTGAAGGAAGTTACACAAAAAGCAACTCAGGAAATACCTCTCAGACCAAGCATAGTTTCTCCCTGGGAAAGAAAGAACACTGGAGATAATACAGGAGATAAAATCCCAATAATCAATTATGAACCAGTTGAAGGAAGCAAACTAGAAATAATAGTTTTTCCCAAAGGAGCTGGCTCAGAAAACATGAGTAAACAAAAAATGTTCAATCCGGGACAAAAAGGTGAAGTTATTGAGTGGATAATTGATTCAGTTCAAGAAGCAGGGCCCAAACCATGTCCGCCAATATTTTTAGGGATAGGAATTGGAGGAACCTTTGACTATTCAACCCAACTTTCAAAAGAAGCTTTAATAGAATTACCCCAACAAAGCCAAGGAAAGATAAGAGAATTGGAGAGAGAGATTTTAGAGAAAGTTAATTCACTTGAGATTGGTCCAATGGGGTTGGGAGGTAAAACAACAGCATTAGATGTTAAAATAAAGACAGCACATTGTCACACTGCTTCTTTACCTGTAGCCATTAACATACAATGCTGGGCAAATAGGAAAGCTAAAAGAGTTTTTGAGGAATAAAGATGGAAATAAACTCTCCATTATCGGAAAAAAAAGTCAAGGACCTCTCTCTTGGTCAAAAGGTAGAGGTAAGTGGGGATATATTAACAGCTAGAGATAAGGCTCATCAAAGAATTTTAAATCAATTCGATCTCCCATTTGAACTTGATAACCAAATAATTTATCATTGTGGACCTTTGGTGAGTGAAGAGAAAGAAAATTACAAAATAATCTCAGCGGGACCCACTACAAGTACTCGATTAAGTGAGTTTATACCTCAAATATTAGAAAAACATGAAATTAGAGCTTTTATTGGTAAAGGTGGATTAAAAAAAGAAGCTATAGAGAGTTTAAAAAACAATAATTGTTTATATTTATCTTATACAGGTGGAGCAGGTGCCTTAGCAGCAAAATCAATTAAAAGAGTCAAAGATGTCTTTTGGCTTGATTTAGGAATTCCTGAGGCTGTTTGGAAACTTGAAATAGAAAGGTTACCATGTATAGTTTCTATTGATACGGATGGACAGACTTTATACCACGTATAGATAAGAATAAATAGTTAAAAACAAAGAAAAACCAAAACTAGTAATATAAATTAATTTATTCCATCTAAATATCTTTTTACCATCAAAGTAACCAAAAGGAAGTAGATTGAAGGTGGATAAGAAGAAATTAATCAATACTCCATATGTTCCAATGAAGCCTAGATAACCACCGAAGAAGGATAGAGGTAAGAAAACCAACAACCCAAAGGATAAATTAACCAAGGGACCTGAAAGAGATATTTTTCCATTTTCACTAATTGATAACCTTCTCCCAAATATCCTAACTGCTCCAGGAGCTGCAAATAGAAAACCACCAGCATAGGCTAGGAATAGGGCAAAAAACAACATTTTTGTGTCCATCCTAAATTCCGCGTTATGTCCAAAGTGTTGAGCCATCAATTTATGACCCACTTCATGTAACACAAATGCAACTCCTACAACTGGAAGAGACACACTAAGACTAAATAACATTTGATAACTGAAGACATCAAATAAATTTAGTCCTCCATTCCACAAAAAAACGAATGAAATAGAAATTGACAAAATAATCCAAGCAATTACTAGTTCCTTTATCTCACGCTTACTAAAATTAAAAGAAAACATTTTTATTACACCTAGGCCTTTTCTAATTTAGAGATATTAGGTATCTTGTTCGGGTTTTTCAAGTAGTCGATAATGCCTTTTTCGTGGCCAGCGCCAATTACAGCAACAATCTTTTTTCCTTCAGAAGCGTGAGCCAACAATTTAGCAGATATGTAGGCATCTCTTTCATCAATTATAGCCTCAGCCGCTCCTGGTGAAAAATCCCTAAATTCATTGATTAATAAATTAACATTTTCATCTTCAGTTATTTTATCAACATCAACCTTTTTTCTACCAAAACCAAGTAATCCCAAGATTAATCCTCCAAAGATTTTAAATTTTTCCTTCAAAGTCATTTTTTTCCATATTCTCTCCATAGTTATTTTAATATCTCTATCAAGTAGAGCAATAGGAATATCCTTTTCTTCAGCAATTTCAATTGCCTCAGCCATCTCTGATCCTGGTTCAATTCCTAAATCTTCTCCAACTTTGCTTTGTAAAGAAGAGAGAAGTTTTTGTAGTAATCCTAAGAAAAAATTACCTCTTAGAAAACCTAATAGACTTCTTTGGTTTTTTTCATCGTTTTTTAGGGCATTATATCTTTTCCTATCTAATTCAACCCCAACTATATCAGGTTCAATTTCTTCAATAGACTTCCTAACTTGATTTATACTTTCCTCTGATACGTGAGATGTCTTTACTAAAAAAATCTCTGATTTTTGTTCTTCTTCCATTATTCGCCCCAAAGACTTCCAAGTTGAATAGCAGTAGTGAAATCAGATCTGGATAGAATACCTGTCAATTGAGTATCTTTGATTACAGGTAATCTTCCAACTCCATTTTTAGACATTTTAGTTAAGGCTTCGTAGGCATCATAAGAAGGAGTTACTGTAATCAAGTCTTTGGTCATCACTTCTTTGACATTTGTTTTATCTCTTTCTTTCTCAGGCACGTCTTGTATATCTTTAAAAGTGATTAAGCCAACTAATTCTCCTTGTTCTAATACAGGATATCCCATATGTTTTTTCTTTCTAATAATTTGTACAACTTCGCTGAGAGACATTTCTGGGTCAACAGAGATAACCTCTTCAGTCATCAAGTCACTGACTACTTTATTAGCAAGTGCTCCTGAAATCTTGGTAGCTTTTTCTTCTTCACTTGCTCCGAAATAAATGAAGGATGCTATTAATATGAACCAAAAGCCACCTTGCCCAATGCTTAGGAAACCTAACAATCCAAGTCCAAATGCAAAAGCTTTCCCTATTCCAGCTGCTTTTTCTGTTGCCTCAATATAAGGCATTCTCTTAGCTAAAAACGCCCTCAAAACTCTTCCACCATCCATAGGGAAGGCTGGGAGTAGATTAAATCCAGCTAAAACGAAATTAATAAACCCTAACCAACCAATAAAAACATCTATAATTAATTCACTCCCTCTAAATGGAGGCAATTTCAAACCTAATAAGAAACTGGTTCCAATTAGGACTAAACCAATCACTACACTTACAAGAGGACCAGCAAGCGCCAACTTCATCTCAATAGAAGAATCCTCTTTTGGTTTATCCATTGAAGAAACTCCTCCGAAAATCATTAGAGTGATACTTGAGATATCGATTCCGGATTTGAGAGCAACATAAGAATGACCTAGTTCATGTAATAAGATGCAGAGGAAAAATAATATCGCCAACAAACCTCCTAGACCATAGGCCAAATAACGTGACTCAAGTGATGCAAAGAAATACTCTGTGTTAGCAAATACCCATGCAAAGATTGGTAGTATGACCAAGAAAGAGAGATGTAATTTTATTGGAATTTCCCAAATCTCAAAAATTTTAAATGAAGTCTTCATTTTCTAACTCTTTTTTTTATTTATTTCTCCGGAAAGATATATTTTCTTTGTGGAATCAATTTAAACATAAATGGGGTTTTTTAAAGTGAAAGCTAAGGACGTGATGCTCGGAAAAAACGAAGTAAAGAGTATTAGGCCTAATCAGAAGATTGCTACTGCCAAATTGGTTATGTCAAGAAATAACATAGGGGGATTACCGGTAATAGATGAGAATAACGAGTTATTGGGTTTCTTAACTCTGCGGGACCTACATATCACACCTCTTTCTGGTGGTTTTGAGGTTAAAGAACTAATGACAAAGGAACTTGTAACAGCTAAACCAGATACTCCAATTAAGGAGATAGCAAAAGAGATGATAGAGACAGGTATACAGAGGATACCAATAATAAACAATGAAGGAAAACTCGAAGGATTGATAACTCAAACTTCAATTATCAAAGTAGTTGGAAACCTCCTCTAAAACTTGGCTAGGAAATAAATCTTCAGCTACTGAAGTTAGGTATTTATCAACGTGATTTCCCATTTTTCTTTTGTAACCTTCTCTTCTTGCAACCCTATCAATCTCCCTATCAATTTTAGTTCCATACTGAACCGATTTTTTATTTCTTCTCCAAATCTCTTTGGGCAAAACAGATCTAGCAGTTTCTCGAACAACTCTTTTTTCAGGCAAATTGATTTCGTAAGGTAGGGATAAGGCAAAATCGACTATATCTCTATCCATATATGGATTTCTAATTTCAACTGAGTTATCCATGCAAATAGCTTCATCTCGTTCTGTGTTCTCCTGTGCGTTATTTTTTAAGTCATTAATGATTTTTTGTTTTGGATTTCCAGATCTTCTATACTTATCGTAGCCTAGAAATAATTCGTCTGATCCCTGACCACTAAATATTACATCAAATCCATGTTTTTTGACTTCTCGGGATAAAAGGTAAAATGGTAACCCAACCCCGATCTTTAATCTATTAGCATCAGCTACAACTTTAAGAGTGGGTTCTATTAGATTCTTTATTTCTTCGACACCTATCACAATTTTTTTATGAGGCAATTCCAAAATATCGGAAGCCTTTTCACTCCACTCGATGTCATTTGACCCTTCTAATCCTACAGTAAACAGTTTTAGATCTATTTCTTGAGAGAGTATTTTAGCCAAAAAAGAGCTATCTACTCCACCACTAAAAGCAACAGCTGCTTCTTCAATATCTCTGGTTCTTTTACCCACTGACTTTTTGAATCTTTCTAAAAAATCCTTTTTTAATCTACTTATCTTTCTGAAATCCCTTTTACCCACTTCAAAGGAGGAAAATCTTTTAGTAAAAACATTCCTTTTGTCAACATCTATTTTTAGAAGACAACCAGGATCAACCCTGCTAACGCTATACCCCTGGTTAAGCATTTCATGTCTCTCACTACCAAATATTAATCCATCATTTGTTTTAGAATAAAAAAGAGGCCTACTGCCAATTAAATCCCTCCCTAAAAAAACTAAATCATTTTTTTGGTCTAATAAAACAAAAGCAAACTCTTGACCTGTATTAAAAACCTCATTAAAGTTTTTATTCTCTAGAGAATTCAATAAACCACTAGTTTTTTCTTCAAATAAATTACAATCAATAACAACGTATTTTTGACCTGGTATAGAGAGAGGCTGTTCAAACTGCTCACAATTTAAATTAAATTTGGCTAAGAAAAACTCATCTTCTCTTAATTCACAAACCCTTCCTCTATTTGTGTGGGAATTGATTAACTCCTCTATCTTCTCTCCATTATATTCACCTATTCCCCCTACCAAACCACCCAATTACTATTCCTCCCGACTTTCTCTAACTTTTTTAATCACATTTTCAACGTGTTCTTCAGCTGAACCTAAGTAATTTTTTGGATCAAGAATTCTCTTAACATCTTCTTTTCCTAATATGTTTCTAATTTCCTTTCTATTAACTAAAACATCAAAGAAATCTTTTTCACTTTCATATGTTTCCATTGCACATTCTTTGATTAAGCCATGAGCTTCTTGTCTCCCAAATCCATTTTCAACTAATTCAATCATCACTGCCTCACTCATATTCAAGCCATTTGTGAGGTTCAAATTTCTTTCAATATTGTCTTCATGGATAACTAGTTCATCGAAAACCTCAATTGCTAGTTTTAGTTGTTCGTCAACTAACAGAAATGATTCAGGTAATAAGATCCTCTCCGAACTGGAGTTAGTTAAATCCCTCTCATGTTCGAGAGCAACATTTTCAAATTCGGAAGGAACGTTTCCTCGAAGCACCTTTGCTAATCCACAAATCCTTTCAGATTTAATCGGATTCCTTTTTTGTGGCATCGTACTAGATCCCACTTGCTCTTCTTTAAAAGGTTCTTCCAGTTCGCTTATTTCTGTCCTCTGAAGATTTCTAACTTCTTTTCCAATCTTATCCAAAGAACTAGCAAGCAATCCAAGTTCAGACACTAATTCAGCATGTCTATCCCTTTGTATAACTTGATTAGAAATTGTTACAGGTTTGAGGCCTAATTTTTTAATAGTTTTTTGATGAACGATTTCTCCTTTTTCTTTTAAAGCAGCTTGAGTTCCAACGGCACCAGTGATTTGTCCAACGAGTATTCTATCCTCTAATTCATTGATTCGATTAATATGTCTATGAATCTCGTCAAGGAATATTGCGAATTTATGGCCTAAAGTAGTTGGAACAGCATGTTGTCCATGTGTTCGGCCTGTGCAAGGAGTTGATTTATACCTCTCGCATTTATCTAGTAAAACATCCTCAAAACTTACTAATTTATTTTTAATAATCTTTAATGACTCTTTTATCTGTAAACCTCTTGTAGTATCTTTTATATCATTACTAGTAGCACCTAAATGAACATATTCTCCTGAATCATCACTACATTGTTCAGATAAACCTTGGACGACAGCCATGATATCGTGATGTATCTTTGATTCAATTTCTTTGACTCTTTCAAGCTTAACATGTTCTAAAGAGGCCTTATTTTTAATTTCTTCGGCAGCACTTTGGGGGATTAATCCTTCTTCAGCTTCTGCTTCAGCTAAAGCAGCTTCAACCTCCAACATTTTCTCTAATTCTGATCTTTTTTCCCATACTTTTCGTAATTCTTCAGAACCATATCTACCTTCGATAGGATGAACAGTCATATTTATCACAGTAAGATAACATCTAATCAGTGATAGATTTGTTCTTTTAAAATAATTTTTTGAAGAAATGGGAAAAGATTAAGAAAAATTGAGGTTTTACTTCAATAAGGTAGAAAAAATGGATGTTCAAGAGAAATTATCATTAATAAAAAGAAATACAGAGGAAATTGTTACAAAAGAGGAACTAAGAGATTTATTAGAGAAAAAAGAAGAACCAGTTACCTATGTTGGATACGAACCAAGCGGATCTCTGCATCTAGGGCATTTATTAACAGCAAATAAACTAATTGATTTACAAAAAGCAGGATTTAAAGTTAAAATTCTTCTAGCAGATTTACATGCATATTTAAATGAAAAAGGTAGTTTAGAGGAAATTAGAAAAACCGCAGAGATGAACAAAAAATGCTTCTTAGCATATGGATTAGACAAAGAAAAAACAGACTTCATCCTAGGAAGTGAATTTCAATTAAAAGATGATTATATACTTGAAATGTATGAATTATCGCTAAAAGTAACTTTAAACAGAGCAAAGAGAAGCATGGACGAAGTGACTAGAAGAAAACAAAACCCAAGAGTTGGTCAAATGCTGTATCCATTAATGCAAACAATGGACATAGGAAAACTAGGTATAGATGTAGCAGTAGGAGGGATAGATCAAAGAAAAATCCATATGTTGGCAAGAGAAAACCTCCCCTCGTTAGATTACAAAAAACAGATAAGCATTCACATGCCAATACTAACAGGCTTAGATGGCGAAAAAATGTCATCATCAAAAGAGAATTGGATTGATCTCTCAGATACTTCAGAAGAAGTGAAACAAAAAATAATGGATGCCTATTGCCCTCAAGGAGAAATAGAGAACAATCCCATAATAGAAATATTAAGATACCACATATTTCCTAGAATAGATGAATTCACTATTGAAAGAAAAGAGGAATATGGAGGAAATCTAAGTTATAAAACAGTTGAAGAAGTAGAAAAAGATTTCAGTAAACAAGAACTTCATCCATTAGACTTAAAGAAATCTGTATCTAATTATTTAAACAAGATACTAGAACCTGCGAGAAAAAAAATTTAGAGGTGTTAATCTGACTGAAGATGAAGGAAATACTAACCGAAAACCAAGATTGCCAGATAAGGACGAAATGATGGCAAGAGTTATAAGTATGTTAGGCGCTAACAGAGTGAGAGTATACTGTGAAGACAGCGAAAAAAGAATAGCAAGGATTCCAGGAAAGATGCAAAAGAGAAATTGGATAAGAGAAGACGATGTAGTGATAATTGAACCTTGGGACTTCCAAGACGAAAAAGCAGACATTAAATGGAGATATAAACAATGGGACGTTCGCTGGCTAAAAGAACATGACATGTTGGAAGTATAAAAAATAAAAAATGACATCCCAAACTGATTATGTGAAAGTACCAGAAGATAGATTAGCCGTGGTAATAGGGGAAAACGGCAAAACAAAACAAAAAATAGAAGAAAAAACAGGAGTAGACTTATCTATAAATACAAAAGATAGTAGAATAGAAATAGATAGAAAAAATGCAGACCCAGTTTTAGGTTGGAAAGTAAAGATGGTCATAAAAGCCATTGGAAGAGGATTCACCCCACAAAAAGCCCTCAAATTATTAGAAAGGAGAGAGACCTTTGAATTAATAAAAATAACTGAATATGCAAACACAAAAGACTCAATACATAGATTAAAAGGAAGAGTAATAGGCTCTAATGGTAAATCAAGAAAACTTCTAGAAGAAATATCAAAAACTGATATCTCAATATATGGAAAAACAATTGGAATAATAGGAAAACCAGAAAGAGTTTCACCAACCATAGAAGCCATTAAAAAAATACTAAATGGCTCACCACATGGAAATGCCTATAAATACCTAAAAGACGCTATTCCTGATGAAAAAGAAATCAGTTACGTAAGAAAAAAATAATTAAAAAAAATAAATGACCTCAAAAAATGAATTGGCTATCAAATCAATTAGTTAAAATAGCAAATAACTTAGGAAAAAAAGTAACCCTAGCCAAAGAAGAATTTAAAGAAGGATACAAAAAGTCCCTTAAAGAAGCTGATTGGGACGAGATAGACACCGAAGAAGAGACACAACCATTTATAGATATATTCAAAAAAGAAGAAAAAATAAAAATAATAGCAGAAATACCAGGCACAAATCAAGAGGACATCGAAGTAGGAGTAATAGATCCAAAAATGGTCCATATCCATGCTCCATCTTCACGAAAAAAATACTCAACCACCATCGAATTACCAGCAAAAATAAAAAACAAAAACGCTAGTTATAATTACAAAAATGGCGTCTTAACAATAAACTTAGAATTAGCCTAGTTTAGTAAATGATATGCAGGGAAGAGGAAAATGGAATCAAATGACTTCGACATCGATTTATTTTTTGCTCGAAAGAACTTAATCTACCTAATATCCATCTTTGCCGCTATAAACTTCTTTTTATTCTCAATTAAATTTACACCAACAATTTGGGAAAAAAGCGTCTCACTAAGATCGGATTCCTTTAATTCACTAGCAGACTTTGGTTATTCAATACTTGTCCTAATAGGAATCTACATCTCCTATCGACCTAGAGACGAAAGCCATCCACATGGTCACGAAAGATTTAGGCCCTTCATTTCATTACTAATATCCATATCAATAATACTCACTGGAATAATTATAGTAAAAGATGGAATAGAAACCATATTCTACCAAAAGCCAGTAGAAACTAGTACTCTATTTGCTGTTGTATTAATCATCTCTATATCCCTTAAATATCTAATGTATTGGTATAGTGGAAAAAAAGCAAAAGAGAAAGATAATCAAATATTGGAAAGCATATCCAAAGACAGTAAAGCCGACGTATACGCCTCATCCTCAGCATTAGTTGGAATAATAGGACCATATTTAGGTTATAGCATATTAGACCCCATATTTGGATTACTTATTTCCACATGGATATTTAAAACTGGTTTTGGAATAGCTAAAAGAAATATTGGATACCTAACTGGCTCATCACCATCAAAAAAAGATAAACAAAAAATAAAAAAAATATTAGAGAGAAGAGGATTTAAAAATTACAAAATAGAACCACATTATGTTGGGCCCAAATTGAGTGTTTCTACAGAAATAGAAGTAACTCAAGAACTTGATCTAGTTGAGGCTCATCAATTAGAAGAAGAAATAAAAAACCAGATAGAATCTTTAAATGAAGTTGCAACAGCATATGTTCATCTAGAACCAGTGGAGGAGGTAACAAATAATGACTGAATTGATCTATTTTAATGATTGCTATCAAAAGGAATTTGATGCAGAAGTAAAAGAATCCAAAAAAGATCGGGTTGTATTAGATAGAACTGCATTTTATCCAAAAGGAGGGGGACAACCCTCTGATACTGGACAAATAAATGGTGTAAGAGTAGAAAAGGCTAGAAAAAAAGGAAAAACTGTAGAACACGTTCTAGAGGAAAATAATTTAGAAGAAGGACAAAGTGTTCATGGAGAAATAGATTGGGAAAAAAGATATCTTCACATGAAATATCATACGGCCCAACACATACTCTCAGCAATAATCCTAGAAAAATATGGCGGTAAAACAAAGGGAAATCAATTGTATTCTGATAGAGCAAGAATTGATTTCGATAAAGACATACTCAATAAAAAAGAAGAAATTGAAGAAGAGGTTAATGAGATAATACAACAAGCTAGAGACGTTAACATATTTACAATGCAGAGAGAAAGAGCGGTAGAAGAACTTGACTCAAAAAGAACCAGAATAGACTTATTACCTGATTCCATTAAAGAGCTAAGAATAATAGAAATAGAAAACCTAGACAAAACTGCTTGCGCTGGCACACATGTAAAAAATACAGAAGAAATAGGGAATTTCAAAATAACTCAAACAATAAACAAAGGAAAAGACAGGAATAGAATTGAATTCACTCTTGATTAAGATAACTTTTCAATCTCTTAAGTGCTCTTTTTTTGTCTTCTTCACCAATCTTGGCTTCAGAAATTGCTTTACCTAAAAAACTAATTGATTCTTCATACTTTTCCTCATCAACAGGATAAGGAACACCATCCTTTCCTCCATGAGCAAAACTATAAGTAGCAGGATCATCAGTAGCTAAATCAGCTCCAAAAACAAGATCACTAACTAAAGCAAGAGCCCTTATCGACTTTGGACCTACTCCATCTACTGAAACAAGTTCTTCAAAATCCTTTGGCTGTCTTTCATATGCTTTATCTAGATTATCTAGAACCTGTTTAGAGAAATCCATTTTACGAATACTATGTCTTTTAGGCAGCTCTAGCGCATCATTGAAGTTACTTAATGTAGATTGGGTTTTTTCAGGCAATAAATACTTCTTTAAATGACTTGAATCATCATTCACTAGATCCAAACTAATTTGTCTTGTTTCTGCACTATTCTTTGAAGTAAGATCGAGAGTATCTTTTCTGACATCACAACAAATCCCAAAATGTGGTTCCTCAACAAATTCTTCAACTTCCTCACCAATCCAATGATATCTCCTAGCTGTTTCTGAATTCATACCCTGTTGAATAACTATCCAATCACCATTCTCAGAGAAAATAAAACAGTGATGATAAAGATTGAACGAATCCTGAACACAATTATTGTCTACTTTAGCCGATAACTTACTAGCATCCACAAAAAATGTTTTTTCACTAGAACTGAGCAAATCACTTTTTCTAATTTCCTGAGGTGTTTTTCTAGAACTAGATCCCTTCCCTCCAGCAACCTCAACTCCATGGAGCTCCGGATCCAGCGCTTCTTTCAAAGCACCAGTTAAAGTAGTTGAAAGCCCCGAAGAATGCCAATCAAAACCAACCAAACAACCCAGTGACTGAAAAAAAACTGGATCAGCTAGCCTCTTAATAAATTCCTCAGGTGAGTATTCATAAATAATTAACTCACTAATCTCTCCAACCAACCTCTCCATTTTATCGAACAACCAAGGTGGACATGAACCACCATGGAGAGGAAGATCCGTAGTTCCACTTCTCTTCATCTTTAGTCTTAACCCATTTATTGTTTAAATTGGCGCTCAGCACTCAAAATCCTCATCACAAATCAGACAGGCCAAGGTCATCATCGCGCCAAAAAATAATTCTTTTATCTTGCATGGTCAAGAAGGCACCTTTCTTAAATTTTTGATTTTAGGTGGGTGATGAATTGACTCAGCCTGTATTCCTTTTCCATACTTCACAACATCTATCTCTTCGGTTTTCCAATAGTCCTCTTCTCCATCATCAATTCGAACATATCTACCATAGGTGAAAACTCCTTTTGATTTTCTTGTTTGTCCATCTTTTTCTTTTTTTATTAAATCTCCTGACTGAATATTATGTCTTTTTTTTTCTCACACTTCTTCCGTAACCGCTTCTGTTTAGTTGTAAGCATCTGTTGTTTCTTTGTCTTTGTTCAACCTTGAACACTTGTTTGCTTCTTTCTTGTTTAGCACTGCCAGCAATCACGAAAGCATCGTTGATGTGAGATTTTTCTATTTCTTCTTCCAGTCTTTTCTTCTTGGTTATGTGTCCGAGTGTATGTTTGCATCCTAGTTCGTTGACTATTTTCCACCGCATTTGGTTCATAAAGGCTGTTTCCTTCAAGGATTCTCCTGCTCTTTCTTGTATCTTTGGATACCCAAACTCTTTTGCAGTTTGTTTGCCCTTTTTCTTGGTTGCAGTCTACGCAACTTATAGTTAAGTTTGAAACTCTGTCACTTCCTCCTCTTGATTTTGGAGTTATGTGCTCTACTTCAAGAGGAACATCACTTTTACTACAGTAAGCACATTCGTAATCAAACTTCTCTAATAAATAGTTCTTGACGTTGTATCCTTGTAGGGTTCCTTGTTGGTATTTTACTCCTGAGATTTCTGGGTTTTTCATCTTTTGTTGGTCGAAATTTGCAACCTCTACTACTGTTTCATCAATGGGCAATAATTTCTTGATTTTCTTCACTAACCTTATGTGGGTGTTTTTTTTTTGTGTTTGATTGAAGGAGCTAACCACCCCTCCTTCTTCTTTCGTTCTGTTATCGAATCTGGGTTCTCTGTATCTGGTGTTTCTATGTCTCCTTTGTCTCCGATACTTTTTTCTCTCATCAAGTTTTTTTGAGATGTCGTTTCTTAATTCCATTTTTCCTGAGATAAGTTCTTTGTTATCTGTGACTGCTGAGAACCCTATTTTTGAGTAACCAGCGTCGATTCCTAAAGTTGTGTCTTTGGTGTAAGAATCCTCCTTTTTTCCTGTCAAGGATTTTGATGGTGAATGGCTGTCTCTCTACAACCCTAGCCCTGTCATTGTCCAAGGAGCTTTCTAGCTCTAGCAGGATTCGTAGGGTCCAATGGCTTTCCATTCTTGTCTTGGACGAATACTTTCTTCATATTTCTCACAAACTATTTTTTACGACCCGTAAGGGTCATCTCCGCGTAGATGCGGGTCAGGTTTCCATCGCCAATGGTGGGACAGGCGTAGACCGTAGTGATGTTGCACAGCCTGGGAAAGAGGACGCTGTGAGGTCGTCCACTATGTTTTCCAGAGCGTGGAGCTTGGGAGGCACCCGCAAGGTGTATTGTCAGACACTCAGTCCCGAACGTAGTTCATTTGCCACTTCCCTAGAGTGACATCGCATATGGCTAATCTCCTACCAAGCCCCTTCCTCACGAACAAAGTGAGTTAGGGAGGGGTAGTTGACCTTATATGTTGAGAAGACCTCTTTCTAATTTTTGATTAGTTATGGGGCACTTCACTGTGTTCTCATTTTCTAGTTTTTTGATCTAGAGGGATTCTCCGCATTTTCTACATTCATCGCTTAAAGGAGGTTGCTTCTCTCCACATTCTTCACATTCTACAATCAATCTTTCATCGCATTTTTCGCAATAATTACCGAAAAAAGTTTCTTCACCACAGGAGGGGCATTCAATTCTTAAGGAAAGACCGCAATTACTGCAGACATTCCATTCTTTTTCAATTGGATTTCTACATTCAGGGCATCTAGAACTGTCTAGAGGCGCAACCTTCTCACATTTTGGACAAACATTGGATTCAGGAGGGATTAGTTCTCCACAATATTTACAGGTTTTCTTATATCCAGGCATTTAGATCATCTCAAACATAAATCTAACACGCTTCTACTAAAATATCTTCAACTTCCTGCTTCCATTGGTCTTTAGACCTATGAAAGACTCTTCCTAAATAATTTTGTCTCAAAAATCTAAGTGAAGGCATTCTCTGAACTGCAAATTTGTATTTTCTATACCTCTTTTTTTCAAGTTTATCATCATTGAGATAGATAGGTTCTCTTCGAAAATTGATGTCCATCATTGCCCTATTCATTTTTTTAATAAACTCTTGAGCCGTTTTCTTTAACTCACTTAAACTATCAGTTTCAGCATAAACACTTTTTTCCATGGCTCTGAAGATATAGGTTGCTTTACCAGTTCCATTGGATGAGCTTTCCATCACAACTGCATTTCCAAGCTTCTCTTTATCCGTGTTTAAAATAGGCACCAAGAGCCAGACATATTGTTTTGTGAGATCCCCCATCAGACCACGTTTAACACCTATAGATGTTTCATCAACCTCAGAAAGAGAAGTTAAGAAATTATACTCCCATTCTAAACCAACATCATCAAGTGAATTCATCAGAGCTCTCCATAAATTACTTGATAAATCCTTTATTTCTCTCTCTGAAACAGCTCTTCCATCTCTCATAAGTTTCGAAATCTCCGATAACTCATATGCATCGATATCAGATAACTTAGAAAGCTCTCTTAGTTCCGACTGAATGTTCTCTGATAATTGAGAAAAAGCTTCTCTAAACTCATCTATAAATTTTTTATGTGCCCTACCTAGTTTTTTGAGATCTAATTTTTCACCAATCCCTGTTTTTATCTCAATTGTATACTCTTCTTCATTTACTTCAGTTATATCACCATAAGGTATCCTAAACAATTCTCCAGAACTATGAATCACTACTAATCCAGTTTCATAGATTCTAAACTCACCATCACCCTTTAATTCCCTATCTACACCAATATAACCAAATTCTCCCTCAAAACGGTCCTTGAAACCTTCTTCCATTAAAAGTAATTTAAGTATTTTTTTATTCCTCTTTGCCCTAAGTCGTTCGCTAAAACCTTTAAATTTATATCCAAGGTTAGAGAGAGAAAGAGAAGTTTTATTAAAAAAATCTATATCTAAGTTATGATCTTTTTCTTCGATACCCTCCATGTTTTTGTACTTAAATTCGAGTGTTTCTCCTTTTTTGGTTTTAAAATGAACCTTATTCTTTCGTAAGGTGGCTTCAGCCTCACCCTCCATTTTTTTGATGCCATCATCATCGATCAAAGCGAATTTTAAATCCATAATAAGTAGTTTGTGGGACCCTTTATTTATGACTTACTTAACTTTCCTTAAACCCTAAATAAAGAATTTAATTTAATCTAAAACCTTAGCAAACATACAGAGGAACATAAAAAAATCTTTTTTGGTAAAAAAGATAAAAGGTAGATTGATGTAGAACTCAAACGAATACGGACCCGGCGGGATTTGAACCCGCGATCACCAGCTTTCTCCGAAGAAGTTAGAAGGCTGGTGCCCTGTCCACTAGGCTACGGGCCCAGGACTACTACAGGTAAATATTTCTAGGTAATGTAATATTTTTCCATACACGTAATTTTTTGTATTCTTTTGGTTTGACTATTTGGTGGGTTATAATGTTTTCAATTCTGGTTTGTTTGTTTAAAAAAAAAATCTTTGATGAGGATTTTTTGGATAAGTATTTCTAAATGAAAGGTAAATAATTTCTTATATTGGTGAGAGGATTGAGTGTGGGTTTGTTGATTGTTAGTCATGGAGGAAATGATTCGAAGAGTAATGAAATAGCTCGGATACATGCTGATAGATTAATTGGAGGTTATGATTTAGGCATTGATGAGGTTGAGGTTGCGAGTGTTTTTGATAAAGATATTAGTCAAAAAGTTATTTCTATGTCTTCGAATAAGGTGTTTGTTTTACCTTTTTTGACAGCTCCGGGAAAACATTATAATGAGGATATTCCTAGGGAACTTGAGAAGATTGAAGGTAAAGATGTGAGGTTGTTGGAGACTTTTGGTGATAGACCACAAGTGACAGATGCTTTAGCTGAAATTTTAGAGGAATCAAAGCAGGAGTAGGGGTTTTTGGCAAATTAGGTAGCTTTTGGATAGAGGTGTGTTTCTATTCTAGGTATATGGCTGGTTTTAGTGGTAGGGCATTTTTTGATTTATTTTGTGGATCATGAACAGGGTTCTTTTCGTTTGTAACAATTATGTCACAATCAAATTCTTTTTCTAGGTAATCACTAGCACCCTCAAGAACTTCACCCAAATCGACACTACTTGCATACTCCATATACTCGTTGTGTTCCCGAACAATTTCAATCAAATCATCTAAAATCCTATTAACTTCCTCTCCTCGCTTTTTGAATTCATCCCTTTTCATAATCTCTCCCATCAGCTTACCTTGATCAAAGTCATCTTCTTGAGCTATTAAACCAATTAAATCGTCCTTCCACTGTGATGATGTATATAAATAAATTTTTTCCGGTGTTGAGTCTGTGACGTTAATTATTTCATTCACATCTTCTCTAACTTCTCTTAATAAGTTTTCTTCGAATTCAACTTTGCGATTAATGTATTCTGATTCTACTCTAGGGAAAGCTTCTTCTGAAACAAAGGAATCACCTATTTTTGACCAAACCTCTTCTGCAATAAAAGGTATAAATGGAGCTAATAACTTTATCCATTCCCTAGAAACCTTATTTAAACACCACTTAGCTCCTTCTCTATCTATGTTTGTTCTTTTTTTATACCAACCTAGGTCTTTTCTAAACAAATAAAAAGCATTTTGAAGAGCTTTTCTAGTTTGATGATTCTCCAGGCTTTCTCTAGTCTTTTTAACTCTTTCATTAAATCTACTTAACAACCAATAATCTATTTTCTCTAGATTTTTAGAGAAGTCCTCAAAAGAAAGATATTTTTCAATATTATCCCAAAAGTGCATTAATTTATTTTGAGTGGATTTTACGTCATTTTCTCTCCAGTCAAAATCTTGCCATGGCTCAGCGTTTTCCACTAAAAAGAAACGAACTGTATCAGAACCATACTTCTCAATAGCATTTTCCAAGAGAACAACGTGTCCTTTTGATGAAGACATTTTTTCTCCTTCAAGCAATCCCATACCTAGAACTGAGATCCCTTGGGGCCATTTTTCTTCATCAAACAAAGCAGTATGATGGAATAATTGGAAAGTGAGGTGATTGGGAATCAGATCCTTAGCTGAAAAACGATAATCGTATGGATACCAATACTCGAATTCTTCTTTCATCTCTTTTATCTTTGTTTTTTCAATACCAGTTTTTTCACTTATTTCTGAGACATCACCTTTATCAAGGAAGAGATAATCAAATAATTCATCCTTTAAATCTCCATCAACATCTTTAAGCAGCTTAGATATTGTATAATAAGACATGTAGATTGTTGAATCGCTTAAAGGTTCAATAATCCATTCTTTGTCCCAAGGCAAATTAGTTCCTAAACCAACTCTTCTAGTACAAGCCCATTCCTCAAGCCAGTCAATAGCATGATCGAAATCTTTTTCAATGTCGGATGGAATCAGATTTATATCTCTTAGAGCGTCATGGGTTTTTTGTTTCCAAGATCGATCGGAATAGTCTAAGAACCATTGATCTTCTAGAACTTTCACAACAGCATCCTCACCACACCTACAGACAACTGGTTTTTGATCAAACTCATACATCTTCTCAGCCAAATCCGAAGAAACTAGATCTTCACCTATCTGCTTTCTGGCTGATTTAACATCTAAACCACTGTAATCTTCGAAACCACTACTAATAAAACCATTATTGAACTCTTTATTGTATAATTCTTCAGTAGCATCCTCTAAAGAATCATCAATTTGATTAGAAACATTGTATTTTTCGAGCATTTTTTGAGCAGGAACATCTCCGTATTCTTCTAAGTCAATAACTTTTTTAGGAAAAATATCTGTCTCTAACTCCTTTAGGGCAATCAAATCGTAAGGTGCATGTGCTGGAACAGACATAACAACTCCAGTTGCAACATCAAGATCAACAAAATCTGCTTCTAATATAGGAACTGATTCAGATCTGGGGGTTTCCGCCTCTTTACCAATCAATTCTTCTCCCTTGATTTCTTCTATTTCTTCAACCATCCATCCCTGTTCTCTTAATTTAGCAATTGCTTTTTTGGCAACAATCCATCTTTCTTCCCCAACATCTACTTTTACATATTGTCCAGAGGGTTTAATCCATAAATTAGTTACACCAAGAACCGTTTCAGGTCTAAGAGTGGCGCAAGGTAAAACGTCTCCATTATCTAACTCAAACTTGATTAAAAAGAAATCCTCTATTCCAGCTTCTTCACCCTCCAACAAGTCATGATCTCCAAGAGCATTTTCATCATTAGGGCAATACTTAACAGGATGTGTTCCTTTTTTGATCAAACCCTTATCTTTCAACCTCCTATATTGCCATTCAATAAAGGAGTTGTATTCATCATCTACAGTTCTAAATTCTCTATCCCAATCAATTGAATAACCCAACCGAGTCATCACTTTCTTGTATTCATCACTAAAATAATTAACAATCTCTAATGGATCCTTGAAGTCCCCTATTTTTTCTTCAGGAACACCATAGAGATTCTTGTATATATCGAGAGTGTCTTCATCCTCTTCTTTTATCCTTCTAGAGATACCAATGACAGGTGTTCCAGTCACATGCCATGCCATAGGAAATAAAACGTTGTAACCATCCATTCTTTTGTATCTAGCAACTATATCGGGTAAGGTGTAAGTTCGACCATGTCCCACATGCATTGAGCCGCTAGGATAAGGATATGCTACGTTAACAAAATAAGAGTCTCTTTGATCTTTTTTTACATTAAAAACATCATTTTTCTGCCATTTTTTAATCCATTTCTCTTCAATATCCTGAAAGGAATAATCATTAGTCATTTTCCAGCACTAATATTTTTTAAATTTCTTTATTTCTTATGGTTGTTTTGAGAAAATTTTTTATTTTTCTTTAATCTTCTATCTAAGGATGCCAGTTAAGAAATGTGAATCCCATGGATATTATAGAGGAGAAACATGTGAATGTGGTGAGGATGGAGAATTAATCATACCTGATAACAAACTAAAGCCATTAGGAAAAATTGTTTCAGGAGCTTTAAGACACTTTCCTAAGGACATAGGAGTAAATTTAGACCAAAACGGATGGGCAGACTTGGATCAATTATTGGAAGCTATAAGCAGTAGAAGTAGATACGATTGGCTAACAAAAGATGACCTAATAGCACTTGTTGAAACAGACAAAAAAGGCAGATACGAAATCGAAGATAATAAGATAAGAGCAACATATGGACACACAGTAGATGTCTCACCAGATCTACCTAAAAAAGAACCACCAGAGGAACTATACTACGGAAGCAGTGAAGAAGAAGCTGGAAGAGTAGAAGAAATAGGCCTGAAGCCAGTGAATAAGAACAAAGTCCATCTTAGTGAAGAATCTGAATCTGCCCTCGAAGTTGCTCAGGCCTCAATAGACAATCCAGTTTTAATAGTGGTTAAAGCCAAAGATGTCTATAAAGAAAATGTCGATATAAGAAAAGCAGCAAAGTCGCTATGGGTAGCTCCAGAAATTCCTCCCGAATTCTTAGAAATCAAGAACTAATCAACACAGTACCATCATCTTCTTCATTTATATCAATACTAACGTCCAAGAAATTAGAAACAATCCAGGAATTCGTTTGTGCATGACTAGTTAACTCAGTTCCAAGCACTTCTGAACCACGTAATATTCCTAAAAAAGGAATTAATTGATCAATCATGTATTTATCAACACAACCACTTTTTGTTATCTGATCAATCAATTTATTTCCAGCTTCTTCGCCCACTTCTTCTGCAGGTTTACCTGGCTCCCCTAAAGCACTAGCCCCTAAACGCCCTCCTCCTAAATCAGCCCAGACAACAATTCCACTACCCTTACCAATAGCTCGTGAATCCCTCTCGATTTCTATGTCTGCTTGGATATCCAATTTTTTTTCTAAAACCTCTTTCGCTGAATTCCTCTGCCTTTCAGCAACATGTGAGGGTAAGTTACTTGAGAAAGACACACCCCTAACTCGATTCATTTTTTGATTATTTGTGAAGGAAAAAAGATTTTTAGACACTTTTCTAGCCTCAAAAACAATTTTTCCCCCTCCCTTAGGATAATACCCTCTCTTTAATAACTTAACACCGCATTCGATTCCAATTTTTTCTAAAAAATAACAAGTGATGTGTTTGAAGTAATCAAAAGGAGGAGACCACTTGACATCAGTTCCTCCCTCAACTTCGATGTGTAATTTATTTTCTGCCCTAAATATAACCGGAAGAAGCGATTGTAATAGAAGAGTAACACTACCCGCTGTCCCTATATCAATACTTAATTCGTTTTTTGCCAATTTTTTAGGCTTAAAAACCACTTCTTTGGACCTAAGACTATTGCCTTTTACCTCAGCATCTAAAAGCGTTTTTACAGCTTCAAGGCACTTTAAATGTTGATGTGAGAGCCCTGGATTAGACCTATTAGCTCTAACATTAAACATCCTAAAGCTTTTTCCCGTATACCCAGATAATCCAAGAGCAGATCTAAGTATTTGACCTCCTCCTTCACCATAAGATCCATCAATCTCGAGCATTTGCTTCACCAACCTACATTTTTTGGTTTATAATTTTTTCAAGAATTTCGGAAAATTCAAAAGGACATTTCGTGGTTCCATTTGAATTGGAAAAATAAACATCATCCAAACTGGTTTTTTTCTCTCCACTTTCAACATCCTTTTTAGGAACGTCGTATCCAATTTGCCATTCTAAGTATACATCTTCATTGAATTCTTCTGAGCGAGTTGCGAAACTATCACCAAACCCTAAAGACCCCTCCCTAGATTTGAACCTGAGCTTACCTTTATTCTTAGCTTCAAAGACTAATCTAATCTCATTTTCTCCAATTTCTCTAATCATAAAAACCAAACACGAAGTGTTTTTATTCTACGATTTTGAAATCAAATATGTCTTTTTTCTTAATAGATTTGCTACCAACTCTAATGGTTACATTTTTGAAGTAATCCTGGTTTTTATTAATTTGCTCACAAACCCTTTCTTTTAGTTTTTTATTATTGGCATATTTTTTCTTAAAAGAGAAAACATAAAACATGTCATTTAAAATCTCCTCTTCAATATTCACTAAACCCGCTCTACCAACGCTAGCATTTCCAACTCTGCAAACAGCTAGTTTATAATCTTCAACTTTTTCATTAGAGGGAATTGAATCGTATTCTAAGATATTAGAAGCCGAAATTGTGTTATCTTCATAAGATTTTTCATAATTAATGCTCTCTTCTTTTAGGTATTCCTTTAGCTTAGTTCCTTCTTCATTGAATTCCTTTTTAAAGATATGTGTTTTGGGAATTATCTCCTCGTGCATTCTCTCTAAATTAATCACCTCTCGTTTTTTTTCATCATCTTCAAATAATAAAACAATTTCTTCTTTAAAACAACTTAAATTGCTTAGGATAACAAAACAACATGGTATATCATAATCAAACCAAGAAGAACTGTTTTGATAGATGATGATAGTAGAAAAATTGTTTTTAATCTTATTTTTCACTTTTTTGTTCTTATCTTTGATGAAAAAAGAGATTGGTAAGACAAAACCAATAGAAGAATCTTTATCCTTTAAATGTTTAATGGACTTAAGAATAAATGCATTCTCAATTTTGATTTTATCTTTGCCTAATACTTCTTGATTTAAATAAATACTAGGATTAATAGAACTAGAGATATAATCCTGGGGTTTATAATAACTTTTTTCTAAGTTATATTTGCTAAATGGCGGGTTTCCAATAATCAAATCATATTTTTTTTCCATGGGGAGTTCAAAGAAATCTTTTTCATAATAACCAAGGTCTAGGGATTCATTAAACAATGACTTGTCAATTTCACAACCATCAATATTCTTAAATCCTCTGTCTTTAAGAACTTCAATAAAGTTACCTGTTCCAAAACTAGGTTCTAAAATATCTATGTCCTTATCGTAATCTAGGTATTCGGACACAAGATCAACTATCTCTTCTACTACACTTTTTTTAGTGAAGTATTGCCCAAGTTCGAATTTTTTGGAATCTTCTCCTCTTGGAAAATCATCTTTGTTTTTCTTTTTAGGCAAATTAGTCCTCCAAGGAATAGATCAATATAATTGACTATTCTTATGTAATTGATTGATTAATAAAAAACCATTTCTAGGTAAATCTTTTTTGAAAACAAAAGTGAACTTCTGATGGATCTAATGAAGACTGATATTAGAAGTTATAAAGAATATACAATAAGGGTAGGTATTAAAGAATCCGTTGAGTTTGTTGAAATAGAAAAAACTAATTCTAAAGAAACAAACCAATTTAGTTCAGATTGTGGAAAGCAAATATTAACTTATTTAAATGGAGGCTTAAAGGAAATTAAGTGTGAGATAAATAAAGACAAATTAACAGATTTTCAAAAACTATTGTTCAAGAAGATAAATTCCATAGGTTATGGGGAGGTTCGGACTTACCAAGAAGTAGCTAATTCGTTGGAAAAGAATTGTTTACCTATTACAGTGGGGCAGGCGTTGAGTAAGAATCCTTTTCCAATAATCATTCCTTGTCATAGAGTTGTTAAAAAGGATTCAATTGGGGAATACAAATTTGGAAAGGATTTAAAAAAGCATTTGATTAATCTTAGCATTTGATTAATCTTGAGAGACTTCTTCTCTAGAAACTTTTTTAAGTCTTTTAACTCCTTTAACTTCTTTAATTACTTCCTTAGTTCCATTGGGAACTAAACTCTTCCATTCTTCATCCTTGAGGATTCTATTCCTAATTTCAGTTCCAGAATATTTGTCTCTTTTAAATAGAGGGGAATGCCTAACTTCGTAACCTCGTTCTCTACATAGTCTTGCAACTAGAGAGTTGTTGCTATAAACAACATCAAATGGAGGCGTCATCGATTCCAAGTGAGAGACCCAGAGTGAATTTCTCTCTATGTCCTCAATAGGGATTATGTAATAGATGTTGTCTATTCCATTTTGACTGAGAGATTTTTTAATCATCTCGATTCTCTCACCAGCTGTGAAGGGGTTGTCAACTTCGTGACTGATCTGGGCGCTGCCGATACATATAACTATTTCATCTACTTCATTGGAGATTTTTTTAACTACATTTAGATGGCCCTTGTGGAAGGGCTGAAATCTACCGATGGTAAGAGCTCTCAAGTGAATCACCAATATATTTTAATTAATTAATTTTCAACATAAATCCATCTCTTTCCTTTAACCCAGTTATTTTAGCTGCATCTCCTTTGTTGGCTGATATTTCAATGTTTCCATGACCACCAACAGTTAAAACTAAATTGTTTTCATCCACACATCCATAAGATCGGTAAAAAGGAATTTCCTCGCTTTTATAACTAATTTTGTCACCAAAGTCTAATCTATTTTTGACTTTGTTGTAGGGGATATTGGTTACCAAGTTACCAAAAGAGTCAATAAAAATAATTTCCCCTCTCAATGAGCCATTTTCAAATTTCCAATCACCAAAGTTCAGTTCTTTTATTTCTTCTATTTGAGGACCTAAATCTTCAATTTCCACCCCATCAGCGATGTGTGCTCCTATTGGAGCAAAAACATCTCGACCATCAAATGTTTCAGAAACACCCTCCAACATATATTCCTTATTTGATAATTCAAAAACATTGTAGTCACCACAATCATTGGCAGCAGGGAACATCAATCCATTATCAGGTCCAACAAAAACATATTCCTCTGTTTCGATAGCAATTCCTCTCCTCTCTGTTCCTACTCCCGGATCAACAACGCAAACAAAAACACTTTTAAATGGAAAAAATCGGTAAGTGTTGTACAAAATAAACGCGCCTCTCCTAACATCATGTTTTTTAGTTTTATGGGAAATATCAATTAATCTATCTTCACAAATACTTCCCGCAACCGCTTTCATCGATCCCACATATCCGTTCTCTCTACCAAAATCAGATAAAAACCCTATCATTGATTATCAATCCATTTTAAATAAGAAACAACTATATTTTTTATTACCAGGTGGGATTTAATGAAAGTTGTCTGTGGAAGAGCTAGTCAAAACTTAGGTTCTAAGATTGCAAAAAAGATGGGTTTAGAAATTTTACCAGTTGATTACAAGACGTTTCCAGATGGAGAACAATACGTTAAGCTCGAAGAAGAAACAGAAGAAGATGTTGTATTAGTTCAAAGCATAGATTCAGATTCTAGTTATGTTAACCTATTATTATTGCTAGATGCATTACACAATGCCCGAATAACAGCGGTAATCCCATATTTTGGTTATGCGAGACAAGACAAGAAATTTGAAGAAGGTGAGGCAGTTAGTGCTAGAGCAATAGCAAGAACAATAGATAAAGAAGTTGAAGAGGTTCTAACAATCGATGTTCATGATGAAGGAATTGGGGACTATTTCGAAACAGCGGATTTTAAAAATATAACCGCTTTCAAAGAAATTTCCAATCACATAGAACAAAAAAACAATCAATTTGTAGTTGCTCCTGATCATGGAGCACTAAAATATGCCGAAACACTTTCAATTCAACTAGATTGTGAATATGATTTCTTAGTTAAGGAGAGGAAATCTGAAAATGATGTTGAGATAGAGAAGAAAGATCTAGATGTCGAGGGCAAGGAGGTTGTAGTTGTAGATGATATTGTTTCAACTGGAGGGACAATGTCAAATGCGATAGAGCTACTTAAAAAACAAGATCCCTCTAGGATAAAGGTAGTGGTCACTCATCCAGTTTTTGCAAATAATGCAATTCAGAACATATACTTAGCGGGAGCAGATGAGATAATGGCAACTGATACAATTGAGAGATCAATTTCATCAATAAGTGTTTGTAACCCAATTGTTGAGGAATTATGATGGAGGAATTAGAGCAAGAAACAGAGAAATGGCAAAAAAAACTCAAAAAGAAAGAACCAAAATTTTCTCCTAAAATTCAAGATGGCGAGGATTTCGTAGAAAACATAAAGGCATATTTAGAAGATTCTTATCATTTTAGAGAAGAGGATGACTATGTTAGAGCCTTTGAAAGCATAATCTGGGCGTGGGCATGGTTTGAGATAGGAAGAGATTATGGGTTCATAGATGTTGATTAAGGA
Organism: archaeon SCG-AAA382B04; assembly: GCA_003034855.1. Taxonomy (GTDB): domain Archaea; phylum Halobacteriota; class Methanonatronarchaeia; order Methanonatronarchaeales; family Methanonatronarchaeaceae; genus PZKD01. The sequence continues at coordinate 46,197 of PZKD01000049.1, read as the reverse complement.
TGGAATATCTATTTGAGTTATCAGGTGAACAACCAAAACTAGCGAAAGCAGAAGTGAAAGCTCTAATAGAAGCATATCAGGTAGAATATAAAATTAGAGAGGAATTAACTAATCTATTAATAATAAAAACAAACGATAAGTTAGAAAAAAGTTTTTTCAAAAGACTTGGTTATACGCATAGTGTTTTGAAACATATTACTTCTGCTAAAAAATTAAATGATGTTTTAAAGGATATAGAAAACATTTCTTCGAACAAAAAGTTTTGTGTTAGAGCTAAAAGAATAAAAAATAATTTAAAAAAAATAAGCGCAAAAGAAGCTGAAGAAAGAATTGGAGCAATTATAAAAGGCCCGATTGATTTAGAGAACCCTAAAAAAGTTTTTAAATTGTTTTTAACAGATCAAAACCTAGTTTTTGGTGAACAAATAATTAAAATCAACAGAAAAGAATATAGAAAGAGAAAACCCCATAAGAGGCCTTTTTTCAAGCCAGGGGCAATAAAACCCGAATTAGCTAGAGCCTGCATTAACTTAACTAGAGTAAGAGATGGGGCAATTCTTGACGTATTCTCTGGAACTGGAAGCTTCCTAATCGAAGCAAATGATATGGATATAAGTTCTGTTGGAGTTGATGCTAGCCTAAAGATGCTTAAAGGATCAAAGAAAAACCAAAAATTAACTAAAAACAAAAAAAATTCCTTAATACTAGCAGATTCGAGGAAAACACCATTTAAACCTCATAGCTTTGAGGCAATAATAGCTGATCCACCATATGGGCGTTCATCAACAGTATATGGAGATATTAGCGATTTGTATAATCAAACGATTAGAGAAGCGCTGAGGAACCTAAAAAAAGGTGGATACTTGTGCTTCATTTCCCCAAAGGAAGGGGTTGATTTAAAGGTTGATACAAATGAAATTGAAAGATATAAGGTGAGGGTTCATCGGAGTTTAACAAGAATAATTAGAGTAATTAGGAGGAGAAGCAGTGAACTTTAAATAGTAAGGAGGTGTTAGTAATAGTGAGGATAGGGTTCCTCGGAACACCTCTGTGGGCTAAAGACCTTGCTCTTTGGACCTTTGGAAGGAGAAGAGGAGAAGGAGAGTGTACCCAGCCATCGGGTGCATTCGTGGAGCCTGTGGGGGCTGATGAGAGACCTTCCTTCCCGTAAAGGGATGAACCGTAAGCACTCGTGCCAGTCCTCTTTTGGGGTGGAAAGCTCGAGAACAATCGGTTCAGCCGAAAGGTGTTTATGTCCAGTTGGAGATGGTTCAGCTGGAGGGGAGACTGTAATTCCTGGTAGCGGTTCACCTACCTTAGGTGTGAAGAGAACCCAACAGGGAGCCTATAAGCCCACTTGGGCGAGAGGCTATAAACGGAAGCAACCGTACACGGTTTCTTACCGCTTGTTACGGTTCTCAGTACCAGGTAATTATTTTGGCAGAAGATGAAGAAGTTTTAGTAATCACTGTAGAGGGATCTGATCATCCAGGCATAGTGGCAGCTATAACATCTAAGCTAGCAGAATTTGACGTGAACATATTAGACATCTCTCAAACTGTTGATCGTGAACTTTTTACAATGTTGCTATTTGCAGATATAAGTGAATCCAATAAAGATTTTGAGGAGATAAAAGAGGGATTACAAGAAGTTGGGGAAGATCAAGGTGTGAGAGTAACTGTCCAATATGAAAAAATATTTAGACAAATGCATAGGGTGTAGGAATTGATCTACGATTCTGATGAGATTTTAGAGACTCTAAAGATGGTTTCAACAGAAAATTTGGATATAAGGACAGTTACCCTAGGCATAAATCTGAGGGGTTGTAGTGATCCAGACCTAGACACTTTTTTAGAAAAGATAGAGACAAAAATAATCCAAGAATCCAATAAATTAGTAGAAAAAGCTGAAAAAATTGAGAAAAAATATGGAATACCCATAGTTAATAAAAGAATTTCAGTTACACCAATATCTGAAGTAATTGGTCCAAATGAAGATAGAGACATAGAAGAGATAATAAGAGTAGCAAAAAAGATGGATGAAGTAGCCGAAAGAGTAGGGGTAGATTTTATTGGGGGATATTCTGCTTTTGTTCATAAAGGAATCACTAATTCTGACGAAAAATTGATAGAAAGCATACCAAAAGCTCTTGGTTCAACCAAAAGAGTTTGTTCAGCAATAAATGTGGCAACAACTAAAGCTGGAATTAATATGAACGCCGTAAACCAGATCGGAGAGATAATAAAACAAACCGCACAAGAGACGAAAGAACAAAATGGCTTAGGTTGTGCTAAACTCGCCATATTTGTAAATTCACCTCTGGATAATCCCTTTATGCCAGGAGCAATGCATGGTGCAGGAGAAGCTGAATCTTCTTTGAGTGTAGCGATTTCTGGTCCAGGAGTAGTTAAATCGGTTATCGAAAACCAAAAAGAAACAGATTTTGGAGAGCTATCTGAAAAAATCAAAAGAACTGCGTTCAAGATAACAAGGGCTGGTGAGTTAATAGGAAGAGAAGTTGCACAAGAGATTGGAACACAATTCAATATCGTAGATTTATCTCTAGCTCCAACACCTGCTGAAGGAGATTCGGTAGCGAGGATTATAGAAGAGATGGGGGTTGAGAGATGTGGGGCTCCAGGATCAACAGCTGCTCTTGCAATGCTAACTGATTCGGTTAAAAAAGGAGGTGCAATGGCAACATCACACATTGGTGGTTTAAGCGGAAGCTTCATCCCTGTCACTGAGGATGCAGGAATGGCGGATGCTGTAAAAGATAAAAGTATGTCAATAGAAAAGCTTGAGGCAATGACCTCTGTATGTTCAGTAGGCCTCGATATGGTTCCAATCCCTGGAGATACATCAGTAGAAACTATCAGTGGTATAATAGCTGATGAATGTTCGATAGGAGTTATTAATGACAAAAGCATAGGAGTTAGATTAATCCCAGTTCCTGGGGCAGAAGCAGGGGGGATAGTAGAGTTTGGAGGGTTGTTAGGAGAGTCCCCTATTATAAAGGTGAGTGATTTTGGGTGTAAAGATTTTGTAGATAGGAATGGAAGAATTCCTTCACCAATTCATAGTCTAACAAATTAGATACAAAAAAATATGTCATTCGAAGTAACTTTTTTAGGAACTGCAGGAGCAACTCCAACGGTTGAAAGGAATCCACCATCAATTTTGGTGAAAAGAGAAGGGGAGTTATTGTTGTTTGATTGTGGAGAGGGCACACAGAGACAAATGATGAAGGCTGGAACAGGGATGGCAGTTGACAAAATATTGATTTCTCATTTTCATGGTGACCATTTTTTGGGGATACCGGGTTTGATACAAACAATGGCTTTCCAGGACAGGGAGAAACCGCTTACGATAATAGGACCACCTGGAATAAAACGTTTGTCCCGACAAATGGCTGCTTTAGGCGCAACTTCTCCTAAATTTGATCTAAAGATAAAGGAAGTTAGTGATGGAGATTGCTTGAAGGAAGAGGGGTATTCAATTGATGTACTCGAGGCGGATCATGGGAAGTCCATCCAAGCACTAAGCTATGTTCTCGAAGAGGATGAAAGACCTGGGAAGTTTGATAGAGAAAAGGCCATTGAGTTAGGTATACAGCCAGGTCCAAAGTTTAGTAGATTACAACATGGGGATTCGGTTAAAAACTCCGAGGGTGAAGAGATAAAGCCATCACAGGTATTAGGTTCACCACGACGTGGTAGAAAATTTGTATATTCAGGGGATACTCGACCCCTAGAGAGAATTAAACAAAGGGCTAGGAAAGCTGATTTGTTAATTCATGATGCAACATTGAGTGAAGAAGAAAAGGAGAGAGCAAAGAAAACTAAACATTCAACGGCAAAAGAAGCAGCTGAGTTAGCTAAAGACGCTGAGGTTAGATTATTGTCCCTTTTTCACCTAAGCTCTAGATATTCCAAGAATTTTTATCCTTTATTAAATGAGGCTCAAGAAGTTTTTGAAGATACAGTTGTTCCAAGAGACTTCACTAACCTAAGGATTCCTTACCCAGAAAAAGGTAGGGAAATAGAAGTAAATATTTAGGGAACTAGAATTAAGATAAAAGAAACAAAAACAGATAAATTTCTTACTCCATGGTAGCTTTCTAAGAAAGGAGACAAACTTGGTGGTATAGATGGAAAATTATTATGTAACTCTTGAGGCAGCTTGGACAGTAAAAGACGTAGAAAGTGTCGAAGACGCGATGAGTGTAGCTATAAGTGAGGCAGGCAGGAAATTAAACGATTCAGGACTAGGATATGTCGAGATAGATATAGGTTCAACCCTATGTCCCGCTTGTGAACAACCCTTTGAAAGCGTATACATAGCCGCTGATACAGCTTTAGTTGGCTTGTTGTTTGGAATAAAAGTATTCAACGCTGAAAACGAAGAACATGCAATCAAAATAGCTAAAAGCAGTATAGGTAACGCTTTGAAGGATGTTCCACTAGAGGCAATAGAAGTTGAAGAACTAGAAGAAGAGCAGGAGGAAGAGGAAGAAGAAGAGGAGGATAAATGAATGATTCTTGTGGTCGGGCACACTGCCTATGACCATATTTCCAAAGTCCCCTACTTCCCAGAAAAAAATTCGTCTATTTTCATAAAGGATTATAAAAGATTTAGAGGAGGAGGTGCAGCAAATGTCGCTGCAGCTATTGCTAAATTAGAAAAAAACCCTTCCTTATTAACTTTAGTCGGAAGAGATTTCGAAAATTCAGAATACGAGAATCACCTACAAGAGATAGGTGTTAACCTCGAATCTGTAATATATGTGCAAGAAAAAACTGCCAATGCATTCATATACACCGATGAAGAAGAAAACCAAATCACATATTTTCACTGGGGAGCTTCAGAAAGTTTCTCTGAAAAGGAACCACCCACCAACATAGATCAATATGAATTAGTTCACTTGGCACCCTCAGATCCAGAGTTTAATCTAAAGGTTGTTGAAGAAGCTAAAAAAACCTCATTTGATCCAGGACAGGATTTACCCGTATACTCTTCAGATCAACTAAAAGCCGTAATAAATTCTACTGATTTTTTATTCTGTAACCAATACGAATTAGAGAAAATAAAAAACAAAACCACATGGAATTTAGAGCAATTAAAGAAGAAAGTTGAGGTATTAGTGGTCACTAAACATGAAGAAGGAAGCACGATCTATCACAAAAACCACAAAACAAGGATACCAGCTATCGAAACAGAAGCACGTGACCCTACAGGAGCGGGAGATGCTTACCGAGCAGGTTTCTTGAAATCATATGTTGAAGACTATTCTTTAGAGAAATGTGGAAAAATAGCCTCAACAGTTGCTTCCTTTGTTGTTGAAGAGATAGGTTGTCAGACAAACTTACCTAACCAAAAACAAACTAAAAAAAGATTTAAAGAAAATTTTGAGGAGAACTATTGATGAAAATTGCTTCTTTGTTTACTGGAGGAAAAGATTCTACGTATTCGTTATATAAAGCGATGGAGGAAGGATACACCCCTAGTGTGTTGGTTTCTATGATACCTAAGAAGGAAGGATCTTATCTCTACCACTCTAAAAACATAAAATTAACTTCTTTAATGTCAAAATCATTGGATATAGACATCTTTAAATCTCCCTCAGAATCAGAGAAAAATAAAGAAGCCGAGGAATTGAAAGAGGCTCTCGAAAAAGCACAAAATAAATATGAGTTTGACACACTAGGAGTTGGAGCTATTCAAAGCAAGTATCAAAAAACTAGGGTAGAATCTATATCAAAGGAACTTGGTTTAAATCTCTATTCACCTCTCTGGAATGTCGATATAGAAGAATACATGAGAAACCTAATTAAAGAGGGATTTGAATCAATTATAACCAGTGTTTCAGCTGAAGGACTTGATGAATCTTTTCTTGGCAAAAAAATTGATGAAGAAATGCTTGAAAGGTTAATCGATATTAAACAAAAACATAAAATAAACTTGGCTGGAGAAGGTGGAGAATATGAAACCACTGTGCTCGATGCTCCTATCTTTGATAAAAAAATAAAAATAGAAGATTCAGAACTTACTTATGATGAAAACAAAATGAGAGGAGAATACAGAATAAAAAAAGCTTCTCTCTCCCAAAATGGTGTTTGATAAATGGAAGACAATTATGCACAAAGAGCAGAATCACTAACAAAGTATCTATTTGATTCACCCTATTGGCCGGTATCGGTTGGGGTATCGGCTCTATTTTCAATTCTAGTAGGAGCAGCTAGCTTTAGAACCGTTCCAACCTTTTCAGGGATATATGAAGGAGCTATAAGAGGTTTTATTTTAATTGGAGCACCAGCTGTAATATCTGTTTTCTTAACTCCATGGATAACTAACAGAATCAGGGGAGAGTTGAATATAGATAGATCAGCTCTATTATCGTCTCTTTCCTCAATTATTGTTGGTTTTGGAACACTAATAGGTTCTTTGACCCAAATAATTGGTCCTGAATTAACTTATGACGCCTTAATGTTGTCTTTGGGAATAATTTTTGCTATAAGAATGATGGTTCTTTTATCATTATCCAAAAAGACACTTATTGGCAACATCCCAGGAGCTTCTGTTCAACCTCTATTCTCGATTGTTTTTTTATATCAATTTAATAAGACACCAGCTCTCTATTTTGAATTTCTAATCTCATCTTTTATCTTCATATCAGCCTTTTACTTAATAATAATCTACTTAGATAGGCCTTTAAGAAGATCTTTTGGTATTAGCGGCTTAGATTTTGTTAGAGGATTTGTAAATTATTCACATAAAGGAGTAGACGAATTGGAATCAATATTTGATGAAATTGGTGAGTTTGTAAGAGTCCCAGTAGGCACAATCGCGTTTAAAAACCAAGAGGGAGTGAAGGCAGTGATAGTTTCTCCTTCAGTACATCCAGGTCCAGTTGGAGAATTGGGGGGAGGGAACCTTCCAAAAGCCCTAGCAGAGGATCTAGAAGAAGAGTTAGATTGCACAGCTCTAATTGCTCATGGTGCAGCTACACATGACTTCAATTTAGTTAACTCAGAACAGAGCCATAAAATCACTGATTCAGTAATAGAAAGTGTTCAAGACATGGATTTCGCTGGAGCAGGAATTCCAGTAAGAGAAAAGGTGGGGGATGTCGAGATGCTTGCTCAAAAATTAGATGAAGGAATCGTTGCAATATCAACACTTTCTCCTAATCCAACCGAAGATATTGCCTTCCCAATAGGCTATTCTATTATGCTCAATTCTAGAGTAAGGGGTTCTGGCGACTTAGTTTTTATAGATGCACATAATTGTTCTTGGAAAGAACCAGGAGGGATTTATCCAGGTAGTAAGCACTCTTTCGACATCATAGATGCTGCAGAAAAAACAAGTGATAAGGCAAGCGAAAAAGAGGTGGATGATTTAAAACTAGGTATTGCTAAAAAAGATGTGGAATGGGGTTGGGAGCAAGGATTTGGCAATCTTGGTATAAGAGTTGCATTACTAGAGATAGATGGCAAAAAAACCTATTATGTTTTCTTGGATGGAAATAATCTCGAGAAAGGGTTGCGTGAAAAAATCTTAAAAGCATTACCTATAGACGAAGGTGAGGTAATGACCTCAGATAACCATGTTGTGAATTTAAATGGAGAAAACCCTATTGGAGCAGAGATAGATCATAAAGAACTTATTAAAAACATACAAGAGCTGTATGAAAAAGCTGAGAGAGATCTGGAAGAAGTAGAGGTTGGTGTTGAGACAGAAATGGTGGAAGATTTAGAAGTTTTTGGCTCAGATATGGCGGCCCAGTTAGCGAGCACCGCTAATGCAATCATAGCTATGGGTGGAGGACTGGCTTTTGCTTTTATTTTGTCGGCTTTTGCTCTTTCTATAATAGCTATCTTGATCACATAACATATTTAAAGTGAGAAGATAGTTAATATTTGAAAACTAAATCCTTCATGATTAATAATAAAAAACCAAAAAAGTGGTGTTCTAATGAGAGAAATAAGAATACATGGTAGAGGAGGTCAAGGCTCTGTAACCGCTGCAGAACTCCTAGCCGAATCAGCATTTGAAGATGGTTTACAAGCCCAAGCATTCCCTGCCTTTGGTGTCGAAAGAAGAGGAGCTCCAGTTAAAGCATTTGCAAGACTTAGTGAAGAAAAAATAAGAAGAAGAAGCCAAATATACACTCCAAACTATGTCATAATACAAGATCCAACACTACTCGGCACAGTAGACGTTACTGAAGGCATTCAAGATGATGGATTAATGATCGTAAACACATCTGAAGACAAAGAATCTGTAGATATCGAAACACAAGCAGATTTAATAACCATAGATGCAACAGAAATAGCCCTAGACATTTTAGGAAAACCAATTATGAACACAGCATTATTAGGTGCTTTTTCCGGAGCAACAGGCGAAGTAAGTTTAGAAGCAATGCAAAGAAGAGTTCAAAAAAGATTCCCTGGAAAAATAGGGGAAAAGAATGCTGAAGTTATGAAAAAAGCTAAAAAAGTAGTGGAGGAATAAAAATGCCAAATTTTGCTTCAATAGCTAAACCTGGGACAACTGAAAACTACAAAACAGGTTCATGGCGTGTTTATGTCCCAGTGTTAGACAAAGATAAATGCATAGGATGCGAAAGGTGTTGGGAATTTTGTCCCGATTCATCTAAAATTGAAGAAGAATACGAAGGAGACACAATTTTTAGAACAGACCTAGACTACTGCAAGGGATGCGGAATATGTGCAGAAGAATGCCCCGTAGATGCATTAGAAATGGAACTAGAAGAAAAATAAAGAGGTAAAAGAATGAGCAACCAAGAAGAAGTAATGGAAGGCTCTCATGCAGTTGCACATGCAATAAAAGGTGCAGACCCCGAAGTAATAGCAGCATACCCAATCACTCCTCAAACCCATATCGTCGAAAAACTGAGTCAATTCGTTGCCGATGGAGAACTAGACTCAGAATATGTAAAAGTGGAAAGCGAATTTTCAGCAATGAGTTCATGTGTGGGTTCTAGCGCCACAGGAGCAAGAACTTACACAGCAACAAGTAGTCAGGGCTTACTCCTGATGAATGAGGTTTTATACAATGCATCAGGATTAAGATTACCAATAGTTATGGGAGTAGCTAACCGTGCCCTAGGAGCACCTATAAACATATGGAACGATCACTCAGACTCAATAGGGGTGAGAGACGCAGGATGGATACAACTTTATGCAGAAACAAACCAAGAAGCACTTGACATGTCAATACAAGCATACGAGATAGCTGAAAATCAAGATGTCATGCTTCCCACCATGGTGTGTATGGATGGATACATTCTCACCCACACATACGAACCCGTTTCAATTCCTGAAAGAGAAGAAATACAAGACTTCTTATCACCATACGAGCCAGAACACAAACTTGACCCTGAAAACCCTGAAACATTTGGAACAGTCGGATTTCCAAGAGACTACACCGAATTCCGATACCAACAATTCGATGCGATGGATAATGCAACAGATGTTATAAAACAAGTTTTTGATGAATACTCAGACAAATTTGGTCGAGAGCAGAGAGGATTAATAGAAGAATACCGAACAGAGGATGCAGACATAGTCTTAATCTCACTAGGCTCAATAATGGGTGTGGTTAAAGAGACAGTTGATTCATTAAGAGAAGAAGGCAAAAAAATTGGAGCGATTAAAGTAAGAGCATTCAGACCATCCCCTGCTCAAGAACTAATAGAAGCAATAAAAGGCTCAGATGTAATAGCAGTATTAGACAAAAATGTTAGCATAGGAAAAAAAGGAGCATTATTCACTGAACTAAAAGATGAATTATACTCATCCGATGTTAATCCCCTAGCAAAGAATTTCATAGTTGGATTAGGAGGACGTGACGTTCCAGAAGACTCTGTTAAGAAGATAGCTAAAAAAGCTGAAAAAGCAAAGGAACATGGTAGAGTTAAAAAAGAAATAGAATTTATCGACTTAAAAGAGGTTTATGACAATGACTAGATTAGAAAAAAAAGAAAGATTCACATCCGGTCATAGGGCATGTGGAGGATGCGGACTGGCGTTAGGAGCTAGATTAGCTATGAAAGCTGTGGATGACAACTCTATCGCCACATGTGCTACAGGTTGCTTAGAAGTAACATCTTCACCATACCCACAAAGCTCATGGAAAATACCATGGCTTCATTCATTATTCGAAAACTCAGCAGCAGTAGCAGGAGGAGTTGAAGCAGCACTAAGAGCTAAAGGAAAACAAGACATCAACGTAGTAGCTCAGGGAGGAGATGGAGGAACTGTCGACATAGGAATGAGATCATTAAGCGGTATGCTAGAAAGAGGTCACGATGTAGCCTACATATGTTATGACAATGAAGCATATATGAACACAGGAATCCAGAGATCCGGAAGTACACCTATGAATGCATCAACAACAACTTCTCCAGCAGGAGAAGAGTCCTTTGGAAACGAAAACAGAAAGAAAAATGCCCTAAAAATAGCAGCAGCCCATAACATTCCTTATGTAGCATCAGCAAGTGTAGCATATCCAGATGACCTAATAGAAAAAGTTAAAAAAGCAAATGAAATAAACGGACCAACTTATGTCCAAATCCACACACCTTGTCCAACAGGATGGGGTCACGAAGGGGATATAACAGTAAAGCTTGCTCGATTAGCAGTTGAAACAGGTCTCTGGGTATTATATGAGCGAGAAGAGGGCGAAATAAAAGACGTCAAAAAAATAAAAGACAGAAAACCAGTTGAAGAATACCTAAAACCACAAAAAAGATTCAAACATTTGTTCAAGAAAGAAGGTGGAGAAGAAAGAATACAAGAAATACAAGAGATAGCCGATTCTAACGCAGAAAAATTCCATTTAGATGAAGAATGAAGGATGCCATAAAAAACCAAAACCCAGTTCTTATTGATTTATCTATTTCAACTAATAAAAACCAGAATAAAATCAAGAAATACAACAAATGGCGTAAGAGAATTGAAATAGACATAAAGGAGAAAGCAAGCCAAAACAGAGCTAATCAGGAGCTAAAAAATTTTTTGTCAGAGAAATTAGATATACCTATAGATGATATTAGGGTTAAATCAGGAAGAAAATCGTCTAAGAAGACATTAGCGCTTTATGGAAAAAATAAACAGGAGATAATTAAAAAACTAAAAAAACAACTAAAGTAAACCTCAGAGGGAAATAATTTTAACAAATTAAGACAGAACAAAGTAAGGCGGTGAAAGATTGGGAAGAAGTCGACCAACATTTATCAGAAACATAGGAAAGAAACTAATCGAATATCATGGAGAAAAATTTAGCGAAGATTTTGAGGAAAACAAAGAAAAAGTTGATGAGTTAACTGACATTAGTAGTAAGAGAGTAAGGAATAGAATTGCAGGTTTTATAGCTTCTCAAGAAAGCTAAAAAGGGAAAAACACTCTCTTTTTTTGCTATTTAAAAATAATTCTTGATTTTTCCTCACTGAAGCAATTTTTTATTTAAAAAAAGGTTTTAGAACACCTAAAAAAGATTAAATATCATCAGTCTTATCATTTAGATAAAAAAAATAAAATGTGGTGTGAGTTAGATGAAATTAGAAGGGGTGTTTCCTGCAATAATAACTCCTTTCAAAGAAAACCAAGAACTGGATGAGGAAGGATTAAGAAATAACATAGATTTTTTAATAAAAAACAATGTTTCTGGAATAGTCCCAAACGGCACTACAGGAGAGTCGGCAACTCTTTCATACGAAGAACATAAGAGAGTGACAGAAGTAGTAGTTGACCACGTTGATAATAGAGTGCCCGTAGTAGCAGGAACTGGATCTAATTCAACTAGAGAAGCTATAGAACTAACTAAACATGCAGAAGAAGCAGGAGTGGACTGTGCCATGGTTATAACACCTTATTACAACAAACCTACTGATAGAGGCCTAATAAAGCATTATAAAAAAATAGCAGACTCAACTGAATTACCAATCTTGATGTATAATGTTCCATCAAGAACAGGAACAAATATGGAACCACATGTAATCTCAGAGTTATCTAAAGTTTCAAACATAATTGGTGTAAAAGAAGCAAGTGGCGACATAAATCAGGTTTCAAGAATATTGGAAGAAACGCTAGATGATTTTAATGTATTATCTGGCGATGATGGCTTAACCTTCGAACTAATGTCTTTAGGTGGAAATGGAGTAGTTTCAGTAGCAGCCAACATAGCTCCTGGATTAGTTAGTGAAATGGTTAGTTACCTAAACAACGGCGAATTAGAGAAAGCAAGAAACCTTCACTATAACTTATCTCCCTTATTTAGAGATTTATTTTTAGAAACCAATCCAATTCCAGTTAAAACTGCAGCCAGAATGTTAGACCTTCCTTCAGGACCATTCAGATCTCCAATGGCCGATATGTCCAAGGAGAATAGGAAAAAATTAAAAGAGACATTGAAAAAGGTCGGTTTTTTATGACAAAAGTAGGGGTTACTGGTGCTCTTGGAAGGATGGGATCAAATATAGTTCAGTCAACAGTAGAAAGTGAAGATTTAGATTTAGAAATGGCTGTTGAAGCTCCTGGTCAACAAAAAATTGGAAAAGACATCGGAGAATTATTGAGTCTAGGGAAAGTTGGTGTCGAATTAATCTCTTCAAAAAAACTTGAGGAAGAGTTAACTAAAACCAATTTAGATGTTTTAATAGATTTTACAGTACCCAAGGCCACATTGAATTTTGTAGAAATCTGTGCTAAAAAAAATGTGGATATGGTTATTGGAACAACAGGATTTGATGATTCCCAAGAAAATAGATTGGAAGAAACAATAAAAGGATCTAATATTTCAGCAGTTATCTCCCCTAACTATTCAACTGGAATAAATGTTTTTTGGGAACTAGTTAGAAAAGCTGTAGACACCCTAGATTATGATGCAGAAATAGTGGAGGTCCATCATAACAATAAAAAAGATGCACCCAGTGGAACAGCCAAAAAAACCGCAGAAATCATAAGAGAAGTAAGAGGTGAGGGAGAGTTTGTTATGGGTAGAAAGGGATTAAGCCCCAGAGATCAAGGTGAAATTGGTATTCATGCAGTTAGAGCTGGAGACATAATTGGTGATCATACTGTTTATTTAAGTGGAAATAATTCAGGAGAAAGAATAGAAATCACTCACCGAGCACAAAACAGACAACCATTCATAAATGGAGCGCTCAAATCAGCTGGATACGTTGTAAAACAAAAAGAGGGAATATTTGGTATGAAAGATGTCTTAGGATTGTAAGAACTTATGTTACCCCAACTCTGTTGGATATTAGGCCTATGAATTTTCTAGATCTTCTTTTAATTCTTCTATAGTTTCTTTAATTTCTTTTATGTCCCTATCATCGTCATAGTGAACCATTTGTTTTCCACATTCAGGACATTCAAATTGTTCTTCAGAAGCTTCTTCAAATGTGAGTCTTTCATGGCCATCAGGGCAAACATAAAAAACATTGTTTTCTTCATATTCAAGTCTCTCTTCTAATTCCTCGAGATAGACTTTCTTTCTTTCTTTTAGAACAGAATCAATGTTATCCAATGTAAGTTCCCAACTATAGGTTATCCAACCCGATTTCTCATCTCTACTTCGAGAATAGTCAGCTAAGCCATTATCATACAACTTGTAGAGTATTTTTCTAACATTATTTAAGTCACATTCAACATTTTCTGCAATATCTTCATCAGTTGTTTCTCCTTTTTCTTTTAATTGCTCAATAATATCAAGAGCTTCATCCCCAGCAATTTCTAAAATAAACTCTTTGGTTACTTCATCCTCAATTATTACATTCTCACTCAAAATACACACCAACCAAATTTGAACACTCCATTCAGCCCTTATTTTTTTAATTCAAACAAAATCAATCTTTCTCTTTCACAATCTTATCTTCTTCACTTGGAATTATTTTTAATTCCCCATCAAACTCTTCTTCTAATTTTTTCCCCTCATACAATCGGTCTAGCAAGATAGCTAGGGCCGCAACTTCGGAATGAGGCTGATTTGTTACGGCAACATTGTAATCAGCTATCTCATACACTTCTCCAGGCACTTTTTCTGAACCCAAAATAATCAATAACCTATCTGTGATTTTTCTTAATTCGCTCTCTAATTCTTGAATTTTTTGACCATACATTGACAGGTGAATGGTCTTCCCAGACCAGTTTTTTATGAGTTTTCGCCACTTTTCTTCCACTCCAAAACTAAAATCTCCACCAAATCTGCCTGCAACATCAATAATGCTCTTCTCTATCTTTGGATCTTTTTCGTCTAAAATAATTCCATCAGCACCAAGAGCTCTAGCAACTAAACCAACATGCGTTGTTAATCTTTTATCTCTACTTGGTCTATGACCCAATCTAAGAACCTTTACTTCTTTCATAGGTAAGCATATTTGATGTTTTCTTCCTCTAATTTTTCAATCAATTCTTGTTCTCTCTCCTTATCAATTATAATAAGACAATTAATTCCCTTTAAGAGAGTATCAATCGTTGAGTGGGGTTCAGCGTATAAGAAATTAGGTTCAATACTTTTTTTCTTGGCAAATGCTATTGCTCCAGTACCTATGGTGAACAACTGATCGTAGTCATGTTCTTTTAAAACTACGTCTCGAATAGACGAAGAACCACCCTTCTCTGGAGGTGGGACGACCAAGATCTTAGCAGACCCTTTTTTTAAGTCAATAATTCCTGAAACATCTTTCACTTCAAGTTCTTCATTTTCAACAGCTGTTTCAGTAGCCAAACCAACAGCTTGATTACTTGAATCGTATTGAGATACTCTCAAAACACCCTTTTTCATAAATAAATTAACTTTTTCCCTCTCAGAAACATCTTCAGTTGCAATAGCCTTACAAGGCGCTTCATCTAATACATTCGTCTTAACATCACTTATTAAATCTTCAAGTCGATCTATTGAATTAATTATTAATTGAACACCTTTTTTTGTAACTTTAAGCTTCCTTGACCTCTTTTCTATATACCCTTTCTCTTTTAGTTCTTTTATATGATCAGAAATAGCTTGAGGTGTTAACTCTAGTTTTTCAGCTATATCTACTTGCCTAGCTCTTGGTTGCTCCCTAGCTATTTCGATTAAAATCAAGAACTTATTTGATAAAAGAGAGTTCTTCATTTAACTTTAATCTTATTTCCTTTAATGAAAATTGAAGTTGAGCGTTTTGCAACTGCTCTAACCAAAACTTCTTTTATACCGGTTTCCTTGGAAATTTCAGAAATAGTTTTTTCTTCTTCACACGCTTTTTTGAATACTTCTTCTTTGCCATTGTCTAATAATCCATTTTCAATAGTTCCTTCACAAGTGGATATTCTTAGAATTTCTACGATGTCTTCCAGATTACATTCGAAATTCGCTCGGAACTTGGAATAAGAAGATTTGTATTCTTTGACTGGACCATCCGACCCCATACTCCAATCTGATTTAACTAATCCAATTGATTTGAGTAACTCCAAAACCTTTTCAGCATCTTCCCCATATTCTTTTTTGAGCGACTCCTCAGTTATTTCTCCCTCTGTTAGTTTTCTGAAAATCTCAGTATTTTTATCATCATTAAAAGTATAAATCAAAGGAACTAAGTCAGCTGGATCATTGATAATTTTAGTTCGGTCACCCATAAAAACACCAATCTATAAATATTTCTGGAACCTGATTAATCTTTTCGCATTAAAGTTAACATTTCTGGACATCATAATAAAATGCTACATGACAAGAGCTGAGCTAGTAGTTGATGGAATTGTTCAAGGAGTAGGTTTTAGACCATTCATATATCGAATCGCTTCGAGATTGGAACTAAATGGATGGGTCAGGAATCTAGGAGGTGCAGGAGTTCAAATAGTATTAGAAGGCCCAAAAAAGGAGATAGATGTTTTTATTGAAAAATTAAAACAAGATAATCCTCCTTTATCGGAGATAGAAGAATTATCAATTGATTTTAGTGAGGAAAAAAATCTTGAAAGTTTTGAAATAAAGCAATCATCGAGATCAAAGGAAGGAACAGGAGTAATTCCTCCTGATACAGCTATGTGTGAGAAATGTCTCGATGATATGAGGAACAAAGAATCAAGATTTTACAATTATTGGGCTACATCATGCGTAGATTGTGGCCCTCGGTTCACCGTTATAAAAAATCTTCCCTATGATCGAGAGACCACATCAATGAATGAATTTGAGATGTGTGAAGAATGTAAGGAGGAATACAAGGATCCACTTGATAGGAGATATCATGCTCAGACCATAGCTTGTCCTAAATGTGGTCCTAGAGTTTACCTTGAACCGAATCAAAAGACTCAGGATCCAATAAAAGAAGCTGCTGAACGCTTGGAACAAAACCAAATAGTTGCGATAAAAGGGACAGGTGGAACTCATTTAGCGTGTAAAACGGAATCAAAACCTGTTGAAGAACTAAGAGAAAGACTAGGTAGAGAAAATCAACCATTTGCAATAATGTCTCCTTCAATTGAAGAAGTAAGGGCTTTTGCATATCTAAATAAAAAAGAAGAAGAAATAATAAATTCAATAAAGAAACCGATAGTGGTTTTAACGAAAAAACCAAGTTATAGTTTAGCGAAAGAAATTTCTCCTGGATTACATACCATAGGAGTTATGCTTCCCTACTCAGGGCTTCATCACCTACTTTTTGAACATATAGATGAACCCTTGATAATGACGAGTGCTAACCCTCCAGGAACCCCGATGTTCATTGAAAACCAAAAGATAAAAAGTGGATTAAGAGATATTGCTGATTCTTTTTTACTGCATAATAGACAAATAGTTTCACGGTGCGATGATTCAGTTATTAGAGTTCAGGGCGAAAAAACCAAATTCTTAAGAAGGTCAAGAGGGTATGCTCCTTCTCCTGTCTCCCTAAAAATTGATTCTGAACCAATTTTAGCTCTTGGAGGAGAATTAGATAATACAATAGCGCTATATAGTCAAAATAATTGCTATATTTCTCAATACATTGGGGATGTAAATGGTCCTGAAACATTTAGGTATTTGAAGAAATCAATAGATCATTTACTTAATATAACAGGAATTAAGCAACCTGAAAACATAGTGTGTGATTTACATCCTCAGTTTAAAACAACTAAGTATGCTGAGGAGCTAGGAGGTCCAATCAGGGTTCAACACCACCACGCACATATGGCTTCTATTCTTGGAGAAAAAAATTTGGATCAAAAGATAATTGGGATAGGGATGGATGGAGTTGGTTATGGATCCGATGGGAAGATTTGGGGGGGAGAAGTATTAGTTTCAGATAGAGGGAGTAGTAAAAAAATTGGTGGATTGAGTTATCAAGAGATGCCTGGAGGGGATTTAGCTACCAAGTATCCACCGAGGATGTTGGCTGGTATTCTTTATCCAATGGATGGACTAAAAGATCTATTAGAAAATTATAGGTTTCCCTATGGAAAGCAAGAAATAGATAACATACTAAAACAACTCGATGAATCGATAAATGTGTTTCAAACAAGCAGTACCGGTAGATTTCTTGATGCGGTTTCAGCACTATTAGATGTTTGTCAGAAAAGAACATATGAAGGTGAACCTGCTATGAAGTTGGAGAAGGTTGCGAGAAAAGGAGAACCCCTAGATATAGATCTAAAATACCACAAAAAAGATGAAAAAAAATTCTTAGATACAAGGGATTTGATAATTAAACTCTTAGAGTTATCAGAGAAAGAGAAAGAGCAAGATATAGCTGCTACTGCTCAACAAAAGATTTCTGAGGGACTATCAGAGATTGCGATTGAGGCAGCTGAGCAAAACCAGATAAAAAAAGTTGGAGTGAGTGGAGGAGTTGCTAATAATAGCATGATTGTTGAGGAGATTGAAAAAAAATTAGGAGAAAATGGTTTGGAGTTATTGATTAATAATAAATTACCACTTGGTGATGGTGGGATTTCTTTTGGCCAAATAGTAACAGCAGGTGCAAGATTAGTGAATTTCAACTAAAAATTGTTGGCTAAATCCAAGAAGACATTGTAGGTGTCTTCTAATATGTCAATACTTACGGATTCATTATTAGAGTGCGGTTCTGTGGGCTCGCTTGGGCCTAAGATTATTGTGTCTGAACCATTTTCCGCCAAGAATCCAGCATCAGTGGCTTGAGGCTTGATTATTCTGTTTGGGGAATAGCCAGTTTCTTTTTCAACACTTCTTTCCAAAGCCTTTATTAATTCTTCATTTTTTGTTTTCATAGGAAGAACATCAGTAACAATGCGGTGTTTGTCACCAAACTCTAAGTCATAATTTTTGTTAGGGATAGTTCTAACATCCATTGTAATTTGGCATTTATCTGGAACTACATTGGTAGCTCCTTCACTTTCTATCTGAGTTATACAAGAACCAGCTTTCATTTCTTCCCCAAAAACTTCTTCTTTAGGTGGTTCTGTGTTTTGAATCTTCTTTATTACATCAAACATTTCGAGAATCGCGTTTTCACCAAATTCGGGTTGTGAGGCATGAGAGCTAACTCCCTTAGTCTCTATTTCAACCTCTTTTCTACCTCTATGCGCCACACAAACATCCAATTTATCTTTTTGTGAGTAGTTTGCAGTTCCCTCTCCTATTATTGAATAATCAGGACTGAAACCATTTTTTACCGCATGTTTAACTCCTCTTGCATCGGTTTCTTCACCAACAAAAGAAGCAAATGTTAGTTTTTGGTTTGGACTTGCTTTATTGAAAGCTAAAGCCATAGCTATTAAAGATCCCTTCATGTCTGCAGCGCCGCGGCCAAAGATCCTGCTGTTTTCAGTGTAGACCTCTAACTCATTGGAAGGAGGGACAGTGTCTAAGTGAGATATGAAAGCTATTTCTTTTTCTCCTTCACCCTTTGAAGCAAATACGTTTCCTATTTCGTCTATCTCACCATCAACTAAGTCACAGACATACTTACTAGCTTCCTTTTCATCTTCCCAGGAAGGGATTTTAACTAATTCTTTAGTTTTCTTGACTAATTCGTTGCTTTCAAACATCTAAATAAAGAGACCTCATTAACTAAACCGATCATCGAGTTTTTCTAATACTTCAGGTAAAGTAGTGTATTCTAGGTCGTCTTCTCTGAGTAGATGTGGTTGGAATGTGCCATGACGCCTCATGTATTCTGCAGCATTTTGTGCTTTTTCTCTTGTCCTATCAAAGGCGGGATCATCAAATAGGTCTTTGGGCCCTATGAGTTCTCCATCGTTTAGTTGGAAACCTAAAGCAACAACTCTTGGTGGTCCATCAAATCGGGAAGGGGTAGCATTTTCTTCGCTAACAGGCATTAGAGGACCGTTGTGTGATCCTCTCATCCATCCAGGCACCAGATGTGGGAATGAAAATGCTTCAAGTGCTTCTCCTACAGCGGGATATCCGGATTGGCATCTAACGATTGCCACTGGGTCGTCTTTACCCACATATTCTCCTGCTATTAGATTGAGTTTTTCTGTTGAAATTGCTGCTGCAGGAGATCCATCTTTTTTAAACACCTTTTGGATAGTGTATTTTGAGGTTTCTCCTATTAGAGCTAGTAAGTCATAAATTTCATCTGGACATGAGAGATTGGCTGTTTCTCCTTCATAATAATCGAGTACTTCAAAATCAAATCCTTCATGTAAACTTGGGTCAAGAACTAATCCAGCGGTGTTTGAGGGATCAGCGAACATTTTGTATAGAGGATAGTTAAATGCACTAGGTGAAGTTTTATCACATAAGAAAGCTACAAATGGCTCACTTTCTCTTTCTTCAAACTCCATTTCTGCTGAACCCGGTCCTAGTCCTTTAACATTTCCAGAAAAAGCTTCAGATAAAATATCTTGCCCAGCTCCATATAGGGATAATTCTTCAGCTTTATCTGTTGCTTGCTGAAATGCGTCCCAAGCTAGTTCATGAACCTCACTCTCGCCTTCTCCATTGTCATGTGACATTATTAAATCAATGTCATCTCCACATGAAGCCACATGATAGTCAATTATAGTGGATTCTTCCATTCCTTCTTCGAGAACTTTTTCGACCTCATTAATTAGATGATTAGGGGCACTTACATGTCCTGGCAAACTTCCAACATCTGCTTTAATAATACTAATTGTCGTCATTTTGATCCTCCAAAAAAGCAGGTAATAATAAATATTTTTTAGTAATTAACCTTGTGTATCAGGTGAAGCCAAAACTACCTACTAGAAAAGAAACAAGAGAAATCAACATAGCATACTTAGATATTTTTTGGAAATAATGAGCTGATTCTTGATTTTTATTTATCAGTAACTCCTTAATTCCGAAAATAAATAACGAATCCGCTACTAAAACAATTAATAAATAAATTATGCCTAAATAACCTAATATAAAAGGAATAGGGCTTAATAAAACTGCTAGTAAGGTAGAAAAAGAAGCTATATTTGCTGAAATTTTCTCTCCATACTCAGTTGCAATAGTCTTTACTTTTTCTTTATCTCCCTCGACATCTTCTAGATCCTTAGCAATTTCTCTACCCAATGTCGAAAGTGTGGCTAATAAAAACAAAACCAATGTAACCTTTACTTCACTTACCACAAGAGCTCCAAACAAAAATGTTGAACCAACAAGGTAAGAAACAGACACATTTCCTGATAAGGGAACACCTTTCAGGTTCCTAGCATAAAAGAACAAAATCAATGAATTAAATAGAGCTAAGGAGAAACAAAACCAGTTAATAAAATAAGACAAAGATATTCCCACTAAAAACAAGGTAATAGACAATAAAAACGCTTCTTTTCTTTTGATAATTCCACTAGGGATTGGTCTATTAGGGGCGTTATAGCTATCGATTTTGTAATCATAGTAATCATTAATTGTATTACCTGCTCCAGTAATAAAGAAAGCTACAAACAAAGCTATTATTGAGTTATAAAAAGATAGGTCCATTGAAAAGAAATTACTCGCCAAAGTTATTCCAATAAAAACAGCTAAACTAGCCATTAAGCAATTTAGAGGCCTAATTATCTTCAGAGCCTTGAATTTCAGATTCATCCTCTCCTTTAGCCAGTAATTCCTCTATATCATTAGATATCTTTTGTAAATGATGACCTTCTTCCATAGAGTGCATGTATCCGATTATTTCATCATAAAGATCTTGTGGATTCGTCACCCCAAATAAAACATATGGTGATCTAGCTCTTGGGTTTTGAATAGTCTTTCCTCCTCCAAAACCAATTCCACCTCCAACACTAGCCTTACCTTCTTCTGCTGATCCTCCTACTCCTGCACCAGCCATAGAAAAGTCTTCACCCAATCCAAAACCTGATCCGGTTATTGGGATTATTGTGCCGAAATTGAATATTTTGCCCAAAGGAGGTTTTTGAAACACCAAATCATTGATCTTGCTATAAAGAAGAGTTCTCTTTTCATTTTTCAAAAAACCAATTTCAGTAATCAACCTATAATTAGTAATATAAAATTTATGAGATATCCTATACACATCAGAGAGCGCTAACCCTATTAAACCAATTCCTATAAGAGCAAGATTCATTCCCCCAAAATCTACTCCTAGATAAAACCTAAAACCGGTTAATGAAGCCGCTATTCCTACGAAGAGTAATAACCATTTCCAACTTATTCTCAATAAAGCAACAACCACCCCAGGAATAATCAACAAAAGCCACCATGTCACTAAGGGTATTTGTGAAGAAAAAACAGATACCAAGGGTAATCCTTGGAAAAATGAAACAAGATTTTCTTTAAAAAGTATATGAAAAACACCAATAGCTGATATGTAAATAAATATGAGATAAAGTTTCCCAAAAGAAAAGGGATGTGGTTTAATTTTTTTGATTATCCTCTCATCATCTATTTTTGAAGGCATAACTGATCCACAATAAAAATTTAGTTTGCCTTCCTAAAAAAACAATAGTAAAAAACAAAATAAGTGATATTTTAAATAAGAATAATTGAAAAGAGAGGAGAGTGATTTAGGCTTTTACTCGTCAAATAGAGCTCCTAAACCTTCGGCAGCTGCTTCTTCAGCTTCTTCTTCCTCTTCTTCTTCCTCTTCTTCTCCTGCTTCTTCTTCTGTTTCTTCACTAGCTTCTTCTGATACTTCTGTTTCAGTTGCTGGAGCTGCTGGCGCCATCTGAGCACTTTCTATAGCTTCTTCAATATCAACATCTTCTAGAGCTGCTACTAGTGCTTTTACTCTTGATTGTTCAACATCAACGTCTGCTGAATCTAATACGTCTGTTACCGAATTTTCTGTTACCTCTTTATCGGCAGAGTGAAGTAACATAGCTGCATATATATATTCCATAATCTAACACCTCCAATTATTAGGTTTTTGCTTCAAAATCATCTAAATTTGAAGAAAGGGAATTAGCTTGTTTATCTGACATTGCGATTAATTTTTTCACTATCTCAGGTTCATATACATTTGCTTGCTCGCCTAAGCTAACAGAATCTATGCTTGCATTCTTCAATATGGTTGTAATGTTTTCTTTTGTTGGATAAGTGGCTTCTACACTTAAGCTGAATGCATCGGAAAATGCTTTCTGAATATTTGAAACATACTCTTCTGTATCGATTTTTAAGTCATCGGGTTCGAATAAGGTAGTTTCTTCCAATACTGCTTTTAACCTAAGACCTACTTCAATTGGCTTAATATCAAGTTTTTTAAGCATATTTGCAAGTAATGAATCTATTTCTTCACCTTCTTCTTTAACTACTTCAGTTTCTTGTATAACGACATCTCCACCATCTATGGCAGCAGGAATACCCGCTTTTTGGAGATCTCCTAAAACAGGACCCGGTTTAAGTGAAGTTGAACCCTTTTCAATAACAATATCTTGAGGAGCTATATCTCCCGCTGAAGCTGGAGCCTTTGTTTTATTTTCTTCTAATACATTGTAGAGCCTAAATGGATTATCATTGGTTAATAATAAACCAGCTTGCCCCTCAACATAATCTTCTAACTTATCTATTCCTTCTTTATTGGATTGTTCTAAAGAAATCTTCAATAATGTGTTTCTACTTACTAAGAGTTCTGAATTACCTCTTAAATCACTTCTCATTTGTTGAAGTTGTTTTGCAGGAATTCCTTCTATATCAACTATCGCTATAACCTCGTTCTCATTAATTTTAGAAGCAATTTGTGAAACTCTATCTTTTTTCCATTGGGCAACATTTTTTGCACTGCTCATTTTAAACCAACTCCTTGGATGGGCCCATTGTTGTTTTTACATAAATTGAATGAATATTTTGCCTACCCATAGGCAGTCTTCTATCAAGTCTTCTCAAGATAGTTCTTATATTTTCTGATATCTCTTCTTCTCCCAGTCTAAGCGAGCCAACTTCTGAGTGGAATGTTTTTCGCTCTCCGGATCTCAATTGAATAGTGTTCTTTAATTTTTTAATCTTTGGCTCTATTTCTTCTCCAGGTTGAACAGGATTAGGCATTTTTCCTCGTGGACCTAATATAGGTCCAAGTACCCTACCAATCTTAGGCATCAAAGGGGATTCAGCTAAGAAAAAATCATATTCTTTTGCCATTTTCCTAGCTTCTGATTTATCCTCTTCTAATTCTTCGAGTTCTTCCTCTGACATAACTTCGTCAGCGGTATCCTCTGCTTTAACAGCCATATCTCCACTTGCAACAACGCAAACCTTAACTCCTTTTCCAATACCATTAGGTAAAACTATTTCTTCGTCTATCCGGTTATTTGGATCAGAGAGATCGATGTTTTTTAGATTTATAGCTAAATCTATGCTTTCTGTAAAGTTTCGTTCGGGACTTTCCTCTAGAATTTCTTCTACTTTTTTCTGGATATCTTCTTGTTCAAGCATTCTTAGCCACCTTAGTCTAGTGTTTTTAAATATTCTCGCGGGTTTTTCCCGTCTATTGTTATGCCCATTGATACACATGCTCCGGCTATTTCTTTCATTCTCTTTTCTTCGTTTTTACCTAATAAATCAGTTTCCTTCATGTTTGCGATTTTTTGTAATTTGTCTTTGGAAAGATTGCCAACAAATTCTTCTCCTGGTTTTCCACTCCCCAACTCGACTTCTGCTTCTTGTTTAATTAAAGCTGATGTAGGAGGTTTACCTACCTCAACTTCGAATTTGTCGGTTTCTTCATTGACTTTTATTGTTACTGGAACTTCCATTCCCTCGAAATCACTAGTTTTTTGGTTTATTTCATTAATAACATTTTGAATATTAATGCCTAATGGACCAAGTTTTGGACCTAGAGGTGGTCCAGGGCTAGCATCCCCACCTTCTACTAGTGCGTTTATTTCTTCCATTATTCTTCAACCTCTTCTTGTTCTTTTTGATCTAATACTCTTACGTGATCTCCTTGAACTGTAACTGGGATTGGAACCATTGCTTCAAAAAGCTCTAAAACTATTTCTTCTTTAGTTTCGTCAATTCTTTTAACTCTAGCTTTTTCTCCCTTAAATGGTCCTGCTATTAGTTCTACAATATCTCCTTCAGATATTCCTGAAACAGCTGGTTTAGGTGTTAGGAAATGTTCAACTTCATCAAAGGATGTTTCTCCTTCTACAATTCCCTTTGAATGAGGGATTTTATCTTCAGCTTGTAACAAGATATCTGATCTAGGTGTTTCTACCAATACATATCCTCTTAATGAATCAGGAGCTAATACAGCTCTTATATCCATCTTCTCTCTTTTTGCGGTTTGATAAACCATATCAGCAACTGCTCTCTCTTGATTAGCTGTAGTTTTTAATGCAAATATCTTCGATTCTTCTTCCTCTTTCTCTTCTTCATCAATAGCCAAAATTAAGCCCTCCAAATTAAATTTGGATTAACCACTCGAAAGAAAGTAGGAGTGGTAAAATGGCGTTTTTAATTTTTCCGAAGGGTTTATAAAATTTTTTATTTTATAGTGGTTGAGAAGACCCCGTCCTCAAATCTTTGATTAGGGAGAGGTAGTTGACAAATGGTTGGGTTTAGAACGAATTCTCTAGTTTTGTTCTAGATTGTTTGTGCTCTTTCTTGTTTTGCTGATAGTGGTAGACTAGTTGTTAATGAATCATGGGAGGCTACATTTTCTGCCCAAATATTGGCTTGTACATTAGATGTTTCTTCGATGTCTGTGACTTTTATTGTTATGTTTTTAGACGATCCTGGATCTATTGATGAGACATTGATGTTTGTTTTTTCCACTGAGCAGAGAACTGGTGTTAGTTGTATGTGTACTTGGCCTGTTGAGGATTCTTCATCGGTGTTGTTTATTCTTAGAGTAAGTTCTTGTGTTGATTTGGAGGTGTTTAATTCGTTAACAAATGTTGCTGAAAGCTCTCCTTTTCCTATCCCTGCCATTGTTTGTGGTAAAACCCCCATTCCGAGGTAGATGAAGAAACCAATTGAACCTATTAGGAGTATACCTATGGCTGAGATTTTTGCAACTTTTAGATATTCATCCTTGCCTGGCTTTTTAGCTAACTTAAGAACTCTTATATATTCGTTAAGCTTATCCTGTAATTTATCTGTTTTTCCTCTTTTCGCTGACAATCTCTCACCTACTGATTTATCCTACGTAATCGATTCCGTGTTCTTCCATTTCTTCTCTTTCTGCTTCTTCTGTACTACCTAGAATTTGTGGTGATTCAACACCTGTTACGACAAGTAGAACTCTTACAGTGTCTTCTAGGTCTTCTTCAACTTGTGCTCCCCAGATTATTCTTGAATCTTCGCTTATTCTGTCGTGAACTTCTTTTACTACACCTTCTGATTCTGATATGCTTATATCAGGTCCACCTGTTACATTAACCAATGCGGCATCTGCCCCACTGACGTCTACATCTAATAATGGACTTTTTAGGCTTTTGTGAACTGCTTCTTGTGCTCTTTCGTCTCCTTCTGCTTCTCCTACTCCTATCATTGCTACTCCACCACCTTCCATTATTGTTCTTACATCAGCGAAATCTAGGTTAACTAGGCCAGGTTGTGTAATTAGTTCGGTTATTCCTTTTACTGCTCTCATTAATACTTCGTCAGCAACTTTGAACGCTTTTTGTAATGGTAATCGGGGAACTGTTTCGATTAATTTGTCGTTTGGTATAACTATCACAGTGTCTGCTACATTTCGGAGTTTTTTCAAACCAGCTTTTGCATTTTTTTGTCTAATTTTTCCTTCAACGCTAAATGGTAATGTTACAACCGCAATTGTTAATGCGCCTTGGTTTTTAGCTGTCTCAGCTATTATGGGAGCTGCTCCTGTTCCTGTTCCGCCTCCAAGACCACAAGTTACAAAAACCATGTCTGATCCGTCTAGAGCTTGTTCTAATTCTTTTTTACTTTCTTCAGCAGCTTCTTGTCCAATTTTGGGAAGGCTACCTGCTCCTAAGCCCTTGGTTTTGTTTTTTCCGATTAAGATCTTTCTATGTGAATCAGTATTTAATAGGTGTTGGGCATCGGTGTTGACAGCTATTAGTTCAGCACCTTTAATTCCTGTTTCATTTATTCGGCTAATAGTGTTTGATCCTCCTCCACCTACTCCAACAACTCTTATCGTTGTTCCTAATTCCTGCATAACTTCTTTTATCTCTTCATTGTCTTTTTCAACTTCTGGTGATTTAATCGGTCTAACTGAGTCATCTGGGTCAGAAGAGTTATTTTGGTCTTCAGCTCTATCTAATGCTTCTTCTACAACTGATTTCATCATAAAACCCCATTTTTTGTCATATTCTTATTACTTCTTTTTTATTAATTGGAAGATAATTAACTTCAAATTTCTTTTTAATTATATTGTGTACCATCGCAGGGGTAATAGTATTTCCGGCGATCTCTATCTCTTGACCACTAGTTAGTTCGCCAAATTGCTTTTCAGTTAACCCCAATTTTTTTGCTTTCCCTGGGTTGAACCTTTTTTCTTCAATTTCAATTAAAAAAACTTTCTCTCCTTTAGAGACATATGCATTTCTTTTTTGTTTTATAATGTCTATACACGAGTTGATAAAAGATATTTTGTTCTTTTGCAGGCCCTCTACTGGAAATAACAAGTTATTGGAAATTTCTCCGTTTTGATATCTATAGTGAACTAATTCATGTTCCTTAATGGACTCAATTAGTTTTTTCCTATCTATTTTTTCTACATAATCCATAAATTTTTTATCTATAACCTCATGACTGAACTCTTGTTGTTTCTTTCCAAAATAGAAGGGTGTGCAATCTTTTTCAATTTCATGGATTTTTTTCCACAAACTGAAAGGAATAGGATCTAATGCTCTTATATGTTTTTCGCGATAACTCGGATAATCTATTTTATTAATTTTCTCCCTAAATTCTTCTTTTTTTGTTTTTTCCCTACAAAGATGGATAAATTTAGAATTCAATGTTTTTTCTAAAGCTTTTTTAATAATATCAAGGTTCTCTAACTGGTAATCAGGAATAATGTGGCCTAAATATGTTTCTGTCTCAAATAACAAACGAGTTTGTCTTGGAGAATAATGTCCTCCTCCTAAACTAATTGCGGCACTATCTTCTCTTTCTAAATCTTTTAAATCTATAATTGATTCCGCTACTACTTTTCCAGCATCCTTGTTTTTCCATTCTTTTTTAGAACTTCCAATTTCAATGAAAAAGCATGGAATATTGATCTCGGAAGGACCATGGTGAGTGCATTCGAGAGTCACTTCAAATTCAGGAGCTAGTTCTTTACTATACCTCTCTAGAGATTTTAGTGCTTTTTTCATCGCAAAAGGAGCTGACATCGATAAACTAAATTTATTTCCTCCGTAAAGCGCTTCTTCTCCTGGGTTTCCAGGAGTATGAACAGAAAATGTTTTTTGGTTTCTTTTTTCACTACTATGCCTTGAGGGAAAGACAATTAAATCCACATCAAAGATTTTAGATATTACTCTATCTATATTATTTAGGTTTAATTGCTTTTTATTAGATTCATATAATAAGAAGTTATCATTTAAGTAGTAAGGATTATTTAGGCCATTATAGGTCTTTTCTTCCAAGTTTAATTTTGATTTAAGCTCATTTTCTATGTTCTCACTAGCTACATCAGTTGAGGTCGTAATAATCGCTATTTTTTGATTCATTAGGGTTCACTAAAATTATACCAAATGGTGACTTAAAAGTATATGGATGAAGGTAGAAAAAACTGTCGAAAAAATAGAAAAAATGGAGATTCGAGGCGCAAGTGATATTGCTAGAGCAACGGCAGAGGCATTGAAACAAAAATCAAAGAAATTAGAAGCCAATTCAGTTGAGGATGCCATTTCAGAGTTAGGGGATTCCGCTGATAGGTTATTGAAGTCGAGGCCAACCGCTGTTTCATTACCAAATGCAATAAGGAAAGTTTTCAATGGCTTGAAGGAAACTGGATCGGTTGAAGAATTCCGAGAGCTGGCAATACAAAATTCAGATGAGTTTATTGAGAAATCAAAAGTTGCTAAGCAAAAGATTGGAGAGATAGGGTCTAAAAGGATTAAGGATGGAGATAAGGTTCTAACTCATTGTAATTCTGAAGCAGCTTTATCAATATTTAAGTCAGCTAAGGATGAGGGAAAAGAATTTGAGGTTTTTTCTACTGAAGCAAGACCCAGATATCAGGGAAGGATAACAGCACAAGACCTTGTAAATGAAGGTATTTCGGTTACACAGATAGTTGATTCTGCTGCTAGGTTCTTTATGAATGAAATGGATTTGGTGGTTGTTGGAGCAGATGCCATAGGGGCTAATGGGGCAGTAGCAAACAAAATCGGAACTTCACAGATAGCGTTAGTTGCAAAAGAGGCCAGAGTTGATTTTTATGTGGCTGCAGAAACCTACAAATTTTCTCCATCCACCGTTTTGGGCGAGTTAATTGAAATAGAAGAAAGAGATGAAGAAGAAGTTTGGGAAAATAAACCAGATGATGTGGAAATTAGGAATCCAGCTTTTGATTTCACTCCTCCTCGATATGTTGATAATATTTGTACAGAGATAGGGCTGATTTCTCCTCATATGGCTTATCATGTTCTGAAAGAAGAATTTGGGCTAGGTCTTCAGGATGTGTTATAGATGGGTTTGAATTGTGAGTATTATGTGGAAAGTGATATGTCTTTGGAAAAGGCAGGAGAAACAATTGGGTTAGAAGAATCTACTGGAACGTGGACAGAAGTAGAAACAAAGCCCAACGACATCGAGTATTTAACTGCTAAAGTCTCTTCAGTGGATGAGGAAAATAATTTGGTAGTAGTTGAATTTCCAGATGAATTGTTTGAAGAAAATAATATTCCCCAAATATTGAGTGTAGTTGCAGGAAACTTGTTTGGATTATCTTCCTTAAAAAATGTTAGATTAAAAGACATATCTTTTTCTGAAGAAATCGCTAAAAGCTTTCCTGGACCAAGGTATGGAATAAATGACATCAAAAAAATTGTAGGTGCAGAAAATAGACCGCTTTTTGGAACTATAATAAAACCAAAAGTTGGATTACCCCCTAAGAAAACAGCTAAAGTTGCATATGAAGCAGCGATGGGAGGAGTTGATTTAGTTAAAGATGATGAAACTCTTACTAGTCAAGAATTCAATCTCATAGAAGACAGGATAAGTGAAGTTATGGAGGAACTGGATAAAGCTAAGGAAGAAACTGGTCATGAGACACTATACGCCTGTAATGTTACAGCCGATAACAAAGAGGCTGTTGAGAGAGCAAAATTAGTAGAAGAAAGCGGTGGAAACATGGTGATGGTTGATGTAATAACCTCTGGATTTTCCACTCTTAAAGCAGTTTCAGAGGCAGTTGATTTACCAGTACATGTTCATAGGGCAATGCATGCTGCATTTACAAGAAAAAGAAAACATGGAATATCAATGGTTCCTGTTTCAAAACTAGTTAGATTAGCAGGAGGTTCACAACTTCACACTGGGAGTTATCATGGAAAAATGCATGGAGAGAAAAAAGAGATAACTAAATCTAAAAGAGCATTAAGAGATGAATGGTTTAATCACAAACCAGCTCTTCCTGTTGCATCAGGAGGGATTCACCCTGGCTTAGTTGCCAAAAACCTCAATTACTATGGAAAAAACAGTGTGATTCAAGCTGGTGGAGGCATTCATGGTCATCCCGACGGAACTAGAGAAGGTGCTAAAGCCATGAAACAAGCGATAATAGCTTGGAAGGAAGATATCTCTCTAGAAGAATATTCTAAAAACCACCGAGCACTAGCAAAAGCCTTGGAGAGATGGGGAGAAAGAGCTGAATATGACTACTAAAAAGCCAAAAACACCAATTAATTTATTAGAAAAACCATGAAAAAGACATCAATTGCTTAAAAATGTCATTAAGTGAAGAATACCAACTTGATTACTTAAAAAATCAAGGGTTTATAAGAAAAAAATGTGGAGAGTGTGGCGCTCATTTTTGGACCTTAGATGAAGATAGAGAGGTATGTGGAGATCCACCTTGTGAAGAATATTCATTCATTAAGAACCCGCCAATTCAAGAGGAATTTGACCTGACAGAGATGCGGGAACAATTCTTGAATTTTTTTGAAGAAAGAAGGCATGAAAGATTACATAGATATCCCGTAATAGCTAGGTGGAGAGGAGATATTTTTCTCACAATTGCTTCAATAGCTGATTTTCAACCTCATGTTACGAGTGGTGAAGTCGAGCCCCCTGCAAATCCCTTAACGATTTCTCAACCATGCATCCGATTAGATGACATAGATTCAGTAGGGAAGAGTGGGAGACATCTAATTAGTTTTGAAATGATGGCTCATCATGCTTTTAATTCAGAAGAAAATCATGTTTATTGGAAAGATAAAACTGTAGAACTGTGTCAAGAACTTTTAACAGAACTTGGGGTTCCAGAGGAGGAAATAGTTTATAAAGAGAATCCGTGGGCAGGTGGAGGAAACGCTGGCCCAGCTTTTGAGGTTTTAGTAAGAGGACTAGAATTAGCTACCTTGGTCTTCATGAATATGGAGGAATCCGAATCTGGTGAGTATGAAGTAAAAGGAAAAACCTACAAAAAGATGGATAGACAGATAGTTGATACAGGATATGGCTTAGAGAGGTTTGTTTGGGCTTCAAAGGGATCTGAAACAATTTATGACGCTATATTTGGTGACATAGTTAGTCAATTGAGACAAATGGCTAATTTAGGTAAAAAGATAGAAGATTCTAATTATGAAGAGTTGTTGATTGAGCATGCTAAGTTAGCTGGTTACATGGATGTTGACACTAAATCAAACTTACATGAATTAAGAGAAAAAGTTGCTCAAAAGATGGATATTTCTGTGGAAGAGTTAAAACAAAAAATGGAGCCATTAGAAGAAATTTATGCCTTGGCTGATCACACAAGGACAATTTCATTTATGTTAGGTGATGGGATAGTTCCATCGAATGTCAAAGCTGGGTATTTAGCTCGATTGGTAATAAGAAGAGCTATACGGTTGATGAATTCGTTAGATATAAATGAATCGTTATTTGATGTAGTTTCATTACATTTAGAAGATCTAAGAGATGATTATCCTAGATTTAAAGAAAAAGAAGACACTATAGAGAATATACTAGATTTAGAAGAACAAAAATACCAAAAAACCTTGGAAAAAGGACATAGATTGGTTAAAGAAAAAGCCAGAGAGTATAAGGAAAAGGATGCTCCACTACCCCAAAATGTGGTTATGGATTTATACGATACACATGGCATTCCCCCTGAAACAACTCAAGAAGTTGCTCAAACATTTGGAGTGGAAACACAAATACCTGATGACTTTTATTCAAAGGTTGCTAAGAGACATGAGTCACCTGAAGAAAAAGAGGAAGAAAAGCCTCCTGAAGAAATTAAGGGACTTCCTAAGACAGATTTATTATTCTATAGTCAGCCAGAAGACTTTAATTTTGAATCAGTTGTGTTAGAAAAATTTAATAAAAAAATAGTTTTAGATCAAACACTCTTTTATCCAGAGGGAGGAGGCCAACCAGCTGATAGAGGAAAATTAGTAACCGATGATGGAGTCCATGATGTAATTGATGTCCAAAGCTATCAGGGAGTTGTTATTCACGAATTAGAAAGTGCTGAGGATGTAAGTAAAGGAGATGTTGTTGAGGGAAGGATTGAGGAAGAAAGAAGAAACGAACATAAAAGACATCATACAGCAACTCACTTGATATTAGGAGCAAGTGAAAGAGTTTTAGGAAACCATGTATGGCAAACTGGTTCTGAACTAAGTGAAGAAAAAGCCAGACTAGATATCACTCATTACGAAAACATTTCAGAAGAAGAACTAAAAGAGATAGAATGGAAAGCCAACCAGTTGGTTATGGATAACAAAGAAGTCAAAAAACAATGGGTGAATAGAAACAAAGCTCAGGAAAAACATGGATTTGAGCTATACCAAGGAGGCGCTCCAAGAGGAAAAAAGATTCGAGTAGTGGAAGTGAATAATTGGAATGTTCAGGCATGTGGAGGAACACATGTGAGTAAAACAGGAGAGATAGGGCCAATAAAGGTTTTGGGAACTGAGAGCATTCAGGATGGTGTTATAAGAATTAATTTCACTACAGGGAAATCAGCAGTCAATAGTATGCATCAAAGAGAAGAATTACTCAATGAAACTTCAGAAATATTTTCGGTCTCTATTAGTGAGTTACCAAGGACAGCTCAAAGATTCTTCAATGAATGGAAGGAAAGGGGAAAACAAATTGAACAACTTAAAGAAGAATTAGCTTCTTTAAAAAAGAACCAATTAGAGGATCAGAAAAAAGAGATAGATGGATTTAGTGTTATTTCTGAATTAATAGAAGAGAGTGACATGAGTGATCTTAGAGCCATGCAGGAAGAAATTAAGAAAGAGGAAACTATCGCTTTCTTAGCTAATGAAGAAGGAGAATTCATAGTTTCCACTGGAAAAAAAGCTATTGAAGACAACATAAACGCTAGAGAGCTAGTTCAAGAATTAACTAAAAAATACGATGGTGGTGGCGGGGGGTCGAAAAAAACAGCTCAAGGAAAATTAAATAAAAAAGAAATAAAAAATGCAGTAAATAATTTTGAAGACCTAATACACCTATAAAAGCCCTAGGTCTTCTAGATCTTTTTTAACTCGTTCAACTCCTTTTTCACAATCTTCGGGTTCTCTCCCACCTGTACAAACTATTTTTCCACTTCCAAATAAGAGTAGCACTACATTTGGTTCATCTAATCTGTAGACTAATCCAGGGAATTGTTCTGGTTCGTATTCCACGCTTTCAAGTCCAAATCCAATTGCTATTTGATTTAAATTCAATGGATGATCTAGATCTGCTGAGGCAACTATGTTTTGAACAATGGTCTCTGGTTTCTCTTCTATCTCAACACCAGCTCCTCTAAGCTTTTCTATGACTTTATCAACAGCTATTTCTACATCATCAACATTCTTCGCTCCAGTGCAAACCAGTTTTCCTGAGGAAAATATTAGAGCAGCAGTTTTGGGATCGGTTAATCTATAAACTACTCCAGGAAATTTCTCCTGGTTGTATTCGGCGTTATCAAATTTATTATATATCCTCTCGAGGTCCAAGTCTTGGTCAAAAGAAGCAGACGCAACAACATTTTCTATTTTAATTTGATTGGCCATAAATAACCCTCTTTATTTTTTTAAGGGTACATATTTATAAACCTTTATAAGGGATACCAAATTGTTAAGATAAAGGAAAAAAATCCATAGTTTAATGCCCAAGGTACAATGTTTTGAATGTGGAGAGGAATATTCTTCAGATGAAATAATATACAGATGCGATAAATGTAACTCTCTTCTTGAAGTTACATATTCAGACGAAGAGATAAGAGAAAAACTTGATTTTGACTTATTGAAAACCAAGGAGTTAGGTGTTTGGAAATATAGGCCTTTCTTACCATGTGATAAGAGAGTTAGTATAAGTGAGGGAGCAACACCGCTCTATGAGGCACCTAAATTAGCTGAGTGGGTTGGTATAGACGAATTATACATCAAACATGAGGGCGATAATCCAACAGGGAGTTTTAAGGATAGAGGTATGACAGTTGGTGTTTCTAAGGCTATGGAACTTGGGTTAGATAAGGTAGGATGTGCTTCAACTGGAAACACTTCAGCTGCTCTTTCAATTTTTGGTGCAAAAGCTGGAATAGGTTCTGTTGTTTTATTACCAGCTGGAAAAGTTGCTATGGGAAAAGTAGCACAGGCTCTTATGCATGGGGCTAAGGTAATTGCTATTAAAGATAACTTCGATCGCGCCTTAGAATTAGTTCAGGAAGCAGCTAACAAATTAGATATCTATTTACTCAATTCAATTAATCCATTTAGATTAGAAGGCCAGAAAACGATTGGTTTTGAAGCCGTAGAACAATTAGGTTGGGAAACACCTGATAGGTTTGTATTACCAGTTGGTAACGCAGGTAATGTTACAGCAATATATAAAGGAATGGCAGAATGGGAGAGAGCAGGTATAATTGAAAAACCTCCAACAATGACTGGAATACAATCAGAGGGCTCAAAACCATTTGTAGAGGCGGTTAAAAACAATAAAGATAAAATAACACCAGAAAAAGATCCTGAAACAATTGCTACAGCAATAAGAATTGGTAACCCAATTAATGGGCCAAAAGCTCTAGAAGCAGTTTACCAAACAAATGGATCAGCCGAATCAGTTAGTGATGAAGAAATAATAGAAGCTCAGAAAAAACTAGCAAGACTAGAAGGAATAGGAGTGGAACCCGCTAGTGCATCATCAGTAGCCGGACTAAAGAAATTAATAGAGCAAGGAAGAGTAGATAGCGATGAAAAAGTAGTTTGTGTAACAACTGGTCACTTATTGAAAGATCCCCAAGAAATAATTGACATACTAGAACCACCAATAGAAGTTAAACCTAATTTCGAAAAAATAAAAGAAATAATCGACTAAAAAATATGAATCATGACTTACTTCCCTCTTTCTTATTTAAGCCATATGGAGAGATAGGGGTAGAAGAAGAGTTCTATTTAGTCGATAAAAAAAATTTTTCACCCATCGAAGACCCAAAAGAATTTTTCAAAACACTTCCAAAAAAATTAGAGAACAATTTAGGAGTTGAATTATTCGATTTTGTCATAGAAACATGGGTAAACAAATCAAAAACAATCAAAGAGACAAAAAAAGAGATAAAACAAAAAAGAAAACTCCTAAAACAACACGCAAAAAAATTTGATTATAAAATAATTGGCGCTGGATTGCATCCAAACATGAATTGGAGAATCTACGAGCATTCAAAGAAACAAGATTACAAACGTCAACTCAAAAGAATACAATTTCCTCAAAAAAGAAACACGACGGCAGGCCTCCACATACATGTGGGAATGGGGGACAGACAAAAAGCTCTGTGGATAGCCAACGAAATCCGGAGATACCTACCTCTATTTTTAGCTCTAAGCGCCAACTCCCCATTCTGGCAAGAGAGAGATACTGGTCTACAAAGTGCTAGAGCACTCATTTTTGAAAACCTACCCAACACAGGAATTCCCTCTTTTCATAAAAACATCAATGAATATGTTGGATATATTCAACAACTATTAAATAACAACTTAATCGAGAAACCTAGAGAAATATGGTGGGATGTCAGGATTAACAACAAATATGGCACATTAGAAGTTAGAGCCCCAGACTCCCAAAACAAAATAACAAAAACATATTCCCTCTTAAAATTGATTTATGGAACCATAGACTACCTTAATAAACAATATGATAGAGGAAAAGAAAACACTCGGCTAAAACAAGAGAGATTAATCCAAAACAAATGGCAAGCTCTAAGATATGGAAAAAAAGCAGATTTTGTCTTAGAAAATCAAAAGATAACGGTAAAAGACTTATTGGAAAAATTAATTCAAAAGACAGGGCTAACTGATAAAGATATAGAGCCTATTAAAGGAGAAACTGGTGCAAATCTCCAAAGAAAAACATACAAAAATGATGGAATGCACCACCTTTTAG
This sequence comes from archaeon SCG-AAA382B04, assembly GCA_003034855.1. Lineage (GTDB taxonomy): Archaea > Halobacteriota > Methanonatronarchaeia > Methanonatronarchaeales > Methanonatronarchaeaceae > PZKD01. Next base: position 10,266 of record PZKD01000049.1, on the reverse strand, counting down.
AATCATTAGTGATATAACAATAAGGTTAAAATAAACCAATTTTGTTCAAAGATTTGAGTTGGTTTTTTGTAAAATTAAAAAATATTCTTAAATTACTTTGAAAATGAGTTTATTAGAACAAATTAAGGAATACCTGCATCCAATTACAAGAGGAGCTATAGATGGCTCACTTTCGACTCTTGGAATAGTTATAGGAGCTGTAAACGCTTCACCAGAAATAATAATAGCTGCAGGGATGAGTGGAGGAATTGCTAATGGTTTTTCAAACATGTTTGCAGCTGTTTCAGCAGAAAAAACCGAGATGTTGGGTGATTTAAGCGAAATAGAGGATGCAATGCTTAAGGATACTTTAAGAGACACAATAATACATGAGATGCAGAGCAAAAAAGTTCGATCGAGAGGCTTCATAGATGGAGTAGCAACCATATTTGGAGCTCTTGTTCCGGTTGTTCCTTATTTCTTTTTAGGAACAGGACAAGCAATTTTCTTATCGATTGGGTTAACCTCTTTATTAGCATTCTTCTTGGGATTTGCGATGGCACAAGTTTCTGGAAGAAACATATTGTATCTGGGACTAAAGATGGCAATAATAGCAATAATTGTAGCGATAGCTAGCACATCCGTTAGACAGTTAATAGAAGCTGGTTTCAAAGGGAGTTTACTCCACCCGATATTGGGGTTAGGTTTATGTGTATAAATAGATAAATATTCTTAAACTTTTCTTTGTGATCTGTAATGAGTGTAGAAGAGGAAATCTTCGGTGGATTGGAATTCGAAACAACAGAAGAAATAGAAGTTCCAGACAAATTAATCGACCAGGTCATAGGACAAGACCACGCAGTGGAAGTGGTTCAAAAAGCGGCTAAGCAAAAACGACATGTGATGATGCTTGGTCCACCTGGAACTGGTAAATCAATGCTAGCTAGAGCTATGTCAGAGCTTTTGCCCAGTGAACAACTACAAGACGTATTAGTTTATCCAAATCCAGAAGATGAAAACAACCCGGATATTAGAGTAGTTCCAGCTGGAAAAGGTAAACAAATAGTAGATTCACACAAAGAAAAAGCCGAAAAAAAATCAAGAACAAGAAATGCAATTCTCTTATTAATAGTTTTTGGAATATTAGCTTTTGGATTAGGAACATACCTAAGATCTTCAAACCCTTCAGGATTATTCTTATCAGTTATAGCAGCAGCAGTAGTTTTCTTTGCTGCAAAATACGTCAACCCTCAAAATGGAAACCAGACTCCAAAGCTCTTAATAAACAATGAAGGAAGAGATCACGCACCATTCGTAGATGCAACTGGTTCCCATTCAGGAGCACTTTTAGGTGACGTAAGACACGACCCATTCCAATCAGGAGGACTAGGAACACCAGCCCACGAAAGAGTGGAACCTGGAGCAATTCATAAATCGAACAAAGGTGTCCTATTCATAGATGAAATAAACACACTAAGAATTGAAAGCCAACAACAACTCCTTTCAGCAATGCAGGAAGGAAGATTTTCGATTAAAGGACAATCCGAGAGAAGTAGCGGTGCCATGGTAAACACAAAACCCGTTCCAACAGATTTCGTTATGGTGGCAGCAGGTAATCTAGACGCCTTAAAAGGAATGCATCCGGCACTGAGAGATAGAATAAGAGGATATGGATACGAAGTCTACGTAAAAGACACAATGGAAGATAAACCAGAAAACAGAAGAAAACTTGTGAGAGTTATAGCTCAAGAAGTCACGAAAGATGGAAAAATACCTCACTTCAACAGAGAAGCAGCAAGAGAGATAATAAAGGAAGCTAGAAGAAGATCAGGTCGAAAAGGAAAACTCACCTTAAAAATAAGAGAACTAGGAGGCCTCATAAGGGTAGCGGGAGATGTAGCAAGAGCAAGAGGAAAAGAAATTGTTGAAAAGAAGGATGTACTAGAAGCTAAAAAGGTTTCAAGATCTCTAGAACAACAAGTCGCAGACAAATATATTGAAAAAAGAAAAGACTACCGAATGTTCGCTAATGAGGGAAAGAAGGTAGGGAGAGTAAATGGCCTCGCAGTGATGGGAGAAGACTCAGGAATAGTGTTACCAATTGTGGCAGAAGTAACACCAGCACAATCTAAAGAAGAAGGAAAGGTAATAGCCACAGGTAGACTTCAAGAGATAGCTCAAGAAGCAGTTCAAAATGTCTCAGCCTTAATCAAAAAGTTCAGTGGAAAAGACATGTCAGATCATGATGTTCACATACAATTTGTAGGCACATACGAAGGTGTAGAAGGGGACAGCGCCTCCATAAGCGTAGCATCAGCAGTTATAAGCGCACTAGAAGACATAGAAATAAAACAAAACCTAGCAATGACTGGTTCACTAAGCGTTAGAGGCAAAGTTTTACCAGTTGGTGGAGTAACCGCAAAAATAGAAGCAGCTGCCGAAGCAGGTCTGAATAAAGTGATAATTCCAAAAGCAAATGAAGACGACATATTAATAGAAGACGAATACAAAGAAAAAATAGAAATAAACCCAGTAAAAAACATAAAAGAAGTATTAGAAATAGCTTTAGCCGGGGAAAGAAAAGACGAATTCCTTAAGAAACTTCAAAAAATAGCTCCAACAAGAATAGAGAAAGAACAAAAGAAAGCACTAGGAGATAACCCAACCCCCCAATAAAAGAGGAAAAAATTGCCCCAACCTAGTTTTTACGAAACAATTGAAATAAAAACAAATTCAACCTCAATTAATTTAGAAAATGACCAAATAGAAGAGGCAAAAACACACCAAGGTAGAGGAATATTTGCAAGAGCACTTGTAAACGGAAACTGGGGATTCGCTTCATCAGCCTCTCAAAACGAAGATGAAACAATAAAAAAAGCTACCAAGCAAGCGAAAATTAATCAAAGCAAAAATAAAACCAAATTAGCACAAATAAATCCCCTAAACCAAGAAATAGACCAAGAAACCAAGATAGATCCCTCCAAAATATCGCCTCAACAAAAAATAGAATTACTAAAAGAAGCTAAAGAAAAAACACAAAACCCCTCAATAACAAATACAAAATTCTCTTATTCCGACATAAAAACAAAATTTCATTACAAAAACTCACAGGGCTCAGACAGCAAATACAGATTAACAAGAACAGGAGCATCCGCAAAAGCAGTGGCAAAAGAAGGTAGCGAACTCCAATCAGCTCAAGAAAGAGTTTACGGAACCAAAGGCTATGAAATATTTGAAGAAAACAATTTCTTAGAAAAATCAACCAAATTAGGTGAAAGAGCAAAATCACTTCTAGATGCCCACACACCTCCATCAGGTAAATTATCCACAATCCTTGACCCAGAACTAGCAGGTGTCTTCATCCACGAAGCTGTAGGACACGCAGCCGAAGGAGATTTAGTATCAATGAACAACTCAATACTAAAGGACAAAGTAGGTCAAAAAATAGGCAACGAAATAGTGACAATAAAAGACGATCCATCAAGAAAAGGATTATTTGGTTATTACCCGTTTGATTGGGAAGGAGTCGAATCAGAACCAACAACCATAGTCAAAGATGGGGAATTAAAAATTACTTAAACTCTAGAGAAAGTGCACCCAAAACCAACACACCAGTAACACCTAACTTCAGAAGCCAGTCCTCATCCAACAATCCTCTTGTCAGAATGAGCAACACATACCTCGAAGAAGGTGAACACAAGCGAGAAGAATTAGTAGAAGAAATAGATCATGGTGTGTTATTAAAAGGTTCAAGAGGAGGACAAGTTTCTACAGCCGAAGGAGAATTTCAATTTAACGCAGAGGAAGGATACCTAATAGAAAATGGAGAAATACAAAAACACATCAAAGATGTCTCATTAACAGGAAACACACTTAATGTATTAAAAAACATCGAGAAACTAAGTGAAACAAAATCATTCTATCCAGGAAGATGTGGTAAGGGCGGGCAAATGGTTCCTGTTGCCGATGGAGCACCATACACAAAAATATCTAATGCACTAGTAGGAGGAGAAAGTGATTTTTGAACCAAAAAAAGTAGTCAAAAAATGCGAAAAAAAGGGAGCCGATGAAGCAGAAGTTTATTATCAAGAATCAAAGAGTCAAGAGGTCGAAATAGAAAAAGACAAAATAAAATATAGTAAAACCAACCAAAATGAAGGAATAGGAATTAGAGTAATAGTAAATAAAAAAGTCGGTTTCGCGAGCACAAACAGAACCGAAAAAATAGATAAAACAATAGAATCAGCTATTTCTCAATCTAAAATCAACAACCTAGAACTAAACGGTTTCCCAAGTTATAGAGACTATCCCGATGTAGATGGAGTTTTTGACGAAAAAATCGAAAAATCATCACCGGAATCCTTGGTGGAGAAGGCAAAAAGATTAATCTCAGCAACGAAAGATGAATATGTTCAACCTGCATCTGGTTCAGTTTCAACTACTATAATGAAGAAGGAAGTAATGAACTCCTCTAACATAAGGGTTAGATCTGAATCCACAATTATATCAGGCGAGGTAGAAGCAATAGCCAGGTCAAAAGAAGATACAGCATCAGCAGTTAATTTTCAATCAAAACGTTCTTTAAATAATTTTGACATTGAAAAAATAGGAAAAGAGGCAAAAGAAGTTTCTAAAAACTCATTAGATCCTAAAAAACCATCTAAAGGTGAAAAAAACATTGTTCTAGAGCCAATTGCAGCTTCATCTCTACTAATGACAACATTAATTCCCTCACTAAGCGCAGAAGAAATACAAAAGGGGCGATCCAAAGCAGGTGAATTGGTGGGTCAAAAAATTGCGCCTCAATTTCTTAAAATCGTAGATGATGCAACTAAAAAAGGTGGATTAGGAGCTCGAAAATTTGATGATGAAGCGGTTCCTTCACAAAAAAATGAGATAGTCGAAGATGGAGTGTTAAAAAATATATTTCATAACCTGAAAACATCTCAAAGAGAGGGTGTAGAGAGCACTGGAAATGCAATAAGATCTTCAATAACAAACACCCCCTCCATAAGTCCCGCTAATTTCATGATAAAACCACGAAAAGACACTGAAAAAATAATACAAGATGGGGATATAGTGATAAGGTCAATATTAGGAGCTCATACAGCTAATAAAATAACTGGCGACTTTTCAGTGGGAATAAAAAATGGTTATGAAATAAAAGAAGCACAAAAACAACCAATATCCCAATCAATGATCTCTGGGAACATATATGAATTAATACAAAACATACAGGAAATTGGTAAAGACACGAGACAAATTGGTTCTATAATAACTCCTTCAGTAAAAACAAAAGCGAGGATATCAAATTGAAAGAAGGATTAGAACACTATTTTTCAGTTTTAAAAGAAGAAAAAGAACCAAATTTTCTTAAAACAAAAAATAAAACAACAAAAACACCTGAAAACGCTTCTTTAGAAGAATTATGGAAAAAACATGAACAAAAAGAATTAGATGATCAAGGAAATCAAAACCCTCTTGATCTAAAAACCAAAATAGCTGATGAAGTAATAAAAGACTGTGTGTTTTGTGAAAACAGGTGCAGAGTCAATAGAAAACAAAAACAAACCGGTTTTTGTGGAGTTACAGCAGTTTCAAGATACGATGACGAATTCATACACCACGGAGAAGAACCAGAACTAACACCATCACACACAATATTCTTCACAGGATGCACACTAAAATGCGAATATTGCCAAAATTCACCTATCTCAACCTCACCAACCAAGGGAACACCAGCATTGCCCAATGATTTAGCCGAAAAAATAGTAAGAAAAAAACTAGAAGGCTCAAAAAACGTGAACTTCGTAGGAGGAGAACCAACACCCCACCTACATACAATACTAAAAACCCTCAACACCCTAGAAGCCAACATACCAATAATCTGGAATTCCAACATGTATATGTCGAAAAAAGCAATGAAATTACTCGGAGGAACCATCGACCTCTACCTCGGAGATTTCAAATACGGAAACAATCAATGCGCAAAACAACACTCAGAAATAACAGACTACTTAGAAACAATAAAAAGAAACTTCAAACTAGCCAACCAACAAGCAGACATATTGATTCGTCACCTAGTAATACCAAACCACCTAGATTGCTGCACGAAACCCATATTAGAATGGGTGGCTGAAGAACTGGGAAAAGAAACCAGATTAAACCTCATGTTCCAATACAGACCCACGTACAAGGCAAGAAACAATCCCCAGATAGATAGACAACTCACAAAACAAGAAAAACAAAGAGCACTAAGATACGCAAAAGAAGCTGGATTAACAAACCTAGTTGGTGAAAAAAACTTATCCTAAAATCTAAAAATTTAATATCTCTTAGAGAAAAAGATAATACAAACCTAAGTATATGAGTTTGGAAAACACGATTCTCGGAATTGATGAGGTAGGTGTGGGTGAAGTAGTAGGTCCCCTGATTATTGGTTATGTTAAAGCAACTTCACAAGAATTAGATAAAATAGATTCTCTCAAACTACAAGACCCCAAAAAATCAAACAGAAGTATAATCAGGGAAGAAGAAAAAAAGATTTCTAAAATAGCCGATACAGGAGTAATAGTTATATCTCCAGCTGAACTCGAAAGCCTAGATAAAAAAGGGATTACACCTCAAAGAATCCAGGACAAAGCAATAATTTCCTTGTTAAATTCTGTTTCTCCGGACTACCTTTATCTAGATTGTTATTATCCCAAATCTGGGATGCTAAGGGACAAAATAGAGGATGGATTGAATGGTCAAAGCAAAGAAATAAAACTAAAAATCTCCCATGGAGCCGAAAAAAAATGGAACATAGTTTGTGCAGCGGCAATAGTAGCAAAACATTACCAAAGAAGAGAATTCGATAGACTGAGAAACATCCATGGCGATGTGTTTGGAAGTGGAAACGGAAGCGATAGAAGAACTCGGGAATTCTTAAACAACTACGAAAGAGAAAACCTACCCTACTTCGTTAGAAAAAAGAACCTAAAAAACTCCTAAAGAATTCCCTCCTCTTTTATGGTTAACGGAGTTGAATCAATTGGATCAAAGTTTGGTTTTCGAAGAATAGCTAATCTCTTACTTCCTTTAGTTTTTTTTAATTCAACATTATTAGAACAAATATCCATTACTAAACGCCCTCCCCGTGGTTTCAATTCATCTGTATCAATATCTCTGTAAACTTGGTTAAGAAATAGGAGCGAAAAACCTCTTTTCCTTGCATTTCCCAATAAGAAAACTAATTGATTAGCTAATTCTTTTTTGTGCCTAATTCTCTCTTCCTTCTCGAAAGAGCTCGGGGCATAAAAAGAAGTTAAGCCATCAACAACAACCAATCCCAATTCTTTTTCTTCATCCTCAATTTTTTGGGGAATTTTATTAATAGCCCTAGTTTGCTCGTCAAAAGTTCTTGTTTTGAAGACAAGTATATCAGAACCAATTTGTGTGTTGTAGCCCATTAGTTGTTTCAGTCTCTCTGAAGAAAATCTCTCTGAGGAGATGTATATGCACAAAAAACCTTCTTTAACACATTCAATAGCGGATTGAAGAGCTATACCTGTTTTACCACTTCCACTTTCACCATAGAAATGAGTTGCCTCACCACTCATGTAACCATTGTTTAGTAAGTTATCTAGGTTCTTTGAACCAGTTGAAAAAACCTTAGTCAATGGCAACCTCCCTAGCAACTTGCTCAGCCTTTTTTCTCACTTCCTTGAGAGGAATGTTTTTTTCCATAGCAACAGTCTTGCAATCTTTATATTCAGCGGAAACATCAAAGATGTCTCCTTCACCTAGGTAACCGATTTTTACATCTATTTTATGGCCAAATACTTTAACGGTGACTTTGTCTCTTTTAGCAATGAATCTATGTATGTTTGGAATTACTCTAACTCCCAGTGTTCCAAGTTCTTTGACCAAGATTTCAGATAATTTCTCCATGTCTTCATCTCTCGATAAGACTTTAACCAAATAACCGCTTCTATTCTTCTTCATGTCAACTGAAACAACTGAAACATCAAGAGCACCTTTCTTCATCAATCTTTCTTTTAAATAACCAATTATTTCTCCATCCACATCATCGACATTTGTTTCAATGACACAGATTTCGTCTGAGTTGAACCTGTTTTTTTCTTCACCAATAATTAGAGACAAATAATTAGGTAAATCAAGTTCTCTATCCCCACAAGCTCTGCTAACTTCGTAACTAACGATGTTTGGAAAATAGATAACGCTTTCATCCACAAAATAAGATAATAATGCTGCTCCAGTAGGAGTTAACAACTCACTATCAACTGGTCCACCTCTCCAATTCAAATTGCTATTTTTCAATATTTCTTCAGTAGCAGGAGTAGGAACTGGTAAAGAACCATGAGCCGTATCTACAAAACCACCTCCAGTGTTTATAGTTGTTGAATAAACCTTTTCAACATCTAGCTCATTAAAAACTAATACAGAACCAACTATATCCACTAAAGCATCAGCTCTTCCCACCTCGTGAAATTTAGCTTCTTCGCCATGGATGTTTTCTTCAGCATCTCTCAGAACCTCAAATACCTCGATGCTTTGTTTTTTAACATCTCTCTCTAAGTCAGAATCATTAATAAGTTGCTTAATCTCAGAAAAACCAAGAGAAGCATCTTCTTCTACACAAACATCCAGATCAGTTAGGGTTATGTCATTCCTCTTAGTTTCTTCAACCTCTACCTCTACATTGGCAACTTGATTAACAAAACCTAGGAGTCTATCTAGGATTTTTTCTTCTCCAACCACTCCTATTAAACAACCAAGAACCATGTCTCCTGAAGCTCCAGATTTTGGATTAAAAACGGCAATATTCATCTGATAACACCGATTTTGGAGTTTTCTAAATAACTAATTAAAGACATAGGTTGGTGAAGTGACCCACTCCCTGAAGGGAGTGAGCTTCCCTGCGGACCTTATCCAAAGAGGAGTTTGTCTTTCCATCGGGCTTGTCTCATACACCCAATCAACAGGGAACTATTGCTCCGGGAGAAGGCTGGATTAGGGCATAAAAACCCATATATTAGCTACGCAGTGGCTCCCTTATTCTCCCCAGTAGCTCCACGCTACCACTACACCCTACATTTACTTCGGGCTTACCCATGCACCTCTCGATGCTGGTCCTAGAGGCATTTAGCCCATTTCCCCAAAAAAGGGCGTGGGATTGCTTTTTGATAGAGGCAGACTCCCAACCAACTGCCAGTTACTCCTAAATAGTTCCCAAAATAACTTAAGTGTTCCTTAAGCATTCATCTAGTGCTCTAAAAGGACACGAGTTTTCTGCTTCCAACTTTATAATTATTTTTAAATCAAGTTTCAATAACAAAAATTATGTTCCTTTTTACCTAATCTTATTTTGAACAAACTATGGAAGGGTTAGAACTACGAATCAAGAAAGCTTATCCAAGCGATAATGGGAAAGGAACAGCCAGATTAGACCCAGATACGTTAGTAGAGCTTAAAGTATCCCCTGGAGACTTTGTAGAGCTAGAGGGAGATGAAAAAACTCTAGCTAAGGTGTGGAGAGCTGATAGCAAGGACTGGGGGGAAGAGATTATTAGGATAGATGGGTTTACAAGACAAAATGCTGGAGCAAGTATAGATGACAAAATTAAGGTCAAAAAAACAGAGGTTGTGGAGGCAGAAGAAGTAACCTTGGCACCACCTAAGGGATCTAGTGGTTTTCGAATCGAAGGAGACATAAAGAATTTTTTGAGAAGACAATTACTTAACCGAGTTTTTAGAGTAGGAGATATAATTCCAGTGAAGGCACCGATGAAGAAATCTGTTTTCGAAGAAGGAAGCAATATACTTCCATTTGTAGCAGCAGATGCAACTCCAGAAGACAAAAATCTCCAGATAACAGAAGACACTGAACTCAATTTTGAGACTAAAACAAAACAAGAGTTTGATTCAGTAAGAGCAGCAGGAATAACCTACGAAGACATAGGAGGATTACAAAACGAAGTTCAAAGAGTAAGAGAGATGATAGAACTACCTCTCAGACATCCAGAAGTGTTTAAAAGACTTGGAATTGAACCACCAAAAGGAGTTTTACTACATGGTCCACCAGGAACCGGTAAAACATTAATTGCGAAAGCCGTGGCAAACGAATCAGGAGCCAACTTCATGTCAATAAATGGACCGGAAATAATGAGCAAATACTACGGAGAAAGCGAAAAAAAGCTACGAGACTTATTCAAAGAAGCAATGGATTCATCCCCATCAATAATATTCATAGATGAATTAGATTCAATTGCTCCAAAAAGAGAA
>PZKD01000127.1 GCA_003034855.1 archaeon SCG-AAA382B04 | reverse complement strand
ACCATAAAGCCTTAACATCGTCCAAGCGAACGAAAGTTCATGAAACATTATAGGCGAGCACACGGAAACGTTGTCCGTGCCCAGCCACAGCTCTACACCTTCATCCAGAGCCTCTCTAATTGGGGGAACTCCCGTGCTAAGTAGACTGTTGGACCGTGGGCACATAACCAAAGAAACATCTTCTTCGCTCAAAGCCCTCAAATCCTCTGTTTCGGCCCAAACTCCATGTATCAAAAAGTTAGGGTCGAAAGCCAGGGCCCGTTCGATTTCAGTCTGACCGGTCTCATCCAAGGACGTTTCGTGAGCCGACTTTGTCTCGGAGACATGGAACGAAAGGAGTTTATCATGAGAGGAAACCAACTCGGAAATAGTCTCCAACTTCTCCATTGAATATGACTCAAGAGAAGGGACTCCAATTCCATCCGACTCAGATAACAATTCTTCTATATCCGTTCCATCGCTCGGCCGAGTCAGGCTGAATGACTTCAAATCGGGGATTTCGGCGTCTTTTAGTTGTGAGAGGCCCTCCATCCCCCCTCCCTAAAATCAAGATGGGCAATGGACCCAGAATTTCTCATCTCCAACAATGAATTCCTAATTGCCCCAATTTTCTCTTCCCGAGAACTTTGACTGAGAGCACGAAACTTGTATCCCCCGCCACCAACGACTTCAGGCTGAGTTCTGTCGGCATAGATATCCTTTGCGACCGAATCCCCGACATGGGTATGAGCGTTGACAAATGGTGGCATTAGTATCGATCCCTTCAGATCAATACCGTCTTTTGACGTATGTCCTCGTTCTATCTCACGAATCTCACCATCCACTATCCTGACGAATCCCTTCACTAACTCCAGATCATATCCACTCAAAATCCGTGCATTTTTCAAAATCTTTTCAGGTATCTTAATCCGCTCCTGATTAATGGATTAGCTTGACATTGTCAGATTAGGGGATTATGGATTATATTTCTTGTTTTTTTGTCATGTTTTTGGTGGATTGTTCTGGAAGGTATTTTTTGAGTTAGGTGCAGGGTGTTTTAACCTGGTTTTTCTTGTTCGCTCTTCTTTAGATTAGCGTAGATACCTGTTTCTCTATTGAAAGTTCTCTAAAATTTACTCAATAAGCTACTAATTTTTCCGTGCACAATGTGCAAGCGGATTAAAACACCTAAGACCGAAAATGAGAAGTAGATAACGGAGGATATGGATAAAAAGCTCCAAAAATGGTTTTAGATAGGACTAACCATCATTGCGCCTCAAAACTTATCACGCAATACTACAGAAGAGCGTTCTTGTTTTTGGACTTGTTTTTGGGTTTGGATGAAGTTAGTATTGGCTGTTTTGGTGCTCCGGTTCCTTGGAGCTGGGTTTGTCTATCAGCTATTTTCGTTTTTTCTGCGTCGTGATTTTTTGGTGGATTTTCTCCGTTTTATTTTTTCTTCTAACAGTTTTCGGAAGTCTTCTTTTTGTGACGTTTCTTCTTGGCAGGGTTTGTTGGAGTATGTCGCGGACGTCTTGGATTGTTAGGTCGGGGCAGTTGTCTCCTAGATCGATTTTCATTTCGAGCAGTAGCAGTATTGCTAGCATTGTCATTGTCATGTGGTGGTGCCATCCTATCCATTTTCTGACCTGGTAGTCGTCCATTCCTATTTCGCTTTTTCCGTCTTCTATTGCTCTCTCTATCCAGTATTTGGTTGACGACATTTCTACGAGTTTGTCGAGGGTTGTTTCGGGTGGGGCGTTTGACAGGAAGTATTTGGTTTCATCTTTGTTTTTATCTCTACGGATCAGAAGCCATTCTTCCCTGTCTGAAGGGTGGTCGTTTTTGTTGGTGTGGACTCGGAGAGCAGTCACTTCGCTTTCCAGTTTTCCTCTCTCCGTCTCCCTTAACTCTAGTTCTTTTTTCTGGTTAGAGTCAATTGTTTCCTCTAATTTGTCTGCTCTTTTCGGATTTTCTTCTATTTCCGATTGGAGGGCTTTGGTCCCTGCTAGAAACAGCTTTGTGTCTTTGGGGATGTCGACCATGTATATTATGTCTTTTTTGTTTAGTTTTTCTCTGAAGCTACTTGATCTGCCGTAGAGCGAGTCTGCGTTTACCCATCCAAACTCTACGTCGTTTTTCTCCGCCTCATCTATCATTTCTAATGCGAGCTCCGGCTTTGTCTTGAATTTGACATTCTCCGGCACACCCGCTTCCTTTCTACGTTCCTCGTCCTCTATCCAGTCCTCCGGCAGAAACAG
>PZKD01000063.1 GCA_003034855.1 archaeon SCG-AAA382B04 | reverse complement strand
GAAGGTGAGATGGATGGCATCGGGCCTTGTGAACAGGCCGACCGAAGACATCATTCAGATGTCGTGTTTATCTTCGGAAAGCCCCTCGGCTCTGCCGAGTGAGTAGTTCACAGATAGATTCTTACAATTAATCAATCCAATTATTAGAAGAAAGAAAAAGTTCTGGAGAGATGGAAGAACTCTTTATTGGGTGACGATGATGGGAGATAATGACGTAGAAAATTCCAAATTGATTGGTTCGCTTGAAGAAAAAATGAGGTCCTGAGATATTTTTTAGGGTAAAAAACATAGGGATTTTCCACAAATTATTAGTGTTTTAATAGTCCAGTTTTTATAGAAAAATTATTTTTTCTTAAATTGGGGGTTCGATTTGTATTATTGAAGTTAATGATTTGGTGAAAAATTTTGGAGATATCGAGGCAGTGAAAAACATTTCGTTTGAGGTGGGTAGTGGGGAGATTTTTGGGTTACTTGGTCCGAATGGAGCTGGGAAAACAACTACTGTTGGGGTTATAACTAGTGAGGTTAAGCCGACGTTGGGGGAGGTGGTTGTAGATGGTGTAGATGTGGAGGAGAGGCCTCTTGCTGTTAAGAAGAATATTGGTGTTATTCCTCAGCATCGTAGTTTGGATAGGAAATTAACGGGTTGGGAGAATGTTTGGGTGATGGCGAATGCGTATGGGGTTGGTGAGAAAGAGGAAAGGATTAGAGAGGTTTTGGAGTTGGTTGGTTTGAGTGAGAGGGCTAATGATTCGATTAGGGGGTATAGTGGGGGTATGTTGCAGAGGTTGTTGGTTGCTCGTGCATTGGTTCATGATCCGGATGTTTTGTTTTTGGATGAACCTACTATGGGTCTTGACCCTCAGGCGCGTAGAGCTATTTGGAAGCGAGTTAAAGAGCTGAATAGTGAAGGGAAAACCATTTTGTTAACTACTCATTACATGGAGGAAGCTGATGCGTTGTGTGATAGAATCGCTATAATGAATAAGGGAAGAATCGTTGAGAGAGGGAGTCCGGAAAAATTGAAGAGCCAGGGTCCTGGTGAAAATGTTATAAAAATTGGATTAGAAGAGGTTCCTAGTTCATTGGTGAGGGAGATAAGGGATGTTGGAATGGTTAGTGATGTGCGGGTTGTTGAGGGATCTAAGTTAATGGAGTTACATATTTTTAGTGAGAAGGGAAAAGAGCTTAGTCCTGAAATCGTTTCATGCATCAAAGACGATGGAATGGATGTGATATCTATGGATGTTAGGGAACCAACTCTTGAGGACATATTCATAAATCTAACGGGGGAGAAACTCGAATGAATAGGCAGGAATTGGTTTGGAACTTTACTGCGGCTTATGCAATTTTTAAGAGAGATACACGGGTTTTTTGGAAAGAGATTCGTGGTAATTTAATTAGGATACTGGGGCAACCACTGTTTTTTCTCACAGTTTTTGGGTTATTGATTCCTAGGATGAGTATTGGATTTGAGAGTAGTTATACCAAGATTTTGGTTCCTGGGGTCATTTCGATGACCACGATGCTTGGGAGTATGAGAAGTGTTGCTGGGGAAATTGCGTTGAGTTTTGATCACAATGAGGAGATTAGGTCTCATATTTTGTTGCCGATTAGTATGTGGGCCTTATCGTTGGAAAAGATTGTTTATGGAATGTTTCAGGGAGTTTTTTCTGGAGCATCTGTTTTGGTGATTTCGCTCCTAATGTTTCCAAATGTCCTATCATTGACAGTCATAAACCTTGTGGTGTTGGTGTTGGTTTTCATGGCTTCTGGCATCATTTTTGGGGGATTGGGGTTGGCGATTGGGTCAACTTTTAAGCCTCCTGAAATCATGTTTGAGGTTATGTTTGTTATCATGATGCCAATGATGTTCTTTGGCGCCACATTTTATCCAATAACCGAAATAATAGAGATAAACAAAGCATTTTTCTACGTTACCCTAGGAATTCCTTTAACATACATTAGTGAGGCAATTAGAAGCTTAGTAGCACCTCAAACCGGAGCACTATCACTAACAATTTCTCTAATCGGAATGGTTGTTGCGTTAGTGATATTTGTTCCGTTGGGAATTTGGGGATTTAAGAACAGAGCAATAAGCTAAAAAAACATAACGTCAACTACCCCTCCCTAACTCACTTTGTTCGTGAGGAAGGGGCTTGGTAGGAGATTAGCCATATGCGATGTCACTCTAGGGAAGTGGCAAATGAACTACGTTCGGGACTGAGTGTCTGACAATACACCTTGCGGGTGCCTCCCAAGCTCCACGCTCTGGAAAACATAGTGGACGAAATACACCGACATCGTAGTCCCTAGGTGTGCAACATCACTTGCTCCTATGCCTGCCCCAACATTGGCGATGGAAACCAACCCACATCAATGTGGAGATGACTCTTACGGGTCGTAAAAAATAGTTTGTGAGAAATATGAAGAAAGTATTCGTACAAGACAAGAATGGAAAGCCATTGGACCCTACGAATCCAGCTAGAGCTCGAAAGCTCCTTGGACAATGACAGGGCTAGGGTTGTAGAGAGACAGCCATTCACCATCAAAATCCTTGACAGAAAAAAGGAGGATTCTTACACCAAAGACACAACTTTAGGAATCGACGCTGGTTACTCAAAAATAGGGTTCTCAGCA
>PZKD01000025.1 GCA_003034855.1 archaeon SCG-AAA382B04 | reverse complement strand
CAAAACTGACGATAGGAAACGCAACCGCAGAGGATGCGTTAATTCTATTTGATGGTAATGCACAGGACTTCTATATAGCACTTGATGATTCGGCAGATGATTTAGTAATTGGACTTGGTTCAACAGTTGGAACGACACCTGCTATAAGCATTAACTCAGACAGAGATGTAACGATATCTGATGGAGCAATTGATTTTGACATTGCATCCCACGATACTTCAAACGGATTGAAACTTGGTGGAACACTTGTAACTGCAACAGCAGCAGAACTCAATATTATGGATGGTGTAACAACAACGGCTGCGGAAATTAATCTTATTGACGGTGGAACTTCTAGAGGAACAACTGCTTTGGCAGATGGTGATGGAATACTTATTAACGATGGTGGTACTATGCGAATGACGAATGTTACTACTGTCAAGACATATATGGGTGGAGCAGCAGCCGATGATATTACTGCAGGTGATGCTGCTGTAAGTATAAGCACAACTTCTGGAAGTATTACTATTGAGAATGATGCTAGTGATGCAGATATTATATTTAAGGGAAATGACGGTGGTTCTGATATTACTGCATTAACATTAGATATGTCGGCAGATGGACACGCTACATTTAAAAATGGAATAACTCTATCTGATGGAAATGTAACTGTTGCAAGTGGTCACGGTATTGATTTTTCTGCAACTGCTGATGGTGGAACTCTACATCTAGGCGAAGAACTCTTTGACGATTATGAAGAGGGAACATTTACACCTACTGCATATGATGCTGTTTCTGGAGGTAATCAAGCTGATACTTATGGTTGGCAACACGGAGTTTATACAAAAGTAGGAAGATTTGTAACAATGGGTATTTCATTTCAGATAACTGATGAATCTTCTGTAACCGCCGGCAATACTATAAGAATTAGAGATTTACCTTTCGCTCCTCAAAATACAACAGGAAATGATAATGGAGGACTTGTTGTATGGGCTAATGCGGGAACAAGTTATTATAATATGAAATTATGGGTATCAAGAGATAACGGAGCTCAAGCAACACTGAATGGTGGAACAGGAACAAATGCTGCTTCAAATGTAGCTTTTGATGATATAAATGATAATTTTTATATTTTTGGTTCAGTATCATTCATGACATCATGACAACATAAAGGAGGAATAGATGGCATTAACTAAAAAATCTGTAGTTGATAAGATAGAAGTTTTGGAAGACGGTCAAATTCAAATACGAACAGCAAATCGTATTTTAGAAGATGGCGTTGTAATTTCACAATCTTATCATAGAACAACAAAAGCACCATTAGATGATATAAGTGGTGAAGATGCTAAAGTTCAAGCTATTGCAAATGCACATTGGACACAAGAAGTCAAAGACGCATATCAGGCAAAACTTGATGCCGCAGCAGCAAGAGAACAATAGGAGACTAAATGTTCACAATAGATAAAAAAGAATACGATGAGAAGAAACTTGAAGGAAAGGCGAAGGTTGCCTTTAACAACGTGCAGGTATTGCTCAACGAGAAGAACGACCTGATGCACAGGTTGGAAAAGAACAAGATACTTTCTGAACACTATTCGGAAGTGTTGAAGAAGAATCTGCCAAACGGGGAGGATAAAAAATAATGGCCAGCGAAATTAAAGTAGATACCATATCGGAAAAGACTTCGGCTAATGGTGTATCTATTGATAGTGTAGTTCATAAAGATTCTGCTGTCTACCCTTCGTCAGCAGACGGTGGGGCACTGGGCAGTGCGAGTAATGAATGGTCTGACTTGTTCTTGGCGGACAGTTCCGTCATTAAATTTGGTGCAGACCAAGATACAACATTAACACATACGGATGGTACGGGATTAACTTTAAACTCAACGAATAAACTTTGCTTTAATGATGCTTCTCAATTTGTACAAGGCTCCAGTGCGACAGTATTATCAATAGGAGCAACGGACGAAATAGATTTAACTGCTACGGCAATAGATATTAATGGTACTTGTGATATAAGTGGAACTTTTTCACTTGGTGGTACAAATATGACTGCTACCGCAACAGAATTAAACTTACTTGATGGTGGAACATCTGTAGGTAGTTCTATAACATTAGCTGATGCTGATGGATTTATTGTAAATGATGGTGGCACAATGAAAACAATTCCTGCCTCTGATATATCAACATATGCAGGTGGTGGAATTACAACAGCTTCACAGTGGCGATTGACAACTAGTTTTACAGGAGACAAAAGTCCTATTGATGCCAACTGGGAAGAAGTTGATGCACCCACAGGTTTTGGTGTTATGGGAAGTTCAATGACAGAATCCTCTGGTATATTTACATTTCCAAGTACAGGGTATTGGCTTATAGGTTTTACATTTTCAGCTTTTTCTGATAATGATGGTGCACAAGCATATACAGAAGGACAGATATATACAACAACAGATAATTCTACTTATGCAATAGCGGCTAATCCAAGAATAAATTTGCCGGGTAATATGTATGCAACGAGTAGTTCAGGTTTTTTTATACAGGATGTAACAAATACATCAAATGATAAAGTTGCCTTTTATGTTACTGCAACTGGTAATGCAACTATTATAGGTAATACAAGTTATAATAGAACTTATGCAACTTTTCTGAGACTAGGAGATACATAATGCCAGATAGTAACGGAAGACCAAAT
>PZKD01000088.1 GCA_003034855.1 archaeon SCG-AAA382B04 | reverse complement strand
ATCAAAGAATTATAAACACAACATTCACCCCCACGATAGAACCATGGGGTTCTCTGCCTTAAATACGATAGAAATCTTAGGCATAATAATCCCACAAGAATATTAAAATAACACTAGAATATTATTTTACTTAAATATGATGATTCATACATATCCAGAGTCAAAAACCCCTTCTTTCTATTTAGTGGAAGAATAATTATCAAAAACGATAATTTTATAAATATGATTTAGAATAAGTTAACTGGGCATTATGGCTGACATCTTTGAATGGGCAGAAGAAAGACCGCTCTTCACCCTGAATGACCTTGAAAGAAGGTTCAATCACGACAGAAAGTATCTCCGCTTGAAGCTACATAGAATGGTGGAAAGGGACAAGCTAATCAGAGTGGAGAGAGGTAAGTACACCGTACATGATGATCCTATGATTTACGCCACCTACATCGAGACACCGTCCTTCTTCAGTTACTGGACCGCCCTGAGGTACTACAACCTCACAACCCAACAACCAACTCGCCTCCATGTAGTGACCAGAAAAAACAGAAAGGACATTGAGAGTATAATCTTCCACTCAAGTAAGAATATATTTGGGTACGGGAAGAAGAGATACCAAAACTTTCAGGTCTTCATAGCTGAAGAAGAGAAACTGCTCCTAGACTGTTTAAACGGAAAAACCGTTCCCGTAGAGGAGCTGAAAGGTCTAGTCAAAAAAGTTGATAAGAAGAAAATCGTCGAATACTGCAGTAAGTTCGACAGCAGGGCACTATGCAAGAGAGCAGGTTTTCTTCTTGAAAGGGCAGGAAAAGATGTGGATAAGCTGCAGAACCAGGTGAACCACAACTACACTCCTTTGGATCTCTCAAAACCGAGGGAAGGAGAAAAAAACTCTAGATGGAAGATTTTGGTGAACTCAGATGTTGACTAGATCCCAGCTCGAGGACCTAGCCCAGACTTTCACGGACGGGAACATCGGACATGTGGAAACTCTTTATCTCCAGGACATCGTGTTGCACGCCGTGTACCGCAACGTCGTCGACGAACTCGTCTTCAAAGGTGGGACGGCACTTCTCAAGCTCTATAACCTAGACAGGTTTTCCGAGGATTTGGACTTCACAGCCACAGAACAGATGGATCTTAAAGAAATTGTAAAAGCAGCAGTTCAGCACCTAGAAAGCTTTGGAGTCAAGGTGGAGAAAGCTGAAACTGGAACCACAAAAAACTCCTTCAACGCCAGAATTGGAATCAAGGGACCTCTGTATACCGGTGATGAAAGATCGCTGAACTTCGTAAGAATTGAAGTCAACAAAAGGACCCAAGCAGAGAAACCAATCGTAAAGAGATACACACCTAACTTCCCGGACATACCTGCATTCGAGATCCTGGCCCTGAGAGAGGAAGAAATCCTGGCGGAAAAAATCAGGGCCCTAGCAACCAGAACCCAGCCCAGAGACCTCTACGATATCTACCACCTCCTGAACAAGGGAGTGAAAACCAACAAGAAACTGGTTGAAGAAAAACTCAAATACTACGAACTCGAGTTTGATCCTGAAGACCTGTTGAAGGAGGCAGAAAAAAACAGAAAGAACTGGAAAGGCCTTGAAAATCTGGTCTACTCTCGCCTCCCAAAGTTTGAAAAGGCTTTAGAACTGCTTGTGGAAAGCATCAGCGAAAAAGAGTAAAAAGTCCTATAGCACCAGAGGAACTCATCTGGCAGCACTTTCCCTACTTAATCTCTAAAAATTAATGACTAGGTTCAGAAAAGGCGAGATCTTTAAGTTCTGGAACCTTGCTTAGGAGTTACGTTGCCTTGAGCCTGCAGTAGAAGTAGGTACAATCCCCGGGTTTGATAAAAAAAAAAGATTGACTCTAAATTTTTTACAAACGAAATTTTTTCCAGAAATGTATTTAACTGTATATGCCTAATTGAAACAGGAGGAAACTGTATGAGGCCTGTCTTATTGGTTGTGGACATGCTTGAGGATTTTGTTCGAGGGGAGTTGGGGGATGAAAAGTTTGAAAGAATAGTTCCTCCACTTCAGAAACTGATCAAGAAAGCCAGAGAGAACGATGTGCCGGTCTTCTACTGCAACGACGCTCACAAAGAAGATGATCCTGAGATAGAGGTGTGGGGACCACATGCGATGAAGGGAAGCGAAGGAGCTGAAGTGATTGAAGAGCTTGAGCCTCAAGGACCAGAGGAGATAGTTGAAAAGAACTGCTACGGCTGCTTCGAAGGAACAGATCTAGAAAAAAAACTTGAAAAAACATACAATGGGGAAGGAGCCGACACCGCAATCATCATGGGCTTACACACTCACTTATGCGATCGACACACAGCTTATGGAGCCTTTGCCCGCGGATACAACATTATATTTGTCGAAGACGCTACAGATGCCTTCACCAAAGACCAACACGAAAAGGGCCTAAAATACGCAAAGGAGAATTACAACGCAGAAATAAAAAACACAGAACAAATAATCCAAGAAATCACTTCACAAAAATAAAATCTTTTGGCTATGTTGCAACCCTTTTTAGTTGACCTGGAATTATAAAGGTTAAGGTCGTGAGATAATTTATTGTTTTTTCTACGTTTTGCACTAGGCACTTCACTGTTATTTCTATGAACTGTTTCCACCAAGTTCTAGAAGAGACATAGGAGCCATACTTTCTCTTCAACGAGGAGTTCATGCTCTCGTTCATGTTCCTTCTTTTATACCCTTCTAGCTCCCGGTTAAGTTTTTTATGCTCCTCAGTAAACTCCTTATACTTGATTATTGGCTTTATAGCCTCTCTTGAGGCACAAATCCCTTAGCTCTTGGTCATCATATCCCTTATCCCCTAATAAGACATCTATCCAGTTGGAGTTACGTTTAATGAGGGAAGGGAGCTATCTTTGTGTTTATGCTTCCTCGTTGTGGTTACATGGAGGTCAATTATCTTATTGCTCCACTCGCATCCACGAGTAATGTTGTCTTTTAACGAACTCAA
>PZKD01000058.1 GCA_003034855.1 archaeon SCG-AAA382B04 | reverse complement strand
AATGGGTAGGAGAATCAGAGAAAGGTGTTAGAGAAATATTCAAAAAAGCCAGACAAACCGCACCAACCGTATTATTCTTCGACGAAATAGATTCAATCGCCCCAAAAAGAGGAGGAGGCCAACAAAACAGAGTAACAGAAAGAGTTGTAAACCAATTATTAACTGAAATGGATGGGATGGAAGGCCTAGAAGATGTTGTAATAGTAGCAGCAACAAACAGACCTGACATAATCGATCCTGCACTTCTAAGATCTGGTCGATTCGACAGAAGGATATATATACCAGTTCCAGACAAACAGAGCCGAGAAAAAATACTTGAAGTTCACACCCAAGAAATGCCATTAGCCGATGATGTGGACTTAGAGAGGTTAGCCACACAACTAGAAGGATATGTAGGCAGCGACATCCAATCACTAACAAGAGAAGCGGCAATGCTAGCGCTAAGAGACGACATGGAAACTGAAGAAATCAAGAACAAATACTTCCAAGAAGCAATGGAAGAAATTCATCCAACAGCAGATGAAGACACAAAAGAATATTATATGAAAATGGAAGAAAAGTTAAAGGGAAGCCCCGAAACAGTAAAACAAAAAGATATTGTGGGCTATAGATAAGAGGAGGAAAAAATTATGACAGAATTCCCAGCAACAAAATTATCTGATAAGG
Organism: archaeon SCG-AAA382B04; assembly: GCA_003034855.1. Classification (GTDB taxonomy): domain Archaea; phylum Halobacteriota; class Methanonatronarchaeia; order Methanonatronarchaeales; family Methanonatronarchaeaceae; genus PZKD01. The sequence goes on along the minus strand of PZKD01000058.1, from coordinate 2,332 downwards.
AAATAGTTAGCTCAGATGGAGACGAATTAGGAAAAATCTACAACATAACAGCAAACTTAAAAACAGGAAAACTAAAGGACCTTGTGGTAGATCCAAAGATGGGAGTCGACAAATCAGAGTTCGAAACAGAAGACGACTTCATCCTAATACCATTCGAATCAGTAAAAGCAATAAAAGACATGGTTGTAGTGGAAATATAGGTCACTTACCATAAAACAACCTTTCACCCAATCTATTGGGTAACTTAGTCTTTTTTATCTCTTCAACAACCCTATCTATTTCATAACTAGCTCTTTTAACTTCAAAACTCATCTCATCTAAATCCATTAACAAATAGCTAGCTCTCTTATCACCATCTCTGGGTTGACCAACCGAGCCAGGATTAACAACAAAACCCTTATCCAATTCCTTGATCATTGGGACATGTGTGTGGCCAAGCACTAATACATCACAACCTGTTTCTTCTAACATTCCACGAAGCTTTATCGAATGAGTGCTGGGATAAATGTATTCTTTAACACTTCTGAGGCTACCATGAGTGATATAAAACTTCTTACCACAAACTTCTCTTTCTAATGACTCTGGCAACCTCTCTATGTATTTTCTAGCACTATTAGATGTGTTTTGTATGTTCCAATCAATTGCTCGAGCTGCCAAAGAATTAAACCACTCGGTGTTTTCCTCTAAATAGGCTCTATCATGGTTTCCCAAAACACAATCTATCTCTCTTTCTCTGAACTCTGAAATCACTTTGGAGGGAAATGGGTTATAACCAATTACATCTCCCGCGCAAAAGACAAAATCAACATCACTTAATTCTTCTAATACTTGTTTGAGAGCTGGGAAATTTGCATGAACATCAGAGATTAAGCCAACCTTCATCCCTTCAATTTTGTCGATATGAAAAGTTAATGTTTTAGCAAAAGACAATAATTTTGGTGAGAATTTGAGAAGAACCCAATTATTCTTTCCTCTTGCGTTACCCTTACTATTAATCTTTTTCCTAATACCCTTCTTTTTAGCCTATTTAGTGTTCTCTGTAGGAGAAATTCTAGGTTTTTCTCCTCTAACAACCTTAATGATTTATCTATTGATTTTAATTGGAAGTGTGATAAACATCCCTCTTTTTAAGATGAAGAATAAGAGGCCCTTGGTTGAAGAGAAAAGAACAAATTTCTTCGGATTCTCACCCACCATAGGCCATAGCAAATATGTGGAAGTTAATCTAAATCTTGGAGGAGCTGTAATTCCAACCCTAATGTCGTTTTATTTAATAAAGGATTTTGGAAAAAATGCCTTATTGGCAACATTTTTAGCTACACTAATAGTTGTATTTGTGAGTAAGAGCAGTGCAAGACTAATCAAGGGAAGAGGAATTAAGATGCCAACAATTGTTCCACCAATGACCTCTGTTTTAGCTTCACTAGCAGTTTCTTCTATACTAAATGTTGGATACATAAACCTAGCGAAGATGGCGTTTTTTGCAGGAGTTATAGGAGTTTTAATAGGAGCTGATTTATTAAACCTCAGAAAAGTTAAGAAACTAGGAGTTAGAATGGTTAGTATAGGAGGAGCAGGAACCTTTGACGGAATATTCTTAACCGGAATCTTTGCAGCAATCTTCTCTTCACTATTCGTAATCTAAAAACTCCATTAAAGCTTTTTCGACTCCCTCACCATCTTTTTGCTCTAAAACTTTGTCTGCAGTTTCCTTGAGCCTTGGATTCGAATTCCCTACAGCTACACCCAACTCAGCTACATCCAATAAACCAACATCATTAACTGAATCACCTATGGCTAAAAAATCACTTGCCTCCAAACCAATCATCTTACAAACCTTCAGAAGAGCTTTTCCCTTATCAGTGTTCTTTGGTTTGATGTGGATAGCAAAACCAGTATCCACCACTTCAACCTCAAAGTCCTTGATGACCTCTCTAACATCTCTTGCGTCAACTGTGTTGTCTAAAACTATTTCAGTGGCTCTATCCTCGTAAAAACGATTAACATCGAGTTTTTCTTCTAATCCCCTAAAAGCTCTTTTACATTGAATTAGGGAGAAGGCTTCCCTCTTTTAGGGGGGAAGATGGATCTCGATAGTAAAGTTTATAAGGTGTACTGAGAATGGTGATATGGTCTTGATGAAGCGGACGAACAGGTTCAATATAGAGTGGGATGACTCTGAAGAGGCAAAAAGTTTGGCGTTAGGTTGTTCTACTCTCTGGAACAAACTAACTCACAAGCGTAGACAATCATTTTTTGATGGGGATGAAGAGTTTGATTGGTCATCAGGTGAACTGTATGATGATTTTAAGGGGTGGGTTGGGAGTGCCAC
>PZKD01000035.1 GCA_003034855.1 archaeon SCG-AAA382B04 | reverse complement strand
TTATTAATTGTTTAAAATTCTATTCCTCTCTTCTATGTGCTAGCGCCATAAATTTCTTGGCTTCTCCATAATCATCAGTTACTAAGCTAACTAGTATCCCTGCTACAATTGCTGCTGGAAGACTGTATAGGGCTGGATTAACCAATACTGGTATCCCTAGTATTGCAGAGGTTCCCATTAGTTGTCCTGCAACGAAGATTACTGAAACTACTAATCCTGTTATCATTGTTGCTACTGCTCCTTCTCTTGTGTATTCCTTCCACCACACTGACATGAATAGTGTTGGGAAGAATATGCTTGCTGCCATACCAAATGCTAATGTCACTAGGAAACTTACGTTTTGGTTCTTTAGTAATATTGCTAATAATACTGCTAATGTTCCGGTAGCTGCTATTGATAGTTTAGCTACAAATACTTCTTTTTTCTCAGTTGGATTCTTGTTTATTAGTTCTCCATAGAAGTCGTGGGTTATTGTTGTTCCAATTGTTATCAATAATCCTGCGGTTGTACTTATTATTGCACAGAAAGCGCCTCCAATTGCTATTCCCAGGAGGGTATCGCCTCCTACTAATCTTCCTAGTAGTGGTACTGCCATGTTTTTAGCTACTGATGCTTGTCCTGATAGGAAATATCCTAGTATATCTGGGTATAATAGGTGCATTGCTGCTATTCCTACGAAAACTGTCATTATGTAGAATAATCCTATTGCAAATAAGACTCCTATTGTGCTTGTTCTTGCATCTTTTGGTTTATCGACTGTGTAGTATCTTTTAAGTACGTGGGGAAGTCCTGCTGTTCCAAAGACAAGGCCCATCGCCAATGCAAATACGTTCATCCAGTCTGGTGCAAATGTTCCTGGTGTTAGTGCATGAGCTGCTTCTCCTCCTGTCATCCTTTCTCCAACATAGGTGATTACATTTTTTGGTGTCATTGAAGATATTTGTCCAGCTGATATGTCTATTACGTGTGAAAATTCATTTGCTACAAGTTGTGGGGGTATCATTTGTTCTCCTTGTGCTAGTATAGCTCCAAAATTGAGTCCATAGTATCCTGCTGCTGTTAATAATAGTATTATTAACATTGCGCCCCAGAGAACAACTGCTTGAATAACTTGGTTGTATGTGGTGGCTCTCATTCCTCCAAGTGTTACGTAGGTTATTACTAATGCTCCAATCACTATCTCTGCAAAGACATATTCCCATCCTAGTAATAATTGTAGAAGTGCTCCTGCACCTACGAGTTGTGGTACAACATAGAACCCTGAGATTACAACACTTCCTAGCATACCTCCTGTTCTTAAGAACTTGCTTTCTTCGAATCTTGTGGTTAATATTTCTGGTGCGGTGAATTTACCTATCTTTCGTAAGGGAACTGCTAATAATGCTAAGAGGACTATGTATCCTCCAAAGTATCCCATTGCATCCCATGTTTTGTCTATCCCTAAAACTGCTATTGCTCCTGCAACGCCAAGGAAGCTTGCTGCACTTAAATAGTCTCCTGTTAGTGCTAGGGCGTTTTGTATCCAAGAGATTTTTTGGCCCGCTATGTAAAATTCTGATGTTGTCCTTGTCCATCTCCTACTATACCATGCTATTCCAAGTGTTATTCCAACTAATATTAGAACTATTAATAATGGAACTAATGCTGCCATTTTTATCCCTCCCTAGGTTTGTCATATTCTTTAGCATATTGATTGAACAATATGGCTGTTAACCAGCCTAGTGGGAAGATTAGTAAAACCCAAATTATCGCTGTATTCAGTCCAAATAATAGTTCAGATGTAGCTAAGCCTGAAAAGAACGAAGTCATTGTGCCGAATAAAAAGTATGGAACTAAGAAAGCTAGTAGTGTTCCAAATGCTAGTATTAGTTGTCTCCTGATTTCTAAATCAGCCATCGCAGTGTCTGATACGTCTATTTTTTCTATTTCTTTCTCCATTTCCTCTTCGACTGTGGGAGCAGGTAATTCTTTAGCTATTTCTGTTATGTCGGATAGATATTCGTCGTTTCTTGTCCTTGTAACCATCACTGGGTATTCTGAGTTTCTTACAACTCCTTCTGCTACACTGCCCAGTGCTAGTCTTTCGAATCCTGATCGGCCGGCATTTCCTAATACAATTAGCTCTGGATCTATTTTTCTTGCGTATTCTAGGATTGCTGCTACTACTGGACCGGATTTTATTTCTTTTGTTTTTACTTCTATTCCATTTTGTTCTCCGTATCTTTTTGCTACGCCAGCACCTCTAGATCTTACTTTTAGGTATTTTTCTTCTGCTATGTCCTCTTGCATTTTTTCTAGTGGTGTCATTGGTGCTTTTTCTTTTATTGTGATTGCGTGGATTATCGCATCTCTTTCTTTGGCTTCTTTTACTGCTAGTTTGGTTGCTGTTAATGATGGTTTTGAGCCATCAGTTGCCAGTAATATTTTTTGTTCTTCCAATTGTCTACCTCCTTTTTTACCTCTAGATGTTATTATGTATCATGATGTTTTATGACATTTATAAAACTTATGGAACTATCATGAAGTTTAATTACATTTACATGAGATTAAAAACAAAATAATTAAAAAAATGTTAAATAAGAAAAAATAAAAAAAGGTATTTTTTAGGATTTTAGGATGATGTGCTAGGATATTTCAAGACATGAGCGTCTTGGTGACAACTTAAGCACCTTTTGTTAGTTGCATTTACTATTCCATGATACCCATCATGGCAACTTTCACAAGTTGGAATCTCACCATGTTCTTCGTGACAACCCCCACATCCCAATTCAGTATGGCTATTATCGCCTTCTAATAAATTGTCATAAGTTGTGTTATGGCATGAACCGCACTTACTAGATGCTATATCAACGGAATAATTCAAAACCGTTGGTTCATGTCCACCAGTGTGGCAATCATAGCAATCGGTTGCATTTGCTCCATGTGGCTCACCATGACAACTAGAACAATTTGGAATATAACCATGCTCTTCTACTTCTGCCTGACTATGACAACTAGTACAATCCATCTCCGTGTGGGAACTTGGATTCGCCTCTAGCGTTGCCTTAGGATCTTCATGACAACTAGAACAATCAGCTTCAGGAACACTAACTGGTAATGGATTGTGTCCGCTTGGGTGACAATCGTAACAATTTGTTAGTTCTGGTCCATGTGGCTCACCATGACATTCTGAGCAATT
>PZKD01000013.1 GCA_003034855.1 archaeon SCG-AAA382B04 | reverse complement strand
GTGAACGAACGGGAACCCCTCTCCCTTTAAGAAGAAGGGAGGAGGTCACACTTTTCACGAAACCTATGTTTCGGTAAAGGATGGGGGAAGAAGATGGGTCTAGGAGTGAAAAAATTGGTTTTGGTTCTATAACATTTTATTGGGAATTCGCTTATCAGTTAGATGGCCTGAAAGAAATCGAATAAAAGCTTATATTTCTTGTGAAAAATATTTTTAAGCAATAAGAGAATCCCCAGAACTTTGGATCAATAAGATAGCTGAGTTCACTAAGCTCGAAAAGCTGGGAAGGTTAATAACTGGTAAGGAGGGGTTTGGACCATATATTTACGTCTGGTTTATCTCTTTCTATGTGGATATATTAAAAAATCTGATTTGGAATTTACCTCAATACGAGTATTTTAACTATATTGTAACTTTTATTGGTTTAAATGTCGGTGTATGGGGATAAAGAGAATCTGGAAAAGGTATAAAGAATCACTCAAAGAACTTGAAATTTCTAAACCCCAGTTTAGCAAGGAAAAAAAATATGTTTGGGTGAAATATTTCTTTTTCTTCATCGGCGTTCTTTTCATGTTGTCTTATCAGTTAGCTTATTTCGATAGTTTCCTTTTGTATATAACTCCTCTAGCATTAATTATTATATATACAGGCTGGTTCCTCATGCTTCCAGTAATGATTGAATTTGCATGGCTGTTCCTCTGCGTTATGTTGGTTTTCCCTTTCAAAGTTACATCTCAAAAAGACCTTGACTATAGCGATCCTCATCAGAGAGGAGGTACAAAACCTGTTGGTTTTCTCTCTCTCTAAGCGCTTCTCAAGTTTATTTTGTATCCCTTATATTATATACATCACATTCGATTCATGGAGTATTGGTTATGCCAAAGGCTATGAACCCAGGACCTTTAACAACGTTATTCTTTGTTTCAGCTTGGATTATAGGGTTACTAGCCTTTTTTATTCCTCTATTAAAAGTCTACAGCTATATGAAGAAAGAGAAAAAAAAGAAACTAGAAGAAATCAAAAAAGAGATCAAAGAATCAGGGAGTGACCAGAAAAGCTTTCCATATACGAATCCAACTTCTCTTAAAGGAAAGACAAAAGAACTACATAGCTATATGAAGTTTATACATATAAGAGATACAAGCGAATACCCTTTCGATATGTCCCTTATTAAAGATTTTTTTGCTATAGCTTTGATTCCTCTTTTACTTGAACTCTTCTTCAGATTTTTAATTTCTTAACCCTATTATCTTCATTAAAAGTTCTACACTTAATAGTTTCTTTATTGAGCTCTTCTTTTTATAAGCAGTTCTGTTGCCAGGCATGACTATTTCCATCTAGAGCCAACTCTCTCTTGAAATCTAAAATAAGTTTTTTATTTTTTCAGTGATTTGTGAACTTTCTTCAATTTTTTTACTAGATTTTTTGTCTTTTTCTTATGATCTAGAGAAGTCGTCTCGTTTATAAAATATTTGACTAGAGGTTATGAGCCTTCGTATCTGGCTGGCCATTGGTCGAGTGGGATTCTTCTTTTGTTTCCACAGTTTTTGCATGTAATTATTACTTTTGATCTGTGAATTCTGACTCGCGAGGTTTTGTTTGGGGCTAGGTAGTTTTGGCATTTTTTACAGATTTTTAGTTTTGCTTCTTTTGGTAGTTTTGTTTCGGTTTTTTGTTTTATTTTCCAAGCTATTTCGGCGTATCTGTGGCTTCTTTTTGGGTTTTTGGAGATTTGTTCTTGTGCTTTTTTTAGGAGTTTTTTGATTCTTTGTTTTGCTAGGTCTTTTTTGTTCATTGGTAGTTGTTGTTTTTGTTGGTTTTTGGGAAAACATTTTCTATAATAAAGTTTAATTGAAAATATTCAAATAAAACTTAGAAAAGGTGGTTTTTTTTTTGAAAAAACAAAAAATCGCAATAATAATCATATTACTAATCACAGTATCGATATCCCTAGGTTGCATATCAGGAACAACACAACAAAAAACACCAGACACCCAAAAAAGAACAGAGTATTATACAATAACAGATGACTACGATAGAAAAATAAAAATACCCAAAGAAGTTGATAGAGTAATTTCAACAGCACCAGCAAATACCGAAATACTCTTCGCCTTAAATGCTGGAAATAAAGTGGTAGGAGTAACTAACTACGCAGATTATCCTCCTAGTGCATTAAACAAAACAAAAATAGGAGGATTCCAAAACCCTAACCTAGAAAAAATTATTTTACAACAACCAGACGTAATCCTAGCAAATCCACAAACAGGTAAAAAAGTAGGCTCAATGCTAGAATCAATGGGATACCCAATAGTAGTGATAAACCCATCAAACCTCACAGAAGTAATGGAAAATATAGAACTTATCGGTAGAATAGTTAACAAAGAACAAAGAGCAAATAACCTCACACACCAGATGCAATCAAAGATAGAAGAAATAAAAACAAAAACCCATAGAGAAGAACCAAAAACTTCTTTATTCATAATAAGTGGATTTGGAGGAAATTACTGGGTCGTAGGTCAAAAAACCTTCATAAACAAACTAAAGTAAAGTTACCACAAATAACTTCATAATGCCAAAAGGAGACTACCAAAGCCAAACCCTACCAACAGAGCTAATAGAAAAAATAGACGAATATGTTGAAAACTTCCCAAAATACAATAGTAGAGCAGATTTTATCAAAGAAGCTGTTAATGACAAAATAGAAGAACTAAAAGAACGAAAAGAGATTGAAGAAAAAGCAAAAGAAATAGAATTATCAGAAAAAGAAAAAGCCTTTGTTGAAGAATTAATGAAAAAACATGGCCTGGAATAATCATACCGTAAAATGTGGTAACATTCTGAACTCAAAGACATTAGTTCGCCCGGGGCTTATAAAACAGGCAGATTATTCCTAAAAAAGAGATAACTCTTATAAGTAATAAATAGAGAAACAAACAAAACACAATAACAAAAAACTCTTAAAACCAAAAAAAATAGAGCCCAAACACTACAAAGATATTACCCTCGTCCCCTCCTCACACACTGAAGTGATAAAAATCTCATAACTTCCCTCAAACCTATTCAAAAAATCATCAACCTCCTCTCTTAACCTCTTACTTTCTCTTTCTCTAATCAAAAAGAAAAAACTAGGACCCCAAGAACTCTGACCAAATCCCAATACATCAGAATCAAAAGACTCTAAAGAATTAAAAAACTCATTTGCTTCCTCCGTAGCAAACACTCCTCCCTGAACATTAGAAAAAAACCTGCCCACCACCTCCTGTATGTGGGTTATTGCTTTACCAAATTCTCTAAAATTTTTATTCCTAAAAGCAGGTATCAAAGACATTAGAGTAGTTCTACAAACCTCCCCAAAAACACCTGAAGAATACTCCAACTCCTCGAAGGCTATTTCTTCCCGCTTACCATGCAATCCCCTTCCCTTAGGCACGACCAAAACAATTTTCCAATCAATTGGAAGAGATTCCTG
>PZKD01000083.1 GCA_003034855.1 archaeon SCG-AAA382B04 | reverse complement strand
TGGAAAGTTTCCAGATAAGCCTGCCCAGACTGAGATGAATAACGGCAGTAGGATAGTGAAGACCTAGAACTCTGGAACCCCCCTCCTCACGAACGAACGTGAATAAGGTAAGGGAGGAAGTCACAATTAATATAATCTCTAAAACTTTAATAGATAGATTTGTTTAATTTTTTTTCTCAACCAAATTCTAAAAATAAAACCTTGGAATTGAAACCTAAGTTAGTTGGTTTGCCTCAATGGGGCTTAATTTTCTAAATAGCTTGGAAAAGATAAAAGAATTACTAAAAGACCATCTTTTCCCTTAAGAAGATGTCCCCACTATGATGCCTAAAATCTGTGTGGTATAATTTAGTAGAGGGATTGGGTGGGGGGACGAATTTTTATCTCTATTACATATTTATCCTTGATATGGTTTATTTCTTTTATTTTTATATTTTGTTTTTTTCCTATTTCGTTGGTGAATTTATTTACTTCATCTGTGTTTTTAAAACTGATTAGTAGGATTTCAGAGGCACCATAGCTTGCTCTATCTTTTAATTCTTCTTCAATTTCACTTATACGTTCAGTGCAATTAGCTAATTTTTCTTGAGGAATTATGTCCTTTTCATTTAATAATTCTTTAATAATTGTTGATCTAATATCTGATGTTTTAACTGTTTCTTGATCTTTAAATTTATTTTTTATTTTATCTGCTATCTTTTTAGCTCTTCTATACTCAGCTCCCGCTTCAATAGCACTCACAACTATTTTTTCCTTAATAAAACCTTCAACCTCTCCATTCTTTTTAATAACTTCTTCAACCATCTAACCACACACTCATCAAACAAATAACCAATAAGATTTCTTATTTTTTCCCATTATGCACCAACACACTGATAACTAAAACCATTTTTATCATTTTTTACTTATTTATGCCTCCCATATCCTCCTTGGCAAAATAAATGTGTGAGATCCATTTTTTTTCAAATTCTTTAGTTCCTAAACCTAATATAAACAATACCAACCTAGCATGTTGATATTAAAAACTTAATTTAGGGTTTTCCTTTAAATAAGAGAAAAGAAGATAAGAACATACTATATAGTGGGCCCAAAAGGATTCGAACCCTTGACGACCCGGTTATAAGATTCGTTGTCAATAGAGCTTCTAGGCTGATACCTTGTTGTCTATTAGGAGGGTTTTACATACATTATTACCGTAAAGAGTATAGATAACTTTTTGGTTTTAGAGTGCTCAGCGGATAACGAGGAAGCCCCGAGGAGATTGAATCAAGGTTTTTTACCTGTTCTGTGAATCTTTTCATTCTGAACTTCAATCACACCTTTCTGCTCCAGATCCTCAATGAGCTCTTCGAACCTTATTTCTTCGAACTCTATTTTGTTTTTGAGTTCTTCGAGTTCAGTTCCAGTTTCCTTATCAACTCTATTAAGTATGTCGAGTTCGTTATACACCTTTTTTGAAAACTCTCTTACCTTTTCTGTGAGTGAAATGGTAACACCAAACCTTTTTTTAAGATCCAAGAGAGCCTCATTTATATATGTTATAAAGAGTTCCTCTCCCAGTAAGTTGGTTTGGTTCTTTATCTCCTTGAAGATCTCATCAAAGTCCAGTCCAGTTTGAACCAGTGTGTTCATATCCTCTATATCGGCAGTTCTTCCAGCTACACATTTAAATAAAAATATATCTTCAGAGGAAGTTATTCTCAGAGCCGTATTCTCCTCCGTTTCAAATTTTTTGCTTCTCCTTTGCATCTCTTTTGAAAACATAAGCTTGTCAGCTACCTTTCTCAAGAATATGTCGAACCTGCATCCATCTCTGTTCTCCAATATCGAGCGAGCACCAAGATCGAGATATTCCTCTTCAGGTTCCCGTACTTTTCTGTAACCGATGCCTTTGAGTGCACTTCTAATGGGTTTGAAATCCCTTTCGCTTGTTACCACAGCATCTATGTCCTTGGTTGCATCCTTTAATCCCTGTATGGCCATGGCTCCCCCTCCGATTAGGTAAAGCTCCGCTTCTTCTGATACCTCTCTGCTAAGTCTCGTGAACTCTTCTATGATGTATTTTCTTCCAAATTCTTTTTCTCTCATATCTTGACACCATAATCAGATGCTAAATCCTTCAGCTCTCCCCAGGTCGGCTGCTCTGAAGTTTTTTTCTCTCCACGGGTTTCCAAGTACTTTATAATGGATTTTACAGTTTTTTCAACACCAAATCTCTCTGCTTTTTTGACCAGCCCCTCTCTATCAATGTCCTCCTTCTTTAATAAGAGCATGCAGTAGCTTTGGTATCTTGTCCCTTTGTCAATCAGGAGAGTATGGCATACAATGTCTTTAGAGCCTATTTCTCTTTTCCCTTCGGAGTAGAAGTAGTATTTTCTCCCGGTAGTAGTCAAAGGCAGGTCGAACCTTCTGAATAACTCGGGGCCGGTTTGATGGTATTTTTTGTAGTCTATCTCTTCTGGTGTTTGAACCAAAAACTCTTTGAGCGACTCCCATAGTATCGTAAAGGTACTGACATGAGATGAAATCTCTCTTCTATGCTGTAGGTGTGCGTAGCTTTTAGCCAGCTCATTAAGTATTTTGAAGTCTTTGTTAAGCTTGTATTGACTTCCATTTTTTTGGACAAGCCCCCTATTTTTGAGTTTTTTCAGGATGCGGTTCACCGTGTTTCTATAGTTTCCTGTTTCTTCTGCGAGTTCTTTAACTGTCATTGGCTCATCAAGATAATATAAGAGGGGTAATGTTTTTCTTGATAGGGTTTTAGCGGGTTGTATGTGGGGGTAGAAGTTCTTTATTTCTTGAAGGTTTTCTATAGTTTGATTTTCCACTCGGTAAACTAGTTTTTTCTTTCCGCTCTTCTCTGTTTTTATTAGTCCTTTTTCTTGGAGTTTTGAGACCAGTTGTGATGTATAGCTTTGGCTGAGATCTAGTTTTTTGGCTACTTCTTTCAGCGGCTTTTTTCCTTCCAAATTCAGAAGAAGTTTTATCTCTGTTTCACCAAGCATGTAACATAATTACAAAATTATTTATAAAAAAGTTTGGTTTTATGTTACAAATATAGGGTTTTTTCACTCTCTATATTACACTAACATCCCTACTTTTTATCTTAGTGGTTGAGAAGACTCCTTCCAAGATCTTTGTTTTTGGTAGGAGTATGAATCAACTCAAATCAAATACTTGAACTTAAGTTGAGTTGGGTTGGGTTAAAGTTGAAGTGTGGGAGGGGAGCAACTTCTCCCACAGGGTTTAAAGGCTCCCTTTGTTGGCTGATAAGGCCATCTCCGCGTAGATGCGGGTCAGGTTCCCATCACCAATATTGGGACAGGCATAGGAGCAAGTGATATTGCACAGCCTGGGAAAGAGGACGCTGTGAGGTCGTCCACTATGTTTTCCAGAGCCTGGTGGCTTGGGAGGCACCCACAAGGTGTATATCAAACACTTTAGCCCCGAACGTAGTTCATTTGCCACTTCCCTAGAGTGACATCGCATATGGCTAATCTCCCACCCCTCTATTAGAGACTCTTTCAAGCCCCCTTCCTAAATCTTTGATTAGGGAGAGGTAGTTGACCTAACAGATAACTCTTACTTCTTACCCCTAAAATTGCATTAGTTTTGACATACTCCCACTGGCCTAAAGGCTAAGGGATTCTCTAAGATCGTCTCGCTGGTATCGATGAAACGGTAGAATAGTTTCGTGACCTCCTCCCTTCTTCTTAAAGAGAGAGGGGTTCCTGTTCGTTCACTGCTTCAACGACCCGTGTTGTCACGGGGCCGCTTCCTCGGCACACTTCTCTCTCGTGGAACTTCCGGGGATAGGAAGCTTTGTGAGGTTGGGGTTTTGCACGCCCTCAC
>PZKD01000082.1 GCA_003034855.1 archaeon SCG-AAA382B04 | reverse complement strand
GGGCGTTATCGCAGCATACCAGCAAAGCAAACTGCTGGTAGCCCGGTCACATCAACTCGGTTTGTATATAAGTCCGAGTCAGACATTAGTTGTATATAAAAAAGGAAAGTATAAAAGTATTAAGGTGATTCATCCCCCACCTAAAATCAAAGATTTGAGGAAGGGGGATCTCTCACCAAATATGTTAAAAAGAAAAAACCTGGATCAGTTCCCTTTCAACCTGAAATAAAATCTGGAAATACCTTGATCAAGCTTGCTTACGGGTAAATTTAGTGTTCTAATCAATTTTTGTTTCTCCTGGATAAGGGAAGAATTCTTTGTTTTTTTATGCCCCGACCGGGATTTGAACCCGGGTCAACGGCTCCGCAGGCCATTAGGATAGTCCACTACCTCATCGAGACCAATAAAAATCAAACTAATTTCTTTTATTTGAGGAGTTCTAGGTATTCTCCATATCCTCTTTCTTCTAACTCTTCTTTGGGTATGAATTCTAGAGCAGCTGAATTCATACAATACCTTTTCCCAGTTGGTTCTGGACCATCATCGAAAACGTGGCCAAGATGTGATTTAGTTTTTTTAGATAAGACTTCTGTTCTTCCATCGTCTTCTTTTTGTGTAACTATTTTGTTTTGGTTTATTGGTTGTGTGAAGCTGGGCCATCCAGTTCCTGATTTAAATTTGTCTTTTGAAAGGAAGAGTGGTTCTCCTGATACCACATCAACATATATCCCGGGTTCTTTGTTGTTCCAGTATGGGTTGGCAAAAGCTGGTTCAGTTCCTCCCTCTTGTGTTACTTCATATTCGAGATCGGATAATTCTTCTTTTAAGTCTTCTTTATCTAAATCTTGGGTTTGTGTTGGGTTTTCTCCCCACTTTTGCTTGAGGTATTGTTCTCGGCCTGAGGCTTTTTTGTATTTTTTGTATTGGCCGGTTTTTTTCTTGTAATACTTTTGGTGATATTCCTCTGCTGGAAAAAATTCCTCAGCAGGCAATATTTCTGTAACAATCTCTTTTTCATATTTGTTTGATTTTGTGAGTTTTTGTTTTGATTTTTTGGCCTGTTTCTTTTGGTGTTGGTTGTGGTAAAAAATAGCTATTTTGTATTGGCTTCCTCTGTCGGAGAATTGTCCGCTTGGGTCTGTTGGGTCAATGTTTTTCCAATATTTGTCTAGGAGTTTTTTGTAACTCACTTTTTTTGGTTTGTACCAAATTCTGATTGCTTCGAAATGTCCAGTTTCTCCAGTGGAAACTTCTTGATAAGTTGGGTTTGGTTTTTCTCCTCCGGTGTATCCAACAACTGTTTTTTCAACTCCCTCAATCTCATCAAAGATAGGTTGCATACACCAAAAGCATCCACCGGCAAATGTAGCTAGTTCTAGATCTTGATTTTGGTTCATTTTATAAATAAAAAATTATTTTATGGAATGGTAAAGATTTTGACAAATTTTTCGTTAGTCGTTGTTCTCTTCTTTTTGTTCTAGTTTTTGTTTGTATTCTTCGATTAGTTGATCGATTTCTTCTTTATCTACTTCTTCGATATCTTTTTTTTCACTCAGGAATATTGCATTTAATACTTCTTCTTCTACGTTTTCTGGTTCTTTCAGTATGTCTATTCCTTCTTCTGTCCTGAATACTTTGTTTTTGGGTTTTTGTTCTTCTTGTTTTTTTTCGTCTTTTTTTGTCATAGTTTTTTTACCTCGTTGGCTATTGCAGAGCCAACTTCTTTTGTGGTGGAGTTTCCTCCTAAATCATATGTGAGTGTTTTTCCTCTTTTTGTTACTTTGGAAATTGCCTCAATTATGTCTTTTTTTGCTTGTGTTTCTCCTAGGTGTTCGAGTAAGAGTGCTCCTGCCCAGATGGTTGCGATTGGGTTTACTTTGTTTTTGCCTGCGTGTTTTGGTGCGCTTCCGTGTATGGGTTCGAACATGCTTGTTCCTTCTGGGTTGATGTTTCCTCCTGGTGCTAGGCCTAGTCCTCCTTGCATCATTGCTCCGAGGTCTGTGATTATGTCTCCGAACATGTTTGGTGTTACTACTACTTCGTAATACTCGGGGTTTTTCACGAACCACATTGTTGCTGCGTCTACGTAGTTGAATTCGTGCTCGATGTTGGGGTAGTTTTTTGATGTTTGTTCCATTTTTTCTCGCCAAAACCCATATATGTCGGATAATACGTTTGCTTTGTCTACTCCTGTTACTCTTTGTCTGTTGTTTTTTCGTGCGTATTTGAATGCATATTCGATGATTCTCTTGGTTCCTTCTTCGGATATAACTCCTAGTTGGTAAGCTATTTCTTGTGCATCGCTTTCGATGTCTAAGTCGAATTTTAGGTTGTATAGTTGTCTCTCTATCTGGAGTTGTTTTTGGGTTTTTCCTTTTTTTGCTGTTCCTCCTATGCCTACATAGAAGTCTTCGGTGTTTTCTCTTAGGACTATGAAGTCTATTTCACCTGGATCTTTTAGTGGGCAATCTATTCCTGGTAGTAATTTAACTGGTCTGAGGTTGATGTATTGGTCGAAATAAAATCTTAGTTTTAATAGTATTCCTTTTTCTAATACACCTGGTTCTACTCTTGGATCTCCTACGCTTCCCATGTAGATTGCTTTATGGTTTTCTAATTCGTTTAAGGCGTCTTCTGGCAAGGTTTCTCCGGTTTCTAGGTAGTGTTCAGCTCCGTATAGTAGTTCTTTCCATTTTATGTTGAAGTTATGTTTTTGTGCTGCTGCTTCTAGGACTTTTTTTCCTTCTCTAATTATTTCGGGACCTATTCCGTCTCCTGGTATTACGGGAACTTCATACATCTTTTTTCTCTTCTATGTAGTTGAGTAATCCTCCTTTTTGGATTATTTGGTCAATAAATTCTGGGAATTTTTTTGGTTTGTATGTTTGGTCTTTGGTTTTGTCGACGATTTTTTTGTCTTTTATCTCTAATTGGTCTCTTTCTTCTATTTTATCTGTTTTTTGGGTTTCGAATACGTATAGTCCTACGTTTATTGCGTTTCGATAAAAGATTCTGGCAAAGCTTTTTGCTATTATTGCTTTGATTCCTGAGCCAAGTATTGCTAGGGGTGCGTGTTCTCTGCTGCTTCCGCATCCGAAGTTTTCTCCTGCCACAATTATGTCTCCTTGTTTTGCTCTTTGATTGAAGTTGGGTTTTTGGTTTTCGAATGCGTGCTTTGCCAGTTCTTTTGGATCGTTGGAGGTTAGGTATCTTCCTGGTATTATTGCATCTGTGCTTACGTCGTCTCCAAATTTCCATGCTCTACCCATATTTATCTTCCTCCTCTTGGATCAGTTATCTCTCCATAGACAGCTGATTCTGCCGCCACAGCTGGTGATGATAAGTAGACCTTGGCTTTTGGTGACCCTTCTCTACCCTTGAAGTTTCGGTTAGAAGTTGCTAATCCAACTTCCCCATCTCCCAATAAGCCATAGCTTCCTCCCATACAGGGTCCACAGCTTGGTGCTTGAACAACGGCTCCAGCATTAGAAAACTGTTCCAACAAACCATTTTGGAGGGCCCTATTGTATATGTCTCTAGAAGCAGGAACAATTATTGTTCTAATTCCATCACTAAACTCTCGATCACCCAAAACTTCAGAAACGGTTTCTAGGTCCTCGTATCTTCCATTTGTACATGAACCAATAAACACTTGATCCAAACTCCTACCACTCACATCCCCCACATCCACTACGTTGTCAACTTGGTGTGGTTTTGCGATTTTTGGCTCTATGTTTTCAGCCCTATAACTTATTTCTTTGATGTAATCGGCGTCTTTGTCGGAGTATAACCATTCTGGTGGTTTTTTGTTTGTGTAATCCTCGGTTTTTTGGTCTGGTTCGACTATCGCTGTCTTACCA
>PZKD01000069.1 GCA_003034855.1 archaeon SCG-AAA382B04 | reverse complement strand
CAATCAGCATTAAGAAGAACAATGGAAAAATATAGTGACAACGCTAGATTCATACTGAGTGCCAACTACTCTTCTAAAATTATAGAACCAATCCAATCTAGAACAGCAGTTTTTAGATTCTCTAGAATACCAGAAGACGCCATTAAAGAAAGAGTTGAATATATAATTAATCAGGAAGATTTAGAAATTACAAAAGACGCATTAAATGCAGTTGTTTTAATATCTGATGGTGATATGAGAAGAGCAATCAATACATTACAATCTGCAGCATCGCTAAGCAAAAAAATAGTTGAAGAGGACATCTATCAAATCTCCTCTAGAGCCAAACCCAAAGAAATCCAAGAAATGATGAAATTAGCATTAAAAAATAACTTCATAGAATCAAGAGAAAAACTAGCAGAACTAATGGACGAAAAAGGAATCGCTGGAGAAGATATAGTCAAACAAATGCATAGAAATGTATTCAACCTTGACATATCAGATTCTAAAAAAGTTGACTTAATTGATAGAATCGGCGATATAGAATATTATATAATTGAAGGAGCAAATAGCAAAATACAAATAGAGTCAGTGTTAGCGAGATTAGGAAAAAATGAAGATTAATAAGAGAAACAAAAAACTAGATTTATCAAAAACACTCTACAGTGGACAAACTCCAACTTTTATATTCAAACAAAAAAACAACGAACATTACGGGTACCTAAAGGAAGAAGAGAGATACAAACCAATCAAAATACAAGAAAAAAAGAATATATTGAAAACAAAGACTAAAGCTTCAAAATCATCAATAATTGAGCTATTAGATCTTAATAGGGACCTAGAAAGCGTTTATAAAAAAATCAAAACTGATGATTTCATTTCGAGATCAATTGAAAAATTTGAAGGAATGAGAATAACCAAATTCAGTCCTCTTTTAACAATCCTTCTTTTTATATCATTCTCAAACAATTCAATCTACAATATCCAGAACTTCCTACAAAACCTCTCAAAAAAATTCGGAAAAAAAATTGAATTTGAAGGAGAAATAATATATCTACCTCCAAGTAATCAAGAACTATTTAATCTCACTGAACAAGATTTTAGAGACTGTAAGGCGGGTTATAGAGCTGAATACATGGCAGAAACATTTGATTTAATTAAAAAAGAGGTAGTGGAATTAGAAGAACTAGAGAACATGAACCACCTAGAACTAAAGGAAGAATTAAAAAAACTATGTGGCGTAGGAGACAAAGTTGCTGATTGTATATCTCTTTTTGCCTACAGAAATCTGGAAGCTTTTCCAGTGGACACACATATCAAAGATATAATGACAAAAAAATATTTACCAAAAACATCTGATTTAAATCAAATTAGAGAATATGCAAAACAAAAATGGAATGGATTAGCTGGATATGCGCAACAATACCTATATATGAACAAAATAAGTCAAATTTGACTTATCTTTTCATTAACCAAATCATCCACTTTAACTCCAAGATCCTTAGCAAATATCATTAGAGCAATTTCTGTATCAATCATCTTTTCCATTTGGCTCTGAATTTCATTTGCCCGAGAAATTATGTTTTTTTTCGTCAAATCCTCTTCTTTTTGTATTCTTTCAATTATTTGAGACATAATAGAATCCTTTTGTTTTTTAATTTTACCTAAAAAGTCACCATTTGGTTGAAAGGACAAAGAAACATCAACATTCTCCATTGAAAAATTGGGAAAAACCTTCTCACCTTCTTCAGATAATAAATCTTTCTTTTTTGAAACTTCTAAAACCTTCTTAGCTTCCTCTAAAGAAAACCAGTTCAAATCAAGTGCCAATGCAAAAACAAAGGCTCTTCTACCCATCTTATCCTTACCTTTTCTCTCAAAAGGAGTAGAAATAACTTTTTTTAACTCTTCTAATTCACCCATCTTTCTCACCAATATAACTTTCCCCTAATGGGTCTCTCAAAATTATAGTTAACTCCTCTTCTCCCTTTTTAACTCGTTCAATATAATTTAAAATTTCCTTTTTTCTTTCATTATCCTCAAGACCAGATAATGAAATCTTAATTCTCTTTAATATCCCCTCAATATTAGTTATAATAGGTCTAGTGGTCTGAGTAGGGTTAATCTCAATATCAAGCGGCTTTAGTTCGACACTACAAAAAGAGGACTTACTTACCTTCGTATTTAAATCTTCTTTAGAACTAACTCTAAATTTAGAAACATCTTTTTTTTCCACTTAATCACCTCGTGAGATAAAAAAAGCAACTAAAAACCAACTTCGAATAGGAGAGCCCTTAATTGGTGTCAGTGAACTTCCCTAAAAATCTCCTCCTCCAAGCATTTCTCTACTTACTTTAACTTTTGCTGGAGTCACAATGATTTGGTTATTACCTAATCCAGCGAGATCACCATCAACATCCCTAGTCACTCTTTTCATATCATCGATTACTCTATCTTTAAGGATATCGTCGTCTTTAATGGGAGCAATATCCATCACAACAATGTTTCCATTATAAATTTGTTCTTTAACAGTTGTAGCATCATCTATTCTTCTTATTTCAGCTACTTTAACGAACATGTCTGCATTTTTTTCTCCCTCATTCCCTTTTGAATCCACATGATTAGATAAATCTAAGTAATCTTCAAATCCCTCATTTTTTTCCTTGCTTCCGAAAA
This sequence comes from archaeon SCG-AAA382B04, assembly GCA_003034855.1. Lineage (GTDB taxonomy): Archaea > Halobacteriota > Methanonatronarchaeia > Methanonatronarchaeales > Methanonatronarchaeaceae > PZKD01. The sequence continues at coordinate 1,213 of PZKD01000069.1, read as the reverse complement.
GTTTATTGAAAAATCCATTACTCATCATAACCCACCTTTTATCTATATGCTTTGGTAATACATCTATCTAAACTTTTTGGTCCAACTCAGAAAGCAAAAATGTGAAATTAATGGAGAAATTAAATCTAAAATAATGAAAGAAAAAGGCATAAGAGAAATTTTGGAGAGTATTGAGATATTAAAGGAAAGGAAGAGAAGCGGATGGCAGATTAGGGGATTACCAACTGAAAGCATAAGTGATCATATTACTGGAACTACCTTAATCTCATTATTACTCGCAAACCTCCTTGATGTAGAGGTGGATATTGAAAAAACACTCAAGTTTTCCCTACTCCATGATTTTCCTGAAGCCAAATTATCTGATTTAGATAAGCTCTCAAAAAAATACATTGATAAGCAACTTTCAGAGAGGAAGGCAATAGAGGATATTTCTGAACCACTGAAATCTATTTTGAAAGAATACAAAAAATCAAATTCTCTAGAAAAGAAGATAGTAAAAGACGCTGATAAATTAGATATGAATAACCGATTAAACAAATTAAAAGAAATTGGATATTCGGGTAAAAAATTAAAAGAATTTCAAAAAGACATCAATTTCAATTTTGATAAATCAAACCAATTGTTTGATTTAATCAAGTCTGATTAGATTTTTCCTACCTTTTTGTATTTTAGTAATCTTATCTTTTTCATTTAAACTCTTTAAAAGATTGGAGACTTTTGCCTTAGAAAAATCAGTTTTTTTCACAACTTCACTTTGATATAGTTCTCCATCGCTTTCCCTAATTAGGTCAACAATTAATTGCTCGTCACTCTTTTCAATTTTTTTGGTATCCTCATCTGGCCCAGGCCAAAATTTGTAATAATACACAATCAGAACCAACAATAAGACCACAAAAATCGATATAATTGGAAGGAGGGGTAAATCTCCCTCACCACCAGGTTTTTGACCACCATTAGAGGGTTCCCAAGTTAGAACCACACTTGGTTTTTGAGGATCAAATTGTTTAGGACCTAGCCAAACTAATTCAGTTGTCTCTGTTTGATTTGGAGTAGGATTAACACTCTCAACAGAATAGTTCGTTGGATGCTGAATAGATAATGAATCATTTTCCCCTAAAGTTAATCCTCCTACAAAGACGTCTCCAATTTTGAGTTCATCCCCTTGTTTTTCAGAGAAATTCGTCCACAAAAATTCATAACTAATTTCACCTAA
>PZKD01000125.1 GCA_003034855.1 archaeon SCG-AAA382B04 | reverse complement strand
GAAGGTGAGATGGATGGCATCGGGCCTTGTGAACAGGCCGACCGAAGACATCATTCAGATGTCGTGTTTATCTTCGGGAAGCCCCTCGGCTCTGCCGAGTGGGTAGTTCACTGAGATACCTCAACATTTGTTAGATGACATGGATGAACATGTTGGCGACCAAAAGAAGTTCGTAAACCGTTCAGATGCAATAAGAACTGCTATAAGAAAAATGCTCGACTTAATGGATGAAGTAGACAAAAGACACGGAAGAATGGTAGATGAAAGCGAGGACTAACAGATGCTAGAAATGGTTATTCTCTGGATAATACTAACACTAGCAGCATCTGCAGCTATAGCTTATTTAGGTGAAAGATATGGACCAGGAATAATCGTCGGAACCTTTGCCGGACTAATAGTGATGGCGCAAATATTAGCAAACAAAATAGTCACATTCTTAGGATTCACAGTTCCAGCAGCAGTAATAGTATACGGAACATCCTTCTTCTTAACAGATGTATTAGCAGAATTCCACGGAAAGAAAAAAGCAAAAGAAGCAGTTTGGAGTGGATTCCTCGCCTCTTTGGTATTAATTGTTGCGATTCAAATTGCTATTGTGTGGGAACCAGCTGGATTCTGGAAAGGACAACAAGCATTTGAGCAAACTTTAGGGATGACATGGAGAATAGTTTTAGCTAGCTTAGCAGCGTATGTTGTTTCTCAAAACTGGGATGTGTCTCTTTTTCATTACATTAAGGAAAAAACCAATGGAAAACACTTATGGCTTCGAAACCTAAGCTCAACACTTTCGTCCCAAGCAATAGATACATTTATTTTTATAACAATTGCTTATTTTGGACAGATGCCAATAATTCCATTAATAATTGGACAATACATAGTTAAGTTGATAATAGCAGCATTAGACACACCATTCATATATGTAGTGAAATTTGCTAAGAGAGAGGTGTAGAAATAATTAAGGATTTTTTTTAACTTATTTGGTGAGAAGTCCCCCTCCTCAATCTTTGATTTAGGTTGGGGATGAATCACCGCAAACTTTATTAACGAAAACAACAATTATATACTGTGTTGTTATGCCAACTTTATATATTCGAGACTTAACAGAGGAAGAAAAAAAGAAACTCGACATAGCAAAAGCCAAATCAGATGCAAACACTTGGAAAGAATTTATCCTAGAATTAGTAGAAGATGAAGGCTGAAAAAACAATCATCTGCAGGATATTGGAACCAACAAAAAGAAAGAAGGGATTACTGATTAAGGAACTAAGCAACGCCAACGGATACATCCGTGGACAAACAACTGACCTATATTCAGCGACCAAGCAAGCTATGAACAAATACATACAAAAAGATGAACTCAAGGAAGAGCACACCTATCCCCTCTTCCTGAGAAACGACACATTTAGAGTGGAAGAAGCTAAAAGCACCAAGGAATTTAGTTATTGGGCAAAGATACCTGTTTCTGGTGTCTGGGGTGGTGTTTGGGTTCCAATCAGACCACATGAACCAATAAAAGAAGAACATGAAGTTAAGGACTCTAAGGTTGTTTGGAAACCTTATGGTTTCGAATTACATTTATCAATTAGTTTTGATGTAGCTCCACAAACTCCCAAAAACGTCCTTGCCGTTGATTTGGGTGAAAGGGTTATGGTTGCGGCCGTGTCCACAGCCGACAACGGGAACCCAAACCTACTTGGCAAAGACGTTAGAGGAACTAGAAGACACTACGCATACCTAAGAAAAAAGCTACAGGGGATTGGAGAATCAAGGATAAAAGAAGTTGAAGACAAGGAGAGTAGAGTTGTAGAAGACAGGTTACACGAGGTATCTAAGAAAATAGTTGATGGAGCGGATGGAGAAGATGCGTTGATTGTCTTGGGTGACCTCAAGGGCTTGGGCAACAAGGACACGAATAAGGGAGCTAGGATGAATCGGATAGCCAACACAATGCCCTACCACAAGCTAACCAAGATGATTACTTACAAAGCCAAAGAAAAAGGAATAAGAGTAATCCAATTAAGTGAACGACTAAGTTCAAAGACATGTCATCGCTGTGGTAGCGAAAACACAAATAGACCCACACAAGGTAGGTTTGACTGCAATACCTGTGGCTTAAGGAACTATAATGCTGATTTGAATGGAGCTAAAAACATCTTATATAGGTCTCTCGCCTATATGGTGGGAGATGGGGCTGTTGTGAACCAGCCCAAAACCAAGGCATCAATAGCGAAGTCTAGGTTTAGATACGGAACAAGTCCTTGGAAGCCCCTTCCTAATCTCTGATTAGGTAGGGGTAGTTCACATCAAAGAGCTATTATACAAAAGATGAATGATTCAGATCACAAATTGGAGGAGATTATAGCTAGATTAAACCAACAGTATGGTTCACCAAAGGGAAGAAAAGAAGACGACACAATCCATTCATTGATAAAGGTTATCTTATCTCAAAACACCAATGACAAAAACAGAGATAGAGCCTATAGAGCTCTTTTATCCGAATTTAAGAGTCCAGAAGAGTTGTTAGAAGCTGATAAGGATAAGATTAGTGAAGTGATATCCGTTGCTGGATTGCAAAATAAAAAAGCAACGAGAATACTAGAGTCTTTGAAGACTATTAAGCAAAAAAGAAAAGAATTGGATCTCAGTTTCCTTGAAGATCTATCTCTCTCCAAGGCTAGAGAGTGGTTATTGGATCTTCCTGGTGTTGGACCTAAGTCTGCTGCTGTTGTCTTGAATTTTGATTTTGACAAAAATGCTTTTCCAGTTGATACCCATGTTTTTCGTGTAACCAAAAGACTTGGATTAATTCCCAAGGATGCTACTCGAAAAAGTGCGCACGAGATATTGGAGACGCGTACCCTGGGTGAAGAAATGGAAGAATTTCACTTGAATCTGATTAAGCATGGAAGGGAGATTTGTAAAGCTCCTACTCCTCTGTGCAGGGAGTGTTTTTTGAATGATTTGTGTGATCATTTTTTGAATAAAGTTGGCTCTAAAAAATAGAGAGATTTTTAAGTGTTCTATAGGTTTTTAGGGAATCTTTTTCGTTAACTACTAATATTAATTCAGGAGCTGAACTCATTACTTCAACAATGTTTATGTGGTTTAGTGCTAGTTCGGTTGTCACTTCTGATACTATTCCTGTTGTTTCTTCTGCTTGTTGAGGGAAGGTTAGTGTTATTTCTGATAGGTCTTTTTTCGATTTGTCTATGTTTTTTTTGAGGAATTTTTGGTTTATTTTTTCTAGGTTTCGGTTGTCTCCGATTATTTTGATTGATTGAACTCCAATTATTATTCTTAGGGTTTCTCCTCGGCTAAAGTCAACTAGGGAGGGTAGTTCTCCGAGTTTTTTGTGAACTTTGGGGTTGTTTAGGAGTGATAAGTCGAATATGTCGTCTTTCATGCTGAGTTTAAAATTTTTTGGTTGTTCTTTTTCTTTTATTTGTATTTTTTCTGTTGGGTATCTTCTTATTGCACTTATGATGGCGTCTATGCTTGCTTCTGTTTTTATTTCTTCTTTTATTTGTCTGGCTAGAGCTCTTTTGTTTATTATTTGTTTTTTTAGGTTTTTTCTGATTGCGGCGTGGTGATCTATGTAGTCTTCTACTTCTTTTTTGACGCTAACCATACAATAGACACATATATGTCAAAATTTAAATATTTTACCCAAATCTGTCATAGAATTTATTTAATAGACAAATTAACAAAGAATATCCCAAATGAACAAAAAACCAAAACTCAAACCAATCAAACAAACTAAAAAAATAAAAAAAGAAATAAATCCCGCCCAAATCTACAAACAAAAAGGAGAAGGCTTTCTATTAGAAACAAGAGAATTTGAATCCGATAGAGTAAACTACAGCATAATAGGACTAGAATGCAATAATAAAATAAAAATAAACCAAAACAAAACAAAAATAGAAGGCAAAAAACTAAAAAAACAAATAAAAAACCAATTAAAAACCCAAAACTCAATAAAAACAATAAAATCAGCCTATAAAAAAATAAACCACGAAAAAACAAAAGAAACAGGATTCACAGGAGGATTAATAGGCTACTTTTCTTTCGAAATAACCAACCAACTAAGCCACAAACTAAATCAAAAAGAAACAAAAAAACCCCTAGCAGAGTTTTATTTACCAACAAAATTCTTAATATACAATTATTCAACAAATGAAACAACTATAATAAAATACATCGAAAAAAAAGATAAAGAAAACATAAAAAAACATAAAAAAGAATTAAAAAAAGAATTAGAACAAATAAAATCAATAGATGATTCAAAAATCGAACAAAACCCAATTAACTTCGAAAAAAGACCCTCAAACCTTGAGAAACAGGAATACAAGAAAATTGTCAAAAAAGCAAAAGAATACATAAAAAAAGGTGAAGCCTACCAAATCGTATTGTCCAGAAAAATAAGAGCAAAGTACGACTCAAATCCTTTCGATCTCTACACAAATCTAAGAGAAATCAACCCTAGTTCCTATTTATATTACCTCGATTTCGGTGAAAGAAAACTAATAGGAAGCAGTCCAGAAATGCTGGTTAGATCAAGACAAAATCAAGTAGAAACAGTACCAATAGCAGGAACAATAGAAAGAGGCAAAAACCAAACACAAGATAAAAAACTCGCAAATCAACTCCTCAAAGACCCAAAAGAAAACTCAGAACACGTTATGTTAGTGGACTTAGCAAGAAACGACATCGGAAAAGTCTCAAAGTTTGGTTCAGTAAAAGTTACACAATTCAAAAGAGTAAAAAAATTCTCACACGTCCAACACATAACCTCAAAAGTCGTAGGAAAACTTAAACAAAATAAATCGATGTTTGATGCATTCAAAGCATGTTTTCCCGCAGGAACAGTTTCAGGAGCTCCAAAGATCAGAGCAATACAGATAATAAATGAACTTGAAAAAGACCCAAGAGGCCCCTACTCAGGAGCAGTTGGGTATTTCTCATTTAATCAAGAAATGGATTTCGCAATAACAATAAGAACATTTTATCTCGAAAACAACAACCTTGAGCTCCAAGTTGGAGCAGGAATCGTTGGAGAATCAGAACCAGAGAAAGAATGGGAAGAAACCAATGACAAAGCAGCAGCCGGTATGAAAGCACTTACCGCAGGTGATAAAAATGGATAAAGTCTTACTAATCGATTGCTACGATAGTTTCACCTACAACCTATACCAACAACTAGGAGAACTCAAGATAGAACCAAAGGTAATAAAAAACGATTTAGAACTAGAAAAAGCCCTAGATATAGACTTTGACAAAATAATTATATCCCCTGGCCCAGGTTCACCTAGAACAGCTGGAATATGCAAAAAAATGCTCGAAAAAACAGAAGCTCCAACATTAGGAGTTTGCTTAGGTCACCAAGTAATCGTTGAAAAGTATGGTGGAAAAGTAATAGAAGGTGAACCAACGCATGGAAAAAAAGACAAAATTTTCCATAATGAAAAAGGACTTTTCGAAAAACTAGGCCAAGGAATTGAAGTAGGTAGATACCACTCTCTAATAGCTCAAAAAATACCTAAGCAATTTGAAATAACAGCGAAAACCCAAGACGATAAAACAATGGGAATTAGACACAAAAACAAACCAATATTTGGAATACAATTCCACACAGAGAGTATACTCACTTCAAAAGGTGATAAGATAATTAAAAATTTTTTAGAACTATAAGAGGTGTAAAAATTGATTAAAACCCAAATTAAGAGAATAATAGATAAAAAAGATTTGTCATCGGAAACCTCAAAAGAAGTGATGGATGACATAATGAAAGGAAAAGCAACTTCAGAGGAAATTGCATCCTTCATAACTGCTATGAAAATGAAAGGTGAAACACACACTGAATTAACACAATTTGCAAAGATAATGAGAAAACACTCAACCGACTTCGACACCAACAAAAGACAGATAACAGATAATTGTGGCACTGGAGGAGATGACTACAACACATTCAACATAAGTACAACCACCTCCTTTGTTGTCTCCGCAACTAGTATACCTGTCGCAAAACACGGAAATCGAGGAATGAGCAGCAAATGTGGATCAGCAGATGTCTTAGAGCAACTAGGCGTTAACTTAGACCTCTCACCTAATAAAGCAGAAGAATTACTAGAAAAAATAGACCTAACATTCCTCTACGCACCTAGATTCCACCCCTCCATGAAAAATGCAATTAAACCTAGAAAGGAAGTAGGGGTAAAAACATTTTTCAACCTATTAGGACCTCTAACAAATCCAGCAGAACCCAACACCCAGGTAGTTGGAGTTTACTCTCCGGATCTAACTAAAAAAATAGCTAAAGTTCTCAGAGAACTTGGATTAGAAAGAGCAATGGTAGTTCATGGAGATGGACTCGACGAAATAACATCAACTGGACCAACAAAGATTTCTGAACTTGTTAAGGGAGAAATAAATACATACAAACTAACTCCTGAAGACATTGGAATCAAAAAAACCACTATAAAAGATCTGGAAGGAGGAAATCCACAATATAATGCCAAAGCACTCAAAAAAGTTCTAAAGAATGAAGCACCAGCCAAGAAACAAAGCATATTAGCTAATTCAGCAGCTCTAATATACTTATATGGAAAGTCAAATTCGATAAAAGAAGGTGTAGAAATTGCTGAAAAGTCAATTGAAACCGGAAGAGCTCTAGAAAAACTAAACCAATTAATCAAATTCTCAAATGCAAAATGATTGAAGAAATACTCGAAACCAAGAAAAAACACACACAAATACCAAACCAGGTTCAAAAAGAAATTAAATATGAACCAAGAAGCCTAAAGAAGGTATTAGAGGAAAATAAGAACCCTATAATTGGTGAAATAAAATATTCTTCTCCTAATGAAGGTCAGATAACTAAAAAACCGATTAAATCACTAATTAAAGAGATGAAAGATCTTAGTGCAATATCAGTTCTAACCGAAAAAAATTACTTCAACGGATCAATTCAGAACATATCTAAAGTAAGAGAATTATTTGATGGCCCAATACTTAGAAAAGATTTTATTTTTAATAAAAAACAGCTATATATCACAAAAAAACAAAAAGCAGATTCTATACTATTAATAACTTCTATACTTGGTGAAAAACTAGATAATTTTGTGGATCTAGCCAAAAAATTGGATTTAGATCCATTAGTGGAAATTAAAAACCAAAAAGAATTAGATATAGCTCTTAATACAAAAACCGATATTATAGGTATAAACAACCGAGACCTCGAATCACTAGAAATAGATCTTTCAAAAACTAAAAAATTTTCTAAAAAGATACCAGAAGAGATAAAAATAATATCAGAAAGTGGAATAAGAACTAAAAAAGATATTAGAAAACTAGAAGGTTATTGTGACGGTTTTTTAGTTGGAACAGCTTTAATGAAATCAAATAATCTCCATAAAAAGATTGAGGAACTAAAATGCGCCTAAAAATATGTGGAATAACAAATAAAGAAGATGCAAGGATAGCTGAAAAATATGGGGCCCATGGTATAGGGGTAGTTGTAAATACTTCTACAAAGAGAGCAATAGAACTAAAAAGAGCTAGAGAGATATTCAATTCTCTTGGACCTTATACAAAAAAAGTTTGTGTTACCGAAGATGCAAGTAAACGATCAATAGAACAGATAAAGGAAATAGAACCAGATGCAATTCAAATATATTCTGATCCCGAAGTACAAACAGATAAATATCTCGTTCGAGGGATTTCAGGAAAAGATGAATTAGATAACATAGACAGATTTGACGCTATTCTTTTGGATAAAAGCCATGGAAAAGGCGAAATGTTTCCAATGGAAGAATATAAAAAATTAATAGATAAAATAAATAAACCAGTAATTGTTTCTGGGGGAATAACACCACACAATATTAAGATGGTAGTAACTAAATTAAGTCCTTATGCAATTGATGTTTCCTCAGGAATAGAAAAACCAAATCAAAAGAAGGATCCCAAAAAAATTGAAAAACTAATTAAAAGAGGAATAAATGCATGAAAGATAGATTCGATGAATTTGGAGGAAAATTTGTTCCAGAACCGATAATACCAGCACTAGAAGAGCTTGAAAAAGAGTATACAGAAATAAAAAATTCAACAGAATTCCAAGAACAATTTAGAGAAATATTAGAGGAATATGCGGGTAGACCAACACCATTAACTTATTCAGAAAAATTATCCCAAAAATTTGGGTGCAAAATATACCTAAAAAGAGAAGACCTCCTTCATGGAGGAGCTCACAAATTAAACAACACCCTAGGCCAAGCACTTTTAGCGAAACACATGGAGAAAGAAAAAATAATAGCTGAAACTGGAGCAGGACAACATGGAGTAGCAACATCAATGGCAGGAGCCAAGATGGAACTAGAAACAGAGATATTTATGGGTAAAAAAGACCTAGAGAGACAAAAACTCAACGCCTACAGAATGAGGTTGCTCGGGGCAAAACTAAATCCTGTGACAACAGGAGAAGCTAAATTAAAAGATGCAGTAAACGAAGCTCTTAGAGCCTGGGTAAAAGAATTAGAAAACACACACTACCTAATTGGCTCAGTGGTAGGTCCATCTCCTTTCCCTGAAATAGTTAGAGACTTTCAAAGTGTAATTGGGAAAGAAACAAAGAAACAGATACAACAAAAAGAAAATTCACTCCCAGATCGAATCATAGCATGTGTTGGAGGAGGAAGCAACGCAATAGGCATCTTCCACGAATTCGTAGACAAAGATGTAAAACTCACCGGAATCGAAGCAGAGGGAAGCGCCTCCATAACTAATGGAAGTAAAGGAACTCTCCATGGAAGCATGTCAAAACTATTACAGACAGAAGAGGGACAAATAAAAGAAACCGAAAGCATCGCAGCAGGTCTCGATTACCCAGGAATAGGACCAGAACACTCAATGTACAACCAAAAAGAAAGAATAAATTACAAAACAGCAAACGATGAAGAAGCTCTTGAAGCATTCAAATTACTATCAAAAGCAGAAGGAATAATACCAGCATTAGAATCAAGTCATGCCCTAGCCCAATTACCAAAGATACAAAACGACTTAAGCCCAGATGACATCGTTATAATAAACCTATCTGGCAGAGGAGACAAAGATGTAAGAGAGGTGAGTAATCTTGAATGAGATAAGTCAAGCATTCAAAAACAATGCATTCATACCCTTCATAGTAGCAGCAGATCCAAACTATCAAAAAAGCCTAGAAACCGCAAAAGCACTAATAGATGCAGGTGCAGATGTCTTAGAAATAGGAATACCATATACAGATCCAGCAGCAGATGGACCAACCATACAGAAAGCGTATTCTAGAGCACTAAAAAACGGATTTGAAGTAAAACAAATTTTCAAACTAGTAAAAGAAATAAAAAAATACAAAGACATACCAATAGTAGTATTAACCTATTATAACATTGTTTATAACCAAGGAATAGATACTTTTTACGAAAAAGCTAAAGAAAGCAAAATAAATGGCGTAATAATAGCTGACATGCCCATTGAAGAATCAGATGAAGTTTTAACTCAATCAAAACAAAAAGACATTCACCAAATATTCTTGGTTTCACCCAATTCAACTAAAGAGAGAATAAAAAAAATAGAAAAAAAATCAGAGGGATTCATCTACACAATAACAAGATTAGGTGTCACAGGAAAAAAAGAAAAATTCCTAGAAAACACTAGAAAAACCATCCAAAAAGTGAAATCAACAACAGATCTACCAATAGCAGCTGGATTTGGGATATCCAAACCAAAACACGCTGAAAAAGCAATAAAAGCAGGTGCCGATGGAGTTATCGTTGGAAGCGCAATAGTAGAAAAAATACAAAAAAACCACAGCTTAGAACAAATAAAGAATTACGTAGAGGAGATGAAAAAAGCCATCAATAAAATCTAGTTAACAAAAATAGACCCATAATATCCTTTTTTATTTAATTCTTTTTCAATAGATTCTATCTCTGGTTTTATGTAATCCCCCTCTCTATCCCACATCTCCATCAACGAATTTTGCTTATCGTTGTGGCTAATTCCTAGATTGTGGAGCAATTCATGACAAAAAACCTCTGATTGAAATTTAATCACTAATTCTTCATTATCTAGGAAAGAATGAGAAGCTACAGCCTTCGTGTCACCTTCGTATCTCGCTAATCCAGAGACATTTTTTTCCCTACTACCACGTGTGAGGTTATGGACAAAAACCGCATAATGAAAAACACCTCTTCTTTGTTCGCTAAAGTTATTGTAATAATGCTCAGGAATCACTTCCTCCCAGCAAGTTAATTCCTTGTGACCTAATTCACCATCAATCTTTACGTGTAAATCTATTCCAGTTGAATTATTTTTTCCCTCAACCGGTATTTTTGCAAAAAACTTTTTCACTTTATTTATTGCTTCTTCTCTAGGTTTGTTTGAATGATTTATAGATTCCATATAATCTATTTCAACAAAAAGATCTTTTTTACCTACCTCTGCTTCTTTCAATCCTCCATCACCATCTCTATCTCCTCTTTCCCCCACTAAATCATCTCCATCGAATTCACCATTCATATTTTTGTCATAAAATCCATCTAATATCCCATCTTCATCGACATCGTTAGGAGAAAGAGGACTTGAATCGTTATAATTTAGATAACCATCCATATCCCAATCAAGCCCTGAAAAAACAATGTTTTTTTCTAATAGGAGGTTTCTAGAAGACTTATTAAGCCCTATAAAGACATCAAGATTATTTTTTTCTGTTTCATTTAATTTTGGAATTGCTGCTTGAGCAACATAGTCTCTATATTCATCTTTAACTTGATTCAAAATTAATGAAAAATTTTTATAGTATTTTTTTGTTGGATCCAGATCATATCTTATTGCAAACCCGTCATCTATTCCATCTTTGGTGGAGTCCTTTTTTAGAGGATCAGTTCCATATTCATGGACTTCTTCTCCATCACTAAGAGAATCATTGTCTGAGTCGCTTTTGTTTATCTCTGTTCCTAATCTGTGTTCTACTGAATCATTTAGTCCATCCTGATCCGTATCTTTCATGATGAGATCTGGACTTATCTCTTTTTCTTGTGAATCTGGTAATCTGTCTCCGTTGCTATCTTTTTCTAGATAGATACAACCAGAGGTTGTGATTAAAACTAAAAGAATAGAAAAAATTAATATTTTCTTCATTTGCTTTTAGGGTTTTTTTGATCCAATAATACATTATATGTCTTTATCTTGGTAGTAATCAATTCCTATAGCTGTTAGTCGTCTTAATACATCTGTGTATGTTATTATTCCAACTAGTTCATCATCTTTGACAACTGCTACTCTGTTGACTTGGTGTTTTCTGAATTTTTTTACAGCAGAGATTAATGGTTCGTCGAAATCTATGGTTATGGTGTCCCTCATAAAATCTTTTGCCTTAGTTTCTTCATCTTCTATTAATGCTTCTCCAACGTCACTGTATATTATCATTCCAATTATTTCTTCTTCGTCAACTACTGGTGCTCCTCGTATATCATGTTTTACAAATGAGTTAACGACTTCCATCACAGAATCATTTGGGGAGATTGTGACGACATCTTTTGATGCTATGTCCTCTACAGGGATGTTGGGAATTGAGTGTATTTCTTGTATTTTCATTATTAATTTGTTGTTTACGTCATCTCTTCCACTTATTTTTCCTTTGAAGAAGAGATTGTTTACGGGGGTTGGTCCGATACTTATGTCGTCTCCTTGTTCGAATTTTCTTACATCTCCGATGAGTTTTATTTCGGATTTACATACATCTGGTTGGGGGATTGTGGTTAGGTCTATTTCTATTATGGTTGCGCCTTCTACTTTTTTTCCTTTTTTGAATATGTCTACTGTTTCTCCTTCTTGGTAGCTTGCTAGGTCGAGAGCGCTGTATGCTTTTGATGTTGGTTTGTATCCTCCTTTTGGACCTTGAACACTTTCGATGAGGTTAAGTGCTTTTAGCCACTGCATTTGGTTTCTTATGGTTCCGGGTTGTTTTTTTATGGATGAAGCTATATTTTGTCCCTTTATGGCTTCTTTTTTTTCTTGAAATAACGCGATTAGTGCGTTTAGAATTTCTTGTTGAACTGAGGATAAATCCATTTGGTTAAGTACATAGAGGGTGAGAAGGTTTATTTTTTTTGTTTGGTTTTCCCTAAGTTTTAATAAACATTAGTGCAAAGTTGTGCACAGATGCAACAAAAATTTAAAGCTCTATCATCAAAGCCAAGACTAAAACTAATCAAAAAACTACTAGAAAAAAACGAATTCACCTGTGTCTGCGAACTAGAGAGCACGATACAAAGAGACAGATCAGTGATATACAGACACTTCAAAAAACTCGAAAGATCAGACCTAATAGAAACAAGAAAACAAGGGAAAAGAGTAGAAGGCAAAATAAAACACCCAAATAAGATGAAAAAACTCTTAAAAATCATTGAGGAGGTATAAAGTATGAAAATAAAAGTATATGGATCAAGCGGTTGTAAAAAATGTTCAAAACTAAAAGAAAACATAGAAGAAGTGATTAAAGAAAATAAAAAACAAAACCAAATAAATGTAGAAAAAATTGAAGACCTAACTAAACTAGCTAGTAAAGGACTAATGTCCACCCCTGCAATTGAGATAGACGGCGAAATAAAAGTAAAAGGATCTGCCCCCTCAAAAAAAGAACTTGAAGAAATAATCTTCTAAAACATGGTCTTCGAACAGATAGCTAACTACATAGTTGATTATCTAGGAGTAACAGGTAAAGCTGCAGAAGCACTTAACTTCTGGATTTATGATACACTAAAAATAACCTTTATCCTATTAATTGTAATATTTGGAATAGGCTATCTAAGAACCTACATCTCCCCAGAAAAAATAAGAAACTATTTAGAAAACAAACATAGTATAATAGGCTACCTCGCAGCTTCTTTACTAGGAATAGTCTCTCCGTTCTGCTCTTGCTCCACAATCCCCATCTTTTTAGGATTTGTTAGTGCAGGTGTTCCCTTTGGGATGACAATCACCTTTTTAGTTACCTCTCCAATGATAAACGAGGCAGCAATAATCGTCTTATTCGGTGTTCTTGGCTGGAAAATAACAGCCATATACCTAATAGGGGGAATACTAATAGGCATACTAGGAGGAATCGCCCTAACAAAACTAGGTTTCCAAAAATATGTTAGAGAATTCAATTTTGGAAACACCAACCCCGAGACAGATACAAATCATAAAGACAGGATTAAACAGGCTTTCAGAGAGGGAACAAATATAGTGACTTCAATACTGCCATACGTGATAATTGGCGTAGGGATAGGAGCATTAATACATGGATACGTCCCAAGAGAATTAATCACAAGTTATTTAACTGGAAATCTAGCTGTTCCAGCAGCCGTAGTAGTTGGGGTTCCCATATACACCAACATAATGGGAGTAATACCAGTAGTAGAAAGCCTAATTGGCAAAGGCTTACCTATAGGTACATCAATCGCCTTCATGATGTCAGTAGCTGCACTATCATTACCAGAATTCGTTTTACTCAAAAAGGTAATGAAGAAGGAATTAATCACGGCATATGCCCTAGTAATCTCAACTGGAATCATCTTAATGGGCCTATTTCTAAATTCGATCTTCTAAAAAAGGTGTATTAAAATCACAAAAAAAATTGCTTTTGTTTGTGTAGAAAATGCTGGAAGAAGCCAAATGGCAGAATTGATAGCGAACAAGATAAAAGAAAAAAAGGAACTTGATCTTGACGTAATTTCAGGAGGCACTAACCCTTCCAACGCGATTCATCCAAACGTCAAAAAAGTATTAAAAGAAAAAGAACACCCAATTAGGAATAAATCACCACGGCAAATCACATACTCAGAACTAAAACAAATGGATTACATAATAACAATGGGATGCAGTTCCAAAGGATTATGCCCGGCAAATCAAGAAGTTGAAACGATTGATTGGGACATCAAAGATCCAAAGAATCAGAATCTTGAGCAAACTAGAGAGATTTATAAAAATATTAAGAAGAAAATAGAACAATTTTTGTCAAAAAATGACCTATAACCCTATCAAAGATACTAACTCAATTGTCTCTAATACCATCCACACAACAAATCCCACATAGATCAAAAGTAAAAGATAAGATTCTTTCTTGGTTATTTCCAACTTCGTTCTAGTAATTACAAATAAAATTAAGGTAGCACCTATCAAAACCCCAAAAAGTGGGGAGGCTCTACCAAAATTAACAATCGCTTCTCCTGCAATTAATACACCAATTGGTATAGCCACTAATAAATCAAAGGTGTTACTTCCTAATGCATTTGCTAGACTTGTTATGGCATTACCTTCTTTTGCTGATTTAACACTTATAAATGTATCCGATATACTAGTTGCAGCCGCTATAACCGTTAGCCCCCAGATGAAGCTTGGGGTATTCAATAGTTCTCCCAAACCTATCGCTGCTCTTAATAAACCCTCAACTCCAACAACTATTAGGAATAGACTCACAGCTAATAAGATCCAGCTCTTTTTCGGATTGATTTTTGATTTATCTCTATCTGATTCGTAGTCCATACTATCCTGATACTGTATAAAAACATAAATTAAGTACATGCCTACAGGTAGAAAGGCTAGTGGCCTATTTAATTGCCCTAGCAACTCTTTTCCTGGTGCTGGGTTGTATATAACTGAGAAAGAAAAAGTTAAAAGTAATGTTGCGACAGCCAACATGTAGAATTGGGCTTCCTTGTAAACAAGCTCTTTATTGGATTCTAGGCTTTCTTTTGAATATATCCCAGATATTCCTGGAATTACGAGGATATTGAATATGGCTGATCCAACAATTACGGATATACCTAGTTCGAATTGGTTGTGTAGGATTGTTGATAGCACCGTGCTTGATAATTCGGGGAAGCTTGAACCAATAGCCGCAATCATTGCTCCTTGAACTATATTTGGTAAATCATAATATATCGAAAGTTTTTCGCTTGTTTCTTCAAGTATTTCGCTTCCTTTCCAGACTATTGTGGTGGATATTATAGTCAATCCTATTAGTAGGAGTATTTGTGTCATTAGGTGATTTTTTATTTTTAGCCTACCTTAAACTTTATAAGTTAGGCCAACCTAATAATGTTGCTATGGTTAGTGAGGGCATGGAAGATTACCTCGAAGCAATCTATAAACTTAGAGGAGAAAAACCCGTAAAGACAAAACAAATAGCAAATGAACTAGACGTAGAACAACCCAGTGTCTCAGAGATGTTTCAAAAACTTCGAGATAAGGGATACATAAGCTACCGAAAATACGAGGGAGTTAGATTAAGTCAAGAAGGAAAAGAGATAGCTGAAAAGGTAATAAAAACCCATAAATCTATTAAAGAATTACTAGAACTCATCGGTGTCTCAGAAGAAAAAGCAGAGGTTGATGCATGCAGAATCGAACACCAGCTAACTGATCAAACTACAAGTCAATTAAAAAAATTGTTAGAGGATATTAGAGAAAATATTGAAGACATTGATTTTGATTAAAATAATTAATCTCTAACAAATTTTAACCAAAAAATTAGGATAACCTAAATATGAAGTATTCAAAGAAGCAACTAGGACTGAAAAAATCCGACGAAACACTTGCACTAGTAGGAAATCCAAATGTAGGAAAATCCGTCGTATTCTCAACATTAACCGGAAAATACCGAGACGTCTCAAACTACCCAGGAACAACAGTAGAAATATCACACGGAAAAGGAAAATTCAGAGGAAAAGAAAGAACAATAATAGACACACCAGGAACCGATTCACTAGCACCACTATCAGAAGACCAAAAAGTAGCAAGAGACATAATTTCAGGCATAAACCCAGAAAAAATAATCCAAGTAGCCGACTCTAAAAACCTAAAAAGAGCAATAAACCTATTTTTACAGCTAAAAGAATTCGAAACACCAATGATCCTAGATCTAAACATGATAGATGAAGCAGAATCAAGAAAAATTGAAATAGAAACGGAAGCCCTATCAAAAAAACTTGGAATCCCAGTAGTAAAAACAGCAGCAACAGAAAGAAGAGGAATATCAAACCTAAAGAAAACAATTGAGAACGCCAAAAAACCACAAATAGATGTAGAATATCCAGAAAAAATAGAAAAAGCACTCAATGAATTCAAAGAAATATTTAAAAACCGAGGTATAGGTTTATTATATCTCTTAGAACCAAATGAGATGGATAGTTACATAAAAAATAATTTTGGGGAAGAAAAAGCTCAAAAAACATATGAAATATATTTAAAAGCTCAAGAAAATTATTCAAGAGATCTAGCATATATAATAAACCAAAAAATCAGAAAAAAATCTAGTGAATTATTCGATCAATACGTTAACCAACAAAAACTCAAAAACACTCCCCTTAGAGAAAAAATCAGTAACCTAACAATGAACCCAATAACTGGGATACCAATATTTCTAGGAGTCCTATACCTAGTGTATTGGTTCGTAGGATACCTAGGTGCCCAGGTGCTAGTAGATTTTCTAGAAGTTGATATATTTGGGAAAATAATAAACCCATACATAAGAGACCTTGTAATCCACTCAATAGGTAAAGGAGCAATATCCGAGATATTAGTAGGGGACTTTGGAGTATTTACAATAGGAATCACTTGGTCAATAGCACTAATCCTTCCAATAATAACCACATTTTTCCTAGCATTCTCAATACTAGAAGACTGTGGATATATACCAAGACTAACAGCCGTTGCTGATAAATTATTTAGAAAAATAGGGTTAAATGGAAAAGCAGTATTACCAATGGTTCTAGGATTCGGATGCGATACAATGGCAACAGTGACAACCAGGACATTAGACACAAAAAAAGAAAGAATTATCGCAACACTCATGCTAGCACTAGGAATTCCATGCTCAGCTCAACTAGGGGTAATATTCGCAATAATGGCCTTATTACCCCCTTATTTCATGTATCTATGGATAGTGTTGATAGCATCACAGCTATTACTGGTGGCTTGGCTAGCTTCTAAGATACTGCCCGGTGAAAAAGGAGACTTCATAATGGAACTTCCACCGCTAAGAATACCTAAACTAGAAAACATAATCAAAAAAACATATTATAGAGTTAAATGGTTCCTCTCAGAAGTAGTTCCAATATTCTTATTGGGAACATTTTTAATTGGAGTAGCAGAGGTTACGGGAGTATTGTTAAAGGTCAGACAATTACTAAGACCAATCGTTAGTGGATGGATGGGACTACCCCCTGAAACAACCAAAATATTCATATTAGGATTTATAAGAAGAGATTTTGCGGCGGCAGGTATCTTAGACTTAGCTCAAACACAGTTATTACCAATTCAGACGTTTATAGCAACAGTAGCAATCACATTATTTGTTCCATGTGTAGCTAATTTTATAATAATCATAAAAGAGAGAGGGGTTAAAACAGCGCTTGCCATCGTTGGATTTATAATTCCATTCGCTTTCTTTATAGCTGGATTAATAAATCAAATAAGCAGAATACTAGGAGTTCTATAGAATGTATAAATGTACCCTATGTGGACATAAGTTTGAAGAACCAGACGAAAAAGCTTGCAAAAGTTGTCCATTAGCAGGAAATTGTAAACAAATAAAATGCCCAAATTGTAGTTATGATTTAATACCAACAGGTGATGCATAATGAGAGTTTCTGAAAAAGAAATGGATGAAGCATTAGAGATATTATGGACTCTGGAAGAGGAAGATATTGGTCAAGAAGAATTTAAAGACAGATTTAAAGGAAAAGGGGGAACTCCAAGACATAAAGGACGATTTAGAAAAAGATACAGAAACCAGATGGAAGACAAAGTTATCTCAGAGCTCAGAAAAAAAGGCTATATTCAAGAAAATGAATTAGAACTAACCAATAAAGGTGAGGAGGCAGCAAGAAACATAGTGAGAAGACATAGACTAGCAGAAAGATTAATGTTTGATGTATTATCAATGACTGAAGACGAAATTGAAAGACCAGCATGTGAATGGGAACATTTACTTTCAGAAGGAGTAGCCGACAGGATATGTACATTACTAGGACACCCAGATGAATGTCCACACGGAATGCCAATTCCCAAAGGAAATTGTTGTTCAACCGAAAAAGAGTCACTTGCTCCAGCAGTAAAACCATTAAATAAGACAAAAGTAGGAGAAAAAGTCGAAGTAGCTTACGTTAGAACAGAACAACATGACAGACTTAATAAACTACTCTCCTACGACATAGGTCCAGGGAGCAAAATAATTCTACACCAAAAAAACCCAGCTTATATAGTAAAGATCAATGAATCCGACATAGCATTAGAAGAAAAAGTTGCAAAAGATATTTACGTAAAACCAATCTGAAAGAATAAAAATGCTGAACACTCTAACCACTTTACTTGGAGGACTGTTACTTGGATTATCTCTAGCTGCACCACCAGGACCAATGAACGCAATCATCGCTGAGCAAAGTGTTTTAGGCGGTTGGAAAAGCGGGTTTAAAGCAGGACTAGGTGCGATGACAGCTGATTTTTGTTTTTTAGTTTTTAGCCTAATTGGTTTAACTACAATCGTAACAGAATCAAACACAATACATGGAATATTATTAGGAATAGGGGGGTTTTTAATGCTTTACTTTGCATATGAATCAATAAAAAACGCTAACAAAGCATTAATAGGTGAAGAAGTAGGAAAAAAAGACAAAGGTTTCCAGAAAACTTTTGTATTAGCTATTACAAACCCATATCAAATAATTTGGTGGCTCTCAGCAGGAATAGCATTACTCAAACCTGGAAGTGTTGGAACAATAGGTTACCAAATAAACACTGGGACACCATTAATCGTTTTTGGGCTTTTTCTTGGAATATTAATTTGGATTGTTTCTTTTCCTCTAGCTCTCAAATTAGCAAAGCAAAAATTCCAAAAATTAGAATACATAATTGCATATGCAAGTGCAATAATATTACTCCTGTTTAGCTTAATATTCTTCTACAATTCTCTTTCTAACTTATTTAGATTGTAGGTATCTCTCAATTTTTTCTTCAAGCATTTTTGCTGGGATATCAGGTAAAGAAATCATTGTAGTAGTGCCTCTCTCACCTTCACCACTGATAGAGGAATCTATAACACCTAAATTACCCATTTCCTTGAGATAATGCCAAAACTGTGTGTGGCCCCTAGCTTTTTCTTTGTATTCCTCACAAACCATTTTATAATGTTCCTTAACTTCTCCAGTGGTTACATATGCTTTTTCAGTTCCCTTGAGCAACCTAGAAATAGCTAATAAAACAAACAAATGGTTCTTAGATAAATCCTCTAAAATTTCCTCTCTAATCTCCGGATGGGTTTCCGCCTTCGCCCATCGCACATGTTCTGGAGTAACTCTCTCCTCAGCTTCTGAATCTGCTTTTTTTCCAGCTTTCCATAGTAATTCTATAGAAAATCTAGCATCACCCCATTCAGAAGCAATATCTCCTATTAGTTCAACTGAATTATCAGAGACTGTTCCAGGATTAAAAGCCAATTTTACTCTCTGATTTAATATCGAGATTAATTCACTCTTATTGTATTGGCTTAGATCGATGAGATTATCTCTCAATGTGCTTTTTGTGCTCTCATCAAGCTTGTTTTTAAAAGATGTGTCCCTTGATATGTAGATAATGGATATTCTGTTTTTGAAATCACCTACAGAGTCATCAGATATCCGAGATAGATTATACAATATCTCTGGACCGCTTTTACCAACTAAAAAATCGATTTCGTCAAGTGCTAAAAACAAATACTTGTCTCTAACTTTTAACATATTAAATAATGATCTCAGCATCTCTTCTACACTATAACCTCTCTCAGGGAATTTTTCGTCATAATTTCTGAGAACCTGAGTTATTGCCAAAGCAGCAGTATTATATCTCCTACAGTTAATATGGACGTAATCAAATCCCTTTTTGTCTTCTATCATCTTTCCAAATTTCTTAGATAAAACTGTTTTTCCAGTTCCCACCTTTCCTGTTATTAGGGCGCTTTGAGTGGAGCCAACTCTCTTTTCGATAACATCTCTAAACACTCTAACCAGCTTCCGAAGCTCTTCTTCTCTTTCAGGTAACTCATCTGGAACATATTCGAATTGAAGAGGCTCTTCATCTTTAAATACAGTAGGCTTATTCAATTCGTCTCTAAGTATGTCGTCCATACCTTTTCTGGTAAAAAATTGTTTTTTTAAAAATCATAATACTTTCGCTTAACCACTTAGTTTTGTGAAACTCTTTTATTGATTAGAAAAAAATAGATACAAAAGATGGGAACAGAAATTGGAGATTTACTCGAAAAACAAGAAATCGAGTTTGAAGGATTACATGGAAAAAAAATAGCTATAGATGCATACAACACTCTTTATCAATTTCTTTCTATAATCAGACAACCAAATGGGACTCCTCTAAAAGATTCAAAGGGAAGAACAACTTCACACTTCTCTGGTCTCTTTTATCGAACAATCAATTTATTTGAGAAAGGACTAGAACCAATCTTTGTGTTTGACGGAAAACCACCTGAATTAAAAAATAAAACCCTAAAAGAGAGAAAAAATACAAGAAAAACAGCTAAGAAAGAATGGAAAGAAGCAAAACAAAAAGGAAAAGATAAAGAAGCCTATAAAAAAGCTATTAGATCTTCAAAGTTAAATAAAGAGATGGTTGAGAATTCTAAACAACTTCTAGATTACATGGGGGTTCCCTATGTCCAAGCTCCATCCGAAGGAGAGGCCCAAGCAGCACATATGGTTAAAGAAGAAGACAGTTATGCAGTAGGATCCCAAGATTTTGATTCATTATTATTCGGTTCTCCATATCTAATTAAAAACCTAACAATAACAGGAAAAAGAAAACTCCCCGGAAAAGACAGATATGTTGAAGTAAACCTAGAACGATTTAATTTAGAAAAAAGCCTAAATAAACTAGAAATAACCAAAGAACAACTAATAGAAATAGCTATCCTAATTGGAACAGATTATAACGAAGGAATAAAAGGAATTGGACCTAAAACAGCTCTTAAAAAAATAAAAGAACACCAAAACATCGATACTGTTTTAGCAGAAATTGACGAATCAATTGATAACGTTAAAGAAATAAAACAAATATTTTTAAACCCAAAAATCAGTGAAGAATACGAGATAGAGTGGAATGAGCCCAAGAACAGTGAAATGAAAAAATTTCTATGCGATGAACGTGATTTTTCAGAAAATAGAGTAAATAAAGGAATAAAAAGACTAGAAAAATCTATTTCAGATATTAGAAATCAAGCCACCCTAGATAGCTTCTAGTATTTTAATTCTTCTTTTTCTGGATCATATAGGCATTGTGGATCTTCTGATAAGAAACTACCAGAATCGAACCATGCTTTTTGTCTACATCCCCCACAAAGGTCTTTATATTCACATTGGCCACATTTACCCATTAATTTTTCTTCTTTACTTCGTAACTCACACAGCAACTCGTTGGGGTTTTCGTTCCAAATTTCACTAAACTTCTTTTCCCTTATATTACCAACCTTCTTTTGTGGAGCAAAATGACATGGATTTACATTTCCTAAATAATCTACATTGGCAACCTTCTTACCAATAGAACATCCTCCAGATAACTCTAATAATTTCCTAGATTTCTCAATTCTCTCTTCACTGAAACCTTCTTCTTTCATTCTTTCAAGGATATAAACCCCATCCATCGGGGAATCGGTTGTTAAGATCTCAATATCTTGATCTCTCAACTCAAGAGTTTTGTCAAATAAGTAAT
This sequence comes from archaeon SCG-AAA382B04, assembly GCA_003034855.1. GTDB lineage: Archaea > Halobacteriota > Methanonatronarchaeia > Methanonatronarchaeales > Methanonatronarchaeaceae > PZKD01. The sequence goes on along the minus strand of PZKD01000125.1, from coordinate 68,585 downwards.
CCAAGACCTTTTTACGTTGCTCTAGAGTGATATCCATATCCATAATATCCTCGCCTCTTCCCGTAGGAACTAAGTGATAGATACAGAACCTTGGAATATTCTCTTCTAGAGCTAGGTCCATTAAATCTGGAACCTCATCCCAATTCATTTTGTTTAATGTTAAGCGAACTCCTGTTCTTAAGCCAGCATCTCTAGCATTTCTAATTCCTTGAACAGCCTTTTCAAATGATCCTTCAATTCCTCTAAATTCATCATGCTTTTCAGGTGTTCCCGCATCTAAACTTACACCAACATATCTCATATCAGCCTCTTTCATTTTTTCAGCTGCTTCAGGAGTTATCATTGTCCCATTGGTAGATACAACAGCTCTAAGTCCTTTTTCTTTAGCATAATTCGCATAATCAAAAAAGTTATCACTTGCTAATGGCTCTCCACCAGTTAATATAACCATTGGAGCTCCTAATTCAGCTAAATCATCAATAAAATCAAAACCTTCTTCTTTGGTTAATTCATCTGGATGTGGTTCTCTTGCATCTAAATAACAATGTTCACAAGCTAGATTACAATTTCTCGTAATATTCCACATAACAACAGGTTTGATATCACTTGAAAACCTAATCAAGTCATCATCAGCGTTTTTTGATTTTCTCTTTTGAGCTCTTAAAGCATCATAAACAGTTGCTTTATCTCCTAATAATTTTGAGAATATTATCAATTTTCTTTAACCACCGTGTTTATCATATTTTTAAAAGTATATTCTTGAGGGGCAACTACATTACTCACTCCATATTCATTAATTTTACTCTTAGTGGGCTCACCAATCGCTGCAATAGTTACATCATTCAGTGCCTCAATTAATTCATTTTTCTTCCCTAAATCCTGTGCAACCTTCATGAAATTAACGAAAGTCATTTTACTAGTGAAGGTTAACACATCTATTTCTTTATTCAATGTTTTCTCAATCAGTTCCTTTATCTTGGAGGTGTCTTTTGGAAGACCTATCTCGTATAAAGAAACATCATGGACAATTGCATTGTTTTGCTCTAATCCTTCAACCAAAATCTCACTACCATGTGAGCTTCTTGCAATTTCCACTATCTTACCTTTTACCTCACCACTAAGATAGTTCACCAAACCTGAGGAAGAATATTTTTTGGGAACTTCTACTTCATCCAAATATTTCTTTAATTTTTTAGCAGTTTTTGGACCAATCGCAATAGTTCTAATTTTATTTAATTCTTCGATTAATCCACCACCACCTAATTCTTCAAAAAAGAACCTAGTTCCATTTTTACTAGTAAAAATTACAAAATCAGCTTTTCCCTGTTTTATATTAAATTTAAGTTTTTCTAGATCCTCACTTTCCTTTGGAAATAAATCGATAGTAGGAGCAGCATAAAAATCGAATCCAAATTCATCTACGATTTTCTTGGATTCCTTTAATGAATTTTTAGGCCTAGTTACTGCCAGAGTCTTCATCTTTTTCCCTCAGGTTAAACATTTCATACATCGATTCCAGGGTTTCTTTGTTTCCATTTGAGGCAGCTCTTTTGAGGTGATGGGTTGGATCAGACAATATTTTGTTAACGATAGACCTAGTTAAATCCTCAATAATTTGTTTGTCTTCGTTATTTAGAGATAACTTATTCAATGCCTTATCTCTTTCTCGAATACGTATTTTATGCGCCCTTTCATGTAAGCTAGCAATTAAATCTTCCGCTTCCTTTTCTTTATACTGATCCAATAAATTATCAAGCTCCTCTGCAATTATTTCTTCTGCTTGTCTTGCCTCTTGTTCTCTTTTTTTCTTATTTTGCTCAGTAACTCCCCTTAATCCATCAATATCATGATAAGAAACGTTTTCTAAATCACTAACATCCTCTTCAACATCTCTAGGATTAGAAATGTCAATTATGACCAAATCATTTTTTTTGTTTTTTTCCAAATCCTCTTTTTTGATTATAGGATGAGGTGCTCCAGTAGCAGTCATCAAAATATCAATTTCTGAAAGATAATCACCATATTCGTCAAACCCAATTGGTTTTCCTTCAACTTCTTTAGCGAGCTCCTTGGCCCTCTCAAGAGTTCTGTTAGTAATTATCAACTCTTCGATGTTTCGATCTCTTAGACACTTAGCCATGATTGAAGCCATCTCACCTGCTCCAACTAATAGAGCTTTCTTATCCTCCAGATCTCCTAGAATCTTCTCAGCTAAATCAACAGCCACTGAACCCATTGAGACAAATCCATCATTAATCTTTGTTTCGTTTCTAACCTTTTTTCCAATATTAATAGCTTTTTCAAAAGCTAAAGATAAAACTGGACCAAGTGTATCATTATCTTTTGCCTCATTATATAAGTCTTTTACTTGTCCAAGTATTTGGTCTTCTCCTACCACCAGAGACTCAAGACCCGCGGATAGCCTCAATAGATGCCTAAGTAATTTTTCTCCAGCAAAAAACCTAGCTATCTCATCCAAGTCTATATCAACCCTGGGTTGAGCAAATTCTTTTAATATTGATCTAGCTCTTTTTAAAGAGGTATTTGGAACAACAATTAATTCTACACGGTTACATGTACTAATAATAGCACATTCCTCGATTTCAGGCTTAGAATACAGTTCATTTATAACAGATTTAGAGTCACCTAAAGTGGCGCATTCCAATTCTTCCACATCTGCCCATTTATGAGACACCACCATCTCTAAGACATTAACCATCTTCCTCTCCTATGATTTTCTCACTTCTATTTACCGCTTTGTCGTAAAAATTTTTTCCTAATAAATCCCAAATCTCTTCATCCTCCAAAATCTTCCACAAAATCTCTCTTCTTTTATCTTGTGAATCAATTGTTTCCTTAAGTTTTTCTCTTATCTCACTTTGTAACCTAACCATCAAATCGAATTCTTTTCCCAAATATTGCTCTAAATCCTTCCTTAAGAATTTACAAAAACCTGGACTTTTCCCTAGTGTCGATATAGCTATTAAAAAATTGTTTTGTATAGTAGATGGCAAAATCACATCTCCTCTTTCTTCCCCTACTCTATTAACCAATACATCTCTTCGTTTAGCCCTATCAGCTATTTCTTTATTTAACTCAACGTTATCAGTAGCCGTAACAACTAAAAAAGCATCAGCGATGTATCCATCAATTTCATCAACACCTATCTCTTTTTCAATGAGATCCACATCTAGTTCTTCAAAACCCTCAACGAAATCTTTACTAATAACCAAAACACGAGCTTCGTCTTCAAAAAACTTAGCCTTTCTTCTACCTACCTTTCCACCTCCAAAAATAACTACCTTCTTATTCTCGAAAGAAACAATAATCGGCTTCATCTTTTAGGAATCTTCACTCCAGTTTTTTTGAATTCTTCTGAACTATATAACATTTCATATTCATCTATTCCAACTTCATTTGAGATCTCTTGAGCAATTTCTTCGCACTCCTCTTTGCTCTTTCTATGAACCATAGTGAACAAATTATAGTTCCAATCTTTCTTTCTAGGCCTCTCATAGCAATGAGAAACTTCTTCAAAAGAACTTATTTTCTTACCAATCTCCATAACCTCCTCATTAGGAACATCCCACACAATCATAGCATTAACAGATACACCAACCTTTCTATGAGCAATGGAGGCACCGAATCTCCTAACTTTGTTCTCATCCAATAATCGCTTATAGGTTTCTATAACCTCTTGAGTAGAGAGACCTAAATCCCTAGCAATTTTTTCAAACGGATTTTTTTCTAACGGAACACCATCCTGAGTCGCAACCAAAAGCTTTCTTTCTTTCTCAGACAAATCAAGCATCCTTTATTCCTCCGCTAACGAGAAACTAACTCCAATCTTGTACATCCTTTTAGAAGGTAAATCAATAATCTCTTCAACACCACTTTTTTCACTAACCTCATCCAAAATTTCATCAATACGCTCACGTGACTCAGCAGAAATAGTGAACCAAACATTGTAATCATGTTCTCGCCTATAATTGTGACTTACCTCTGAATACTGAGAGACAAAATCAGCAACATCTTTAACCCTATCCTCAGAAACCTTCACCGCAACAAGAGTTCCCACCATCCCAATCTTCCTAGAATTTATAATAGGACCAATTCTCCTAATGTATCCCTCATCCAATAACTCCCTTATTCTATTAATTAACTCCTCTTCACCAACACCAAGCTCTTCACTTAAACTCTCAAAGGGTTTTTTCTCTAAAGGAAAATCGGATTGAATCCTATCTAATATTTTTTTGTCGACTTCATCCATAACTTATTCAACCCAACCTATATTTTCAAATAAGAAAAAAACTTTGTTAGTATTAACTCCTTAATATACTTACAATTTATTGAAGAATAGGAGGAAACCCAAAATCATTGAGATAAAAGGACTAAGCAAAAACTTTGGACTGACAACCGCACTTAACCAAGTTAATCTAAAAGTAGATAACTTTTTAACACTTTTTGGTCCAAATGGAGCTGGTAAGACTACACTTATAAGAATTCTTTCAACTTTAATGAAACCTAGCTCTGGAGAAGCTAAAATAAACAATATAGACGTTTTAAACAACCCGGTGAGGGCAAGAAGCCAAATAGGAGTTATATCACATGAAACACATCTATATGACGGTTTAAAAGCTGAAGAAAACCTAAAATTCTATGGAAAACTCTACAACGTAAAAAACCTAGATAAGAGAATAAATAGTCTAATAAAAAAAGTAGGATTGGAACATCGAGAAAAGGATCGGGTCGCCGATTTTTCAAGGGGGATGAGACAGAGATTATCTATATCTAGAGCATTGCTCCATGATCCACTAGTGTTATTATTAGATGAACCTTACACAGGATTAGATCAACATGCTGCAGAAACCCTAGAACAAATTCTCGATAAATTTGAAGACAGAACGATCTTACAAACCACTCACAATCTTGAAAGAGGCCTAAAACTATGCTGCCAAGTGGCAATTCTTGTAGATGGTGAAATAGTGTACAAAGCAAATGCTGAAGAAATTGGATTCGAAGAACTCAAACAGATATATAACCAGAAGGTTCAACAGAATGAATGAATACCTAAAAAAAGTTCAATCAATAGTTTGGAAAGACATAATCATCGAGCTGAGAATGAAAGAAATGCTCAACACAATGCTAATATTTTCAATACTAGTTATATTAATCTCAAGCTTTGCATTTGGAACGTTTAACCAAGAAATGACTCAATCCATAGCTCCAGGTGTCTTATGGATAGCATTCACCTTCGCCGGTATGTTAGGACTAGGAAGATCATTCATCTCAGAAAAAGACAGAGGCTGTCTTCAAGGAATGATGCTAGCACCAACAGACTGGTCCGCAATATACATAGGAAAAACAATAGCTAATCTAATCTTTATGTCAATAATGGAAATATTAACACTAATAGTATTTGTAGTATTATTCAATTTTGGCCAAATAATAACAAGTCCACTAAAATTCGTTTTAATAACTATTGTAGGAACATTTGGATTTGTATCAGTAGGAACTCTGTTATCAGCAGTTTCAGTGAACACTAAAACACGAGAAATGTTATTACCCGTATTATTATTTCCTGTCATAGTTCCAATAATAATAGGAGCAGTAGAAGCAACATTATCCATAATAACGGCAAATGGACAATTTTGGGGTTGGGTAAGAATTTTGGTCGCATATGACATAATCTTCTTTACGGTTTCGGCTTTATCATTTAATTATGTAATTGAGGGATAAGATGGAAAAAGAAAAAGCACTAGGAATTCTATCACTAATAGCAATTTCAACACTAATAGTAATCTCTTTTCTAATTAAATCACCTTTCTTCCAACAAAATGGTGACATATATAGGATGTTGTTTTTCCATGTACCTTTAGCCTGGATAGCCTACTTAGCATTCTTCATAGTAATGATTTCAAGCATATTTTATCTAAAAAAAGAAGATAGGAAATATGACAATTATGCAGCAGCTTCTGCAGAAATAGGAGTAATATTTGCAGCTCTCACTCTAATAACAGGTTCAATTTGGGCTAGAGCTGAATGGGGAGTCTGGTGGAGATGGGATCCAAGACTAACAACAACATTAGTCACATGGATAATATATGTGGCATATCTAACTCTTAGAGGATCCTTGAGTGAAGAGAGAAAAGCAAGATTATCCGCAGTTTACGGAATAATAGCATTCATAAGCGTTCCAATATCATATTTGTCAATAACCATATCTTTACACCCTCAACCAATAACTGGTGGAGGAGGTATATCCTCAACAATAGCAAATGGATTAATAGTGGGAGTGATAGCATACACAATACTCTATACATACATTCTCAGAATAAGAAAAAACACATTTGAATCACATGACGAGGTACAAATGATAGAGAAAAATAGAAGAAGAACCAACACCGAATAAATTAGTATAAATAAGGACAAAAAAGGTTATAGAAGATGAATGAATTATATTACCTCCTAGCTGCCAACTTAATAACTTGGATCATCCTATTTGGATATATGTATTACATAACCACAAAACAAAACAGAATCAAAGAAAAAATAAGGGTGTTAGAGAGAAATGAATAAAAAAATCATCTTAGGGCTTGCAGCAATAGGTATAGCCCTTCTCCTCGCTTTTTCAGGAGCCCCACTAGCCCAAGAGAATAAAGTAACCGTAAAAGAACTAATGGAGAACAAAACTACCTATATGGATAAAACTGTCCAAGCTATGGGGATAATAAAAGAAGATTCAGTTGAACCAACCCAAAACGGAATGAAATTCACCCTAAGAGACAAAGATGATCCAAGTATCCAAATACAGGTTACAACTGACAAAACCGGCGGACCAATAAAAAGTGATGAAGGAAAAACAGTTCAAGCAACGGGTAAATTGGTTTCAGAAAACTCCTTTGAGGCTTCCCAATTAGACATTGGCTGTAAAAACGATTACACAGAAGGCGTTGGCCAGAATTAGATTAGATATTTGTCTCATTTTTTGATTTTGAATGGCCGGGATAGGGTAATGGTTATCCTGTGGCCCTGTGGAGGCCACGACCCGGGTTCGATTCTCGGTCCCGGCCCTTTAACAGTTTGTTCGGTTCTTGAACCTTTATAATTGTTTTTTACTGATTAAACCAATATATTTATTTTATTTGTAAAATTAGAGAGCTTAGCGACATTAAAAAACAACCTGAATAGCTCTATTTGTTCATAGATCTTGTCTAGAGCTTTTTCTTGATTGAATCTAATCTATCATCCACTTCTTCTTCAAAGCTCTGTATATTAAATCTCAATGATCTTTCCTTCTCATCAATCCTTTTTTCCATCTTATCCAACTTACTGTTCAAAGATAGGATCATTAGAGCTAATGATGCTACAAGTGTAATTGCGGATAACACGATTAGTGAATTTGATTGACCCCAAAATGTGGTTAACCATTCGTATGAGAAAACAATCACAGATATAACCATTAAGAAGGCTAAAAACATGTCACGAGTTTCCATCGCTAATTCCACCAAAAGATATTGGTTTTAAGTATATAATAAATGTATCGTCAAGAAAATATATTGGTATTAGTCAACTACTCTGCCCCAAGGGACGGGGCTTGGTAGGAGATTAGCCATATGCGATGTCACTTTAGGGAAGTGGCAGAAGAGCTATGTTCGGAGCTATGTGTTTGACAAACACCCTGTGGGTGCCTCCCAAGCCACCGGGCTTTGGAAAACATAGTGGACGAAATACACCGACATCGTGGTCCCTAGGTGTGCAACATCACTATGGTCTCAATGCCTGTCCCAACATTGGCGATGGGAACCTCCCCCACATCAATGTGGAGATGGCCTTATCAGCCAACAAAGGGAGCTTTAAACCTTGTTGGAGAGGTTGCTCTCCTCCAACATTTCAACTTCAACTTAAGTGTGGCATTCATCCCCACGGCTTGCCATGGGGTTTTCTGCCATACTCTACTATAAAAAATTTGAGAGGATAAATATGGTTCAAATTGGTGTCATTGGCTCTGGAAGAGCTGATTCTGAAACTAAAGAATTAGCTTACAGAGTTGGAAAATTGATTGGAAAGAGAGCTACCTTGGTTTGTGGTGGTCTTGGAGGTGTTATGGAAGCTGCTTCGAGAGGATGTAGTGAGGTTGGTGGTGAGGTTGTTGGAATAATTCCCTCTGATAGAAAAGAAGATGCAAATCAATATGTCGATTATGTGGTTGTTAGTGGTATGGGTGAAGCCAGAAATGTGCTTGTAGCAAAGAGTTCGGATGCATTAATCTCAATAAAAGGAGGATATGGAACATTATCTGAAATAGCTATTTCTAAAAAGATCGGTAAAAAGGTAATTGGACTAGGCAGCGGTTTTTCAGAACACTTAGCTAAGCATAAATTCATTCAAAAGGCGCAAAGCCCAGAACAAGCTATAGAACTTGTATTTGAATCTTTGGATTAAGCAATTTTTTCCATGTAAATGATGTTGTTACCTCTTAGTAAAACTGATCCAAGAGCTCTTTTTTCTTTTTCATCCTCTACTTCTTTTGTGTCTTCTAAGAGAATGTTCATGTAATCATCTGCTGCTCTTAATCTTCCTTCAAGGATTAAATCTTCTCCTTTCATCTCTACTCTGATTTTACTATTGACTAGTTCTTTTATTTTATCATTTGGAAACATAGCTATTTATCCTCGTATTTTTCTATTTTTCCTTTTTCTTTTTCCCATTCTTCTAATGGAACACTAAACTTTTGTTCTATTTTTTCTCTATAGGTTGGACCACTATTGTATGCGCAGAAGGGGATTATCCTTCCATCGGGTGTTGCATAATGTATAACGCATCTCTTTAATCTTTCTAAGTCATAATTATAGTTGTCTTGAAAATGCATGCTACCGATGAATAATGATTCCATATGGAATTTTCCTAAAGCGTTATAGGTATGTTCTTTTAAGACCTTATTTAACCTTTCACCCAGTTTTAATCCTTCTGGTTGTTTTTCTTGATCAATAGATTTGTTTAGTGCTCTAACAGCTTTTACTATTGCTTTTGACCTACTTAGTTTACCTGAAATCTTTGGTAAGTAACCATTATTTAGGTCGCTAGTGATTTCTTCTAGGGAATTGAAGAATTGTTTGACATCTACAAATCGATTTATAGGTAATAATCCATCATCTGTTACAAAGGTATAGGTTGCGGCGCCACAATTTGGGTGACAAGAGAATTCAACTTTTGGTTTGCCAGTGTATGCTTCAATCACCCTTGAGATACTTACAACAGAAGGAATTGGGTATAGATCACTTTTTTTAATTCGCCCATCCGTTCCTTCTTCTAGCTTTTCACCTAGATCAGGAATGGTGAATCTTTCTTTTTTCCTCTCTTCTTTTGGTTTAGTAGCTGCTCCTGTGAATGCGATAGGTTGGAAGTTAACTCCTCTAATTATGTCAACATTTTGAGCTGCAAATCTCACTATATCTCCAACTTCATCATCATTTTTACCTTTGATTATAGTAGGGACAAGAACCAACCCTAAACCTGCTTTTCTACAATTCTCAATAGCCTGTTTCCTAACATTTAAGTAAGGTTCAGTTTCTTCACTAACACCATCAAAATGTAAATAAACTGTATTTAATCCAGCATCAAGTAATTTAACAGCTAAATCTTCGTCAGTAGCTAATTTTATTCCATTAGTAGCTATTTGGATTTGATTAAAACCCAATTCATCTGCTTTTTCTATGATAAGAGGTAAATCTTCTCTCATGGTGGGTTCGCCACCAGAGAACTGAACTGCTGTTGTAGGAACAGGTTTTTCGTTTCTCAACATCCTTAACATGTCAACTACTTGGTCAAAAGAGGGTTCGTAGACATATCCCTTGGCTTGGGCATGTGCAAAACAAAAACCACAATCTAGATTACACCTATTAGTCAAATCAATGTTGGCTAGTGAGGTTTGACTTTTATGGATATCACAAAGACCACAATCTTGGGGACATCCTTCATCCACATCAACTTGAGGGTTTTTAATTCCTATGTTATCATTCTGATATTTCTGAGCCCTCTTGTACATCTCAACATCTGACCAATAAATATCCTCGAAGTGTCCATGTTCAGAACAATCTTTTTTTATCCAAACTTCATCGTTTTTTTCAAAAATTTCCGCATCAATAGTTTTTTTACATTCAGGACAAATCGATGTAGTTTTCTTCGGTAGCAAATTACCCCCTCTCTTTGTGGTGTTTAATAAATACCTTTATTTATTGATCCTATTAATCATTTTTATGATTTATTTGGAGAGAGACATAAACCTTAAATTTGTTTCCTTCAAAGATAAGTTGTGATGATTGGTTCAATTATCTCGGCAATATGGTTAGTTATACCCGCCTATGTTCCAAATTCGTCAGCAGTTTTATTTCAGGGTCAAACTCCCTTGGATCTTAGAAAAAATTTCATTGATGGAAAGAGGATTTTGGGTGATGGAAAAACAATTAAGGGATTTATAGGCGGCTCTTTAGCGGGAATAGCTATTGGAATAATCCAAATTTTTCTCTCTGAAAAAGTCGGCCTCCTAGGTTTTGATAAAAACATATTAATAATAGCATCATTAGCTATTGGATCCATGGTGGGAGATAGCCTATTCAGTTTCATTAAAAGGAGAATTGGACTTAAAAGAGGCTATCCCTTCCCTCTATTTGACCAACTGGATTTCTTGATAGGTGCACTATTTTTGACTCGGTTATTACACAAAAACTGGTTTTATGAAACCTTCACCATTAATTATATACTCATAATCTTTATTCTGACTCCAATAATCCATTTATTTATTAACTATGTGGGATACAAATTAGGAAAAAAGGAAGAACCATGGTAAGCTGCGAAATATGTGGAAAAGAAATAAAATCCAAACATACGTGCATAATCTGTGAGAAAACAGTTTGTTCGACTCATTTCAGAAGAATGATGGGTGTTTGCCTAGAGTGTGCACCCAAGGGGGATAGGTAAATGGAACAAAGAAAACAAAAACTGAAAGAAATACTAAAAAAAACAGGAGCATTAAAATTTGGGGAATTTAAATTATCTTCAGGCAAAAAAAGCGATTATTACATAGACATCAAAAAGGCAAGCACTTTTCCAGAGTTTATCAAACTAATAGGAAAAGAAATATCGGAAAAACTAGAAGATGCTGACAGATTAGCTGGAGTAGCACTTGGTGGAATTCCCTTAGTTGTTTCTGCTTCAATCTATTCAAAAAAACCATACATCATGATTAGAAAGCAAAAAAAGGAATATGGAACCAAGGAGAGAATAGAAGGAGAATTTAATCCCAATGATGACGTAGTGATGATTGAAGACGTCACCACAACAGGTAACTCATTACTAAATGCAATAAAAATAATTAGAGAACAAAACGTTGAAATTAAAAAATCTATAGTCGTTGTTGATAGAGGGGAAGGAGCAAAAGAGTTATTAAAAAAACATGGGGTTGAATTAATCCCAATATTTGAATCAAAGGATTTAGTAAAAGATGGGGGAAATTAGATGGAAAAAATAGGAATAATGGTTGTTGCCTACGGCTCAAGAGCAACATCAATTGTAGACAAATTATTAGATTCAGATAGAGAAACAAAACTATTTATAGCGGATAAGCAAAAGAACCCATACCTAATTGAGAAAGCAAAACAAACAGATGGAGCTCACCAAAAAACTGGACTATCAGTAGACAACTTAGTGAAATTTGCAAAAAACCACGAAGAAGATATTGATTTTGGAATCGTTGGTCCAGAAGATCCAATTATTGCCGGTGTGAGAGATAAAATAGAAGAAGAAACCAATATAAGAGTGATTTGTCCAACATCAGATTATGCATTAGAAGGAAGCAAAGTAAGACAGAGAAAACTTATTGATGAGGTCTATCCCGAGGCAAATCCAGAATACAAAATCTTTTCTAAAGAAGATTACTCAAACCTCAACCAAGCAAAAGAGGACCTGAATAATTGGCTCGATGAAAACGGAATAGAAGTTGCAGTTAAACCAAATACACCTACTGCAGGTAAAGGAGTAGGAGTTTATGGTGACCACTTCCATAGGAGAAAAGAATTAATCGAAGATTGGTTCCTTCCCAACCTCAAAGGTGGAAAAGTAATAATAGAAGAAAAAGTCCGAGGCGAAGAATTTAGTATACAATTTATATCAGATGGAAAAAACTTAGTTCCAACACCACCAGTTCGAGACTATAAAAGAGCCTTCGACAGAGGATTAGGACCAAACACTGGTGGAATGGGATCATACTCCACCCAAAAGACAAAACTCCCATTCATGGAAAAAAGAGACTGGCAAGAAGGAATAAACATAGCAACTCAAGTTTTCAAAAAACTCAGAAAAGAAGGTGCTAGAGAACAACTAAGAGGAGTACCACTATATGTGGGATACATCTGCACCCGCGACGGAGTCAAATTATTCGAAATCAACAGTAGGTTCGGTGACCCTGAATGTCAAAACATAATGGCACTACTAGAAAACGATTTAGTCGAAGTATGCATAAGAATCCTAAAAGAAAACCTAAATGAACTCAACTTTAAGGACAAAAGAACAGCTCTAACCTACGCTGTTCCACCAACTTATGGAAATGCTAGAGAAAAATACTCTGGAAATAAGACAGTTAAATTAAAAGAACTATATGAACTAAAACAAAACAAATATGGAAATAAACTAAAAATACACCAGGGGAATCTCATAAAAAAAGATAAAACCATAAAAGCAGGCACATCAAGATCTATTTGCACTGTAGGAGTTTCTGATACAATAAAAGAAGCTAGAGAAATCTCATTAAATGGAATTAAAAAAATAGATGGAGCCCTATGGAATAGATGGGATATAGCCTCAGAAGAACACATAAATGAAAGCATACAAAACATCAGAAAAATAAGAAGATGATTTTTCTAAAAATAACTGACCTAAAAAAAGAAGAAATTAAAAATCTTTTGAGATCCTCATCTGCTCTCAAAGAAAAGAGAAAAAAGAAAAAAACCCATCACAAGTTAGACGATACTAATATTGGACTATTCTTTGAAACCCCAAGCACCAGGACGAGAATATCATTTTCAGTAGGAATCTCTGAACTAGGCGGGAACTCCATCTTTATGGACCAAAACCAATTACAACTAGCAAGAGGAGAAGGACTAAAAGACACAGGCAGAGTCTTATCAAAATACCTAGATGCCGTTGCTATAAGAGCACTAGACCACCAAAAAATAAAGGAATTAGCCAAAAACTCAAAAATACCAATAATAAATGCAATGACCAAAAAATATCACCCTTGTCAGGCTCTAGCGGATTTGCAAACAATCCAAGAATACAAAAAAGACTTAAAAAATCTAAAATTTGGATGGATTGGTGATGGCAACAATGTTTGCCATTCAAACATATTAGCAAATTCTTTAATGAATATTAAGACATCAGTAGCCACTCCAAAAGGATATGAACCGGATGAAGAGATAATACAAAAAGCAAAAGAACTTGGAGGAGAATTAAAAATATCAAACGAACCTAAAGAAGTAGCTAAAGATGCAGATGTACTCTACACCGACGTATGGTTTTCAACAGGAGAAAAAGAGAATAAATCCAAAATAAAAGACTTTTCAGGCTTCAAGATCACAAATGAATTAGTAGAAATAGCAGAAAATGACGTAATAATAATGCACTGTATGCCCATCAAAGGGAGAGAAATAGAGAGAGAATTAGTGGATAGTCAACACTCAGTTATTTATGAGCAAGCCGAAAACAGATTACATACCGAAAAAGCTCTTCTAATAAAATTATTAGAAAAATAAGATTACATTAGCCTATTAACATCTTTGACAGTAACATTTTCCACATCGTCCAATTCTCTAATCTTTTCTTCCACTTCTTCTGTCCCGCCTTCATCATCAGCTACAACAATAGTCATCATTAATTTCTTCAAGCCAAATGCTACATCTTCTTCATCTACACTTCTGATATCCACATCTTCGAGATTATACAAAATTTGTTCCTTAACCTTCTTAAGATTGGTCTCAGCATCTTTGGGCATTACCTCAATCTTAGCAGCGACTTTTCCCATTTGATATCACGGTCCTAGAAATCCACATTCTGGGCATTTATATTTATTACTTTGCTTCCTACACTCTTTGCACCTAACTATTTCCTCATTTCCATTCTCTGGACAAGGGAAGGAGGTATAAGCTTCTCCAGAAATGGTTATACCACATGAAGTACATCTAACTGTCATAAATTATCACAACTTTTTTTAAATATTTCTATTTCCAATACTTCCTTCATCCACTTATATCTATCTATACATCCAAAAACAATATTTAGAGTTAAATTGTTTCATAAGAAGGTCTCTTTATTCCAAAGAAGATGAAAACCCTCTATCTCATATTATATTCAAAGAGATGTCCTTGTAAAAAAGTAAAAATAATCAATCAGGAAAAAGAAGTTACTAAAGAGGAGAAAAAATGCTTTCTCTAGAAGAAGGAAAAAAAGCAGTCAAATTAGCAAGAAATTCTATCGAATCAGAATTCCGAGAAATAAACCAAGAAATTGAATTATCACCTAGTTTTGAAAATAAAAGAGGAGTTTTTGTAACAATAGAAAAAGAAGGAGAGCTAAGAGGCTGTATAGGCAGACCATACCCCAATCAAATCCTTAAAAAAGGAATAATAGAAGCATCAAAAGATTCTGCCCTAAATGATCCAAGGTTCCCACCTTTAGAAGAAAAAGAAATTGATGAGATAACTATTGAGGTAACAGTATTAACAAAACCTAAAAAGATAGGAGGAGATTCAAGGGATAGAGCTCAAAAAATAGAGATAGGGAAACATGGACTAATAGCCTCCTCAGATAGTCGAAGGGGGTTGTTGTTGCCCCAAGTTCCAGTTGACAATAATTGGGATGAAGTTGAATTTTTATCTCAAACAGCAATTAAAGCTGGATTACAACCAGATTCATGGTTGGATGAAGAAGTAGACTATTTTAAATTTGAAGGCCAAGTATTCTCAGAGAAAACCCCAAATGGATTAATTGAGGAGCGAGAAATCGATGAAGGTAGTTAAAAATGGCAGAATACTCTACGAAAATAGATTAATTGAAGCAGAAATAGGAATAGAAAATGGTAAGATAACTAATATCAAAAAAATAGGATTAAAAGGAGAAGAAATAGATGCTACAGGATGTATTGTTTTACCTGCAGGTATAGATGTTCATGTTCATTTTAGAGATTTTAAAGAAAAACACAAGGAGGATTGGGAAACTGGGAGTAAAGCAGCGGCAGCTGGAGGAGTTACAACAGTATTTGATCACCCAAACACGAACCCACCTATTAAAACCAAGGAAGCGTTTGATAAAAAGAAAAAAAGAGCTGAAAAGAAATCCTTCGTAGATTTTGGAATAAATGGAGCGGCAACCGAGGATTCTGATTTAAAAGGTCTTGCCAAGAGAGGAGTATCTGCTTTTGGTGAGATATTTTACACCCAAAGAGGTAAATTGGGGTTACCTCATGAAAAAGCAAATCAAATTCTTTCAGAGATAAATGAATTAGATAAAAAAGCCTGTATACATGCGGAAGACAGGGGAGTTCTAAAAAAAGGCAAAAAAAGATTTGAAGAAAGAGACAAAATTAACTACCCCCAATCTAGGCCTAAATCAGCTGAAACAAGAGCCATAAACGAAATTTTGAAAATTACACAAAAACAGGACTTACATTTTTGCCATATCACCACCAAACAAGGTGCTAAAATCATAGCTCGGACAAATAATACTTCTGAAATTACGCCTCATCACCTATTTTTTGAAAAAAAGGATTTTGAAGAACAAGGATCTTTTTTAAAGACAAATCCACCTATTAGGAAATCTAAAAATAGGGCTTGGTTATGGAAATTATTTAGAGCTAATAAAATCGATATTTTGGCCTCAGATCATGCGCCACATACACTAGATGAAAAAAACCAAGAATTTTGGAAATCACCATCGGGAGTACCTGGAGTACAAGCGATGTATCCTCTTATGGCCTACCAGGTTAAGAGAAATAATTTAGGCCTAAGTAGACTAATAGAAGCTATATCTAAAAAACCTGCAAATATTTTTGGCCTAAATAAGGATTCTATAAGAGAGGGAAGAGATGCAGATTTAGTTTTAATGGATTTCAACGAAATTGAAAAGATAGATAAAAATAAGATGCATTCAAAATGTAATTGGACACCATATCAGGGTAAAGAAGCTATATTTCCACAAAAAACCATTCTTAGAGGCAAGGTAATTTACAAGGATGGTGTTTTTCAAGATCAAATTGGTAGGATGATTGACTAAAGATACCATAAAAACCCAGAATTTGTACTTAAAAACCTTATGGCCTAGAGATTACCTAACTCTTTTAATTTAGGAAGTAAACAAAATAAGAGTATTTTTAGATACCAATTGGTTCTTTTGGGATGAGAAATCCATAAATTATATAAACCAATATTGTTACCCTAAGGTATAAGGGGAGAAAAGAGTGAAAGAAACAAAGAGTGAAAGAAACAAGGAGGTTTTTTAGAATATGAGTAGAGATTTTAGTGATTTAAGTGAAAAAGAACTCAAAGACCTGAACCTGTTAGATATTAATAGAAGAGACTTTTTAAAAGCTTCATTTGCAACAGCATCAGCATTAGGAGTTTCAACGCTAATAGATAATGTAGAACCTGCCCTAGCTCAATCAAGCACAAAGCTAGTTTGGTTATCTGGAGCAGAATGCGCAGGATGTTCAATTTCACTTTTAAATGCTGAAGAACCAAGTATAGTTGAAGCTGTTACTGGAGTGGATGGAGTAAGTGTAGATGTTGCCTATCACGAAGTAATTGGTTACCAAACAGGAGTTAAAGTTGATGGAGAATCAGTGGATGAAGACTACAATGCTCTAAAACAATTTGAAGACATTGTCCATGGAGATGAAGATTATATCTTGGTTGTTGAAGGAGCAGTTCAAGACAAAATGGATGGGAACTTCTTACGAATAGGAGGCAAACCCTTCATTGAACATCTAGACGCAGCAGCAGATAACGCATCACTCACCGTTGCAGTAGGAGCATGTGCCTGCTGGGGAGGAATTCCCGGAGCACCAAATGGACATGATGTAACAGGAGCTAAAGGATTACAATTCGGTGTAGAAGAAAACGGAGAACTCAATAAAAAGAAGTTAGGAGGATACTTAGGAGCAGATTATGAATCAGGACTTGGTTATCCAGTAGTAAACGTCCCAGGATGCCCAGTTTCACCAGAATGGATTATGCCCGTTGTAGTAGCAGCACTACTTAACAGAATACCCACTCCAGATGCGATAGGAGGTTGGGTAGACGAATATCACAGACCACTCGACATGTTTGGAGAAATAGAACACCAATCATGCACACGAAGAGGAGAATACGGCAGAGGAAACTTCGCCGAAACATATAGTGATGATGGTTGTCTTTGGAAACTAGGATGTAAGGCACCAGTAACTTATGCAAACTGCCCAGAACAACAATGGCACGGTCACAACACTTATTGTATGGAAAGCGGTGGACCTTGCATAGGATGTACTCAACCAGGATTTCCAGAAGCATTTAGGCCATTTAACGAACCTATAGAAGGCTTACCATCAATCTTAGGATTTGATGTAGGAGACTTCGCAAAAGCAGGTGCAGTAATCACAGCAGCTGGTATAGGTGCACACGCAATAAAAAGAATAGCATTTGGAGAAAAAGAAGAGGAGGAATAAATTATGTCAAAAGAAGTTGTAGTTGATCCTTTAACAAGAATAGAAGGACATCTAAAAGTAAGAGCAGAAATAGATGAAGATGGAAATGTAGTAGATGGTTCACCATACAGTGTTGGAACATTATTCAGAAATTTCGAAAACATTATCAAAGGCCATGAACCAACTGACGCAATCCATATCTCTAGCAGATTCTGTGGAGTATGCTACCTTGCACATGCCACAACCTCAACAAGAGCATTAGAAGAACTATATGATGTCGAACCGCCAAAACAAGGACGTTTAATGCGAAATATAGCAAATGGAGCTCAAGCAATAGAAGATCATGCAGAAATAATCTATGCATTATGGCTACCGGATCTAGCCAATCCACTATACACAGATCCAGATGATGGAATATTAGCACCATTCTCAGGACTGAGAAAAGAATTAGTAAATAGATTTGCAGCAATAAATGACCCAAATGGACCAGGAGAGTCTTATCTAAAAGCTGTTCAAACAAGAAAAGAAGTAGCAAAGGTACCAGGAATAATAAACGGAATGTCTCCACATCCAAGAACATTCCAGCCAGGTGGAATAAGTTATGTACCAAAAGAAGCAGATGTTTCTAAATTTGCCAGTGTTTGGCAAAGAGCTGTTGATTTCGTAGAAAAAGTTGCATTGGGAAGACCAAACAACCCCATCCCATACACAGCTTGGTTTGATCTAGCAGAAGAATGGGCCGGCAGTTCCACTCCACTAGCGGACATCCTGGAATGGATTAATGGAATAGAAGACCAAAATGGAATCTCAGGACTTGGAGATGTGCCTCTACTATTAAAATATGGTGCTCTAAACGCTCTTCAAGGAGGACCAAATCTAAGGATGCATAGATACGGAATTACTAATGACTTATTATTAAGTTACGGTTGCTGGGAAGAATGGAATGATGAACCATATCTTTCACCAGGAGTAGTTGACTTACAAGACCCAGCTACAATTACAGAACCAGATCCAGTAGATACATCCCAAATAAGAGAGGATGTAAAAAACTCATTCTATGAAGATGGCACAGGAGGCCATCCATCATCAGAAAGCACAAAACCACTAACAGATCTAACTGATGAAGACTTCGAAACATATCAAGCAGATAAAAAATACACATGGTCAAAAGCACCACGATACAATGGAAGACCCGCAGAAGTAGGACCCCTAGCAAGGATGGTAATAGATGACCCAACTGGCCTAGTTCCAGCAATAGCACTAAGATTACATGAATTGGGCTTAAGTCCAGTAAACACCTTCACAAGAGAAGTAGCAAGATTCCAAAACCTAATGGTATTAGTTCCCAAGGTCTTGGAATGGGTAACAATGATAGATCAAAGCGGAAACTTCTACAACGAACCTGATTGGGAAGCAGGTAAGAACAGTGAGGGACTAGGAATGTGGGAACCACCAAGAGGAGCATTACTACACTACGCAAGCACAGATAGCGATGGAAACATAGATAAATACCAAGCAGTTGTTCCAACAACTTGGAATATGTCCCCACGAGGAGCAGATGGAAAGATGGGGCCATACGAACAAGCAGTAAATAGCATTGGACCAAAAAATGGTAGTTTACCTGAGACAGCCGAAAACCCAGTTCAAATATTCCACACAATTAGATCTTTTGATCCATGTATAGCTTGTGCATGTCACACAATTGGACCAAATGGTGAAAAGAACAAATTTGAAACGAGGAGATGCTAATGGGTGAAGACGAGGGGTTGATAGAGAGATACAAAATAAACGAAATGGTTCAACACTGGTTCCACTTAATCTCAGTGATCTTATTAATACTCACTGGGTTTTACATACATTATGGTGGAACCTATCTTGATTGGCTATTTCCAACAAGGGCCTTTGCTAGAGAACTACACACTTGGTTTGCTGTAGTTCTACTATTTGCCTGGATAGTACTAGTATACAATATACTAAACTTGGTTTTTGAAGGCGAAGCTGGAATGTATTTCATAACACGCAGCGACTTACGTAGAATGAAGAAAACCATACTCAGTTATGTAGGGCTTTCAGAATACGAACCCTTCAGCATCTATAACGAAGAAAAGGAAAAACATCAAACAAAACACGCACCATTCTGGAAACCATTCATAATGATAGAGGGAATTTTTATCCTCATAATCTTCCTCACAGGATTTGTACTATGGAATCAAGCAGGTCACTTTGGGCAACTCTCTTGGATAGTCGAAATAATCAACTCCATCACCAAGAACATAATACAATTCTTCGCTCCTCAAGCCAATTGGCTAGTAGTAAATAGAGCACTCCATGTATTAGCAGCATATTACTTCGTATTTGAGGTAATATTCCACGCATGGATAAATCTAGCAGATCCAAATGCTTGGGAATACTCAAAAGCCATGTTCTACAAAGGAAAAGAAAATCCATCCAAAACTGCATACACCAAAGTAAAGAAAGAGGATTGAAAAATCTAATCTTTTCTTTTTTTATTTTATTTTTCTAAAAACCTATTTTGATTAAAAAATGAGTGAAGTAGCAATCATAGGATTAGGCAACTTAATAAAAGGAGATGACGGCATAGGTATACAAGTAATCCGAGAAATAGAGCAAGATATACCTAAAGAAATAGAGGTTATTGATGGAGGAACAGCTGGACTGAATATACTAAATTTTATGGAACAAAAAGAAAAAATAATAGTAATCGATGCCTTGAATCTAGGAGAAGAAGTAGGTGAAGTAATAGAATTAGATGGAGAAAAAGTACCAGAATATGAAAATCTCAGTTTAAGTGCACACGACATAGACTTCATTGATGCATTACAGATTGGACAAGAGTTAGGAATAGATCCTGAAATAAAAGTTATAGGAGTAGAGATAGGTGATTTGAAGGGTAGAGAACTGTCAATGGATTTGAGTGAGAAAGTAAAACAAGCTATTCCTGAAGTAAAGCAAAGGATATTTGATGAGATAGAAAAAGATTTTTCTAAAAACTAAAGACATTAACAAAACTAATCAAATATTTTATAATAATTTAGAGTAAAGTAGATAACGCAAAAGTGGGAGCTATATTTATGTTTAATAAATCTTTATCTTTACGAAAAAATTCCTCATTTAGGAGTTTTTGTTCTAAATTAATTAAATCATTAATTCCCACCATAGGGAGGTTTATTTATGCAGAATCATGGAGAAGCAAAATATTTAATTCATGCTCAAATTCAAGCAAATGGAGTAGTAGAAAAACCAGATGTAGTAGGTGCTATTTTTGGCCAAACAGAGGGATTAATAGGTGAAAAATCAGACCTAAGAGAACTACAAAAAGGCGGAAGAGTTGGAAGAATAAAAGTTAATATTGACTCTGACAATGGACAATCGAAAGGTGAAGTACTAATTCCCTCAAGCCTAAACAAAGTAGAAACAGCAGTTTTAGCAGCATCACTAGAAACAATAGACAGGATAGGGCCATGTAAGGCAAACATAGGGGTAACAGATGTAGAAGACGTAAGAGAAAGTAAAAGAGACAAAATCGTTGATAGAGCAAAAGAGATACTGGAAAACATGTTTGCTGAAGATGACATGGATAGTAGAGAAATCTCAAAGACCGTTAAGAGATCCTTCGGTGAAAGCGCAATAACCTCACACAAAGGACTAAACGCAGGACCCAACGTAGAAAGCTCAGACGCTATCCTTTTAGTTGAAGGAAGATCAGATGTCCTAAACCTCTTAGATAATGGAATAAAAAACTCTATAGCCATTGAAGGAACAGACATGCCAGATCAAATAGAAGAACTCTGCAAACAAAAAAAAGTAACCGCATTTTTGGATGGAGATAGAGGAGGAGACTTAATACTAAAAGAACTCACACAAAGAGCAGACATAGATAATGTTGCTAGAGCACCAGAGGGAAAGCAAGTAGAAGAACTAAATCACGAAGAAATAAAAAGATTACTGAAAGAAAAAGTTCCCGTTGAAAAATCTGAAGAGATAAAGAAAAGGAACCAAAAAACAGAAAAACAAAGAGTAAAAACTGCTGAATCAAACAAAGAGAAGAGCAAGATTCTTCAAAAAGCCAAAAAAGGATTAAAAAGAAGAGTATCGAAAAAACAAAAACCTGAACCTTCCAAAGATACAGAAGAAACTCAAGAAAAAGATCAACAAAAAACAGAGTCAACAGAAACACAAAAAAAACAAAAGGATTATCAAAAATATCTGAATGAACTAGAAGGCACATTAAAAGCCAAGCTATTAGACAAAAACAAAGAAGAAATCGAAGAAATACCAGTAAGAGAACTTACCAATAGAATAAAAAAAAGCAAAAACACCATCCACACCATAATCTTTGATGGAGTAACAACACAACGATTACTAGACGTATCATCAGATAACAATGTCAAAAGATTGGTAGGAATAAAAAAAGGAAGCATAGCAAAAAAACCCACTGACGTAGAGATAATTAGCAAAAAAGAATTATCATAGGAAAATATCAGCCATTTTTAGGATTCCGGCAGAATCTAAAGAGGAGAAATCAACATACTCTAGGAACAGGATCGCCCACAGGGGCTTCCACATACCTCTTTCCACCAACTTCTGTTTTTAAAACTACATTTCCTTTCTCTTCATCAATAACTTCTCCAATAACAGCAGGTTCACAGTTATTAGAGCAATAATTATTCATTATCTCAATTATCTCATCCTCAAAACCATTCTCTATTACCATAACAACTTTTCCCTCATTAGCAACTTCTAAAGGATCTATCCCTAAGATGTCACCTGCAGATCTAACTCCTTTATTAATTGGAATTTTTTCTTCTTCAATCAATATTCCTTTATCAGATTTCGATGCCATCTCGTTTAAAGTGTTAGCAAGTCCTCCTCTAGTGGGATCCTTCATCGCTCTAACTCCACCAGTATCTAAGCATTCTCTTATCAATTTATTGAGAGGCTGAACGTCCGACTCTAAATTAGACTCAAAAGTAAAACCTTCTCTGAAAGACATTATAGATAATCCATGATCTCCAATAGAGCCATTCAAAACTAACTTATCTCCTTCTTTCAAATTGCAATCACTAATAGGTTGCTTAGTTATCCCAATTCCAGCAGTATTAATAACAACATCATCAAGTTCCTCTTTTGCTAAAACCTTAGTATCCCCTGTTATAATTGGAACATCAGAATTTTCAGAAACTTCATTCATAGAGGAAATGATCTCATCTAATTTTTCAACACTAAAACCCTCTTCGATAACTAGACTACAAGTCAGAGCAAGTGGTTTAGCACCCATTACAGATAAATCATTAATAGTTCCCGAAACAGCCAACTTACCTATATTTCCTCCAGGGAAGAAAAGTGGTTTAACAACATGACTATCCGTTGTAAAGACGAGGTGTCTATCTCCAAGAGGAATTGTACCTCCATCATCCAACTCTTCAAGTCCGATTCCCCCCGCAGAATTATTTCTAAGATTATCGAGAATACTACTATTGATTAAACCCTCCATCAATTCTCCACCAGCACCATGCTCCATTTTAATAATGTCCTCTTTCATTCATCTTCCCTCACAATTTTTATGTCTTTGACAAAAATTTCCTTACCTTTTTTTATGGATGGATTTAAATTCCCACAACTAGGGCATTTCAAATGATTAGCTAAAGAGGACAATTTTTTAATTTCATCCCCAACTTGTCCTTCATAGCCACAACTACATTCTACTTCAATATTTTTTTCTTCTATATTTAATTTGGTTTTATCTAACAACTCATCCCCCTTAGCAATAGTCTTAAAGCAATATTCAAGTTGATCTACATTTAAATGTGATAATTTACCAATTCTTAAATTAATTTTATTAACATGATCTGCATCTTTTTGTTGAGCAACTTTTTTAACCTTCATAGCTATTTCCTTAGAAATACTAAATTCATGCATAAATTAGATATCCATTTTGGGTCTTCTACCATACCTAAACCAAATGTTACATTCGCCTTCATCACTAACCATGCAAGGACCATGAGGGTCTTGAGGAGTACATTCATCACCAAAAAGCCCACAATCTTCTGGAGTCCCTCTCGCAGTTAGAATTAAATGACATTTACAACCAGGATGTATATCCCTACTTTCTCCAAGTTCAATTTCAAAGTTCTCTCTAGCATCGAACTCTCTAAATTCATCACTTAGTTTCAATCCTGAATTAGGTATTTCGCCAATACCTCTCCATTTTGCATCAAATACTTCAAAAACCTCAGTCATCATTTTTTGAGCTTTCTGGTTGCCCTTATCTCGAACTGCTCTTTCATAGGCATTTTCAACTTTAGTTTCACCACTATCTATTTGCTCAAAAAATTTGAGCACACCAAATAAAATGTCAAGAGGCTCAAAACCAGTTATAATAGTAGGCACATCATATTTATTGGCAAAAACCTCGTAAGGTTCCTTACCAATTATTGTAGAAACATGACCCGGTGCAATGAAGCCATCGAAGTTAACATCCATATCAACCAATAATTCCATTGCTGGGGGAATTAATCTGTGGGAAGATAGAATATAGAAATTTTCAGGAGGATTGGATTTTAAAATAGCTGCATTAGTTGGTGCTGTGGTTTCGAATCCGATTCCGAAGAAAACTAGTTCTTCTACGTCCTTAGCGATTTTAAGTGCTTCGTTAATACTATATACAACTCTAACATCAGCTCCTTCTGATCTGGCATCGGATAAGCTCTCTTCACTTCCTGGAACATTCAACATATCACCAAAAGTAGCAATAGTAACCCCCTGCTTAGCTAGCTCAATAGCTTCATCTACTTCCCTAGCAGGTGTTACACAAACTGGGCATCCGGGACCCATAGTTAAATCAAAGTTGTCAGGCAACAGAGACCTCAAACCATATTGGGTTATAGCTTGCTCATGAGTTCCACAGATATGAATTGCTCGGACTTCTCTGCTAGGTGTGATTTCTTTGATTTTTTTAGAAAATTTATCAGCAAGTTTTTCTTTGTCCATCAAATTATTCCTCAAGGGAATCAAGGTATTCTCTAAATAACTTCAATCTTTCTTTAGCTTCTTTTTCCGGTAAAACCTCAATTGCATGACCGACATGATTAAGGATGTAATCTCCTTCCTCTACATTGTCAATTAGGTCAACTCTAACCTTTTGCTTGGTTCCTTCAAAATCTACAATTGCTTCATTTTCCTCTATTTCTAAAATCTTCCCAGGAACACCTACACACATTTTTTCAACTCTACAACAATTATTTCGTTACAAGTAAATTAAAATTACTAATGCCTATATGCCTATTAACTTTTCAATAGAACTAGAGGTAGTAAAATACCCTCTAGTTTTCTATCAAACCACAATAACCTACATAAAAATTTTGTGGATGGTTCAATAAAAAATAGAAAAAAGAGAAAAAAATTCATAAAGTATAAACTAAAAATTATTGAAAAGACTTAATTAGTAAAAAGTTTTAATAATGGAAAGAACGAAAGCTAAGGTTTGCATGCTAGTCTCTCGTTTTACAAAAAAATTGTGCCGAATTATGCAGAAGTAAGCTAAGGGTATGTAATTTAAAATATAGGGCTCGTAGCTCAGCTTGGCAGAGCGTCTGGCTTTTAACCAGACGGCCAGGGGTTCAAATCCCCTCGAGCCCGTTTAGAGCAATATATAGGAGGATAAGATGAGCAAAGAGTATGAAGTTATGGAACATGAGGCTGTTCCAAAACATGAAATAATGTCGGAAGATGAGAAAGAAGAACTCATAGATCGGAAGAACATCGATTTAGACGATCTACCAAAAATACTAAGAAATGATCCTGTTGTTAAAGAAATTGGTGCAGAACCTGGAGATGTTTTAAAGATAACAAGAGAGAGCTCAACAGCTGGAAAAGCAATTGTTTATAGATACGTTATTGATAGAAAAGAATAAATGGGGGCATATTTTGAAAAGATCTATTTTAACTGACGCATATTTAGAAGAGAAGGGAATAGCAAGTCATCACATAGAATCATTTAACAACTTCATTGACAAAGGACTTCAAAGAGTAATAGATGAACATGGAGTAATAGAAACAGATATTGAAGAAGAAGAAAGCATAGAGAGTTTTGAAGTAAAATTAGGACAATTAAGAATAGGAGAACCTAGTGTAATAGAAGCAGATGGATCAACTAACAAATTAATACCATCAGAAGCAAGATTAAGAAACCTTACTTATGCAGCTCCAATAGAACTAGAAATGTTTCCAGTAAAGAATGAAGAAGAAGGAGCAGGTGAATGGGTAGAAATAGGAGAACTTCCAATCATGCTAAGATCAAAACCATGTAACCTAAACAACATAGAAAAAGAAGAGCTAATCAAAAATGGAGAAGATCCGAAAGACCCTGGCGGGTATTTTATAATAAATGGCTCAGAAAGAGTTCTCGTAACACTGGAAGACCTCGCACCCAATAGAATAATGGTAGAATTCAACGACAGATATGGAGACCAAATCGAGGTAGCAAAAACATTTTCAAAAAGAGAAGGATACAGAGCCCTAATCATAGTTGAAAGAGGAAGAGAAGGGATATTAGAAGTATCATTTCCTGGATTATCCGGAAGAATAAACTTTATAACTCTGATGAGGGCACTAGGCCTAGAAACTGATCAAGAAATCTCAAATGCAGTTTCGGATGACCCCGAGATAATGAAATTTATGTTGGAAAATCTAGAAGAAGCAGAAATTGAGGATCAAGAGGAAGCAATAGATCATATAGGAAAAAGAGTAGCAGCAGGTCAAGCTGAAGAATATAGATTAAGAAGAGCAAACTACGTTCTAGAACATTACCTCTTACCCCACATAGGCAATGATGAGGAAGATAGGGTACTAAAAGCCCATTATTTAGGGAGAATGGCAGAATCATGTTTCGAATTAGCACTAGGAAGAAGAGAAGAAGATGATAAAGACCACTATGCAAATAAGAAACTAAAACTCTCAGGCGATTTAATGGAAGACCTATTCAGAGTAAGCTTCAATAGGTTATCCAAAGACATAAAATACCAATTAGAAAGAGCTAACACAAGAAATAGGGAACTAAGAGTAAAAACAGCAGTAAGACCTGATGTACTAACCCAAAGACTACAATCAGCAATGGCAACAGGAGAATGGGTTGGAGGAAGAACGGGAGTAGCTCAACTATTAGATAGAACAGACCACATGGCAACACTAGCTCATCTAAGAAGAGTAGTGTCTCCACTATCCAGATCACAACCACATTTCGAAGCAAGAGATCTCCACCCCACACACTGGGGACGAATCTGTCCAAGCGAAACACCAGAAGGACCAAACTGTGGATTGGTTAAAAACTACGCAATGGCAGTAGAACTCACAAAAGGAGCACCAGAAGAAGGAGTAAAACAATTACTCCTTGACTATGGAGTAGAAGAAATAGAAAGAAGCGGTGTATAAAGATGCAGGGATCAAGAGTATTTTTAAATGGAAGTTTAATAGGAAATCACACTAAGCCAAGACAACTAGTAGAAGAAATAAAAACAGCAAGAAGACAAAACAAACTGCCAGAAGAAATAAACACTTCATATAGGGAAGAAACAAACGAAGTAGTAATTAGAACAGGCTCAGGTAGGGCAAGAAGACCTCTAGTAGTGGTAGAAGATGGAGAACCAAAACTAACAGAAGAAGACACCAAAAAACTCGAAAATGGAGAATTAGATTGGAATGACTTACTAGAAAAAGGAAAAGTTGAATACATAGATGCAGAAGAGGAAGAAGATACCTTAATCGCAATAAAAGAAGAAGACATCACCGAAGATCACACCCACCTAGAACTCGATCCAGCTCTCATATTAGGAATAGCCGCATGCGTGTTACCATACCCAGAACATAGCGCATCTCCAAGGAACACCATGGGAGCAGGAATGGTTAAACAAGTTCTTGGACTACCTCAAGCCAATTATAGGCTAAGAGGAGACACAAGAGCACACATTTTACATTATCCCCAATATCCAATCGTAAAAACGAGAATGACCGACAAGATTAGTTATAGAGACAGGCCAGCAGGACAAAACTTTGTTGTGGCTGTTCTTTCCCATGGAGGATACAACATAGAAGACGCAATCATAATAAATGAAGCCTCAGTTAACAGAGGATTGGGAAGAAGCCATTTCTTTAGGATGTACGAAGGAGAAGAAAGGAGATACCCAGGTGGACAAAGAAACAAATTTGAAATACCTGACCCAGAGGTTAGGGGGGCAAGAGGCGAAGAAGCCTATAATTACTTAGATGAAGATGGGCTAATAAATCCTGAAACAGGTGCAGGTCCAAATGACGTCTTAATAGGGATGACATCACCTCCAAGATTCCTAGAAGAACCAACCGATCTAGGGTTATCCCCACAAAAAAGAAAAGAAACAAGCATAACTATGCGATCAAATGAAGAAGGGATTGTAGACACAGTAATACTAACAGAAACTGAAGAAGGATTGAGATTATCAAAAGTAAGGATAAGAGACCAAAGAATACCAGAACTAGGGGACAAATTCGCATCAAGACATGGTCAAAAAGGAGTTGTAGGAAGAATAGTTTCCCAAGAAAATATGCCATTTAGCGAAGAAGGAATAGTTCCAGACCTAATAGTTAACCCTCACGCTATTCCAAGCAGAATGACTGTAGGTCACGTATTAGAGATGATAGGAGGTAAAGTAGGTTCTTTGAGATCAAAAGAAGTAGATGGAACAGCATTTACTGGAGAAAATGAAGACGAACTAAGAGAAGAACTAGAAAACAACGGATACAGTCATACAGGAAAAGAAACATTATACGATGGAAGAACAGGAAAAAGAATACAAGCACAAATCTTCACAGGAGTCATATTCTATGAAAAACTATACCACATGGTCTCAGGAAAAATACACGCAAGATCAAGAGGACCAGTCCAAGTTCTAACAAGACAACCTACAGAAGGAAGAGCAAGAGAAGGAGGATTAAGATTTGGAGAAATGGAAAGAGATGTTCTAGTAGGCCATGGAACTTCAATGGCACTAAAGGACAGACTACTCGATGAATCCGACAGAGTGATAGAACTTGTTTGTGAAAACTGTGGACATGTAGGAGTATACGACAAAAGAAGAGACATCTCATATTGCCCAGTATGTGGAGAAGACGTATCAATGTTCCAAGTAGAAATGAGTTACGCATTCAAGGTATTATTAGACGAAATGAAAAGCATGGCAATTATGCCAAGAATAGAATTAGAGGATAAAGTATAGGGGTTGTATAAAAATGAGCACACCAACAAAACAAATTGGAAGTATTGATTTTGGATTATTATCACAAGAAGAAATCCGAAAAATGAGTGTTACAAAAATAATAACACCTGACACATACGATGACGATGGATACCCAATAGAAATGGGGTTAATGGATCGAAGACTAGGTGTAATAGACCCAGGTTTAGAATGCAAAACCTGTGGAGGAAGACCAGGTGAATGCCCTGGTCATTTTGGACGAATAGAATTAGCAGCCCCTGTAATACACGTAGGATACGCAAGAAACATAAGAAAAATCCTAAGAGCCACATGTAGAGAATGTGGAAAACTCCTATTATCAGAAACTAAAAAAGAAGAATACCTCAAAGAAATCCAAGAACTAAAGGACATGAAGGAACCAACCGAAGACATAGTAAGAGAGGTGTTGAAAGAAGCAAGAAAAACAAAAGAATGCATGTATTGCGGTGAAGAACAGATAGACATAGATTTCGAAAAACCAAGCACATTCAAAGAGGATGACGAAAAACTAACACCCACAGACGTTAAAGAATGGCTAGAAAAAATTCCTGACAGAGATACCAAAGTATTTGGAATGGACCCAGAAAAAGCAAGACCAGAATGGTTGGTTCTAGAAGTACTTCCAGTTCCACCAGTCACAATAAGACCCTCCATAACACTAGAATCAGGACAAAGATCAGAAGACGACCTAACACACAAACTCGTAGACATATTAAGAATAAACCAAAGATTCCAAGAAAACAGAGAAGCAGGAGCACCTCAACTAGTGATAGAAGACCTATGGGAACTTATACAATACCACGTAACCACATTCCTCGATAACGAAGTTTCAGGCATCCCACCCCCACGACACAGATCAGGAAGAACCCTCAAAACCCTATCACAAAGACTAAAAGGAAAAGAAGGAAGATTCAGAAACGATCTCTCAGGAAAAAGAGTCAACTTCTCAGCAAGAACCGTAATATCACCAGATCCAAACATAGGGATAAACGAAGTAGGAGTTCCCGAACAAATAGCCAAAGAACTAACAATTCCTCTAGAAGTAACAGAACGAAACAAACAAAAAGCAAAAGAAATTGTAAAAAGAGGCCCAGAAAACCATCCTGGAGCAAATTACGTAAGAAGATCCGATGGAAGAAAACAAAAAATAACAGAAGAAAATCGAGAAAACATAGCTAAAAACGTAGAAGTAGGCTGGAGAATCGACAGACACCTAAAAAACGACGACATTGTATTATTCAACAGACAACCATCGCTACATCGAATGAGCATAATGGCACATAAAGTAAAAGTAATGCCATACAAAACATTTAGACTTAACTTATGTGTTTGCGTTTCAGGTGATACCAGCGTAGACTGCGGTGGATATACTCGACCAATCGCTGAACTATCCAATAACTGGGAAAATGAAAAAGTTACTACTTATGATCCAGAGGAAAAAGAAATTCGCCTCACTGGCCTCCAGAACTTTTGGTCATTAGATCCAACAGAATATGGTGCAACTGTTCACAAAATTAAAACCCCTTCTGAAACAATCACTGCCACATCTGATCATCCTCTTCAAACGAAAGAGGGACTCAAGCCTGTTGAAGAACTAGAGAAAGGAGACGAACTATTGAAAAAGCCAATTGAACTACCAACTTTTTCTCCTGAAGAAAATGAACAAATTTTCGTTAGAAAAGAAGATATTCGACATGCTGTTCCTGATAAATCATATACAAAACACACAATCGAAACCTTAAGTCACCTTCTACCGTTTGATATTCATTCAAGAAAAGGTGTAGCAGCAGCAAGGTTATCAGGTCATTTATTTGGTGATGGAACACTTATACTTGATGACTATAAAGCAAGAGCAGTATTCTGGACCCAGGAAAAGGACCTCAAAAAGATAAGAGAAGACTTGAATCTCCTTGGATTCGATCCTGAGGAGCCACGAAAGAAACAAAGTAATGGGACAATCACTCAAGAAGATGGTTCAACACTTCAAGTAAATGGAAGCATTTTATCATTTGAGTTACGGAATAAACCATTTGTATCATTTATGAAAGCACTTGGAGTTCCAACTGGAGAAAAGACAACAACTCAATTCCCAGTACCTGACTGGGTGATGGATGGACCTAAGGCAGTTAAAAGAGCTTTCTTAAGTGCATACTTTGGTTCTGAGTTAAGAAAACCCAAGCAAAGACAAGGAAAGTTATTTAAACAACCAGTCTTCAAGGTCGCAAAAACTGAAGAAGTTCTTGATTCCGGTAAAAGGTTCCTCTCAGACATCGATAAACTACTTCATGAATTTGGAACAGGCATTTCCAATGTCCGAGTTGACTCCGGAAACCGCAGGAAAGATGGAAGTATCTCCAAAACTCTCACAGCCGAACTAGAGGCCAACCTTAAATCACTCAAAGGATTATTTGGGCGAATTGGATACACCTACAATAGTTCAGCTGATTCTGAAGCACGTATAGCCTATGCTTATCTCTCTGAGAAACAAAATGAGTTGAATCGACTTAAAGAGCTTGCAAAAAGAACCAGAGCTGCTGACGAATATGGTGAAATAAAACAGATAGCTGGGGCACAAGGAAGAAACACACACCAACTATACCAATGGAGGAGCCAGAGTGTCGAACAACCTAGACCAATGGAATTCCCCTCGTTCGATGAATGGAAACAGAAACGTATAGCAGATGAAGACGAAGGACTGATTTGGGAAGAAGTCACTGACATAGAAACAGCTAGAAATCAACAGGTTTATGATGTTACGACAGTTGATGAGGCACACCGATTCATAACAAATGGATTTGTTGGAAGCAACTGTCCGCCATATAATGCAGACTTCGATGGAGATGAAATGAATCTCCACG
This sequence comes from archaeon SCG-AAA382B04, assembly GCA_003034855.1. Classification (GTDB taxonomy): domain Archaea; phylum Halobacteriota; class Methanonatronarchaeia; order Methanonatronarchaeales; family Methanonatronarchaeaceae; genus PZKD01. Next base: position 36,714 of record PZKD01000125.1, on the reverse strand, counting down.
TACTTCAAGGAGAAGAAGCTAGAGCAGAAGCAGAGTTACTAATGAAAGTTCAAACACAAATGCTCTCACCTAGATTCGGAGCACCCATAATTGGAGGAATACACGACCACATATCAGGATCGTACATAATGACAAGAAAAGGACAAAAATTCAACAAAGACGACGCAATCGAGTTACTAAGAAGAGCAGACAAATTCAAATTACCAGAACCAGATGGAGAAGAAGATGGACAAGAATACTGGACAGGAAAAACAATTTTCAGCCAAATCCTACCTGATGACCTCAACATGGCATTCAAAGGCTCACATTGCAAAAACTGTGCGGAATGTGACGAAGAAGAATGTGAAGACGAAGCATACGTGAAAATCGAAGATGGAGAACTAAAAAGTGGAGCAATAGACGAAAAAGCATTTGGAGCATTTAGTGGAAAAATACTAGACAGAATAATAAGAGAATACGGAGTAGAAAGGGCAGTGGAATTCCTAAATGATGTAACAAGGATAGCAGTAAGAGCAATCACAAAACTAGGTTTCTCAATAGGAATAGAAGAAGAAGACCTCCCAGAAAAAGCCGAAAAACAGATAAGCACAGTAATAGAAAAAGCCGAAAAAGAAGTAGACAAACTAGTGGACACATACGAAAGAGGAGAACTAGAACCAATACCAGGAAGATCAATAGAAGAAACACTTGAAATGAAAGTAATGCAAACATTAGGAAATGCAAGAGATAAAGCAGGAGACATAGCAAGTAACCACCTAGGACTAGACAATTCAGGCGTAGTAATGGCAGTATCAGGAGCAAGGGGAAGCATGCTAAACCTAACACAAATGACAGGAGCAGTAGGACAACAATCAGTTAGAGGAGAAAGAATAAACAGAGGCTATGAAGAAAGAACTTTAGCGAACTTCAAGAAAAATGACCTAGGAGCAGACGCCCGAGGATTCGTCCATTCAAGCTACAAACAAGGTCTAACACCAACAGAATTCTTTTTCCACTCAATGGGAGGAAGAGAAGGACTAGTCGACACAGCAGTTAGAACAGCACAATCAGGATACATGCAAAGAAGACTCATAAACGCCCTTCAAGACCTAAAAATAGGGCCAGATGGTACAGTAAGAAACACAGCAGACGACATAATACAATTCGACTACGGAGAAGATGGAATAAACCCCACAACCAGTCACCGAGGAGAAGCAGTAGACCTAGATGATGTAATAAACAAAGTAAGGGAGGAAAAATAGATGAGCCTAGACGAAAAACTCCAAAACTACAAAGAAGAACTCCCACCAAAAATACTCAAAAAACTAAAACAAAAGGCACAAGAAAAAAACCTAACAGAAAAACAATTAGAAGAAGCCTTAGAAGAAACCGAACAAAGATTCGAACAAAAACAAGTAGAATACGGAGAACCAGTCGGAACAATAGCAGCACAATCAATAGGAGAACCCGGAACACAGATGAGTATAGATTACGAAGAAGAAGTCATAATAAAGCAAAACGAAGAAATAAAAACCAAAAAAATCGGGGAAATCATTGATAACAAAATACTAAGCCAAGAAGCTAGGGAAAAAGACGAATGGGAAGTTGTAGATATATCAAATCAAAACTACAAAGTTCCATCGCTAACCCAAGACGAAAAAGTTGAATGGAAAGAATTACAAGAATGTAGTCGCCACCCAGCACCAGAAAAAATATTAGAAATAAAAACGTCTTCAGGAAGAAAAATTAAGGCTACAGATTCACACTCATTCTTGATCAGGAAAAATAATGAGATAAAAACCAAGTCAGGAAGCGAATTAGAAAAGGGAGACAGAATCCCTTCAATAAAGAAATTAAAACACAATTGTATACAAACACTAGAAACAACCGAATACATCAACCAAAAATGGGCTAAGAAAAAATTACCAAAACAAATTAAACTAGACAAAGAATTCGGTTGGTTCATAGGGATCTATCTAGCAGAAGGAAACTGCACAAAACAATTTGTTAACACATCAAATAGAAACCAACAAATCCAACTAAAGATAAGAAAAATCGCAGAAAGATTCGGATTCAGTTACAACGAATACGAACACTCAAAAGGTTACTCAGAAACACACGACGTCCGATTAAACTCCAAACAACTCTTAAATCTATTAGAAAAAACATGTGGTACTGGATCACAAAACAAAAAAATCCCCGAATTCGCATACTCAGCATATGATGATTTTGTCGCAGCACTACTAAGAGGATATTTCGATGGCAATGGAAACATAAACCCAGAAAAGGACATGATTAGAGTTAGCTCAAGATCAAAAGAATTAATAAACGGAATATCCCTCCTATTAAATCGCTTAGGAATATTTTCAACAAAGAACACAGATAAAAAACAAAGCACACTAATATTATCACATAAAAACGCACACAAATTCAAACAAAAAATTGGATTCACACAACAAGAAAAGAACAAAGAAATTAATCAGATCAAAGAAAAACCAACTCAAGAATACATCGACATGATCCCAGGAACAGGTGAACTAATAAAAGAAATCTCACAAAAAATAGGAACCCCAACAAGAAGAATAAACAACTTCCACAAAAGAGACAAAATCGGAAGAGAAACACTCAAAAAATACATAAAAGAATTCAAACAAAAAGCCAACTCAGAGGAAGTTGAACAAAAAATCAAAGAACTAGAAGAAGCAGCAAAAAGCGAAGTAATATGGGACAAAATAACCCAAATCAAAGAAATCAAACCAACAAGAAACTACGTATATGACTTCAGTGTAAAAGACACTGAAAACTTCACAACAAAACAAGGAATAGTAACTCACAACACGATGCGAACGTTCCACTATGCGGGAGTTGCAGAAATAGACGTTACATTAGGATTGCCTAGGCTTATTGAGATTGTTGATGCTCGTAAAACACCTTCTAGTCCAATGATGACTATTAAACTAGAGGAAGAATATGCAAGCGACAAAAATAAAGCCAGAGAAATTGGTTGGAAAATAGAAGAAACAAGACTCGAAGACATAGCAGATATGGAAACAGATTTCTCAAAAATGCGCATACTAATAAACCTTGATGATGAAACACTCAGTAAGAAGAAAATTTCTGAAGAAGAAGTAATTGATAAAGTTGAAAACACTGCAGACGATTCAGTTACAGAAGAAGGAGAAAACTACATAGTTAGACCATCTTCCTCTTCATATAGAGAGATATTGAGACTAGTCGAAGACCTAAAAGAAATAAAGGTAGCTGGAATAGAAGGTATAAGCAGAGTTATTATTAGAAAAGAAGGAGAAGAATACACAATTTACACAGAAGGATCAGCTTTCAAAGAAGTATTAGGCCTAGAAGGAGTTGATTCATCCAAAACAAAAACAAATGACCTACATGAGGTTTATGATACACTAGGAATAGAAGGAGCGAGAAGAGCATTAATAAATGAAGCAACTGACACATTGGATGAACAAGGTCTTGAGGTAGATATAAGACACATAATGTTGGTCGCCGATTTAATGACAAATGATGGAAGACTAAGAGCAATTGGCCGCCATGGAGTAAGTGGAGAAAAACAAAGTGTTCTAGCAAGAGCTGCATTTGAAGTTACTGTGAACCATCTACTTGACGCTGGGAAAAGAGGAGAAAGGGATGAGCTTAAAGGAGTTCCCGAAAATGTTATAGTTGGACAACCAATTGAACTTGGAACAGGAATTGTTGACCTTCAAATGAAAGAACAGGAGGAATAAAAATGGATTTCGAAAAAGCAATAGAAGACGCGATAAAAACAGGAAAAGTGAAAATTGGATCAAAAGAAACCATAAAATCAATAGAAAATGAAGAATCACAACTCGTGATCTTAGCAAAAAACTGTCCTAGACAAATTAATTTGGAAATTAATGAAAAAGCACAAGAAAATGGGATAAAAATAATTGAAACAAAATACAATAACTATCAGTTAGGCAAAATAAGTGGAAGACCCCACTCAATAGCCGCAATGTCAATAAATGAACCAGGTAAATCTGGGATACTTGGAATACAAAGAATAGGTGGAGTAAATGAGTGAAGTAAAACTTTCATCAGACGAAATAAGGTATATAGCACTATTTGAAAGTCTAACCGGAGCAGGTGCAAGAGACTGTATAGTAGACGAAGATAATAACAGGATCATATTTGTCGTAAATGAAGGAGAGATGGGGCTAGCAATAGGGAAAAATGGAACAAACATAAAAAAAGTAAAAAACACATTGAGCAAGTCAGTAGAAGTGGTTGAATTTTCAGAAAATCCAGAAAAGTTCATAAAAAACTCACTTTCACCAGCCGAAGTAAAAGAAGTAGAAATAGAAGATAATGGAGAAGAAAAAGTAGCAAAACTAGGAGTAAAGGAAGACAAAAAAGGCCTAGTAATAGGAAAAAAGGGAAAAAACATAGAAAAAGCCAAATCACTAGCAAACCGACACTACAATATAGGAGATATAGTAATAGAATAAAAATAAGTTCCCAAAAATATTATTTAACTAAAAGTTTCTAAAAACGCAACAATATAGCAATATTAAAAATTAAGGTTGATAAAATGGGAAAAGGAAAACATGCAGCTAGAAAATTAAAAAAAGATAGACAAAAACATAGATGGAGCGATAAAAATTACCAAAGAAGAATGCTTAACCTAGACGAAAAAGCAGATCCACTAGAAGGAGCTCCACAAGGCTCAGGAATTGTTATAGAAAAAGTTGGAATAGAAGCAAAACAACCAAACTCCGCAATAAGAAAATGTGTAAGAGTCCAATTAATCAAAAACGGAAGACAACTAACAGCCTTTTGCCCAGGTGACAACGCAATATCATACATAGACGAACACGACGAAGTCATAATTGAAGGAATCGGAGGAAGAATGGGTAGATCAATGGGAGATATCCCAGGCGTCAGATTCAAGGTAGTAAAAGTAAACGGAGTTTCCTTAGAAGAACTAGTAAGAGGAAATATCGAGAAACCAATGAGGTAAAACCATGACAAAACTATTCGAAAAATACGATCTCTCAGAAATAGAAGTCTCAGATAAAGGACTAGAGAGATACATCAATCTAGAACCAGTAGTAGTACCTTACTCAGGAGGAAGAAAATCCAATCAAAAATTCAAGTCAGACATCCCTATAGTTGAACAATTAATCAACAAACTAATGAGAACACACACAAACACCGGAAAAAAATACAGAGCATACCGAATAGTCAAAAAAGCCTTCAACCAAATACACCAAGAAACAGGAGAAAACCCAGTTCAACTACTCGTAAACGCAATAGAAAACGCAGGCCCAAGAGAAGGAACAGTCAGACTAAAACAAGGAGGAATATCAATACAAAAACCAATAGACATCTCCCCACAAAGAAGAGTCAACACCGCCTTAATGCTAATAGCAAAAGGAGCCAAACAAAACTCATTCAAAAACAAAAAAGACATCGTAGACTGCCTAGCAGATGAAATAATAAAAGCATCAAAATCAGATATGGACAGCTACGCCGTCTCAAAGAAAGAAGAAAAAGAAAGAGTAGCTAAAGCAGCGAGGTAGATACAATGGGACGAAAAAAACAGATGGTGAAAAAAGTAAAGGAATTAATGAGCCAAAGAGAACAAATAAGGAACATAGGAATTGTTGCACACATCGACCACGGGAAATGCGTTTCACCAAACACAGAGATATCATTGGCAAGTGGTGAAGTAATCAAGTCAAAAGAATTATATGAACAAATAAAGAGAACAGGTGAGAAAAAACAAGAATACGATGGATATGTTCCAAAAGAAAACATAAGCGTTTCGTCTCTGGATAAAACTAAAGGAGAAATAGTTGAATCAGAGGTAATATATGCAACAAAAAAACATACAGACGAATTAGTTGAAATAAAAACTTCTGATGGTAAGAACTTAAAAACAACACCAGAACACAAGTTTTTGACTCTCTCAAAAGAAGGATATATGGAATTTAAAGAAGCAAGAAACTTAAATGAAAAAGAAACAATAGTTGGAGCTAGAAAAACGCTTTCTAAAAACAATTTTAATGAGAAAAGACAATTATTGAAAGCTTTATCAAATGACTACGGCTTCATTGTAAATGTTACAGATAACTTCAACGCTAGAATTTATGGAGAAGATTTCAAAGAGATATATGAAAACATTTCCAGTGAATTAAAACTAGGTTCCTTTAAGCATGCTATATGGAGAAGCCAATACAGATTAAGATATATATTAGAAGCCTGTGAATACTTAGATATAGATTATGAAGAACTATATAATTCAATTGAATCAATTAATTACAGAGGACGGAACTCAAAAGGAGAGCATTCATCACTAGAAATAAATTTACCTAAGGACCTTTCTCCTCTCTATTACCTAGCAGGTTTCTTCTTTGGTGATGGAGACCTAGAGGGAACCATAACCAACAACTCCAAAGACGCTAAAAAAACAATAAAATCAAAAGCTAGCGAGCTAGGACTAGAGCCAAACATAAGAGAATACCAAGGAAGAGTAGACAGAATGGAAGTTGGGGGTAAGACCCTAAAGAAAATACTAGAAAATGCCTTTAATTATCCAACCGAATCCAAATCACATAATATTTCTATAAACTCATTCGTCTTCAAATCACTGAAGAAATTGAAAAAAGAATTCATAAAAGGATATTTAGACGCAGACGGAACCATAGAACCAAATAGATCCGCTGTATCGGTAGTTTCAGCAAGTAAAGAAATGCTAGAAAAATTACAAAAACTCCTTCACCACTTTGACATCGCAACCAAGCTAAACCACAACAACCAAACCCTATATATTGCTGGAAAGCTTTCTCTAAAAAACTTCAAAGAAATAGGCTTTGAGACCAAGGAAAAACGAAGGAAACTAGAAGAATTAACAAAAAAAGCGAGATCAGCAAAAGTAGACAAAATCCCAATTGATGGATCCAAACTAGAGGAAATAAGAGAAGACCTAGGTTTATCACAAAAAGATGTGTTTGAATCTTATTGCAATTACGAAAACAATTACGTTGGACTAACCAAGCTTTCACTTCAAAAAATCACTAAAAAATTCTCATCAAGAACAGAAAACAGTCATCAAATCCTCAACAGATTAAGATCAATCGCGAAAGCAGACACCTCATTTATAGAAATCGAGTCAATAAACACAAAAAAAGGTGAGGAAGTCTACGATTTTGGTATAAAAGAAAACCACAACTTCGTTGCAGAGGGAATAATAGTTCACAACACAACATTAACAGACAATTTGCTGGCTGGAGCAGGAATGATTTCTGATGAATTGGCTGGGGAGCAGTTATTTATGGATTTTGATGAGGAGGAACAAGAACGTGGAATTACGATTGATGCAGCCAATGTTTCGATGGTTCATGATTTTGATGGAGAGGACCATTTGATTAATTTAATAGACACTCCAGGCCATGTTGATTTTGGAGGAGATGTTACTAGGGCTATGAGAGCTGTAGATGGAGCAGTTGTAGTTGTTGATGCAGTTGAGGGATGTATGCCTCAGACAGAAACTGTTTTGAGACAGGCTGTAAAGGAAAATGTAGAACCTGTTTTGTTTATCAATAAAATTGATAGGCTAATTAATGAATTAGAGCTTTCAGCAAAAGAGATGCAGCAAAAATTCATCAGTGTGATAGATGAAGTGAATAGCTTAGTTGGTGGGATGATTGAAGATGAAGAAAGAGCCAAGAGATGGAAAGTTGGTGTAAATGATGGAAGTGTGGCTTTTGGCTCAGCACTTTACAACTGGGCTCTGAGCTTTCCTTATATGGAAAGCACTGGAATCACGTTCAAAGACATAATAGGCCTATGTAGTGAAGAGGAGCATAAAAAACTTCACGAGAAAGCTCCAATTCATCAAATTGTTTTAGATATGGTTATTAGACATTTACCAAATCCACTTGAAGCACAAGAATACAGGATACCAACAATCTGGGATGGAAAACTAGATAGTGAAGTTGGAGAATCCATGGTTGAAGCAGATGCAGATGGAGAGTTAGCTTTTATGGTAACAGATATTTCTGTTGACCCACATGCGGGAGAAGTAGCTACAGGTAGACTTTTTTCTGGTAAGCTTGAAGAAGGGATGGATGTTCAGATGAATGGTGTTCCTGGAACCCATAGAATCCAGCAAGTAGGAATCTTCATGGGGCCAGATAGAGTTAATGTTGAAGAAGTTCCAGCAGGAAACATAGCGGCAATAACAGGACTAGGAGAAGCAATAGCTGGTTCTACTGTCTCACAACAAGAAATGACTCCATTCGAAAGTATAAAACACATAAGTGAGCCAGTGGTTACAGTAGCAGTAGAAGCTAAAAACATGAATGATCTTCCAAAACTAATAGAGGTTCTAAGACAAGTCAGCAAAGAAGACCCAACCGTGGAAGTTGAGATCAATGAAGAGACAGGAGAACACCTAATCAGTGGGATGGGAGAATTACACTTAGAAGTAGTTACTCATAGAATAGAAAGAGATAAAGGAGTTCCAATTGAAACCTCTGAACCCATTGTTGTATATAGAGAATCTGTAAAAGGAAGTGCTGGACCAATTGAAGCACGATCACCCAACGGTCACAACAAATTCTACATAGAGATTGAATCACTACCAGATGAAGTGGTTCAAAAATCAAAAGAGGGTGATGTTACAATGGACCTCCCAGAAGCTAAAAGGAGAGAGCAATTAGTGGAAGGAGGAATGGACAAAGATGAAGCAAAAAACGTCATATCCTTACATAACAACAATGCATTTGTAGATGCAACAAAGGGAGTTCAATACCTAAGAGAAGCAATAGAACTAGTTCTAGAAGCTTTCGAAGACGCAATGGATTCAGGGCCATTAGCAGAGGAACCATGCAGAGGAGTAAAAGTTAAACTAGATGACGTAAAACTCCACGAAGACGCCGTTCACAGAGGACCAGCTCAAGTTATACCCGCTGTGAGAAAAGCAATACATTCAGCAATGTTAAATGCACAACCAACCCTCCTAGAACCAATGCAAAAAGTCTACATCAACACACCACAAGAAACAATGGGAGGAGCATCTCGAGAAGTACAGAGTAGAAGAGGCCAAATAGAAAACATGAGTCAACAAGGAGATTTAACAGAAATAAACGGAAAAGCTCCAGTAGCCGAAATGTTTGGCTTTGCTGGAGAATTGAGATCAGCAACAGAAGGAAGAGCTATGTGGAGCACAGAACCTGCTGATTTTGAAGAAGTCCCAACCAGTATTCGGGATGACTTAATTAAACAAATTAGAGAGAGAAAAGGTTTAAAGGTTGAAACACCAAAATCTGAATAGAAGCTTAAAGAGGTATTAATAATATGTCAAATGATAACCCCCATATGAATTTAGCACTTATAGGACACGTCGATCATGGTAAATCTACACTCGTAGGGAGACTACTCTACGAAACCGGAAACGTTCCAGAACATGTGATAGAAGAATACAAAAAAGAAGCAGAAGAAAAAGGAAAAGGTACATTCGAATTCGCATGGGTAATGGACTCATTAGGAGAAGAGAGAGAAAGAGGATTAACTATCGACATTGCTCACAAAGAATTCGACACCGACAACTACAACTTCACAATTGTCGATTGTCCAGGACACAAAGACTTCGTAAAAAATATGATAACAGGAGCATCTCAAGCAGATGCTGCAACACTCGTAGTTGATGCAAGTGAAGGAGTAAAACCCCAAACAAAAGAACACATCTTTCTAGCAAAAACACTAGGAATAAACCAATTATCAATAGCGATAAACAAAATGGACCTAGTAGATTGGGAAGAAAACAAATTCGAACAAGTAAAATCCGAAGTAAACGGATTACTACAAACAATAGGATTCGATCCAGATAACGTACAATACATCCCAGTAAGCGCACTAAACGGCGGAAACATATCAGAGAAAACTGATAAAACACCATGGTACGATGGCCCAACATTACTAGAAGAACTAAACTCACTAAATAAACCAGAAGAACCAGTGGATCTGCCCCTAAGAATACCAATCCAAGATGTATACAGCATAAGCGGAATAGGTACAGTTCCAGTTGGAAGAATAGAAACAGGAAAACTAAACCCAGAAGACAAAGTAAGTTTCCAACCAAGTGGTGAAGTAGGAGAAGTAAAAAGCATAGAAATGCACCATGAAGAAGTTCCAGAAGCAGGACCAGGAGACAACGTAGGCTTCAACGTACGAGGAGTAGGAAAAGATGAAATAAGAAGAGGAGACGTAGCTGGACATACAAGTAACCCACCAACAGTAGCAGACTCATTCAAAGCCCAAATAGTTGTACTACAACACCCAAGCGCAATAACCGCAGGATACACCCCAGTATTTCACGCACATACAGCCCAAATCGCATGTACAATAACAAACATCGAGAAAAAGATGGATCCAAAAAGCGGAGAAGTAAAAGAAGAAAACCCAGATTTCATAAAATCAGGAGACTCAGCAATAGTAGAAGTTAAACCACAAAGACCGCTAGTAATCGAAAAAGTAAAAGAAATTCCACAACTTGGAAGATTCGCAATAAGAGATATGGGACAAACCATTGCTGCAGGAATGGTGATGGACATCGAAGAAAGAGAATAAAAAATTGGTGATACAGTGAAACAGAGCGCCAGAATCAGGCTTAACGGAACAGAAACAGAAAAAATAAGAGGAGTAACCGAGGAGATACAACAAGTAGCAGATAGAACAGATGTGGAAATGCGTGGACCAATACCTCTACCAACTAAAAAACTAGAAGTCCCAACAAGAAAATCACCGGATGGAGAAGGAACAGCCACTTGGGAACACTGGGAGATGAGAATACACAAAAGACTAATAGACATCGAAAGCGATGAAAGAGCTCTAAGACAACTAATGCGGCTTCAAGTCCCAGACGGTGTGCATATAGAACTAGTAATCCAAAACTAAAACAAATATCTTCACTATTTTCCTATTTTTTACATTAGAAGCTGGGGTAGCCAAGTCCGGCCCAACCACATATATGGGGCCAAAGGCGCTGGCCTTGAGAACTAATAGGAAGTTCAAGAAAGCCAGTGTGCCTAACGGCACTCGGGGGTTCAAATCCCTTCCCCAGCGCTTAATATTAAAAAAAAGAAGAGAAATAAATGAAACTAAAAACTGAATTAAAAAAAGCTCATAAAATAGAGTCTAAAATTCAAAGACTAGCTGAACAATTATCTAATAAAGAATTAAAAAAGCACAGTAAAGAACTAGATAAAATATTAAACCAAACTAAAGAAAATAAAGATATCTTAAAAGAACTAATAACAAATTTAGGCATATATAAAGATGAAAAAACTAAAATTAATACAAATAAGAAAATAAAAAACCTACTAATTTCTTTGATAGAATTTGAATTTTCTATAAAAGACTTATATAATAAAATTTATTCCCAAAAAGAAAATTATGATCTCAGTAAAAAACAAACTTCTTTTTTAACTAAGAAATTAGAAAAATTAATTAATAAAAAAAAGGAACAAAAAGACTTAATTAAAAAATTAGAAGAAAACAAGAACTTTATAGAGCTATTGGATCTAAAGGAAAAAAATCTGAGTCAAATAATGGAAGAGATAAAAAAAATAACTAATTCTGACCTAGCAAAATATCCTTATCGGACCTGTAAGATATTTTTTTTAAGATTCAATAACCCACAAAATTACCACGAATTTGGTAGTAAAATAAACAAGAAAAGAAGGACAAAGATACGAAACTATACAAAATTTTCCAAAAAAATAATAGTAGAATGTGAGATACTAATAAGCTGAAGGGCAATGAAAAAATAACAAAAATTTTTTAAATTCAAACAACTAAGTTAGAAAGCGTGATAACTCCTTTTATAATAGAGGTGTCTTAAAAGTGAATTACAATAAATTTGAGAGAGCCAGAATAATTGGTGCAAGAGCACTCCAAATCTCACTTGGAGCTCCAACCCTAATAGATGCAAACGAAGAGATGCTACCAATCGAAATAGCACAAAAGGAACTTGAAAAAGAAGTAATACCAATAACAGTAAGAAGGAAACAAGAACAAAAACACCACTTTTTTGGTGAACTTTCATAATTAGGCCTTAGAATATGACAAAGATAAAAGACATACATTCAAGAAAAACCATTAATAGCCGAGGAGAACCAACAATAGAAATAGAAGTCAAATCTAAAAGAGAACTTGGGAGGGTTTCCTCTCCTAGTGGAGCAAGTGTTGGAAAATTTGAAGCAACCGCATTCCCAAAAGAAGGTGTTGATTCAACAATAAAAACGATTCGAGATAATAAAAATGAATTTGTAGGCCTAGATCCTTCAAATCAACAAAAAATAGATCAAAAATTAAAAAAGTTAGATGGCACGGATAATTTTTCAAAACTAGGAGGAAATGGGGCTATAGCATTATCAATGGCCACCTCAAAACTAGCAGCAAAAACAAAACAAATTCCATACTATGAATACTTAACAGAACTTGCAGATACCGAACCATCCCTTCCATTACCTCTAGGAAACATGATCGAGGGAGGAGAACATGCAGGAAAAGGAGCAACGGAAATACAAGAATTCCTAACACTACCAACAAAAGTAGAATCTGAAAAACAAGCAATAATCTCAAACGCAGAGGTCCATCATCAAATAAAAAAAATACTAGAAGAAAAAAATAAATCATTCAGCGGTGGAAAAGGAGACGAAGGCGGATGGGTAGAATCATTAAAAACCAGAGAAGCATTAGATATACTAAAAAAATCAACTGAAAAGATCGAAAAAAGAAAAAACGCCAAAATAAGACTAGGCATAGACGTAGCGGCTAGTGAAATGTGGAATGGAAAAAACTATGAATACAGAAGAAGCGAAAACAAAGAAACAAATCAACAAATAAGATTTATGAAAAAATTAGTAGAAGAATATAACATAAAATATCTAGAAGACCCCTTACAGGAAGAAGATTTTGAAGGTTTTAGCAAGATAAAAGATAAAATAAACAAAGATGTGTTGATCTGTGGAGATGACTTATTCGTAACAAATCAAAATAGGATACAAGAAGGAATTAATAAAAAATCAGCCAACACAGTCCTAATTAAACCAAATCAGATAGGGACACTAACAGACACAATAGAAGCAATAAAATTAGCAAAAGAAAACAACTATAAAATAACAGTTTCACATAGATCAGGAGAAACAACAGACACATCAATCGCACATCTTGCCGTAGCTACATCAGAAATAATAAAATGTGGAGCAGTAAATGGAGAAAGAACTGCAAAATTAAATGAATTGATTAGGATTGAAGAAAAAAGCAATATAGGATTAACAAACTTACAAACATGAGGTGTTAAATTGGAAGAAATCGAAATGGTCGAAGAAGGAACTCAAACACTTATTAAACCAGAACAGTATCTCGAAACAGGAGTACATATAGGAACCCAACATAAAACCAAAGACATAGAAGACTTCATCTACAAAGCACGAGAAGATGGATTATACATTTTTGATATAGAAGAAACAGACAAAAGAATAAAAACAGCAGCAAAATTCTTTTCACAATTTGATCCATCTGACATATTAGTAGTTTCAGCCAGAGAATACGGTAAAAAACCCGCAAAACTATTTGCAAAAATAGTTGGGGGAAAATCAATAGTCGATAGAATGATCCCAGGAACACTAACCAACCCAAACCTAGAATCATACGTAGAACCAGAAGTATTACTAGCAACTGATCCAATAGGAGATAAACAAGCTCTAAAAGAAGCAAACACATCAGGAATACCAGTAGTAGCACTATGCGATAGCAACAACATGATATCCAACGTTGACTTAGTGATACCCACAAACAACAAGGGAAGAAAAGCACTAGCAACAGTCTATTGGTTATTAGCAAGAGAAACAGTAAAACAACAAGGAAGATTAAGCGACGAAGAAAAATTCAAATACTCAATAGAAGACTTCGAAGCTGAACTCTAATTTTTTTAACTTGTTTGGTGAGAACTTCCCTTCCTCAAATCTTTGATTTTAGGTGGGGGTGAATCACTACAAACTTTATAAACAATAAAAATAATAATTATATTGTAAAGATGAAGACGAAATCTATAACTATAAAAGAGAAGCACGAGGAGTGGCTTGAAAAAAACGCAATAAATCTCTCCAAATTTGTTAGGAATAAAATAGAAGAAGAAATGGAAAAATGAATTTGAGTTATAAGTATCGTCTCTATCCTTCAGAAAAAGATAAGAAGGTGCTAGAGAAAAATCTTGACCTATGTCGACAAGTCTACAACCACTTCCTTGAAAAACTAAACAAGAAAGACGAAACACCTTCTCGCTACGAACTTCAGAAACAACTTCCAAAACTCAAGAAAAAGTGGACTGAATTAAAACAGGTTCACAGCAAAGTCCTACAAATGGTGCTAAAACAACTATACGACAACCTCAAATCTCTATCTGAGCAGAAAAGGAATGGATATAAAGTTGGGAAACTACGGTGTAAGGGGGAGGAATGGTTTAAGACTATTGAGTACAATCAGTCAGGATTCAAGCTAAAAAGGACAGAGAACCGATTGGATAAACTTAGGTTGTCGAAGATAGGGAAGATACCGATTCAGTTGCATCGAGAACTCGAAGAAGAAGCCAAAGGCGTAATTATCAAAAGAAACAACACTGGTGAATGGTACGCAATCTTCCAAACCGAACAAGAAACAGAAAAACAGAACTCAGTTAACTCTGATGACGTTGAAGCTGTAGGTATTGACCTTGGTATCCAGAATTTTATTGTTGATAGTGATAGTAACAGAGTTGAACATCCAAAGAATGTGGAGAAAGCCGAAGAACAATTAAAGAAAGCCCAGAGAAATTTAAGCCGGAAAGAGAAGGGGAGTAACAACCACAAGAAACAGCGAAAGCGGGTGGCCAAACTTCATGAACAGGTGAAAAATAGGCGTATGGATTTTCTCCATAAGTTGTCTAATGCTTATGTCAATAAATACGATAGAATAGTGTTGGAAGATTTGAACATCTCTAGCATGGTTCAGGGCAAGATGAATAGCAAGAACACGCTTGATTCTGGTTGGAGGAAGTTCATCCAGTTGCTTCTGTACAAGGCTGAGAGTGCTGGTATAGAAGTAGTTCTGGTTGACCCAAAAGATACTAGCAAAAAATGCTCCCAATGTGGTGTTAAAACCAATAAGCCCCTATGGCAACGAGAACATAGCTGTCCAAGTTGTGGATATAAAACGGATAGAGACTATAATGCTGCACAGAATATTTTAGAAAAAAGTTTAGGCGAGGGACGAGCCAAAGTCACGCCTGTGGAGACTGAAGCCTCTACGGACACCAACTTTAGAGATGTGTCTGCAAGCTTCGTCATAGAAACAGGAAGCCCCTTCCTCACAAGCGAAGTGAGTTAGGTAGGGGTAGTTCACAACTTAAATCAAATAGGAACAAAATATTTTAAGTAAGCAAATGAGAAGAGCAGTAGTTGCAGGCAGGTTCTATCCTAGAACAAAAAAAGAAATTAAACAAAAAATAGAAAGCTATATCACTCAAATCCCAGAAAAAACAAAAGAAAAGGAAGCACAAGCAACTGTTTCACCCCATGCAGGATATAGGTTCTCTGGAGACGTAGCTACCAGATCAATATCGGCTCTAAGAGATGCTGAAACATACATAATTATTGGGCCAAGCCACCAAGGAACCGGAACAGGCATATCCATTTCACAGCAAAAATGGGAAACTCCACTAGGAGAAATAGAGGTAGATCAAGATGTGAATGAGGAATTAAAAACAGTAGGTATAGTTGAAGAAAAAGCACATATGGGAGAACATTCAATAGAAGTTCAGATACCAATTCTTCAATATTTAAAAAAGGATTTCAAAATAGTTCCTATCATGTTATCAATTCAAGATTTAGAGATAGTTAAAGAACTATCTCAGAGAATTATTAAAATAACCGAAAGAGGAAAAGATGTTGCGATAATAAGCAGCAGCGATTTTTCACATTACCAGCCAAAAAATATAGCGCGTAAACAAGATGAGGAAGCAATCGAAAAAATAAAACAAAAAAACACTAAAAAATTTTTTGAGTTAATAAAGGAAAAGAATCTCTCTATATGTGGTTATGGACCTATAGGAGTTTCTATGGAATTAGCAAACAAAAATAAACTTAACTCAAAATTATTAGAATATAAAACAAGTGCAGAAGCAACGGGAGACACCTCTCAAGTAGTTGGCTATGCTTCAATAGTTTTTGAATAGAGTGATTTTATAATGGTAAAAGCAACAGCTCCAGGTAAAATATACTTATATGGCGAACATTCCGTAGTTTATGGATATCCAGCGCTAGCTTGCGCTATAAACAAAAGAACAATCGTAGAAGCACAAAAAAAGAATGAAGGAATCACTATACTTCCAAAAAACTTGAGTTTCGAATCAGTGAAGTTCAAAATTGGAGGGGAAGAAGGAAACGAAATACCTGAAAAGCAAATAAAAAAACTAGACTATATTAGAAAATCCATTAAAAAAATTTTTGAAATAAAAAGTGAAAAGACCGGTTTAAAATTAAAAATAAGAACTGAATTACCCATTGGAGGAGGATTAGGGTCTTCGGCTTCTGTTACAGTAGCGACTATATCAGCTCTTAATGAGTTATATGGGTTGAATCTACCACGAAAAAAAATATCCAAACTAGCATATGAAGTTGAAAAAGAAGTTCAAGGTAGTGCAAGTCCCTGTGACACTTTCACCTCAACAATGGGAGGTTTAACTCGAGTAGAGAAAGGAAAAAGCTTAGAAAAGAAAAAAACTCCTAAATTACCTATCGTGATAGGTTACACCCAAGAATCAAGCAACACCAAACAATTAGTGGAACAAGTAAAACAACTCAAAGAAGAATACCCTGAAATTATAAATAACTTATTCACGAGTATTGGAGAAATAACAAAAAGAGGCCAAAAAGAAGTTCAAAATAGAGATTTAGAGAAAATAGGAGAATTAATGAATATAAATCAAGGAATACTAGATTCAATAAAAATAAACAACCTAAAACTTTCAAAATTAATATATGCAGCAAGAGAAAGCGGTGCATATGGTTCTAAAATAACTGGCGCTGGTGGAGGCGGATGTATAATAGCGCTCACCGATAACAAAGAAAAAACTGCTAACTCAATCAAGGTATTTGGAGGAGAACCAATCAAAACACAAATAACTAATCAAGGAGTCACGATAGAATGAAAGCACTGAAAATCGGTGGGAGTGTAATAACAGATAAATTCAAATACAAACAACCTGATGAATCCCAAATTAAAAGAATTTCAGAAGAACTAAGATCCAAATACAAGAACCTAATCCTTATTCATGGGGCAGGTTCTTTTGGTCACCCATTGGTAGAAAAGAATAACTTGAAAAACCAAATAAAAACACCAAAACAGTTTATAGAAACTTCAAAAGTCCAAGAATCAGTGAAAGAACTAAACAAAATATTTGTAAAAAAAATTAGGAGTCAAGAAATACCATTTATAACCATTCATCCTTCCTCTTGTGCGATCACTAAGAATGGAGAAATAAAAAAATTTCCAACAAAAACAATAAAACAAGCATTAAAAAAGGAAGTTTTACCAATTCTACATGGAGACATGGTTTTAGACGAAGAAAAAGGAGCAAAGGTTCTTTCAGGAGATAAAATTATAACGTATTTAGCTGAAAAACTAAATGCCGAAAAAATTGGTATGGGAGCTCGATCACCTGTGTTAGATAAAAATGGAAAACCACTGAATAAGATACAAAAAACAGATTTAGAAGCTCTTAAAGGCGCAAAATCTACTGATGTTACAGGAGGAATGAAGAGAAAGGTTGAAGAGCTTTTAAAAACAAAAAAAGAATCCTTTATTTTTAATGCAACAAAAAAAGGAAATATTGAAAAATTTTTGAATAATCAAAAAATAGGAACAGAGGTTTTACACAAATGACTATAAAAAATAGAAAATTAGAGCACATTGCGATCTGTAAAAATTATGATATAGAAAAAAATGAGACACTATTAGGAGATATTAAATTACTACACAATGCGGTTCCAGAAATAAACAAAAACTCTATAGATACAGAAACTACCTTTTTAGATAAAAAAATCGATTTCCCATTTATAATACCAGCGATCACAGGAGGGCACCCTGACCTAATTGAAATTAATAAGAGACTAGCAAAAGCCGCAGAAGAAATCAAAATAGGGATCGGAGTAGGAAGTCAAAGAGCAGCAATAGAAAACCCAGAATTAGAGAAATCGTTAAAAATTGTAAAAGAAAAAGCACCTAATGCCCTTAAAATAGCAAACTTAGGAGCTCCTCAATTATCAAAAGGATATGGAGTAAAAGAAGCAAAAAAAGCAATAGAAATGATAGACGCGGATTCCCTAGCAATTCACCTGAACTTTCTACAAGAAGCAATCCAACTAGAAGGAGATACAGAAGCTAAAGATGTTTTAGGAACTATAAAAAAAATTAAAAACAAAATTAAGGAACCAGTTATTGTAAAGGAAACAGGACAGGGAATAACTAGAGAAACGGCAAAAAAACTCAAAAAAACAAACATAGATGCGATAGATGTTAGTGGAATAGGCGGAACTAGCTGGCCCCTCGTAGAAAAAATAAGAGCCAACAACGAGAATATTCAGAGGAAGAAAAAACTAGGAGATCTATTTTCTAGTTGGGGAATCCCCACTGCTGCAAGCATAATTGAAGCAAATATTGGACCCCAAATTATGGCATCAGGCGGCATCAGAAATGGGATAGATATAGCTAAAAGCGTAGTTCTAGGAGCAGATTGTACAGGAGCTGCAACCCCTTTACTAGAACCAGCTACTGAAGACTTAGAATCATTAAAAAATAAAATAAAATTATTTAAAGAAGAATTTAGATTAGCAATGTTTTTAACAGGATCAAAAAACATAAAACAACTTAAAAACACTCAATTTGTATTAAAAGGAAGATTAAAAAACTGGACTACCCAGAGAAATATAGAAATCAACAGGTAGTGGTTTTCAATGGATATAGGAATAAAAGCAATAGGCGGATATGAAGAAGTTGGAAAAAACATGACAGCAGTAAGAGCAGGGAATCAAGCAGTGATATTTGATATGGGCCTTAACTTAGATAGAGTACAAATTCACGAAGAGACTCAAGTAGAAAAAATGCATTCATTAGACTTAATAGATATAGGTGCAATTCCCGATGACACAGTAATGAATGAATTCGATGGCGAGATAACAGCAATAGTTTGCTCACATGGACATTTGGATCATGTAGGGGCAATCTCAAAACTAGCCCATAGATACGATGCACCAATAATAGCAACACCCTTCACAGCAGAAATAATAAAGAAAGAAATAAGATCTGAACAAAAGTTTGAGGTTAATAATAATGTTCAAACATTGGAAGCAGGACAAAAATATCTCTTAAGCTCGGATATAGAATTAGAATTTATAAGAACACAACATAGCATACCAGACTGTGTTCTACCTGTCCTACATACACCTGACGGATCTATACTTTATGGATTAGATTTCAAATTGGATAATAGCCCTGTATTAGGAGAAGAAACAGATTTAGAAAGATTAAAAGAACTTGGCAAAGAAAAAAATGTTATAGCTGCAATAATGGATTCAACTAGAGTCGGGGAAGAAGGAAACACACCATCAGAAAAGATTGCAAGAGAATTAGTTAGAGAAACATTACATGAAGCAGAAAACGAAGATGTAGGTGTTTTTGTCACAACCTTCTCATCTCACATAGCTAGAATTAAATCACTAACAGAAGCAGCAAAAGAGATGGGGAGAAGACCAATATTGCTAGGAAGGTCAATGGAAAGATACACAGGAACAGCCGAACAGATGGGCATCGTTGAATTACCAGATAACACAGGAATTTTTGGCCACCCCAGGTCAAGAGAGGAAATACTAAAGAAAGTAAAAAAAGAAGGAAAAGAAAATTACCTATTAATTGTAACAGGACACCAAGGCGAACCAGGTGCCACATTAACCAGAATGGCAAATAAAACACTACCTATAGAGATTGAAAAGGGCGATCAAGTGGTTTTCTCGGCAAATGTAATACCAAATCCTTTAACAAGAGCGAACAGATACTCATTAGAAACAAAACTAAAGATGCAAGGTGCTAGATTATTTAAAAATGTGCATGTTTCCGGACATGGAGCTAGGCAAGATCATTATGACTTAATAAAAATGATTCAGCCTCAGAACATAATCCCTGCCCATGGAGATTTAGATTTAAATAGTGACTATGCTGACTTAGCGAAAAGCATGGGATATAGTTTTGGTAAAGATGTTCATATTCTGAGAAATGGCCAAGAACTACTAATAGAGGACTAGGAGAATGAGTGATATCAAAGAACTCAGAGAAGAAATAAGATTATTTTCTCTTTTAAACGCTATAGAATACAACGGAGAAGCAGAAGTAAAAGCAGTTATGAGTCGCATTATGGGAGAAAAACCCGATCTAAGGCAAAAAGCCAAAGAAGTAAAAGAAATAGTCCAAGAAGAAGTTAAGAAAGTGAATTCAATTAGTTTAGAAGAACAAAAAAAAGAATTAAAACATAAAAAACCAAGCTTATTAGAAAAAGAGGAAAAAAAAGAACAAAACCTCCCGGAACTACCAGGAAACAAAGAAAACGTAAGAATGAGATTTGCACCAAACCCGAGTGGACCATTACACATAGGCCACGCCAGAGCAATAGTCTTAAATCACGAGTATGTGAAAAGATACGATGGAGATTTCATATTAAGAATTGAAGACACAGATCCAAAAAGAGTTTATCCACCCGCTTACGAAATGATTCAAGAAGACTTAGATTATTTAAAAATAGATGTCGATGAAAAAATTATCCAGGGAGAACGAATTCAAAAATATTACGAGGTAGCTGAACAACTAATAGAGCAAACAAACGCTTATGTATGCACATGTGAACAACAAGAATTCAGAGAATTACGAAGAAAAGCCAAAGCATGTGATTGTCGGAAAAATTCGAAAGAAGCAAACATAAAGAAATGGAAAAAAATGATAAACGGAGACTACGAAGAAGGAGAAGCAGTACTAAGAATAAAGACTGACATAAATCACCCTGATCCCGCTATTAGAGAATGGCCCGCCTTCCGAATTGTTGACCAACCACACTCCACATATGGAAAAAAATATAACACATATCCCTTAATGAACTTTTCTGTAGCAGTTGACGACTATTTATTGAATATAAGTCATGTAATTAGAGGAAAAGACCATATACCTAGTGAAAAAAGACAAAAATACATATTTGATTACATGAACTGGGAATATCTAGAATATTTACATCACGGGACACTAACAATAAAAAACATAGAATTATCAACAAGAAAAATAAAAAAAGGAATAGAATCAGGTAAATATAACGGCTGGAACGACTTAAGACTAGGAACACTTAGAGCACTTAAAAGAAGAGGGATACAACCAGAAGCGATTAAGGAAGCTATAAAACAACTAGGAACATCAGAAGTGGATGCAAAGTTTAGTTGGGAAAACCTTTACTCTGAAAATAGAAAAATAATTGATGAAGAAGCAGAAAGATATTTTTTTGTGCCCAACCCCAAAAAACTTCAAATAAAAAAATCACCTAAAAAAACTGCTAAACCACCTATACATCCTGATAGAGAACAAAAAAGATCAATTCATTTAGAAAAAAACCCAAATATACTATTACCAAAAAAAGAAGTCAAGAATTTGAAAAAAGGAGATAAAATAAGATTAAAAAACCTATATAACATTGAAATAACTCAAAAATCACCTATTGAAGCAGAATACATAGGAAATGACTTATCAAATCTCGATCAAATGAAAATACTTCAATGGGTCCCCCAAAAACAAAATTTAGATATGAAAATATTGAAAAAAAACCAAGAGATAAAAGGAGTAATAGAAAAAAACGCAAAAAACTTAAATGAAAATCAAATAATACAATTAGAAAGATTTGGTTTCGTAAGAATTGATTCTGAACAACCAATTATTGGTTGCTTCGCACACAGATAAGAAAATGTTAATAAGGATAAAGGAATATTTAGTTCAAAACACTGCACTGTATTTAGAGTGCCGATGAATTATGAGGACTTTGTCCGAAGGAGGTATTGTTAATTATGTCAAAGGTATATGTAGATTTTGAAGTTCCACAAGAATTAATAGATAAAACACAAGAAGCGGTAGAACTGGCTAGAGAAACAGGAAAAGTTGCAAAAGGAACAAATGAAGTAACTAAATCGATAGAACGAGGACAGGCAGAACTAGTAGTTGTCGCAGAAGATGTTGAACCAGAAGAGATAGTCGCACACCTACCCATGCTAGCAGAAGAAAAAGACATCCCATTTGTTTATGTTCCAAGCAAAAACGACTTAGGAGCTGCAGCAGGCTTAACCGTTCAAGCAGCTTCAGTTAGCGTAACAGAAATCGGAGAAGCAAAGGATCTGATAGAAGAGATTTCAAAGAAGACAGAAGAACTCAAAGAAGAATAAAATCAAAAAAAATAGTAAATTTAAATTTAAGTAGGTAATCAAAATGTCAAATGATGAAGCCACTCCTGCCGAAGTGATAGAAGTACTAGAAAAGACTGGAATGCATGGAGAAGCAACTCAAGTTAAATGTAGGATTTTAGAAGACAGTAACAAGGGTAGAGTGATTACAAGAAACATAATGGGTCCAGTGAGAGAAGGCGACATACTAATGTTATTAGACACATCAAGGGAAGCAAAAGACATTTCGGCAAGGTGAAAAAATGGTTCAAGAAAGAGAATGTAGTTTTTGTAATGAAAAAATTCCTCCTGGAAAAGGAAAGATGTATGTTAAAACGACAGGGGAGATATTTTATTTTTGTTCTTCAAAGTGTCAAAAAAACATGCTTGACTTAAAAAGGAAAAAGAGAGATGTAGAATGGGTAGAGGGGGAATAAGATGCACACATTTTTAGCAGTAAAACCAGATGGAGTTCAAAGAGACCTAATTGGGGAAGTAATCAAGAGAATAGAAGATAAAGGCTTAAAAATAGTTGGCATGAAGATGATTTGGTTGGATGAAGAAAAAGCCAAAAAACATTACCAAGAAC
The DNA here is from genome assembly GCA_003034855.1 of archaeon SCG-AAA382B04. GTDB lineage: Archaea > Halobacteriota > Methanonatronarchaeia > Methanonatronarchaeales > Methanonatronarchaeaceae > PZKD01. Next base: position 13,593 of record PZKD01000125.1, on the reverse strand, counting down.
ACAAAGACAAAGAATTTTTCGATGAATTAGTTGGCTTCATTACCTCAAAACCAATAGTAGCAATGGCAATAAAAGGCGAAGATGCAGTATCAGTCGTTCGAGATATGATAGGATCAACTAATCCTAAAGAAGCAAACCCTGGAACAATAAGAGGGGACTACGCTCTAGATCTCACAAAAAACATAGTTCATGCAGCAGATTCAGAAGAAACAGCTGAAAGAGAATTAGAATTGTATTTTGAAGAAGAAGAAATTTACGATTACTAAAAATTAAATCGTCAGCGAAAAGGGTTTTTTCCGAGTCGACAGGTGAAATACTATGTATGGAAAAAATAAGAGAATAAAAGAATTAATTAGCGATTTAAAAGACTTATCAAGAGAAGAAGATGTCAAAATCTGGAGAGATATTGCTGAAAGACTAAAAAAACCCACAAAAAATTACAGTGAAGTTAACCTTAGCAAAATAAATAGAAATTCAAAAGAAGGAGACGAAATAATAGTTCCAGGAAAAGTCCTAGGATCAGGTCAAATAACCAAAGAAATAACCATAGCCTCGTTATCCTTTTCAGAAACTGCAGAACAAAAAATAAAACAAAGAAATGGCAACCCCCTTACAATCGAAGAATTAATGAAAGAGAACCCACAGGGAACTGAAGTAAAAATTATTGGGTGATAAAATGATAATAGATGCTCATAACGCAGTATTAGGTAGACTAGCAAGTGAGGTAGCAAAAAAAGCAAAAATTGGAGAAGAAATAACCATAATAAATGCAGAAGAAGCAATAATAACAGGAAACAAAGATCAAATACTAGAAAAATACAAAAAAAGATATGAACGAGGAAGTAAAGACTGGGGCCCACATTATCCCCGAGTCCCTGACAGAATAGTTAGAAAGACAATAAGAGGAATGCTTCCCTACAAACAACAAAAGGGAAAAAAAGCACTAGAAAATATAACAGTGAGAATGGGAGAACCCTCAGAAATAGATACACAAGATGCACAAAAAATAGCCGAAGCCTCCGAGAAAGCACTAGCCAGCAATAAATACATTAAAATAAAAGAGATAAGCTCACATCTAGGTTGGCAAAGCAAATAAACCTCAAATAGGGAAAAATATAAAAAAAAATAAAAAAGAAAAACAACTGCGATTTATAATTATCTTAACAGATCATCAAACTTAATAGGGTATATAATATGGAAAAAATTGTCCAAACCAGTGGAAAAAGAAAAAATGCTGTTGCGAGAGCTACACTAAAAGAAGGTAATGGAAGAGTATACATAAATAGCAGACCATTAGAAGTTATAGAACCAGAAATAAGAAAATTAAAAATAAAAGAACCAATTCTAATAGCTGATGAAAAAGCAAAAGACATAGATATCAAAGTAAAGATTGAAGGCGGAGGAAAGAACGGTCAAGCCGATGCAGCAAGAACAGCAATAGCCAAAGGACTAGTCGAATTTACAGAAGACGATGATTTAAAACAAAAATTCCTCGAAAGAGACAGAACATTCCTCATAAACGATTCAAGACAAAAAGAAGCAAAAAAAGCTGGTGGAAGAGGAGCAAGGGCAAGAAGACAAACATCCTACAGATAAAGGAAGTGTGAATAATGATAATACCAGTAAGATGCTTTACATGTGGAAAAGTAATCTCAGACTCATGGGAAGAATTTAAAGAAAAATCACAAGAAGGAAATGATCCAAAAAAAGTTTTAGATGATTTAGGCATAGAGAGATATTGTTGCAGGAGAATTTTCTTGTCCCATGTAGATCTAATAGATGAAATATCCCCATATTACTAGCTTTTTTATTTTAAATTTATATTTAAACAAAAAAGAAATTTTTAAAAATAGGGTTTTTAGCTAAAAACATTAGTCACTATTATAAAGAGCCCCAAAAAGGATGAGAACAAATGTCAAAAATCCGAACCCCAATAGTGGTTCTCCTTGGCCACGTAGACCATGGGAAAACAACCACACTAGATAAAATTAGAGGAACGACTGTAGCAGAAAGAGAATCAGGGGATATAACACAACATATTGGGGCAACAGAGGTTCCACTTCAAGTAATAGATGAATTATGTGGCTCAGTGGTAAATAAAGAAAACTTCAAAGTCCCAGGATTATTATTCATAGATACACCAGGTCATCAAGCTTTCACCTCACTAAGATCAAGAGGAGGATCTCTAGCAGATCTAGCAGTAGTGGTGGTGGATATAAACGATGGCTTCCAACCACAAACCTATGAAGCTCTTGATATATTGCAAGACTACAAAACCCCTTTCGTTGTAGCAGCAAACAAAATAGACAAAATACCAGGATGGAATCCAAATCAAAATGAACCCTTTTTAAAAACCTATCAAAAACAAAATAAAAGAACAAAAGAAAACCTCAATGAAAAACTATACGAAATAGTGGGGCATCTCCAAGAAAAAGGATTTGATTCTGATAGATATGATAGAGTAAAAAACTTCAAACAAAACATAGGGTTAGTTCCTATAAGTGCCAAAACAGGAGAAGGAATACCTGATTTATTGATGGTTCAAATTGGACTAGCACAGAGATACATAGAAGACGAATTAGGAGTAGAAGAGAAATCGCATGGTAAAGGCACGATACTGGAAATAAAAGAAGAAAGAGGTCTTGGAAAAACCCTTGATGTAATCCTATATGATGGGAAGATTGAAGTAGGAGATGAAATTTTGATAGGTGGATACGAAGAACCGATTGAAACCAAAGTAAGATCTCTCTTAAAGCCCAGGCCTATGGAAGAGATAAGGGAAAGTGGAAGTGAATTCGAAAAAGTAGATAGAGTAAATGCGGCAGCAGGAGTTAAGGTAGTAGCACCAGATCTTGATAAAGCGTTGGCAGGTTTCCCCTTACATGTGGTTGATGAAAAGAACAAACAAAAAATTAGAGAGAAGTTAAAATCAAAGGTTGATGAAGTTTTAATTAAAACAGAAATCGAGGGCATAATAGTTAAAGCAACTACGATTGGCTCTCTAGAAGCAATTGTAAATGATTTAAAAGAAAGAGACATAGATATAAGGAGAGCAGATATAGGAGATGTTTCAAGGAGGGATGTAGTGGAAGCAGAAACAGTAGAAAACCCACTTGAAAAAACAATCCTAGCATTTGAAGTAGATGTATTGAAAGAAGCTAGAAAAGAAGCTGAAAGAGAAGGAATAACCATCTTTTCTGATGATGTGATATATAGACTAATAAAGGATTATGAAGGATGGATAGAGAAAAAGAAAAAATTACAGAAAAAGAAGAAACTTGAAAACGTTATAAAACCAGGAAAATTCAAAATACTACCAGACCACACATTTAGACAATGTAAACCAGCTATAGTGGGAATAAAAGTCTTAAGCCCCATAAAAACTGGGTACCCATTAATGAATAAAGATGGAGAAACAATAGGCCAAATAAAAGAAATCCAAGATCAAGGAGAAAGCATAAAAGAAGCAAAACCAGGAGATGAAGTAGCAGTATCAATAAGTGGACCCATAGTAGGAAGACAAATAAAAGAGGGCGAAATATTATATGTAGACATCCCCGAGAAACATGGAAAAATAATAGAAGAACAAATGAAAGATTTATTGACAGAGAGAGAAAAAAAAATCTTCGAAGAAATAGCAGAAATAAAAAGAAAAGACAACAAATTCTGGGGAATTTAGAACAAAATTAAATTAAATTAAATTAAGTATCGAGGTGAAATTATGGCAGAATTTAAATTGGTAATCTCAAACCCAAAAAATGGAGAAACATACCAAAAAAACGTGAGCGAAGCAAACGCAAACAGCTTAATAGCAAAAAAACTAGGACAAGAAATAGAAGGAGAAAAAATTGGAATAAGCAACTATAGCTTCAAAATAGTCGGAGGAACAGATTCAGATGGTTTCCCAATGAGACCAGGAATAGAAGGATCTCAGAGAAGAAAGGTATTATTAACACAAGGACCAGGCTTCAATTCCAAAAGAAAAGGCGAAAGAAGAAAAAAATCAGTAAGAGGAAATGAAATCAGTGAATCAATAACCCAAATAAACCTAGTAGTAACAAACGAAGGTGAAGAAGAACTCGAAGAACTAATATAACTAAAATGAAACAAAAAGAAATAGAAAAATACAAACAAGCAGGAAAAATACTCAGAGAAGTAAGAAAGGAATCAAAAGACTACATTGAAGAAGGGCAAAAACTCATAGAAATAGCAAAATTCATAGAAGACAAAATAAAACAAGGAGGAGCAAAACCAGCTTTTCCAGTAAACATATCACTCAACGAAATAGCTGCTCACTACACACCGAAAAAAGACGATCAAACAAAAGTGGAAAAAGATGACATATTGACAATAGATATGGGAGTCCATATAGATGGATATATAGCTGATTCAGCATACACTCTAGATTTTGGAGATAACAAAGAACTAATACAAGCATCAAAAAAAGCAGTTGAAAAAGCAATACAAAAAGTAGAAGAAAAAGGAGCAGGCATCAGTATAACAGAAATCAGCCAAACAATCGAATACCAAATAAAAAAAAGAGGCTTCAACCCAATAGCAAACCTAACAGGACATGGACTAAAAAAATACGAGACACATTCAGAACCATCAATCCCTAATGTTAAAACACCAAACTCAGAAAAACTACATGAAAATCAAATAGTAGCAATTGAACCCTTCGCCACAGACGGCTCTGGCAGAGTCAAAGAAGGTAGCAACCCCCAGATATTTAGTCTAAAACAAACCAAGCAACGAGGAGTGAGAGATAGAAACGCCAGAAAAATACTAAAAAAAATAAAGAAAGAATACAAAACACTTCCTTTTGCAAAAAGGTGGCTTACTCAGTTTAAAAAACTAAATTTCTCATTGAAGAAACTCCAACAAAAAAACATACTTAGATCATATAGTCCTCTCAAAGACAGAGAGAATGGACTCGTATCCCAAGCTGAGGAAACAATAATAGTTAAAGAAAATTCATGTGAAAAAACTACATGATCCAAAAAGTTTATATGCAAAACAGAATAATAATTATTTCCCGCGAAGGCAAACTGGGTGATTCGAACTCACAATTCCTTGGCACCCGCTAAGGTTAGAGTGAGTTTGGATAAAGGGCTTATAACCAAAGCATGTGTAAAACCATGCTAAGGCAAAGGCGCCCTATGATGGCAACTTCGGTTTTCACCGGATTGCCTAATAGGAGAAACCGCAGCAACCCACACCTCTCCTGAAATAAGGAGAAAAAAAGGCCAAGTAACTGGTCACGTGCAAACGGGACCAATGAAATAGGCGAAAGCCTAAATAGCCGAAAAGGGCTGTAGAAAAGACATCCCACCCAGGCCTAAATCGCATTTCTTTTCTTTAAATCAGCAAATAATTAAAATAACTTAATGCCTAGAGATAATTCAGTAAAGACAATTTCAATAAGACTTCTTTTAGCCTTATTAGTTATAATCACATTAGGAACAATAGGGTTTTTAGAGCTAGAGAATTTGAGTTTAGTAGATTCTTTGTACATGACTATTATAACGATAACTACTACAGGATTTGGAGAAGTCAAACCTCTTTCACCTCTTGGAAGAATGTTTACAATAATCTTGATGTTTTTAGGGATAGGGGTTTTCTTTTATGCGATAACCCAAATATTTCCAGTTCTAGTAGAAAGAAGAATAAGGGGGCGGAGAAGATTGATAAAAAATCTAAAAAACCATGTAATAGTTTGTGGATATGGTTCAGTAGGAACAGAGGTTGTTAGGGAGATATCTAAGGATAAAAAAAACAAGAACATAGTTATTATTGACAAAGACCCTGAAAAAATTTCCTTAGCACGTGAAAATGATTATTTAGCCATACAGGGGGATGTAACAAGTGAAGAAGTGTTAGATAAAGCAAATATAAGGAAAGCTAATTTTTTGATTACTTGTGTTGAAGATTCTTCAAGTGCCTTTTGTATAATGACAGCTAGAGAATTTAACTCCAATATTTATGCTATAGCAATAGCTAGAGAAACCTCCAATATAAATAACCTAAAAAGATCAGGAGCAAATCAGGTTCTAAGCCCTTATCACAATATAGCTACGAAAGTAGATATTTTACTTAATAACCCAGTGTCAAGTGATATTGCTGAAGTAATTGGTGAATTAGGAGGGAATCATTATTTTGAAAAAGCCAGAGTAAATGAAGAAATCGCAGGCACTACTATTAGAGAGCTATCACTTCGAGAAAAAACGAACACATCAATAATAGCTATAGGGAGAAATGATGATATAAAGAGACCAGATCCAGATATGGAACTAAAAAAAGATGACCAATTATTCTTGATGGGATCAGAAAAAGAAGTAGAAAAAGCTATAAATATCTTAGCTAAATAAAAACTATTAAGACACTATTTATGTTTATTAGATTTGTTTAAATTGAAAAGATAATCAATAAAGCTAGATTTTTGGAATAAATAACTAGGTTTTTTGTTGAGGTATTCCAAAAAAAATATTTTGGTGATGATGGTTGTTCTGCTTGTGTTCTAAAGCGCTAAAAGCTGTAAATTGGTGATTATTGAAAGGTAGTTTTTACCTATTTTTTCTTGTTCCCCACCCCTCATTGTTAATTTAACATATATGTTGAGTTTAAACACTTTTATGTCTCTGTCCTTTCTTTTTATTAGATGATAGAGAAAAATGAAAAGTCATTCCTCATCTAAACATATGCCTCATAAATCTACCTATAATCTTGGAAGAGGGAGTAGATAAAAATGTCTTCCCGTTTAGCAAAAAAAATAGCTAATAACGCTAAGATTTTGATTGTGATTTTTCTTATTATTTCCTTTGCTATATCCATAGGCGTTACAATGGTTGAGAGATCAACCTCGCTCGATCAATTTCAAACTGATGCTGAAGAAGTAGACGCACTTGATTATGTAGAAACCAACTTCTCTACAGGAACCGCTAATACGACTAAAGCACAAATAATCATTCGCGATGAGAATGTACTCGACCAAGAAACCCTGGTATCTATTCTTGAATATGAAAAAACACTTCGGGAAAATGAAACAGTTAATGAAACACTTATAGAAAATAATTCGATTCAGAGTGTGGCAAATCTAATTGCCACCACATCAATTCGAAATGAGAAAATAAAGAATATCCAAAAAACCCAAGAAAAACTAAATGAGACAAAAAGGTCTATAAAAACAGGTTTTCATCTTCTTATCCAAAACCCTAAAAAAAGTATTCAACAAGTATTTGAAGAAATTAAGACCAACACATCATATAACCTCACACAGAGTGATTATCTAATCTTCAAGCAAGCTGTTTCGAACCTCAGAACAGGCGAAATCTCCAACATCGAAATTTCCAATAGAAATGATGAGGAAAAATTAGCTAAATCAATCGTTAAAAATACTATACAACAAATTCTTTCTGAGGAAGAGAAAAACCTAAAAAAAGATTTACAAGAATTGAAAGAGATAGATCCAACCCTTAAAACCCAGATAAATCAACTTAAATCACTAAACAGCACCCAAATTAATGAATTAATTGCCGATGTTTTCAGCGGAAACACCAGTCTCTCCTCAAAAGCACTAATGTTCATGCCAAAATACTATGATCCAGGCACGAACGCAACCAATGCAACACTACTTGTAGTTACTCAAGAAACACCAGGAACTTCTTTCGCTCCAGGTGATGCTCCTGAATCGATAGAACGCTCTCAAGAAGCAATTTCAACACTAGCCTCAGAACCAGATTCATTTTCAACACTTGTATATGGAAATGGAATTGTTTCGACAGAAATACTTGACTCAATGACTGACAGCATCCTTTTAGTAGGTCCACTTGCTGCTTTGTTCGTGTTAATAGTTCTAATCATCGTTTATAGAGATTTGCTTGATATAGTTTTTGGCCTATTAGGAGTTGGATTAGTCTTAGTATTGACATTTGGTGTGATGGGGTGGCTTGATATTACATTCAGTCAGCCATTTATTGTTGTTCTGGTTCTGCTTATCGGTCTTTCAATTGATTATGGACTTCATGTAATTATGCGTTACCGTGAGGCTAGAGAATCCAGTGAAATGTTTCCCTCTAGAGCAATGGCTATTGGTTTGGGAGGAGTTGGTGTCGCTCTTGTATACACCACCCTAACAACTGTAATCGGTTTTCTTTCAAATTTAACAAGTCCTTTATCCATTTTCCACCAGTTAGGTGTCATCAGTGCGATAGGTATAGTCGCTACTCTAGCAGTGTTTGGAGTTTTAATTCCTGCATTAAAAGTTGCATTTGACACTTTCTTCGAAAAACATGGGATAAGTCGACAGAAACCTGCAATTGGAACTGTGCATGGACCAGTTAACCGTATACTTGAAGTTGGAGCAAAAATAGCTTCAAAAACACCATACCTTGTAATCTTTATTGTCCTTCTTCTAAGTATTGCGGGGACATATGGAGCCACACAAATAGATGCTAGTTTTGAACAAAGCGATTTTTTAGCCGAAGACCCAGCTAACTGGGTCAAAGATCTTCCAGAGCCATTTGGACCAAGAACATACACTTCAGAGAAAGCAATTGATTTCTTGAATGAAAACTTTGTAAGACAAGATAATAAGGCCTCAATAATGATAAGAGGTGATATAACAGATTATAATGCCCTAGAACAACTTGAAGAGGCACAAGAAGATGTAAGTGACATGTCTATTACAGCAGAATATGCTAGCGGAGAAAAAGCAATTAATAGCCCACTAACTGTGATACAAGAGGTTTCAACGCAAAATGAATCATTAAATTCCACTTTAAATGCTGCCGACACAACAGGTGATGGTGTCCCAAATCAAAATATTACAGCCGTATTTGATAAATTATACCAAATATCACCTGAAAAAGCTGAAGACTTCATATACCGAGCCAACGATGAATATAAAGCTCTTAGACTAGTGGTTATGGTTGAAGGAGACGCTTCTGATGAAGATGTGAGAGAACAGATGCAAGAAGTTGCAGCAGATATTGAGGGAAATGAATTATCTGCAATTTCAACAAGTAATTCAATCGTTAACCAAATCACGGCTAATCAGCTTGCCGAAACAGCAATTCTTAACCTCTTTGTCGCACTCTTCTCTGTATTGATCGTGATCATGATTGCTTATCGAATTACAGAAGGAAGTGCCTCACTCGGCTTCGTAACAATAATCCCTGTTGCCTTTACACTCACATGGGTACTTGGGACAATGACAGTGCTAGAAATTCCTTTCAATATAGTCACAGGAATGATTACCGGTTTAACAATTGGCTTAGGAGTTGATTACAGCCTACACATTAGTGAACGTTTTAATCAAGAACTTAATAATTCCGAAACTATAGAAGAGGCCTTGAATAAGACAGTTAGGGGTACAGGCGGAGCATTATTATCAAGTGCTGCAACAACAGCTGGAGGTTTTACTGTCTTAATGGTTGCAATATTGCCATTTCTTCAATCCTTTGGCCTTATAACTGCACTCACCATTGTTTACGCATTCTTTGCCAGTGTATTTGTACTCCCTAGCCTACTAGTGGTTTGGCAACGTCTAACAGGTTATGGAGAAATTAAAAGTAAAACGGAATCTGTAGAACCTAAGCCAAAAAAAGCCAAGGTTGAAAGAACTATTGAGGAAAATATAGTATTACCTAAGCAATCTATTCAAGTTAAAGTTTCACTAAGAGGAATTCAGGGCCGATTATGTCTCTCTGAAACCTTTAAAGGAAATATAAAAGAACTAGAGATTAATCCTTCTCCAATTACAGTCAAACAAGATAATGGAACCGTAACTGTTTTCTGGAATATAAAAGACCCTTTAGTTGAAGCTACTATCTCATACTTAGCCACCCTTCATGATGAAAGTAAAGATGCTGAAGAATTCACCTTCAATGGTTTAATAAAATCCAAAAATAAGCAATACAAAATTAAGGGTGACGACACAGTAACGGTAGTAAGTGATGTACTACAGCGAATTCTTGAGCAGGACAAAATCACAGATAGAGATCTCAAGATTGCAGCTGAAGATGAGGACATTACAGAAAAAGAATTCGATCGAATCAAACGTCTTTGGCTTCGTGATGAATTCGGTAAAGATTAACTTCTTAAATAATCATTTACTTGTCCACCAGACACTAAAATGTCATTAACCGTAGATCAAGGGAAAAAATTTTCTGTACTGAATGTTAAAACCCCAAGCCGAAATTAGGGAAAAAATTTTTCTTGATTAAAGTCTAGGTTTTCTACTATTTGGTTTGCCCAATCACCAAAGTTTTTGTCAGTTAATAGAAGCCCTCTCACATCCTCTTCTAGTATATCCCCATCTTTCATGCTTGGAAAGATTGCGATTATTTTCTTCCAATCAAACCATGTTACCCACAGTTTTGGAGTGAAAGGCATTTTGTTTTTCTCTATATTTTCTAGAATTTCTTTAGGGAGTTGGAGATCTAATCGAGTTATCAAATTAAAATTAATGTTTCTCCTAACTGCTTTTTTCAGAAACTCTTGGAAAAATTCGGCATCGAAACCTAGCATTGTAGTTACAGTTTTTTCTGTTTTCATTAATTCGGTAGTCATCATGTGGGAGATGCTCTCCCATCCTTCTAAAATAAGTATTTCGGGTTCGTATTTTTGATAACTCGTTTTCTTATATGATTTTATTTCTTTCTCGAGATCATCAATTAGGTTTTCCATTTCATCTCTGGTTTTTTTAAGTGTAAAACTTTCGTGATTTGCTTGAAATCTCTTTGGGTTGCTATCGATTTCTTCGACCCAATCATCTTTTCTCAAATCTGCAAGAATGTCATATATCCTACTATAAGGTACATCTGAGTTTTCGCTTATTTGTTTTGCAGTTTGTTGACCACCAGCTAAAAGAGTAAGGTAAGTTCTTGCTTCGTATTCATTGAGCCCTAACTTGTTGAGTTTGGAAACCAATTTCTCCTTCATACTTAAAATATATACTAAGTTTAAAGATCCTTATACCTGTCCATCTCAAACTGACTTTTCCACCACTAAAGCTAGTGGACTTTCTGGCGAAATTTTTTTGTAAATGTCTTAGGAAAAATTAAAAAAGTGAAAAAGATTTTTGTTATTCTTCTTCTAGTTTTACTGCTGTCCCATAGGCTAAAATTTCTGCTCCTCCACCGATGACTTGTGAAGTCATAAATCTAACATTAACTATAGCATCAGCTCCTAGTTTATTTGCTTCTTCTTTCATCCTTTCCATTGCCTCTTCTCTTGATTTAGTTAATAATTCAGTGTAGGCCTTCATCTCTCCACCGATTAGGTTTCTGATTGATTGAGTTATATCCCTTCCAACATTTCTAGCTCTAATCGTATTTCCTCTAACTAAACCAAAGTCTTCTTTTATTGTCCTTCCCTCGATGATTTCTCTATTAGTTATAAACATTTTAGAATAAGTCTGTTTCTCTTATCTTATATCTTTTTTGTTGCCTTAACCTATGAAAAAGTTTGAAAGAGCAGTAACCCCTTTCTTTTTAGGTCAGAGAGTATGTCACCTTGTATCAAATGCAAACTTTCTAGAGTTCATCTACTAATTGTTTTCTTTTTTCTTGGTATTCTTCTTCTGTGATTACTCCTTTTTCTTTTAATTCGTGCAGTTTTTCTAGTTTGTCGTATTTTGTTTCTTTACCTTGGAGTTTTTTTCCTTCAATACCTAGCAAGTAATTTCCTTCTCTCTTAACGAGGAGATAGTAGATAATTGGAACTATTAAAGGAACTATTACAGAAGCGATTATCCAGATTAGTTTTTCAATAGGCTCCATCTTTTTTTGCACTACGATGGAGTCATAAATAACCCATATAAAAAGTATGATTGGAGCAAAAGCTAAGACTATAATCAAAAGAAACATAAAAATTCCAAAGCCCAGGCCTAAGGGAGAGGTTTCAAGTAACATACTATGTATGTCTTATCAATTAAGAGAAGATATATTTTGTTGTGTTTACTTTTATTTTTAGGGTTTTTGTTTTTATTATTCAATTGTTTTTTTTTTATAATATGAGTTAGTTTTTTTAGTGTTAGAGGAATTTAGTTTTGGTGTTTAGCAACAAGAATTGTCTTTTGTTTTTGACTCAGAAAGTTTAGTAACTTGTTTAGGTGATTGACAGCACGTGCTTGGGGTTTCTTTTTTTATGTTTAGTTCTTTTTTGATTGCTTCTTTGATCATTTGTTTTGGTATGTTTTCATAGGTTTTTCCTTTGTATTTGAAGACTCTGCATTGGTTTTCTCCTTCTCCTGTTATTTCATAGCATTCGGTTCCGGCTACGTTACTGCATGAGGGGCAATAATTTTCTTTTATATTGTATTCGTCGTTAACTATTTCTTCTATATCTTGACCATTTATTCTCAATGTTGGGGACCGGATTAGGTTGTGTTCTTTAGCTTTTTTATCACTACTTATTTTTGTTTTGTTAATTTTTATGGAGTTGATGTTTTTTCTGTGGATTTGTTCTCGTAATTCTCTTATAGCTTCATCGAGTTTCTTATCACTTGATTGACATCTTCCGCATTCTGATAAGTCTATGTAAAGAAAATCTATCACTAATTCATTATTAGGGCCAATTTGTTTTTTCTTCTTCATGCTTTCACATCTTTAGTTACTATAAATGATAAATTACTTAAAGTTGGTACTTTAAAGATTGAAAGTAGGTATATAAAAGTGAAAGAAAAGGACAAAAATTGCTGTGGGGATAATAAGCCTTTTCTTTGCCCTGTAGAAGGAATTATAGACATAATCTCCAAGAAATGGTCTCTTTGTATAATTAGTCGTTTAGGTGAAAAAAAAGAAGGATACAGATTCAACGAATTACAGAGATCATTAGATGGAATTAGTCCAAAGTCCTTAACAGATAGATTAAAAGAACTAACCGAAAACAATTTGGTTAATAGAGATGTTAAAGAATCAATTCCGCCTAAAGTCACATATACTTTAACAAAGGAAGGAAAACAACTTAACCAAAAATTAAAACCCCTATTAAAATGGATTAACGAAAAGAGCTGAATAAAACAAAAACCCAAACCCCACCATAATGGGCGTAGACCGATGTATCAAGACATTTTGGTTGATGGGTTTGATTTACCCAAACCCCACCATAATGGGCGTAGACCCAGGAATAAAGAACCTTGCCGGTCCATCCACAGGAGATTATTCTCCGGAACCAAATTGAGGAGGTGCATTGAAAGTTACAGGCTAAAGGCACCTGCTCCACTCACCAGACATTAAGAAAAATGAGTGAGCAGGAAAATTGCTTTGACTATGACATACTCGATTGTATCTCCAAAAAAAATATCCAGTTTGTTTTTCTAAGATTTCTTGCCTTTAGGTGATCATCAAAGGTGTTTAATGCGTTGAAATAAGAATTTATGGTGCTTGGTGATACTCCTTTTCCAGTTCTTCCTTGTTTTTTGTTTTTTAGATGGGCTAAGAAAACTAGTGTAAGGTTCTTAGGGTAATAATTATGTGTTTAACCAATTATGGTTATATAGATGAAGAGGAAACACAAGATTTTGTTTGCAGCAATTATAGTTTTCCTATTATTAACTTTATATGTGGTTTTTACGAATTATATGGGGTTACC
>PZKD01000066.1 GCA_003034855.1 archaeon SCG-AAA382B04 | reverse complement strand
CGGTTCGGCATGGTTCTCAAGCATCAACTGATGACACACTCCCTCACCAACATCATATAACTTAACACCTTGTTCTCTAGCAAATCTACGTAACTTGGTTTGGTTGTTTGCAGCGTTTAGTGAATCTGCTGGAGCTTGATGGTCAAAAACCACTATAACTCGGTCATTATCCCACACCTCGTTACTAACCTCATTAAATGCGTCTACAGCTAATGGAGCTGTTATGTCATTAGCCATAGCTAAGTCTATATTGGCGAAAGCATAATCTCCAGCCACTAAGTCCTTATCAGATTTTTTAGAAAGTATTTTTTCCGCAATTGTTTTTCCCAACCTAAATCACCCTTTCATAAAAAAATTTTCCAATAAAGATATGGTTTTTTTGAAACATTTCTTTTCCCAAATTCTTTTTGTTTTCAGAATCAATCAAAAACTAGTATATTTTTTTATTTTCAAAAAAACAGTGGTAGTGTGACTATGGAAGTTATAGAAGAAATTTATCAAAAAATAATTAAAAACACTGATAGGGATTATTCGAAAAAAGAGTTTGGAGAGTTAATTGAAGACAAAATAGATGAATTAGGTGGGTTATGTGACAAAAAAACAGCTGCTAAATTAATTGCTCGGGATCTTGGGATTAATCCTGAAGAAAAATTCCTCGAGTTAAGTGAGATTGATGAGGACTTGGAGAGAGTTTCTTTTACAGCTAAGGTTGTTGGTGTTGGGAATATTAACACTTTTGATCGTGAAGATGGTTCACTTGGGAGAGTTGCTAATTTAACTCTCGCAGATGACACTGGTAAGATAAGAGTTGTTTTGTGGGATGAAGATGCTGATTTGGTTAAGCTTGGTGAGATTGAGGAAGGAGATGTGTTAAAGGTTAGGCGAGGAAGAGTTAAAGATGGCTACACTGGTTTAGAAGTTAATTTAAGCAATGTTAGCGATGTCTCTATTGTCGATGACGAAGACTTCGATGTTGAGTTAGATAGTAGAACACCAATTGGAGATTTAGAAGAGGATATGGGATCTGTTCATGTGTTTGGTGAAGTTCTAGATGTTGATGAGCTAAAGGAATTTGAGAACGATGATGGAGGAGGAAAAGTGAGGTCTGTTAAACTTGGAGACGAATCGGGAAAAATAAGCGCTAGTTTATGGGAAAAGCATGCTGAAAAACAAATAGAAAAAGGTGACAGATTAAAAATAGAGCATGGCTACACAAGAGAAAGATACGGAAGTGTAGAATTAAATGTTGGCTACAGAGGAAAACTCTCTATAGAGGAAGAAGGAGTTAGTTATGTTCCAAAAATCACTCCGCTCGATCAATTGGAAGCTGGTGGAACATTTGACGTAGAGGGAAAGATAACTGGCATGCAAGACATTCATCACTTCGAAAGAGATGATGGTAGTGAGGGTAAGGTAGCGAATATTTATTTAGCAGATGAATCAGGTGATGTTAGAGTTGCTCTTTGGGGAGAAAAAGCTGATTTAATCGATGAACTTGAAGTAGGTCAAAAAGTAGCCATCGAAGATGCACATGCAAAAGAAAACAATGGTGAAGTAGAATTGAGTGTTGGATGGAAATCAAATATTAGATCCCTAAATGAAGAATTAGACAAAATAACAGGTAGCTTAGATGAGGTAAGTGGAGGAGAAATGGTTGAAGTTAAGGGAACCGTGGTTTCGGAAGACCATGTAGACGATGGTAAGGGAACAGTTTTAGTTCGAGAAGAATTACCAAAAATTGGTTGTTTGGTTAAATTAATTGGGAAATCTTTTGTCGAAAACAACAAAGTTTTCATCGAACCTCAAAAGATAGAAGAAGTTTCTATTGATGAAGAAGAAGCTGAAGAAATCACTTCCAGATTATTAAAAGAAATAAACAATAAGTAGTGTTGATATGGTTTTAGAAACAAACAATAATAATAGTTTTAATTAACACTCTCTGGATATGTTTTTTAATATAAGATAAAGCATAGTATTTGGTGAGTAATTATGGTAGAAGAAGCTGACTTAAAAGAGTTACCGGGTGTGGGTCCTGCAACAGCGGATAAGTTAATTGATAGTGAGTATGATAGTTTGGAATCAATTGCTGTAGCCACTCCAACTGAGTTATCTGCAAGTGCAGATGTTGGAGAGAAAACAGCTAATAAAATAATTAATGCTGCAAGAGAAGAAGCAGATATTGGTGGATTTGAAACAGGTAACAAATTACTAGAAAAAAGAGAAGAAGTAAGCAAAATAACAACTAGATGCGATGAATTCGACGACTTACTAAATGGAGGAGTAGAAACACAAACCATCACTGAGTTATATGGAGAATATGGTTCTGGAAAAACTCAGATAGCTCATCAATTAGCTGTTAGTGTTCAATTATCAGAAGAAGAAGGTGGATTAGATTCCAAAGCTGTTTACATCGACACTGAAAACTCATTTAGGCCGGAAAGAATTAAACAGATGTCTGAAGGGCTTGGACTCGATCCTGAAGAAGTTTTAGACAACATATTCGTAGCTCGAGCCTACAACTCAAATCATCAAATGCTTTTAGTGGAAAAAGCACAAGAGCTAGCTAAAGATCTAAGAGAAGAAGAAGGAAAAGCCCCAAAATTATTGGTTATTGATTCACTGACCTCTCACTTTAGAGCAGAGTTTATTGGAAGAGGTGCTTTAGCTGAAAGGCAACAAAAACTAAACAAACACCTCCATGAAGTAATTAAATTCACCAACTTATTTAACGCAACTGCATTGGTAACTAATCAAGTTCAAAGCAATCCCGATTCATTTTTTGGAGACCCTACCCGCCCAATAGGAGGTAACATCCTTGGCCACATAGCCACATTTAGACTTTACCTCCGAAAATCAAAGGGAGACAAAAGAATTGCAAGATTAGTTGACTCACCATGTATCCCTGAAGGAGAAGGCATTTTCTTGATAAAAGAAGAAGGAATAAGAGACGCCTAAAACTTAATTATTCCGATGAAGGCAATTGCAATAGACATCGATGGAACCATAACCAACGAAGATAGATTACTAAGTCTTAAAGCAACGCAGGAACTAAGAAAAGCCATTAATCATGGATATAGGTTAATTCTTTGCACGGGAAATATTTCTTGTTTCGCTAGATCAACTGCTATATTGATTGGCACTAATGAGCCTGTGATAGCTGAGAATGGTGGGGTCATAGAGAAAAAAGATGGAGAAGAAATTGTTTTGGGAGATAAAGAGGAGATTGACATACTCCCGTTGGCCTAAGAGGCCAAGGGATTCTCTAAGGTCGTCTCGCTGGTCTTGATGAAACGGTAGAATAGTTTCATCACGAAACCACCTCTGGACGTGTCATCGCCCTGTTAATGACTTCCGCAGGAATATTACCATCCTGAGCAAGTCCTATATTCAAAGCACCTACACTATCTCTATGGGCTTCTATACCACATTCCTTGCACTTATATAACCTACCTCTCCTGACTTTCTTCTCTGAACCACACTTTGGGCACTTACTGCTTGTACCTCTCTCATCTATCAACTCCAACTCAATACCGTAGTTTTCCGCTGTCCATTTGAGTCTATTCACTACGTAGTCGTGGGACCAGAAGTTGTGTATCATATTATTCGCTTTCTTATTGTAGTCCACATTTTCTCTTATCCCTTTCAAGTCACCTGCACAGATAGTGTCCACTCCGTTATGCCAGCACCGTTCTACAAAGTCGTGCATTATCTTCCGTATCTTGTCCTTGAACTCTCTCTTACACTTTCTGAATAGTTTCTTCACCCGTTTTGATGTGTACTTATCGTTCTCATCTTTAAGTTTCGACTTCGCCTTATCTACCTGTGTGTTATACAACCACCAGTCCGAAAGCAAGGACCTACCATTATAGCCCAAAGTAGTTTCCTCACCTTCTATGTACGCCATAACAGGGTATATAACTCCAATATCCACATAGGCTGACTTATCGCCTCTTGGTTGATGTCGAGGCTCTACCTCAACTGATTGATAGGCTCTCCAACAATCTTCCAGCCTATCGTAGACTATTTCGAGTCTACCCTGTTTCCCATCCCAATGAGGTTCTCCTTTGATTTGTCCAGTTCTACCAAACGGGAGTTTTATCGTGCCATCACCTTCTATCTCGTAGCAATCGTTCCTTATGAGTATCCTCAAAACCTTTTTATCCTCATCTCTATCTTTCCAATAACCTACAGGTGATGGTTTATCTACCTCCTCTTTATTGTGTTTCCATTCATCCAAAAGTGAGAAAAATGATTTCCAAGCCGAGTTATTCTTACGGACTATCTGTTGAGCA
>PZKD01000043.1 GCA_003034855.1 archaeon SCG-AAA382B04 | reverse complement strand
TGATGGAGGTGTTTTTATCCAAATTGAGCCGTGCTCAAAGTGGAATAAAGCACCCTTTGAGTGCTGAACCTCGAAAACCTTCCTTCCACACCAGAGGTGGAGAGAGTCTCCTGTGAAGGAACGTTTACTCAGTGAACGAACTCGGGAAGCCCTATCCCTTTAGGGATAGGAAGGAGGTCAAGGCACAGGACTCCATATATCAGCTCACGATGGTTCCGCTTATTCTCCCTGGTAGCTCCACGCTACCACTATCTCTATAAATTTATAGAAGGATATAGACTAAATCCAGAAGGTCACGATTTTGTTTTCATCTCTGAAAGGATTTTTTATCGCTAACAAAAATAACTGCAAAAAAGCAAGAGAGGTAGAGTTCTTGGGATTACAATCTTTATTTACCGAAAAAGCCAGAACCGCTCCACACAGGTTTTTGTAAATGGCTTAGCCATTAATATCTTCTTTTCAAAAGCTTTATGGGTGGTTGGTTTGAAATTATACCTTAATGGAAAGTAAGATACTGAGGTTGGCTTTAATATCCTCAGTTATGGCAGTACTGGCTTTAAGTTTTTGTTGCTCCACCGCCACAGCTCTTGAGTTCAGGTCACGTGGCCAAGTTAAGATAGACTCACCTATTAAAGACGATGTCTTTGTTTCAGGAGGGAGGGTTGAGGTAAACGCACCTGTCGACAGCTTGACCGTGGCCGGTGGAACTGTAAGGATAAATGCTCCTGTAAAGGGTGATGTCTTCATTTCAGGGGGAAGAGTTCTCATAAATTCCGACGTCCAAAGGAAAGTTGTCGCTGCTGCAGGAACAGTAAAGGTGGATGGAAGAGCAAACAATCTAGTAGTTGCAGGGGGAGACGTTCAGATAGGTGAGAAGGCAACGATAGAGAGGGACGCCTACGTAACTGCTGACACGTTGACAGTTAAAGGGAATGTTTCTGAAACGTTAAAGTTTTCAGCTGAGAACTTTAGAAACAAGGGCACTATAGGCAATTTGGTGAGGGTGAGAGGTGAAGGATTGTCCGGTTTCATCAACTTCTTAGACTTTTTAGGGCAACTCTTTTCTATTCTTTTCACGATCGGTCTTTTCATCCTAGGGCTGCTTATTCTCCATCTACTGCCCAGACAGTTTTCCTCAGTAGAGGGAGGTATAAGAAAAAATACCTTGAAGAAGACACTGGTGGGATTTGTCGCTTTTATCTCAATC
This sequence comes from archaeon SCG-AAA382B04, assembly GCA_003034855.1. Lineage (GTDB taxonomy): Archaea > Halobacteriota > Methanonatronarchaeia > Methanonatronarchaeales > Methanonatronarchaeaceae > PZKD01. Next base: position 3,310 of record PZKD01000043.1, on the reverse strand, counting down.
TTTATTGGTTCATTGATCCTGGCCTTAACGATGGTTGGTTTGCCCATAGCAATCTTGTTAATGATGACGATACTAATCGCATCATTGATTTCGCCGCTTTTTACCTCATATACGGTTGGAGATAAATTCTTCGGCATCATTAACTTTGATGTGGATAATGAATACTTTGTTTATAGTGTAGGGTTCTTGATACTTTACCTATTATTCAGGCTTCCCTATTTTGTAGGTTCATTAATCGGCCTGATTTTGGCAAGTTTAGGCTTCGGGGCGATAATTTATGAATTTAGGGAGGTTTGGCCGGAGATAAAGGGCTGAATTCTTTCCCGCAGCTCCAGGATTCAATTATTTTTTTACTTGAGAGAATAGTGGATCGGGCTTAGATATATTTTTAAACATTATATTCGAAGGAGTGTCATCATTGTGGAGAAAGAGGTGTTCGCAGAGGCAGCTTGTTCTGGGTGCACGAATGAGGATTGCCCGGTTACTGAGATTATGCAGATTTGTCAGCTTCGATTTCTATAGCGAAGTGTGGTCGAGAGAGCTTCTTTAAGAAAACGGGAGGCGATGACTTGACCATGCATATGGCACACTTGACCGTGCCACAAGACAACGCCTCAAAGGCCACCCACACCAATGAAGAGGCGTCGTATGCGTCTTGAAACCAAATAGGATTCCTCCGTCTTCAGGCGGAGGAGGAGGTCAATTATCGAATTTTTATTTCAAGAATTTGGTTTCGAGATTTTGAAAGCCACCAAAAATATCTTAGAGACGTGCGATACCGGAGGACAGGACTGCTGGAAAGAGCCGTACATGCCTATGGAGGAGCTGGGTGAGGAGACGGAGAATTTGGAAGACCTTAAAGATTATATAAAAAGTTCTTTTGAAGAAATTATCTGAAGCGTGTGATGAGTTTAGCGATTCTTTCTTTTCTATTTTTTTCTTTTTTAGATTTTGTTTCTCTCTATTTTTGACTCCAAGCCTTTGATTCTTTTTTTGTGATTTAAGTTCTTTTATTTTGTTATTTTTTTGTTTATTTTTATCTATTTTTTTGTTTAACTCGAAAATATTTTAAGGTTATAAAAATGAATAACGGCTACCCCTTCTTTTTGGGGCATTGGTCTCTCCCAGAGCCACGTTAAAAACAAATAAACTGGAGGTAACAAAATGCCAGAAGTATCAGAAGATAATGTCGTATATGTAGGACAGAAAGAAGTTATGAGCTATGTACTAGCAGTGACCACACAATTCAATGAAGGATCAGAAAATGTAGTCGTTAAAGCTAGAGGAAGAGCTATCTCAACTGCAGTTGATACCGCTGAAGTAGTTAGAAACAGGTTCCTTGAAGACGTTGAAGTTGAAGACATAGATATTTCCACTGAAACACTAGAAAACGAAGAAGGTGGAGAATCAAACGTTTCTTCAATGGAAATTACTCTAAAGAGGGAATAAATTAGTTCCTTTCCTCTTTAATTTATTATTTTTATTTTTGAATTCAATATTTTTTTATCTTCCTCATCGGAGAAGACCCCTTGCTCAATCCGTTAGGATTTAGGTAGTGGGATGAATCCGATACTTTTTTAGTTTTGGACATACTAATCACCACTAATGGCAGTTTGGTTGGGACTTACTGCCTTAACAACAAAAAGCAATCCCGTTGCCCACACGAGCAATTTCGTGGACTGGCTTTGAAACACGAGCCAAGGTAAGCCAAATCCAGGGTTTTACAACTTTGAGGATGGTGTAGCGAGTGGTGTGGAGCTACCAGCGGGAATAAGGGAACCATCACGAGTTAGTGTATGGGTATAGTTCCCTAATCCAAACTTCCCCAAAGCAATAGTTCCCTGTTGACGGTGTGAATGAGATAAGCATCGTGGAAAACAAACTCCCTCTTTTGGGATAAGGGTCACAGGGAAGCCCCTTCCTCACCGAACGAATGTGAGGTTAGGTAGGGGTCACTTCACAAGCTCTTATACCTAAATTAACCATAAAATTTATTTAATTATATATTTATCACCTGTTGTGAACTACTGACTATAACTGAAGCTTTTAATTATTTTTAAATCCAGATTTGAGATTGGAAAGATGGGCTTGGAAAATAGATTATTGGAACTACTAAACATCGAATATCCTGTTATCCAGGGAGCTTTGGATGCCGTCTCGACAGCAGAGTTAGTAGCTGCTGTTTCGGAGGCTGGCGGATTAGGAACTCTTCAGACCGGGACTTTGGATGAGAAAGAGTTGGAAGAGGAAATAGAAAAAACACGTGAACTTACCTCCAAACCTTTTGCTATTAACTTCCCGATAGCTAGAAAAGGGGGTAGAGTAGAGAGCTTGATAGAAACCGCGATTGATAAGGACATAGATATTTTCACAATCTCGGCAGGGAATCCGAAACCACTACTAGACAAATTAGAAAACGTAGAAATTGTAATGCAGGTAATTCCTTTCTCTAGATTGGCAAGTAGGATGGAGGATTGGGGCATCAATGCAATCATTGCTGAAGGTAGAGAGGCAGGAGGAGCAGTATCTGCCACGGGAGTTTCGACGTTACCCTTGGTGACGAGAACTGTAGAGAAAGTGGACATTCCAGTAGTGGCTGCAGGAGGTATAGCCGATAAGAAGACTGCAACAGCTACAAAAGCTCTCGGTGCAGAGGGCGTACAAATGGGCACCCGATTTCTAACCTCCCGTGAGTGCCAACTTGGCGATAAAGCAAAAAACTTTCTACTAGAAAGTACGGGCGACGATGTTGTTGGGATCCGTTCGGGCAGGACAAAGATGAATGTCATAAGAAACGAGTATGTTGATGAATTACTCGAACGAGGAGAAACTGATACAATTTATATGGAAGATAGATTCCGAATGGCCGATGAGGACAATCTCGAGCAAGGAGTATTGAGAGCTGGTGAGTCTGTGAACAGTATAACGGAGATAAAATCTGTGGAAGAGATTGTCAGGGAAATTGGAAAAGCGTTCTTGTCCGCATGAAGGGAACACAGTCGGTGGATTGGAAATTAGGCGAGTTAAGTCTCTGAATCATATAAGTAATTGAAATCTTTAATTGAAGTCAGATACCTAACGTTTGAAAATTTATCATTTATATCATTCCAATTCTCTGTCAAAAAGGAATTTGAAAACATTTTAGGAAGAGGCGATTTGTTTGCTGGGTTGGCAGAGTATTGGAAATGCGCCTGCCTCGAGAGCAGGTTGGTTTCAATTCCATCGCAGGTTCGAATCCTGCACCCAGCGCTCAACATCATGAAAAAAATAATTTAGAGAGAGAGGGAGAGTGGTGAAGTACCCAGTCCTG
>PZKD01000044.1 GCA_003034855.1 archaeon SCG-AAA382B04 | reverse complement strand
ATCCCCCTTCCTTAAATCTTTGATTTTAGGTAGTGGGGTGAATCACTTATTAGATATAAATAATGTAGTTATATAATGATGTGTAGTTGGCAAGACAAGATATGTGAGTTCTTTGTGGAAATAAGCTAAAAGTAGCATACTTGCTGCGAGTTAGTAATGTCTAACTCGGACTTATATACAAACCGAGTTGATGTGACCGAGCTACCAGCAGTTTGCTTTGCTGGTGTTCTGCGATAACGAGGGCATAACAAGGTTGCCCAATGAAACAGCCGAACGTATAAACGAGAGTTCCCTCAAAGAGGTTGTGAGGACTCGCAGAAACCTCGCAAGTTCCAACCGCTCCCGCAAAGGACATATTAATAGCGAACCAATGGAACCCCCCCTCCTCACCGAACGAATATGAGGTAAGGAAGAGGAGGAGGTCACTAATATTAAAAAACCAAATTGAGATAGAATTTTGTGTCAAAAAAGAGGTAATAGTTCATGTATTCTAGTAGAATTGAGAGTCTTCCACCTTATCTGTTTGCGGAAATTGATAAAGAGAAACAAAAAGTAGAGCAACAGGGAGTAGATGTGATAGATTTTGGAGTGGGTGATCCAGATTTACCAACTCCGGAACATATTGTGGATGAGTTGTGTAATGCAGCTAGAGACAAATCCACTCATAGTTATCCAAGTTATCGAGGCTTAGAGTCACTTAGAGAAGCTATAACCCAATGGTATGATGAAAGATTTGGCGTTGAACTAGATCCTGAGAGTGAGGTTCTTTCTTTGATAGGTAGTAAGGAGGGAATTGCTCATATGCCCCTAGCTTTTGTGGATTCTGGGGATAAGACTTTGGTTCCTGATCCTGCTTATCCGGTTTACAAGATAGGGACTATATTGAGTGATGGGGAACCTGTTCAGATGCCTTTGAGGGAAGAGAATAGTTTCAAACCTAATTTGGATGAGGTGGATGAAGAGGATGCTGAGGAAGCTCAAATAATGTATTTGAATTATCCAAATAACCCTACTAGTGCAGTTGCTTCTAGGGATTTTTATCGAGATGTTGTTGATTTTGCAAAAAAATATGACATAATTGTTTGCCAAGACAATGCGTATAGTGAACTTTCTTTTGGTGATTTTGAACCTCCAAGTTTTTTAGAAGTTGATGGAGCTCGAGAAGTTGGTGTTGAATTTCATAGTTTGTCAAAGACATATAACATGACTGGTTGGAGACTGGGGTTTGTAGTTGGAAATAAGGAAGTGATCACTGGCTTAGGGGAGGTTAAGACCAATGTCGATAGTGGTGTTTTTGAAGCTGTTCAGAGAGCAGGGATAGAGGCACTAACTTCATCACAGGAGTGTGTTGAAAGAAATGTTGAGATATATGAAGAGAGAAGTAATCTCTTGATGGAGGGAATTGAATCAGTTGGTTTGGAGCCTAAGAAACCAAGAGCAACCTTCTATATTTGGGCAAAAGTTCCAAGTGGATATGATTCTATGGAGTTCACAAAAGAGTTGTTGGAAGAGGCGGGGGTAGTAACTACTCCTGGAGTGGGTATGGGTGAGTATGGGGGAGGATATGTCCGATTCGCCTTAACCAGGAACAAAGAACGCATAAAAGAAGCTGTTGAAAGGATGGAGGAATTATAGGAAGTGAATAGGTCTCATTTAAAGGTAAAAGAATCTCTTTACATAGAAGAAGTAGATACAACGGAATTAGCCGAGGAATATGTCACTCCATTGTATGTTACTTCTAGGAATGCAATAAGAGAAAACTATAATCAATTAAAAAAATCCTTAAATCAATATTATGAAAAAAATCGAATTCATTTCGCTTGCAAAGCCAATACAAACCTCAATGTTTTGAAGACGTTGAACAAAGAGGGTTGTTGGATTGACGCAGTTAGTGTTGGGGAGGTACATTCAGCGCTTGAAGCTGAGTTTCCCAGAGAAAAAATATTGTTCACAGGAACAAGTGTGAGTGAAGAAGAACTTGAGTATCTAGTTGAAAGAGACATTAGAGTTAATATTGATTCGTTGAATGAACTTGAGAGACTACGAGAAGTTGGGGAGACTGGGATATCTTTCAGAGTGAATCCAGGGGTTGGAGCAGGGCACCACGATCATTGCATAACAGGAGGAGAAGAAAGCAAATTCGGGATATGGGAAGATGACATAGTCAAGGCATATGAAAGAGCACAAGAACTTAATTATCCAATAAAAGGAATTCACATGCACATTGGGTCAGGAATAAACGATCCAGACAAATTTGTTCCTGCCTTAGAAAGAATGATGGATATCGCAGGAGAGGTAGCAAATCAAACAGGAGTAAAATACGAATTCATCGACATTGGAGGAGGTCTTGGAATCCCATATAGGCCAAATGAAGAACCCCTTGACCTGGATGAGTTCTCACAAAAAATAACTCAGACCTACAAACAAAAACTTGACGAACATGGGCTAGGGCAGCCTTATTTAGCATTGGAACCTGGACGTTTTTTAGTAGGTGATGCATCGATTTTGTTGACAAATGTTAATGATAAGAAAACCAATCCCTTCCACAAATACATTGGAGTGGATGCAGGGTTCAACACGTTACTAAGACCCGCTATGTATGGTTCGTATCATGGTGTAGTGAATGCCAGTGAACCAATGAACGCTGGGAGATACATACAAAATGCACCAAAGCAGGAAGTTGATAGGAATGCTGAAATAGCTGGACCCTTGTGTGAATCAGGTGACTTATTAGCTAAGGATAGACCAATCGAAGCACAAGTTGGACAAACCTTAGCAATTCTTGATGTTGGAGCATATGGTTATGCAATGACCTTAAGATACAACACACGCCCATTACCAGCTGAAGTGATGGTAGAAGAAAACAAACATCAATTGATCAGAGAAAGAGAAGATTTAGATGACTTATTAGAAAAGCAGGTGATGCCTGATGATTGAATTCACCAAAATGCATGGAAACGGAAATGATTTCTTAGTAATAAACGAAACACAAAAAACCCTTGTTAAAAAAGAAGATAAACCTAGTTTTTCAATAAAATACTGTGATCGCAGATTTGGAGTCGGAGGAGACGGAATCTTGTTTCTACAAAAAACCAACGAAGCTGATTTCTTGATGAGATTATTTAATTCAGATGGCTCAGAAGCAGATATGTGTGGAAATGGAATCCGCTGCGCTGCAAAGTATGCTAAAGACAATGACTTAGTTAAGGATGAGGATATAGAGATAAAAACAGGCGCTGGAGTTTTAGAAGTGGAGACTAGAGTAGATGAAGAATTTTGGGCTAAAGTAGATATGGGAAAACCTCAGTTTGAAAGAAAAAACATTCCAGTAAAGGGAAATGGCAAATTTTTAAAGCAAGACTTAGAAGGATATGAGATCAGTGCAGTTAACACAGGAGTTCCACACTCAGTTGTTTTTGTAGAAACATTAGAAGAAGTTAATGTGGAAGAAGAAGCACCTAAGATAAGACATCACGACCAATTTCCCAATGGAATCAATGTAAACTTCGTTGAAATATATGATGAAGATAATATAGGTGTTAGAACATTTGAGAGAGGAGTAGAAGCTGAAACATTGAGTTGTGGAACAGGAAGCGTAGCATCAGCAGCAATATCCCGAGAACTGGAGAAGACAAAAGGAAGAGAAGTTTTTGTTGAAACCCAAGGCGGTGATCTAAGAATCTTGTTTGAAGATAACACTGCATACATGGAAGGACCAGCAGAAACAGTTTTCGAGGGAAAAATATTAGATACCATTTAGATTTATCTAATTATTTTTTCTAGCCAAATTGAGAATGTAACTCAACTTCCTCCACAAGATCCTCTAACAATAGCTCTAATTCATTTCTCGAGAGAGTTTTTGTGTCAATTATCAGGTGCTTTACCTTGTATTCGGACTAATCGTCGGCAAAAACATTTAGTAGTTCACATTTTACTCTTCTTTTAGTTTTGTCCATTTTTTCTCTACATCGCTGTTAGCTATTACGAGGGTGTTGTTTTCTTTTGTTGTGAGTTTTGTTTTTCTTAGGCCAATTTCTTTTACAGTTCCATTCCCTTTTTCTGTTTCGATTTTGTCTCCTTGTTCTATATCTGGGTCCTTGAGTAGGTAGAAGCCACTTATCATGTCACTTATTATTCCTCTCATTGCTATTGACACTCCTAGTGCTAGGAAACCTATTGCTGTTCCTAGGGAGGCTGCTAATTCGTTGAGTCCTAGTATTGCTATTGAGGTTAGTATTATTGCGTAATAGATGAAGATTTTGGAGATTAGTAGGAGTATTTTTGTTACTCCTTTTTGTTGGTATTTTTTTGCTAGATAGTTGTTTAGGAGGTGGTTGAAGATTTTTAGGCTTATGTACGCGATTGTTAGGAAGATTATGAGGGAGAGGAGTCTTGGACTATATTCTATAATTTTTTGGGTTAGTTGGGTGATTATTTCTTCAATCAATTTCTTTCCCTTAACCATATTTTGTGCTTAGTTGATATTTTTTGTGAAATTTTTGTGAAATCAAAAACTGATTTAGGTTGAGTTAAATTTGTTTTATCTTGCATGGTCAAGAAGGCACCTTTCTTAAATTTTTGATTTTAGGTGGGTGATGAATTGACTCAGCCTGTA
>PZKD01000077.1 GCA_003034855.1 archaeon SCG-AAA382B04 | reverse complement strand
TTCCTTAATCATTCTGAAAAAGAAATAGAAAAAATAGAATTTGAAGGAATAAAAAAAGCATCACCCTCAAGAGAGTTTATTAAAACCATTGAAAAAGAGAAAACAATTATAATTGGTCCAAGCAACCCAATTACCAGTATAAAACCCATAATAGATCTAAATGATATAAAGAGAAAACTAAAAGATAGAAGAGTAATCGCAATAAGTCCATTTCTAGGTGAAAAAGTTTTTAGTGGACCTGCAGCCAGATTAATGAAAAAAACTGGATACAAACCAAGTTCCCAAGGCGTAACTGAAGTCTATAAAGATTTTTTAGATAAAATAGTAGTAGATAAAAAAGACCCAAACCCCCCTACAAAATCAGTAAAAGCTGATATAGTAATGAAAGATAAACAAGATGAAATAAAATTAGCTCGGACTATAAAAAAGGAGTTATCATAATGAGAAAACAAAAATTAAGCGACGCAACCAAACTTTCTTTGTTAATGGAGCTTCAAACAACTCCAAAACCAGGATGCGTGGATAAAGAATTTGAACACCAAGATACAACCTATATAGATTTCATAAACTCAGCAATTGCTGTAGGAAGAGCTTTTGAAGAAGGTGCAAGTAATAAGCTAGGAGAACTCATCTACAAATCAACAGAAAAAATGCTTAAATCACATTCAGGAGTAAACACACATTTTGGCTCAATCCTACTACACACCCCCCTATTTAAGGCTAGCTTAGAACTTGAAGAATTCAAAATAGAAGATTTAATTCAACGAGCAAATCAAAAAGTCGAATATAGCAATATAGAAGATTCAATAAATTTCTATAATGCACTCAATATAGTAGAGGTAGGAGGACTAGGAGATAGAGAAGATTTAGATGCAAATTCAAACCAAGCTATAGAAGAAATATCTGAGAGAGAAATAGAGTTTTTTGAGCTAATGCAAATATCAAAAGAACAAGACGACATAGCTAAGGAACTAGTAGAAGGATTTGAGAGAACCCAAAAAGCATTTGACTTTCTTAAAAACCGAAAGATAAATAACTGGGAATTGGTTAAGACATTTATTTATTTACTTCAAGAACCTGACACACATGTTACAAAGATTTTTTCAGAGAAATTAGCCACTCAAATAGCCCAAAAAGCAACTCAGATAGTAGAAGAAGATTACCCTAAAAAAGAAATTAAAAGATTAGACCAAGAACTCAATGAAAAAGGTATAAGCCCTGGCACAACAGCAGATATATTTTCAGCATCAATCTACCTTAAATTATTATCAGAAGATGAATAAAAAGCTCGAAAACTTGGGATTTGAAAAAGATAGGACAATAGAAACAATTCTCTTAACAAAAAAACAGGGACAGATAAATCTAGCTCCAATAGGGATTAGAAGGAAAGAACAAGATTTTTTGGAAGCAAAGATATACAAGACCACTCAGGCCTACAGTGTTCTCAATGAAGGAGATATAGTTAGTTTGAATTTGACTAATGATGCAGAATTATTCTTTAAATCAATTTTTGATAAAAAAATAGAAACTGAAGATTTTAAAATAAAAAAATCTGATTATATAATCAAAAGTAGGTGTAAAAGAATAATTGAAAAAGAAAATTACATAATAACACATCTAATCCCTAAAGAGGTAATAAAAAACAAAGAAACTAAAAAAGGATACTGTAGAGCTAATTCAGCAATAATAGAAGCTCTTGTATATTACACAAAATTAGACTACGAAAAAAGAGATAAAGTAGAGAGAAAAATAACTCAGGCCAAAAAAGTAGTCAAAAAAACAGGTGGAGAAAAAGAAAAAGAATTAATAAAAAAGATAATATCGAGGATTTAGATGAACATAGCATGGGGAATAACAGGAGCAGGTTCACACCTCACAAACACAATAAAAGCAGCCAAAAAAATTTCCACCAAAAACAAGATAACCTTTTTTGTTAGTGAAGCAGGCGAAGAAGTCTTAAAGACATATGGCTTATTTGATGAATTAAACCAACTTGTTTCAAATGAATATCTAGATGAAATAATAAGAGAGACAACAAACACTGTTTCTACTTCAAAAATAGGTAGATTCATGCTAGGCAAATATGATTACTTGATTGTTTCACCAACAACTTCAAACACAGTTGCCAAAATGGCTCATGGAATATCTGATACCTTAGTAACAAATGTTTTCACATCAGCCACAAAATCAGATTTAGAAACCATTGTTTTAGCCGTAGACAAAGGAAAAGATGTCTCTAAATCCCCAATGACCCTGGAAAAAGAGAAATGCCAAAAATGTCAAGATTGCCCTCCTAAACAAAAGTGCCCCAACAATGCTATTCACCAATACCAGATTAATCTATCAAAATGCAATAAATGTAAACTCTGTGTAGAAATATGTAGACACAGTGCGATAGGTCAAAAAGAAATCATTCTAGAACCACGAAAAACAGATTCAAAAAATATCAGAGAACTAAATAAAACCGAGAATGTTAGAGTGGTACAGGAAGTATCCAAAATTATCGATTTGATAGATTCCTAATCCATCTTCTGATACTACCAAAAACTGAACTCCAAGCTTGTTTAAGAAACAAAGAAATAGGCGTTTTCTTTAATTCGACTTTTGTTTGTTTTTTTCTGATAGAATCAAATATGCTTTGCTCAGGCTCTTCAGCTCTAACTATAGTAGTTCCGTAACCGATAACCTCTGGTATGTGAGCATCACTTCCTGCAACCACTGGCACATCATTTCTAGAAGCAAACCATTTAGCTCGTTTATTTGCTATCCCTGTTATGTATCTAGAATTATAAACTTCTACAGCATCTATATCCCTATAATTCTTCTTTAATTTCCTTCCTAATCCATGCCTATACCTATGGAATGGATGAGGAGCAATTGAAAAACCACCAAATTCTTTAACCTCAGCCAAAGTTTCCTCCACCTCTTTGTGTGGCTCTATCAATTTGTTAATTCCCAAAACCAAAAGGTGACCATCTCTAGTAGTTACTTCTTGTCCCGGTATAACAATTATGTCCTTATCTTTACCTATCTTTTGAGCCTTTAAACTACCTTCAAGGGTATCATGGTCAGTAATAGCAATAGCATCTAAATTTTTTTCAATTGCCCTATCTAGTATTTCTTCTATGTCTCCAGCACCATCTTCAGAATATTTAGAGTGGATATGTAGATCAATTTTAAGATGTGGCAAAGTACCAACCTAAAAATCTACTTCTAGGTTTATAATAAATTTTTTAATTATAATTTATGTAAAAAATTTTTTCTAAACATTTTGAGATATACTCGATTTCCCTAGAAAAATTTCAAATATTGTGAAAGACCATAATTAAACCTAAGATTAGATGAGACGAAATTTTGTTAAATTTCAACAACTAATAAGATTTGGTTTTTAATAAACGATGGAACTAATTTAGAGAGATTTATATGAAAAGAGCATTATTATTAACTGGTAAAAAAGCTAATGAAGTAGTTTCCAAACAAAAGGATTTATTAAATGATTTTTATGGAGATGAATTAGTTTTTAAAGTTAAAGAACTACCAGTTGAGGTTGCAGCGTTTATAACTAAAGACATGATTAGGAATCTATCTCTCGAAAGATTTGATTATGTAATAGTTTCAGGAGTTTCTCCTTATGACTTTTCGGACTTACCAAAAACATACAAAGGCCCTAAAAATGCTTTTGATATTGAAAAATACCTAAAAAAAGGAATTGAAAACTTATCTCCTAGTAAAAGTGCTGATGAGTTAATTGAATTAGAGAAAAAAACCAAAAAATCAATTTAAGGAATTTGAAGAAAAGCCTAGTTTTGATATGAAAATAGGTGGCTTGGAAATTGGTAAAGAAAAACCCATGAGAATATCGGCAGAAATTGTTGATTCAACTGAAAAAACAGAGGAAGAGATAAAAAACACAATAAAGAATTACGAAGAACAAGGAGCGGACTTAATAGATTTAGGAATCCCAATTGCGACAAATGAAGATGAGTTGGTTAGGACAGTAGAAATAGCCAAAAAATTCACTAATAAGCCATTAAGTGTTGATACAGTAAATCCAGACTTAATAAAGAAATCAATTGATTTAGGAATAGATCTAGTTCTGAGTGTTACTCCAAAAAATATTGAAGAAGTTGAAGATTATTTGAGTGGAGTTAATTGTGTGGTAGCAGCTAGGGATAAATTAAAAAATACAGTTGAAAGAGCAAGAGAGTCAGGAGCAAATGCAATAGCGGATCCAATTCTTGATCCCCCAAATGAGGGCTTAGTTGATTCTTTAGTTAGATATTATGAGTATAGAAATAATGAACAAGATGCTCCACTGTTTTTTGGAATTGGGAATGTTACGGAGATGATAGATGCCGATAGTACTGGTGTAAACGCAATTATGTCATCAATAGCATCTGAATTAAATGTTTCAATTTTATTTACAGCTCAGGCTAGTTCAAAAACCAAATATGGTGTTAGAGAATTAAAAAAAGCTTCAAAACTTAATTTTTTAGCTAAAAATAAAAAAACCACACCAAAAGACCTAGGTATTGATTTACTCTATCTAAAAGACAAAAAGAGAAAAGAAGTTGAAACAAAAGTTGGTGGGAGAACAATTGAGGCTGAGGAAGAAAAAGGTTATGAAGAAGACGAAGGCTATTTTGAGATTGGGATAGATAGGGAGGAAAAAAAGATATTAGCTGTTTTTTATAAAAACAAAAAACAAGAACCCAAGTTGACGATTAAAGGAGAAACTGCAAAATCAATAACTGATAAAATAAAAGACCTAAAAATAATAAAAAAAGAAAATCACTTTTTTTATCTAGGAAGAGAACTCAAAAAAGCTGAAATTGCTCTTAAAACCGGAAAAAATTACTTACAAGGAACGGATTTGTTTTGAATCATTTTATGGGAGAACCAATCTCTACATCCTGATCTTCTGGCTCTAATAAGATAGGCTCACCATCTTCTTCAGCAGCTAAGACCATTCCTTGAGATTTTACACCAAAGATTTCAGCCTCTTCAAGATTAGTAAGAACCACCACTTTCCTTCCCTTTAATTCTTCGATTTTATGAGTTTGTGCCAAACCTGCAACAAGTTGTCTTTCTTCATCTCCGATATCCACATTTAATTTTATCAAATTATCTGAACCCTCAATGCTTTCAGCATCCAATACCTGTCCAATCTTCATCTCAACATTTTGAAAATCATCCAAACTAATTTTGTTCATTTCTTCTTCCTCCTCTTTACCTAACTTACTTTTCTCTTTTTCGATTTCTTCTTTATCAAGTTTTTCAAACAAGGGATTAACATCCCCCAGCTCTCTATTATCTAGATCTTCTCTAGCTTTTTCCCATCGGACTTGGGTTACATCTTCATTTTTCCCCAACATCTGCCATATTTCATTTGCTTTACTGGGCATGAAAGGAGCAATCAAAATAGCTAAAGCGTTAACGATTCTAGTTGAAACATATAAGGAGTTCTTGGGGTCATCTTGGTTCCAGGGCTCTTTCTTACTTAAATACCTATTACCTTGTTTAGCTAAAGACATAGCCTCTTGTAGAGCTTTTTTAAATTCCCTATTATCAATAAATTTACCAGTTTTTCTAGATTTTTTGTCAATAAAATCCAATAATTCCTTGTCTTCTTCACTTAATTTATCAGGATGAGGTATCTCTCCAAAATTGCTTTCAACTAATGTAAGAACCCTATGGACAAAGTTGCCTAAAGTGGCGATTAATTCCTCATTTATTTTTTCTTTTAAATTATCCCAAGTGAAATTTGAATCACCTTTTTCAGGCATTATTGCAGTTAAATAGTATCTTAACAAATCCGCTTCGAAATCTAATTTGTTTAACCAAACAGCCCAGTTTCTACTTGTAGAGAATTGTTTTCCCTCGAGATTTAAAAACTCGTTTGCAGATACACAATATGGGAGATTGAGATTGGATTTCATACCCAACAACATTGCTGGCCAAATTATGGAGTGAAACGGAATGTTGTCTTTCCCTATGAAATAATATGTTTCAGCCTCATCGTTCTTCCAATATTTTTCCCAATTATCTGTGAATTCCTTGGTGGCAGATAGGTAACCAATTACAGCATCAAACCAAACATATATGGATTTTCCTCTTTTCTCCCCTGGAATAGGGATCCCCCACTCCA
>PZKD01000068.1 GCA_003034855.1 archaeon SCG-AAA382B04 | reverse complement strand
ACCCCCATTCCCCTAAAAGAGATGGATTTGCAGCTCAGTAGCATCCATATCAAATAGAAGGAGGGGCATCTGAGTGAAATATAGTCAAAGATCTTTGATTGCAGTTGGTAAATTTTTGAAATAGGTAAGGGAATTGAAGCCTTTGGTTAAATGCTCCAACGGGGATTTGGGTTCGAGATTTGCCCGTAACTAATCTTATGAGCTACGGGGATTTTTATTTTACTTCTACCCAATTTTCTCCAGCATTGTAGTTATTTAATGATTTGATTATTTTTTTGTTTTATTTAAGAGCTCTAGTAATAAAAAATAAAAAAAATTGGGTTATTTTTTATATGCTAGGATTGTTGTGGGTAGTGCAATTATTAGGTAGCCGAATTGTATGATGAGTCTTAGCCATGACATTTTTGTTGTGTATCCAAACATTACCGAGAATATTGATCCGATTGGGCCTTCGTATCCTAGTAGGCTTTTTTCTGGTATTCCTAGGTCGAATGCTACTGTTCCTATCCATCCGTTGGGTTCGAAGACTTCTATCAGTTCGTGTGTTCCGTATCCGGCTAGTCCTGAGGCTACGAATATCAGGAGGATGCTGCTGAAGTAGAAGAATTTCTTTATATCTATTTCTATTCCTACTTTGAATATTAGGTAGGCTATGATTAGTGCCGAGATTGTTCCGAGTATTGCTCCTATTATTGTTCCTGTTAGGTCTCTTGTGGCCATTGGGGTTAGGAATAATATGGTTTCGAATGCTTCTCTGAATACTACGATGAAGGAGAAGGATATTATTCCTATGACGGTTCCTTTGGTGGCTGCAGTTTCAATTTTTTGTTTTACTTCGGTTTTTATTTTTGTTCCTTTTCTTGACATCCATATGATCATGGTGGTTAGTACTGCTACGGCTATGAATGCTGATATTCCTTCGAATAATTCCATTGATGTTTCTGATAATCCGTTGTAGATTTGTAGTATTCCTATTCCGATTATTGTGCTTGCTAGTATTGATAATCCTGTTCCTTCCCATACGTATTTTTTTAGGTGTTTTCGATCTGTTCTTGTCATGTATGCTATTATTATTCCAATTATTAGAGAGGCTTCCAGCACTTCTCTGAAGGTTATTAGGTATTGTCCCATCATATCATCACGTTTTTTTAGGTTTGCCTAAAAAAATATTATTTTGGGTATAAATATCTTATCCTAAAAACTACCTAAAAATAATCTACATCTCCAGCAACCCATACTTGTTTATTAGTTTTGAGAAACGTTGATTGCTTATTTATTCCCAAAAACCCAGTTTTAATTTGATGGGTTTGGTGTATAATTGATGGATATTAGTAACGAAGAACTGAGGGAAGAGTCCTTATTAATTCTTTTGAACAACATTGGATTGGACGAAGAGATACATATTGCTAATAATTTACAGCATGATCTGGAGTTGATTGATGAGTTGGATATTAGCGATAATTTAAAAAACGAGGTTGAGTCTAAATTGAAGAAGTTGAAGAATGAATCTCTTGATCAGGTAAAAAATCAATAAACATATCGAATATCTCGTGCATTGGCCGATTCCCAGCCTCCTCTGATGTCAGAGGCTTTCCAGTCTCTCGATGGAACTGTTTCTTGAATCCAAACCAAGTCCTAATGTACCCCATATCCTCTAACTTCTGTATTGTTTTGCCAGTGGCCTCATCTTTGAGTTCATCAGGTCCCCAATCTGGGTTTACATGTATACCAAGGTCAATGTCCCTTGACCCTATATATTCATGCCCCTCTTCCTCCTTGAAGCCATTATTAACATGCAGGTGTACGGCCCATCCCCCCACCAAGCACAGAGGTGGTTCACATTCTTTCAAAACCTCTTTTAAGTCTCTTCTCGACATTTTAACGATGTTTTCTGTGTAGTATTGTCTAACCATGGTCTTCTCTGTGGAATTTATTTATTAGATTTCTAGCCGCCTCTTTACATGGGCCTTCCTCCTCAATGAGGTGCAGGATAAGTTGGGGTGTGGAAACGATGTTGTAGCCTTCTATTTCTTCCTGTTTATAGAAGACATGTTTGTCTGTTGCTCTCAATCTAATGTTCCCTCCTCCAAGCGAGCCACGTTCTTTAATTAGTTGGATCCAGTCCTCAATTTCTTCTTCCCTTACATAGAAGTCTGTTGTGGAGGGAAACAATAGCCCCTGCTTCAGGTTTTCTGCTTGATAAGTAGTGAGTGCGTAGCCTAGTTCAATGTTTTCCAAGAGCTGCATGGGCTTTTGTAGAGCTACAGTCAATTGATTTGGGCTGATGTGAACGCTTTTCCATTCTCTGTAGAGTCCAATGGGTTTTATGACTTCTGTGTCTTTGAGAAGGTCTTTTTCTTCAAGTCTTTCTGTGTACTCTCGACACCACGGCTCCGAGGCATCTGCCAGTTTAGCGACCCGATATTTAGTTATATCTCCCCTAGGATGGTTGAGAAGTACTCTTATTATTCGCTCCTTCTTGAATCCACGCTCTCGCCTAGGTTTCTCAAGCAACATAATACATAGGTAAACCCATGGCCTTATAAAATTAACCTATGCATAACTAAATCCATTCCTTAAATACTTAACCTATGTATGTATCTTCAATAATGTTTTTCGCTTTTTTTGAGAGAGTTTCTTTAAGCTCTCTCACTGCCAGATCATAATATTGTTCAATTATTTTGTCTGGTTCCTCGAATCATAGGACATCAGCAACATCCTTTATTTTGAATTTTTCAGAGGTTGCTTCTTGTAATTTTATCAGTTGATGAGCCAAAGAAATAGAAAATAAAACATAAAAGTTTATTTTAGGGGATTGAATTACATTAGACTACTACTTTTTAGAAAAAACGATTATGAACATTTTGTAAAGTGGGCCGGCCCGGACTCGAACCGAAGTGCCCACCCCCCCAGGGTGGAAGGATGCCAGGCTACCCCACCGGCCCATAACTAATATACTTAATTAAATTTGGTCACACATACTTTGGTCTTTTGAAAACAAAAATTCTATTCTAACCTAACAGTCTCCCAAAAAACTCTTCCCTCTCTTATTGCTTCTTTTATCTCTTTTTGATTACTGGATAACCTAGAATCTCCACTTTTTATCTCTAATAGATAAATCTTGGTTTTATCCTCCTCTCCATAATTGTCAAATGCTATATAATCAATTGGGCTGCCCAAATGTCTAAGGGACTTTAAATCGTGGTTAAAGTGATCTAGGAGGGGTGCAAGATTTTCAGCTACCTTTCCTGACAAAGTTAAATCACTTCTTTTTGCTGCATCCTCTCTAATTTTTTGTTCATAATCATTTTTCCACCTCTTTAATTCAAGCGCAAACTCTTTTTTTATCGATTCCTCAAGTTCTTTTTTTCTTTCTTCAAATCTTTTTTGAGCTAATTTTTCTGATTTTTTGTAAAAATAGATATAAATCACTAATAAAAAAGTACTAGATCCTAAAATAAATGCTAAAATTTGATTAAAAGTTAATTCTAAAATCATTGGAAATTGTTTGTGTTTAAATTTACTTCTCCTTCCATCATATCGCTAATATATTGCGCTATTCTGCTTAAAGAAATCATTATATCAGTGTATTTTATAACCTCTTTTTGTGATCTTGTTTTTTCGAAGATTTCCTCATGGATTAAATCATATTTTGAGTTAAACTCTCTAATTTCCTTGAAAACTCTATCGAATGACTCAAGATTATTTTCGTTCCGTGAGTTCCAAGCTTTTTCTAAGATTGCTTTTAGTTGATTAAGTAAATCGATTATTTGTTCTGAGAAATCTATTTCTTCTGAAATCTCTATAAGTTCAATGTAGTCTGAACATATATCTTCAATATGATCTGAGATTCTCTCATAGCTCTTCACGATTGTTTTGTAACTCAATACATCGCCGGGGTTTTTTATGTCTAGATTTTCTTGAACTGCTTGAAAAGTTATAGCGTAGTTTAATTCTCTTAAAATTAGGAAATATAATCTGTCTACGCTTTCCTCTCTTTTTAGTGATTCTTTTATCATCTCTTGGTTTTCAAATTTTATTCCCTTTTCAAGATCCTCTAGCATTGAGGAAATGATGTTTTTGATTCTGTCAAGGACTGTCGGGGTTTTCATTCTTTCGTAGTCTATGAATATCTCTAGTGTTATTTTTTCACCTATGTCTTCAACTATTTCAATTCCAACAAGATTATCTAATACTTTGTTTAGTTTTCTCTTGATCTCGGGATCTCTTTCGTCATCAAATAGTATTTCAATTGTTTTTGCTCCCTTCAGATAATGTGCTATTACAAATTTGAGTAAAGAGTCATATGATGGAATTTTAGTTGTGTCTATTTTGACTTTATTTTCTTCTTCTCTATCCTCTGGATATAATGTAACTGAATTCTGGTGTTTTGATAAGAAAACTGAGTCCCCCTCTTCTAGGCTAAGTTCTCTCACCCAGTCTATTGGGATCGACATTATGTATGTGGATCCACCGCTTTTGTATACTTTTCTTGATTCCATTTTTACCACCATTTTATTCTTACATAATTTATATATTAACTATATATAATATTAATTATATAGATAAGATATATAAGTTTAACCTCGTAAAGTGGTGATAAGATAAAAATGAAAAAGAAAATACTAGCCACTCTCATATTGGTTTCAATTTTAGCAATAACACTCTCAGGTTGCCTCGGTGGAAATAATCAAAAAACTATAACCGTAAAAGGTTCAACAACTGTATTACCAATAGCCTCAAGTTGCGCTGAAGAATTCAATCAACAACAAAAAAACCTTAGTGTTTCAGTAACTGGTGGAGGTTCTAGTGTTGGAATTAAATCTGTTGCGACAAAAGCAGCTGACATTGGTATGGCTTCTCGGCAAGTAACACAAGAAGAAATTGATGAATACGGAGACAACTTCAATGATCACATTGTAGCATATGATGGAATAGCAGTTATAGTGAGTGAAAATATTTACCAAGTAGGAGTTACAGACCTAACTCTCCAAGAAGTCAAAAAGATATACACAGGAGAAATAAGTAACTGGCAAGAACTAGGAGGGGCAGACCAAGAAATATTTGTAGTTACAAGAGAAGAAGGATCAGGAACTAGAGCCGTTTTCTACGAAACTCTAGGAATAGACAGTTCAAATGCAGATCAAGCTTCTTCAGGAAATGCAAGAGTTAGACAAGCAGTTCAAGGATCAGATTCTGGAATTGGTTTTATAGGACTAGGATACCTCGGTGAAGGTGTAAAAGCAATTTCCCTAAATGGTGTTAGCCCCACAGAAAAAAATGTAAAATCCGGTGAATATCCCATTAAGAGATCATTACATCTCTACACATGGGGAGAAACCTCAATTACTGAACAAACTTTCCTAGACTTTGTTTTAAGTGATGAAGGACAACAAATCGTGGAGGAAAATGGATTTATTCCTGCCAACTAATTGAGACAAAAGAGTAAAAAAGGAAACTAACATATGGTGAATATAAAGCAGTAACACAAAATGACAACAAATCGAGTTAAGGAAAGATCAATAAAATATATTTTATTATCAATAGCAATTATTTCAACCTCTATTGTTTTCTTTATTTTTGCCTTTTTAATAAAAGAAAGTCTACCAGCATTCCAAGAAATAGGTTTAAACTTGTTTTCATTCAAATGGCATGTTCAAAACGGCTCATTTGGACTTGCTCCAGCCATCTTAGGAACTCTGTTAGTCACCTTTGTGGCATTAATAATTGTAATCCCAATAGGTATCTCATCAGCATTATTCCTTTCAGAAATAGCTTCACCAAAAACAAGAAATATCCTAAAACCATTGATTGAACTACTATCAGGAATTCCTTCTATAGTATATGGGTTTATAGGGATAGTCATCTTCGTTCCCTACATCGGAGACAAATTCAATCTTTTATCGGGCTATACGATACTTACTGGAGGAGTGGTTTTAGGTATAATGGCTCTTCCCATAGTGATTAGTATCTCTGATGACGCAATACAATCCGTTCCTGATGAAATGAAAAATGCCTCTCTGGCTCTAGGTGCAACTAAATGGGAAACAATGAAAAATGTTACCTTACCAGCTGCAATCTCAGGGGTTAGTACTTCAATAATATTAGGTGCTGAAGATGGTGTTAGTGGGTTAGATGATGTTGGTGTTGAGATAGGGAGACCAATCA
>PZKD01000064.1 GCA_003034855.1 archaeon SCG-AAA382B04 | reverse complement strand
ATCCCCCTTCCTTAAATCTTTGATTTTAGGTAGTGGGGTGAATCACTTATTAGATATAAATAATGTAGTTATATAATGATGTGTAGTTGGCAAGACAAGATATGTGAGTTCTTTGTGGAAATAAGCTAAAAGTAGCATACTTGCTGCGAGTTAGTAATGTCTAACTCGGACTTATATACAAACCGAGTTGATGTGACCGAGCTACCAGCAGTTTGCTTTGCTGGTGTTCTGCGATAACGAGGGCATAACAAGGTTGCCCAATGAAACAGCCGAATGTGTAAACGAGAGTTCCCTCAAAGAGGTTCAGAGGACTCGCAGAAACCTCGCAAGTTCCAACCGCTCCCGCAAAGAACATATTAATAGCGAACCAATGGAACCCCCCCTCCTCACCGAACGAATATGAGGTAAGGAAGAGGAGGAGGTCACTTTTTTAGTATAGTTTATAAACATCCCTTAGAGACAACAAAAATAGATTCAACTAACCCTCCTCTTCTCTTATAAAAAACAAAAAACATATAATAACCAAAAGAAGAATCAAATAAATAATTAAATAACAAAAAAACCTATTTCTAAAAACAAAAAGAGGAAAAAATGGCCCGAGACCCAATAGCAAAAGACCTAGCACAATCACAACAAGAAATAAGCATAGCAGAATTCATACAAAAAAACCGACAAATCCTAGGCTTCGGATCAAGCGCAAGAAGCCTAATAACAACAGTAAAAGAAGCAGTAGACAACGCACTAGACGCAACAGAAGAAGCACAATACCTACCAGACATCTACGTAGAAATAAAAGAACTAAAAAACGAAGAATACAAAATAATAGTAGAAGACAACGGACCAGGAGTAATAAAAGAACAAATACCAAGTATATTCGGAAAACTACTCTATGGAAGTCGATTCCACACTAATCGACAATCTTTGGTTCCTGATGAGGAAATTTTGATAAAGAGAAATGGGGATCTCAAATTTGTTGAAATAGGTAATTTTTGTGAGAAACAACTTGAAGATGATGAGAATGGAAAAATAGAAGGAGTCAAAGTTCCTGCCTTCAATAGAAAAACTGGGAACATAAGATGGAGAGATGTCTCAAAAGCAATAAAACACAAAAGAAAAAATGAAGTATATAAAATTAAAACAACTAAAAACCGAGAATTAGAGGTAACAGGCAATCATAGTGTTTTTTCTATAGATAAAGGAGAAATAAAGGAAGTAAAGGTTAGTGAATTAGGAGAAGAAGACTATATCTTAGCTCCAAAGAAAATAAAAACAAAAAATCAAAAAACCGAAGTTAATGTATTAAATACTCTTTCATATAAAACTCTTAAAAACCAATCTTGGTTTGTCTATGGAGTTGATGAAAACTTAATTCAAAAACTCAAGGAAGAAGGTAAAAGGATTAGGAAAGTATCAGGTGACACTGATAGAAAAAGAACGTTCTATAGAATTAATGGATTGGATATAAGAAAAGACAGTATAGATTTTAATTTTTTAAAGGAAAACTATCTACCTTCTTACATAGTCAAAAAAATGGGTTGGGAAGACAAAGTTAGTAATTGTGAATTGGTTACTTATAAGAGAGGAGAGAAAACATCATTTCCAATAACCATTCCATTGAACAAAGACTTTATGCGGTTTTTAGGTCTCTATGTAGCTGAAGGATATAATGATAAAAGACAAATCGCTTTCACGATGGGGGATCAAGAACAAAAGTTGTTAAATGAATTAAAACAAACATCTAATCAGTTATTGAATGTTAATACGACTTTAGTAAATCGAGAGAGAAACAGTAAAAGATTGAAGGTTTTTGGTGGGCCTTTATCAAATTTAATGGGAGAGTTCTGTGGTGAAGGAGCACATAATAAAAAAATACCTAATTTCGTATTTAAAGCTCCAAGTGAATTGCGCCAACACTTTATTGATGGCCTATTTGATGGAGATGGCTCTGATTCCCATCCGTCAAATCAATTGGATTATTTCACTGTAAGTGAGAAATTAGCTAAACAACTTAGTTTATTACTAAATATGCAAGGTATTGTGAGTTCTTGGGAAGAATTTGACCAAGTAGGGATTTCAGGAAAGAAAAGTAGAAAATATGTTTTAAAGGTTTTTGGAGGAGATATTAATAAATTTCATAAATTTGAAACAAAAAACACCTCTAATTTTCTTACTTATCAGGGAATCCCTACGAAATTATTTGAAGATTTAATTGATTGGGAACCCAATCTTGTTAGATGTAATACAACACCTTCAGGGATTTTGAGAGGACTAGGAATAGGAAGTGGGTTGGAATACTCAGAAGTATATAAAAATAAGATTAATAAGATACTAAGAAATCAAGAAGTTGAAAAAGATCGATTTATAAAGAATTT
Source organism: archaeon SCG-AAA382B04 (assembly GCA_003034855.1). Classification (GTDB taxonomy): domain Archaea; phylum Halobacteriota; class Methanonatronarchaeia; order Methanonatronarchaeales; family Methanonatronarchaeaceae; genus PZKD01. Next base: position 4,141 of record PZKD01000064.1, on the reverse strand, counting down.
AAAGGAATTAAACCTCATTATTGAAACAAATAATGGGTTTAAAACTACAGATAAATTGAAAAAATTAATAAAAAGAATAAGGGACGTATTGAGTTTAATAAAAGATGATTTGGTTTTCCTTGATATAAAAGAAATAAATAAAAAACAAAGTCAATCCGAGCATGTATATGATATCTCAGTTCCTGATCAAAGATACGAAAACTTTGTGGCCGGAAGAAAAGGTTTATTGTTTGCAAAAAATAGCAGAGGCCAACAAGGTATTGGGATATCTGCAGCTGTTTTGTATGGTCAAATAACTACTGGGAAACCAGCTAGAATTATTTCAAAGATATCTGCTGATGAACCTGCTCATAGATATGAGATTAATATTGATACTGATACTAATGAGCCTCGGATAATTGGTGAAGAAGAAACTACTTGGAGTCGTCCACATGGAACTAGGATTGAGATAAATGTTGAGGGAATGTACGTAAGGAATCGGAAGCAATCGGTTTATAATTATTTGAAGCATAATGCTATTGTTAATCCTCATGCTAGGTTTACGTTTGTTGAGCCAGATGGAGAGGAAACTGTTTTTGAAAGAGGTGTGAATGAATTACCTGACAAGGCTGAAGAGATTAAGCCTCATCCAGAGGGAATTGAGTTGGGTACTTTGATGAATATGCTGGAAGGAACTGAGAGAACTCGTTTGTCTTCTTTTTTGAAGAATGAGTTCACAAAAGTGGGTCGAACAACTGTTGATGATATTTTAGATGCTTCTGGCTTAGATGGATCGCTTAAGCCACAAGAGATGGGTAGGGAAGAGGCTAAGAAATTGATAAATGCTTTTGATGAGGTTAGTTTGATTTCTCCTCCTACGGATTGTTTGTCACCTATTGGTGAGGAACAAATTGAGGAAGGATTGAATAAAGAATACCCAGGTTCTGAATTTATTTCATCGGTTACGAGGTCTGCTGAGGTGCATAGTGGGAATCCTTTCATTGTTGAGGCTGGTATTGCTTATGGTATGGATAAACCGGAGGAGGAGAAGGCTGAGGTTTTACGGTTTGCGAATAGGGTTCCATTGTTGTATCAGAAGGGTGGGTGTGTGATAACTAAGGCAATTAAGAATATTGATTGGAGACGCTACGAATTGAACCAACCTGGAGGGAATGGGATTCCTAAGGGAAAGGCTGTTTTGTTGGTTCATGTTGCTAGCACAAATGTTCCTTTCACTAGTGAGAGTAAGGACGCTATTGCAAATGTTGAAATAATTAGGAAGGAAGTGGAGAGAGCTGTTAGAGGAGTAGGTAGAGATTTGAGTAAGCACCTTAAGAAGCAAAAGAAGATGAGTAAGCGCAGTAATAAGAGAAAAACTATTTCAAAGATTTTGCCACAGATGGTGGATAAGATTGAGAGCATAACTGGTAAAGAAGTCGACGATCTTGATCCTGTTTTAGCTAAGATAACCAATAATCTATTAATCAATTATAGTTATGAATTAGATGGTGATGGAACGAGTGTAGTGATTGATTTATATAATTTTGATGCTCGGAAAAAAGAATTTGATTTACATGTTCCAATTCCTTATGAAGTTAAGGAAAGTGATCCTGAGCCAAGTAAAAAAGATTTTGGAGGAGATGAAACCACCTATATCTACGATATCTCGCTTTCTTCAGGTGAGAAACTAGATATAAAATTAGATTTAAGAACTCAAGATGAAATAGAACTCGACTTATTAGTTGATGGAGTACCCAATGAGGTTCTAACAGGTGCAGGGTCAATTAGAGGGGATTAAGGATATGTCAAGCGATAAGGATATTGAAGAAATGGAAAAAATTGCATTAAATCTTTATGATCAATTAAAAAATCACGAAGTTCCAAGGGTAGAAATACCTACCAGAACAAAAACAAACATAGAGTTTGATGAATCATCAAGGGTCTGGAAATACGGTGACAGAACAAGTGAAAGATCAGCGAAAAGCATTAGAGGAGCTTATCGTCTACTTAAATTATTATACACCATTGATTTCTTCAAACATCAACTAGAAGAAGAAAGATCCTCAACTTTAAGAGAGTTATATTACATAAGTGAGAATTGGGATAAGGCTCAATTTAGAGAGCAACAGGAATCCGATAAATTAATAGAAGATTTGGAGATTATAACTGATTTAAAGAGAGAAGACTTCCATATCAGGCCGGAAGAAGATGGTGCAACAATAGTTGGTCCGTTAGAGATAAAAGAAAAAACTAGACGTGGAACCAGAGAGATACATTGTCAAGAAGATGTTGGTGAAGGAGGTTACCAAATACCAAACAACCCTGACGATGTTGAATTCCTAGACCATGGTGCAGATTTTGTTATCGCAATAGAAACTGGAGGTATGAGAGATCGATTAGTTGAAAATGGATTCGATGAAGAACACAACGCAATCATTGTTCACCTAAAAGGCCAACCAGCCAGATCAACCCGGAGAATAATAAAAAGACTAGAATCAGAATTAGATCTACCCGTCGGTGTTTTCACAGATGCAGATCCTTGGTCTTATAGAATCTTTTCAAGCGTTACTTATGGATCAATAAAAAGCGCACACCTATCTGAATATATAGCTACTCCCGATGCAAAATACATTGGAGTTTGTCCAAGCGATATCGTAGAATATGATTTACCTACAGATGAATTATCAGACCAAGACATTAAGGCTCTAGAGAGTGAGTTATCTGATCCAAGATTCGAAGACGAATTTTGGCAAAACGAAATCGAATTACAACTAGATATAGGAAAAAAGAGTGAACAACAATCCCTTGCTAAATATGGTTTAGATTATGTAACTGAGACCTATTTACCAGAAAAATTGTCGGAAAAAGAAATAATTTAAAAAACATCAAGAGATGCTGTCACTGTTTGTCACTCAAAAAGTTTTTAAACAATAATTCTCTCATATAAATATTTTTGGATAAATTTTTTATACCTCTATAATCGAGTTTCTAAAAAGGCCTATCAAGAACTATCTCTTTTAAAAAAAAGTATTTATTAAAAATTGGCTTGGGGGGTCTTTATCAAAAAATGTTGGGGGACATAAAAATTGGCTTCTGAAGAAGAAAATGAAGAGAAGAGAACATCAATTGGTGAATATGAGGAAAGTACAAAGTGTCCTGAGTGTGGTAATGAAAAACTTAAACATGATTATGAAAGGGCCGAATTATTATGTGAAAAATGTGGTATAGTTATCGATGAAGAATTTATAGATACAGGACCAGAATGGAGAGCATTCGATAGCGAACAAAAAAACAGTAGAAGCCGGGTAGGAGCTCCAATAACAACAATGACACATGATAAAGGATTATCAACCCAAATAAGCACAAAAGACAAAGACGGATATGGGAATTCTATTTCATCAAGTAAAAAAACCCAATTCTATAGGCTAAGAAAATGGCATAGACAAGCAAGAATATCTGATGCCAAAGAAAGAAACCTTGCTCTCGCTCTTGGAGAGTTAAATAGGATAGCATCACAACTTAAAATACCTAAAAGCATCCAAGAAGATGCTTCAATGATTTATAGAGAAGCAGCGGAAGAAGACCTAATCAAAGGAAGAAGCATCGAAGGAGTTGTTGCTTCAACACTATATGTAGCATGTAGAGAAAACGATGTTCCGAGAACCTTAGATGAAATTGCCGAAACAGCACGGGTTTCTAGAAAAGAAATTGGAAGAACCTACCGATTCATCGCATCTGAACTCGAACTAAAACTAACTCCAACCTCACCCACAAAATATCTACCACGATTCTGCAGCAAATTAGATCTCTCCAGGGAAGTTCAATTTAAATCAGAAAAAATACTCAAAAAGGCCGCTGAAAAGGGATTAACCAGTGGAAGAAGCCCCACAGGTATTGCAGCAGCTGCAATATACATCGCAAGTGTCACATCAGGTGAAAAAAGAGCACAAAAAGATGTAGCTCAAGCAACAAACACAACTGAAGTAACAGTAAGAAACAGATACCAAGAACTAGCAGAAGAACTTGATCTAGAACTCAAAGTCTAAGAACATCCCAAACACTTCTATTTTATTTTTTAGACCACATTTAACATATTTGGTGAGAGATCCCCCTTCCTTAAATCTTTGATTTTAGGTAGTGGGGTGAATCACTTATTAGATAT
>PZKD01000075.1 GCA_003034855.1 archaeon SCG-AAA382B04 | reverse complement strand
AAAGAATAACGGCAGTAGGATAGTGAAGACCTAGAACTCTGGAAGCCCCCTCCTCACGAACGAACGTGAATAAGGTAAGGGAGGAAGTCACGCCAAATCTTTAAGTCATATGTGGTAGAAAGTGAATTGGTTTTTGGTGAAAAATAGGGGATTTGGTAAGGAGATGCGGAAGGTAGTGGTTAGGTTGTCTTTAAGTTTGATTTCACTGTTGTTGGTTTTGTTAGCGATTTTGTTTTATTACTTGGATATAACTGGGATGGTTGTGGTTCAGGTTTTGATTGGTGTGGCTGTGGCTTTAGCTCTTTTCACTGGATATTTAAGGATTAGAGATTAGTTTTTATTAGAGGTTAGTTTTTTAGTGAGGTTAGTATTTCTGTTGCTAATGCTACTACAACGACTATGATTCCTAGGCTTATGAATATTGATGAGATTTGTGGATCAGGGATCATTGGGACGTTTTTGAACATTCCTAACAGATATTTTGCTAGGAATCCTGCTACGATGAATCCGAATCCTGCTCCAATTAGGTTTCCAAATCTAAGTCCTTGTTGTTCATTTTCATTCATTTTTTTTGTTTCCTCTAATCCTTTATCCATGTTTTTTGTTTTGTCTTTGGTTTTTTTAAAAAAAAATAAAAAAAGAGAGTGGGGGGTTTTTGGTTTTATGTGTTTTAGGCTTGTCTAAAGGATTGTATTGCTAAGTATATGAGTCCTATTGTGCATAATACTACTACTCCGCCGATTATTACTAATGAAATGTTTCCTGCTTGACCTATGTTTGGTATCCAGTTTGTTATTAGGTTGTAGAGCATTGCGCTTCCAGCTGTTATTATCATGAAGATCATTGGGACAACTGTGTAGATGGTTGGTCTTTTGTTCTTGTAGAGCCATACGCTAATTGTTAGTAGGGCTAAGCCTGCTAGAATTTGGTTTGTAGCTCCGAAAAGTGGCCATAGTGTTAATCCGGCTGCTGCTCCTCCATAACTTTGGAGTGCGAGGAATCCGATTACTATTATGGCTAGCACTGTTCCGATGTATCTGTCGGATATTGATGGAACTCCGTAGTCTTCTCCTATTTCTCCTATGACGTATCTTTCGAGTCTTACTGTAGTGTCGAAGGTTGTCATTGCGAAGCTCACAACTAATACTCCGAAGAATGTTGTACCAATGAATTCGGGGATTCCGATGCTCTCAACGAGCATTGCAGCTCCTTCTACGAAGCCAGAGACTTTGGCTCCTAAACCAGCTGCTCCTCCCCATTGTGCATAGTGTTGTAGCCAAGCATCTCTTGAGGTGAAACCAACCACGGTTGCTATTACAGCTGCTGTTGACAATAGGCCTTCGAGTAACATTCCTCCATAACCTATGGCTTTGGCGTCTTCTTCTTTTTCAATTTGTTTTGGAGTGGTTCCACTTGCAACTAAGCTATGGAATCCGGATATTGCTCCACATGCAATCACGATGAAGAGGAATGGATAGAATGGTGGTGCTCCTGATGTTGCACTGCTTCTGAATGCAGGTGCTACAACATCAGCACCTAAACCAGTTGCAATTAATCCAACAAAAAACACTGCGAGCAATACATATAGCTCGTGGGCGTTAATGAAGTCTCTTGGTTGTAATAATGTCCATACTGGAAGCATTGAAGCAAATAATCCATAAATCAAGACTATTACAATCCATGTGGTTTGGACGGATCCTCCGATTAGTGCTGGAATTGTTACTGGATAATATGCTCCAATTATTATTGTAACAAACATTAAAACTAGTGCTGAAAGACCAGCGACATAGGAGCCTACGTCATATTTGTACATTGCGAAACCAGCGATGATGGCGAGAACCATTTCGGACCATATTGGTATAACTGTTTCTGGATAAAGCTCAAATAGTATTGCAATCACTACGGCAAAAACCGAACCTACTAGAGCTAGTAAGAAAAATGTTACAACCATCATTAGCGAGCGGGCGCCAGGACTCAAGATGTTTGCTATGTAATCTCCAATGGATCGGCCTCGGTTCCTCATTGAGGTTACGAGAACACCAAAGTCGTGTACTGCTCCAATTAGGATTGTTCCGAAAACAATCCATAAGAGAGCTGGAACCCAGCCCCAGATAACTGCGAGTGCTGGACCTACGATTGGTGCGGCTCCGGCTATCGAAGTGAAGTGGTGGCCAAGTACTACTTCTTTGCTTGTGGGCACATACTCTATTCCATCTTCATAGGTGTGGGCGGGAGTTTCTCTATCGGGTTCAAGTTGATAGATCTTTTCGGCAAGAAATGTCCCATAGAACTTGTATGCTAGTAAAAATAGCACTATCGCGAAAAGAGCGATTAGTATCCCATTCATTATATATGAGTGATATGAATAAAAAAGTATAAAGATTCCCCTTTCATTAATCATTATTAATTAAAAAAACAAATTTTTTTTAAGATGAAGATAAGCATAATCGAGCCATTAGAATTACCAAAAAAAGAGGTATTAAACGAATTCAATTCCATTGACGCTGAAATCAGATACCACAACACTCCTCCAAGAAGTGAAGAAGAATTAATCAAGAGATGTAGTGGAGCACAAATAATTGTTTTAGTTAATCAACAACTTCCATCACAAGTGATAGAAGAAATAGATCAAACCGAACTTATCTCCGTGTCCTTCACAGGCTACGACCACATAGACATTGAAAAAGCAGAGGAAGAAGGTATTGCTGTTACCAATATCCCTGAATATGCAACTGCTTCGGTTGCCGAACTGGTGTTTGGTCTAGCTATTTCTCTCCTAAGGAAACTAAGAATATGTGATAAAGAAGTGAGGGATGAAGTTGATGAAAAAAGATCGAACCTAAAGGGCAACGAGTTGAGAAACAAAAACCTTGGCATAATCGGAACAGGAAAAATTGGTTCAAAAGTAGCGGAAATGGGTAAAAAACTAGGTATGGATATAATTGCATATTCAAACACCGTTAACCCAGAAATCGAGGACTATACAACTTATTTACCACTAAGAGAGGTTTTGGAGAAGTCTGACATAGTTAGTCTCCATGTGCCCTTAACAAAACAAACCAAGGAGATGATTGGAGAAAGAGAACTAAACCACATGAAGCCTGATTCAGTTTTGATAAACACTGCTAGAGCCCATGTAATCGAAAAACAAGCCTTTATAGATGCAGTGAGAAACAAATCAATCAAGTTTGGAGTAGACGTCCCTCACTCCAACTTACCACAAGACGTTAAAGAAAGTGACCAAGTGATTTACGCTCCTCATATCGGATATTATACACACGAAGCACTTAAGAAAAGATTAAAAACAACAGTAAACAACATCAAGAAATTCATAGAGGATGAAAGACAAAATAGAGTGGTTTAATCGATCTCTAAATACTGGGTGGTTTTTTTCAAATCCCCAATGCCAATTATTTCGGTCTCCATCCTAGGTATCTTTCCCAAAACATCTTTATCCAACTCATCCCTTATTTCCATGATTCTCTCTTCCTGATATTCCCTAGCTTCCTCTGAACGCTTATCGAATTTATTTACTATTACACCAGGGATTTCAACTCCAATCTCCTCTAAGAGCTGTACTCCCTCTTTAGTTTCTTCAAGAGAAAGCTTTTGAGGAGTTAGCACAGGAATTAAAGATGATTCATCCACAATTTTGTCTCTCGCAAACTCGAGTCTGTCTCTTCTCTCCACTAACCTAGTTATTAAGGATTCACCTGGAATTTCAGATGCATCAACATTCTTCAACCTCTTTAGATCCTTTTTTCTTCTACCCACAAGTCTTTCAACCCATTTATCAAGGATTTCAGGAAGCTCTAGAAGTCTAATAGTCTGTCCCGTGGGAGCGGTATCGAAAACAAGTTTATCAAATTCCTCGTTCTTTATGGTGTCTATTATAGCATCAAGCATCGCCGACTCCCGAACCCCAGGAGAATTATGAGCCATATCTAAGTAACTCTCAATTGACGAAATCTTGTTAGGGCTAATTACCTCTCTCATCTCACCCATAATCCTCTCTTTATGCCTTTTTGCTTCCTTCGCGGGATCTATTTCTCTTGCAAACAAATTTTCCATCACTCTAGAGGCATTATCACTTAAATCTCTCTCCAAGAGATGGGAAATTGAATGTGCAGGATCAGTACTAGTAACTAATGTCTTGGCCCCATTCTCTGCGCACTTAATTGAGTATGTGACGCTGCATGTTGTTTTTCCAACTCCTCCTTTTCCTGCAAAAAACACCAAGTCCTTTAATCTAACACCCATTTATCCACAAAACCTCCTTAGATTAGAGAGTGTGTTGTTCAAGTTTATCAGAAGCCAAGTGTTGAAGTCCTTCTAATCTATCACTAACCATTCTGTTTTCCCATGCCGGCAAATCTTCAGCTATGTAGGGAAGAAGTTCAGACATATAATACGAATACGGATTTGGGATTCCAAGGGCATCTGAGAAACATAGCAATAAAAAGGCATCTATCTCATCATAGGCTACTACCCTTGCACTTTGTGCGGGTTCTAAACTGCTCTTGAAAAAAACCTTCAATTTCTCCAACTTATCCTTCCAACCATCCTTCATAACTAATCACTTTCCTTTATCTGTCGAAATAAATGTTTTTGCCCTTCACCGAAAGCGGAACCCCTACAACTATATCTCCCTCAATCAGGTCCATCTCCCTCGCTACAACACCAACCCGGTACATCACTCTATTATCTACATTGAGCATGCTAGCGGTTTTTACCGCTGAACCCAATGCAATTCCCAGGTCCAGTAGTCGCCATGCACAGTTTGGGCCCTTGAATTCAGGTCCTTCCTCTTTTCTTAGATCGCTACATTTTGAGTTGCCACATGCTCCACAGTCTAATCCAACTGCTTGAGGTTCTTCTAGTGATGCTAAAAAAACTGCTTCCGATTCTCTAACACATTCTCCATCTCTGTCAAAATCCTTTTTTCCACTTTCCTCTCCATACCTCCTCATTTCATCAGCTAAATCATCCAACTCTTCATTCTCTAATAACTTGATTTCTACAAAGTCCTGTCCAGCAGCTTTTGGAGCTGTTCTAGCTGCGATCCTCATAAACTCCAAAACATTTTGAGCCAATTCAAACACCACCCCAAAGAGAGACAAAACTCTATATCTTCTTCTCTCTATGTTCTTTAATAGTTAATCTTTACACATTAAGGATTGGACTTTTTTTCAATATCCCTCTTCCTTATTCACCATATTAATTAATTCTTTATCTTCTTTATATCGCTCGATGTTTTCCCTAAATATTTCATATACTCTCTTCCAATACCTAGGGGTTGATCCCGCTACATGAGGTGTTAGCAAAAGATCATTAACCTTCCAGAGCCTCGAATCCTTTGGAAGAGGTTCTGTATCCACAACATCCAAAGCAGCTCCCCCAACCCAATCTCCTCTTAGCGCTTGAACAAGAGCATCTTCATCCAAGACCTCCCCCCTAGCAACATTAATGAGATAAGCACTATCCTTCATCTCTCTAAGTTCCTTTTCTCCAATCATGTCTTTTGTCTCTGGTGTATAGGGAACACACAAAACCAAAAAATCAGATCTAGAAATCACCCTATCCAGTTCCTTGGGAGTGAACAATTCGTCTACATACTCTAAATCTTCTTGGTGCTTTTTAACTCCAAGAACATTCATATTAAAACATTTTCCCTTCCTCGCAACCTCCTTACCTATCGTTCCCAATCCAACAACTCCAAGATTCTTTTGCTTCAACTCCATCAATGGCTTAAAAGGAAAAGGATGCCTCTCCTCCCACACCCTGTTCTCCCTATTTTCGATGAACCCTGGAATTTCTCGTGCAAAACAAAGTATAAAAGCAAAAACGTGATCTGAAACCTGTGAAGAATGAATTCCCCTAGCACACGTCACCCTAACATCACTTTCAACTACCTCATCTATTAAAAGCATATCAACTCCCACATATGGAGATTGAATCCACTCCAACTCATCAGCAGCTCTAAAAGCCCTTAGAGAAATCTGTTTATCAAAAACAACTTCAGCGTCTTTAACTTCTTCGAGTATTTCTTCCTCTTCCGTAGCCTTAACTACATCTACGTCTTCGATTTCCCTAACTTTCTCAAACCACTTATCCGGTAAAGGATAAGAAACCAATATTTTAGTCATTCCTACTATATGGGTTGCATACAACTCCAAAAAACATTTCGATTCCTAATTAGAATAAAATTTTGTTCCTTATTAAGGCCGATTAGTGTTTTCCAGCTTCTTTAAATTGAACCAAAAATTCGTTAGGGGTTCCCATTAAAAAAAATTTAATAATTCATTTCTTTTAGAAAGGTATAGTTTGCTACATACACCTCTGATCTTTTCCAATTGTTTTTTCTTATTATTTCATAGAAAACATCCCATATATCTTTTTTTAAATAATTTCCTTTTTCTAATAGATGTATTAAATAAGAAAACCCAAGTATCTTTATGTTTTTTAACTTATTAGCCGAGAAGTTCCCCTTCCTCAAATCTCTGATTTTAGGTAGGGGATGAATCGGCGTTAGTTTT
>PZKD01000036.1 GCA_003034855.1 archaeon SCG-AAA382B04 | reverse complement strand
ATAAATAAAAATAGATGATTTGAAAAGGTGAAATAATGGGAAAAAATACTGAAGAAAAATGGGAATATTATGAACCCCCAACCAGCTTCATTAACCAAGCTAATGTAACTGAGGATCTCAGAGAAGACACAGAATATCCAGAGTGTTTTGAGAGATATGCAGATTTGCTCGACTGGTTCGAAGAATACGACGAAGTGCTTGACGCCAGCAACCCACCATTCTACAAATGGTTCACCGGTGGAAAACTCAACGCTTCCTATGAATGCATAGACCGACATTTGCCTGAGAAAAAAGATAAAACAGCTCTCTTATGGGAAGGTGAACTAGGAACCACTCAACGCTTCTCTTACCAAGACCTTTATTACAAGGTAAATTCACTAGCAGCTATGCTTCAGGATGAGTTTGGTGTAGAAAAAGGAGATATCGTTACACTCCATCTCCCAATGATTCCAGCACTTCCACTTACAATGCTTGCTCTTGCACGCTTAGGTGTAGCTCACAGCGAAGTCTTCGGCGGATTTTCAGCAGAAGCAGTTGCCCATAGGATGGATGATGCTGACAGCGAAATTCTAATTACTGCAGATGGCTACTACAGAAGAGGAAAACTCCTTAACCACAAAGAAAAAGCAGACAAAGCAGTCGAAGCCGCCAACATAGATGTCGAAAACGTTCTTATATGGCGCAGAGAAGATGAACTCCACCCTAATGCTAGCTTCATTGAGGGGCAAGACGTTATAGTTCAAGAAGCTATCGAAGACTACTATGGGGAAGAAGTGGAGCCAGTTGAACAAGATTCCGAAGATCCATTATTTCTCATGTACACCTCAGGGACCACCGGAAAGCCAAAAGGATGTCAGCACCGAACCGGCGGATACCTAGCATATGCCGCAGGGACACTCCATGACGTTCATGACGTAAAGCCCTCTGACACATACTGGTGCATGGCCGACATCGGATGGATTACGGGTCACACCTACATTGTATACGGTCCCTTGGCACTCGGAACAACATCGGTGATGTATGAGGGAACACCAGACTATCCTGATAAAGATCGAACTTGGGAGATCGCTGAAAAATACGATGTCGACACTCTAAACACTTCTCCCACCGCAATCAGGATGTTCATGAAATGGGGCAAAGAATGGCTTGCTGACAAAGACTTCGATTTCAAGTTACTAGGAACTGTAGGCGAACCCATTCAAGAAGAAGCTTGGACTTGGTATTATCAAAATGTAGGAGACGGCGAAACCCCAATCATTGACAAGTGGTGGCAGACTGAAACAGGTGGAAACCTCGTTTCGACCTACCCAGCTGTCGACAAGATGAAGCCCGGAGCCGCTGGCAAACCACTAATGGGAATTGAAGCAGATGTAGTGGATGAGGAAACAGGTAAATCTGTTGAACCTGGTGAGCAGGGCTCTATAGTCTTAAAGAAGCCTTGGCCTGGCATGCTACAAACCGTTTATGGCAATGATGAAAGGTTCATCTCAGAGTATTGGGAGAGTTTCTCCGATACCGAAAGCAATGATATGGAGGACTGGATATATGAGCCGGAAGATGAAGTCCGGCTCGAGGATGATGGTTACTTCCGGTTCCTTGGACGTCTCGATGAGGTAATGAATGTTGCTGGCCACCGTCTCGGAACAGGTGAACTTGAAGACGCTATAACCGAAGTAGATGAAGTTGCTGAAACAGCTGTAGCCTCCAGAGACCATCCTGAAAAAGGAGAGGTGCCCGACGCTTATGTGGTACTAAAAGAAGGAGTTACTGGTAGCGAGAAACTTAAAGACAAAGTCGTTTCCATGGTCGAAGAAGAAATCGGCCCTATAGCAAGACCCGCAAACGTCTACATTGTTGATGATGTCCCAAAAACGCGATCTGGCAAAATCATGCGAAGACTCCTAGAGCAGGTCTCTAATGATGAGCCACTTGGAGACACAACAACACTCCGAGACCCAAGCATCGTTGAAGATATCCGGGAACAGGTCCATGGATAAATCCGCGAAGAGGGGAGATACCACTCGGTAACCCACTATAGGAAGCATATGTTAGCACCAAAAGCAAATTAAGAGGGAAATAAATAAACAAAAAACCCTCTAACTCTCTCATTTTTTTATTATGAAAAAAAATTCTTCATGTTATATAGCAGAATCTGCAAAACTTCTTGGAAATGTTGAGATAGGTAAAAAATCAAGTGTTTGGCCTAACGCAACAATAAGAGCTGATTCGATTATTAAAATAGGAGAAAAAACCAATATACAAGACAACTGTGTTCTACACTCTCAGGGAAAAGAAAAAACCAACGTAGGTGATGAAGTAACGATTGGACATGGAGCAATAGTTCATTCTGCGAAAGTAAAAGACCAAAGCTTGATCGGAATAAACTCAACAATTTTAAACGATGCAGAAATTGGCGAAAACTCAATTATAGGAGCATCAGCCCTAGTCACAGAAAACCAAAAAATCCCCTCTCAATCCGTTGTAATGGGGGTGCCGGGGGAGATCGTTAGAAGGACAACAAAAGAGGAAATTGAAAAAATCAAAGAAAGAGCGAATAAGTATGTAGAACTTGCACAAAAATACAAAAAAACAAATAAAAAACACTAAAACATTCCTAAAGTTTTGTGAAAGAAAGTAAAAAACTCTAGAAAATGAACACAAGAACTAAATGATTCACCACTGTTTATTTGATAAATATTAGAGAAGTTATTTGATAAATATTAGAGAAGTTAAGATGGCAAAAATTGCAATAATCGATTATGGTTTGGGAAACTTAAGAAGCGTTAAAAAAGCTATCGAAAAAACAACAGCAAAAACAGAAATAACAGATAATAACGAGAAGATAAGGAAAGCTGATGGAATCATAATTCCAGGTGTAGGGGCATTTGAAGATGGAATAAAAAACCTCTCAAAATACAGGGAAGAGATTTATAGGGCGTTTGAAAACGATAAACCAGTATTAGGCATTTGCTTAGGAATGCAATTAACCCTAACAAAAGGATATGAAGGAAACAAAGAACTAAAAGGATTGGACATAATCCAAGGAGAAGTAATCTCCCTACCCACCCAAAAAAAAGTTCCCCACATAGGGTGGAACAGCATTAAACTGACACAAAACCACCCACTCCTCAAGGGTATTGGTAATGGAGATTATTTCTATTTCGTTCACTCATATTACACTAACACCGCCTCTGAGAGAGATGTACTCGCAGAATGTAGATATGGAATAAACTTCCCAGCTGTTATATCCAGAAAAAACTATGTGGGCGTCCAATTTCACCCAGAAAAATCCGGGAAAAAAGGAATCCAATTACTAAAAAACTTCGTGGAGTATTGTAAGTCATAAAAGTTCTTGGTAATCTAAATACCAAGCACCTATTTGGTCGAATTCATCCAAAAACTTAGCCAACCTAACTGCTATAGAATGCCAACAAAACTCTGATTCCGGTTCGGTTGAAGAAACATTATACAAATAGTCCTCACAATCACAGAACCTCTCATTAATCACAATATGTTCTTTATCACCTACAACCACCCAAAAGTCTAGATATTTCTTCACCCGTTTTTCTCTAACTCCTTCAATAGCTCGCTTACCTCTATCACCAAATTTTTCCTGGAAGATATCTTTTAAATCTTTATCTTCTATTTCAAGGCTCTTATGTTCTTTATTCAATATAAAAAACCAATTAAATATTTGTTCCAAACTCAAAAAAGATTATTGAAAAATAATTCATAAACTTATAAAAAGAAACCAAAGATGATTGATCAAACTAAAAGATTAGTAACAAAAATAAGAAGAGAATTAGAACAACCAACAACTTGGCTGTTTTTGTCAAAATTATCTCTTCCATTTATGTTAGCAGGAATTTATTTAGGCATAGTTTACTTATTTTTTGAATGGCGCACCTTATATCCTCTTATAGGTGTTTACTTCTTTCCCCCTCTAGGAAAAGAAACAGTTATCCCAATGGGTGTAGGGTTTGGGGTATCACCTTCATTAATGGCTTTTTCAATAGCCTATGTAGATATAGTTGTAGGGTTGTTCTTTGCCCTTAATTTCGATTTATTAAAGAAAATACCATTTTTAGGGTATTACATAAAAGTCGTGGAGGGTAATGGAAGGAAATTAATAAGAAACAAAGATTGGCTTAGAAAATTCGCATTCTCTGGATTGGTTTTATTAGTTATGGTGCCATTTCAAGGTTCAGGAGCTGTTACAGCATCAGTAATAGGAAGATTAACTGGTCTAAAACCAATGAAGGTGTGGTTGTCCATAATAATTGGTGCGATAACAGGTTGTATAATAATTGCTTACTTCACCGATTTAATAATCTATATAAGCAAAATAAACACTATATTAGCAATAATAGTGCTTATATTGGTTTTTTTGGTTTCATATATGTCCTACAAGAAATATTGGAAGAATTAAGAAAGTTTAATTAATAAATAATTGTCTTCATCTCCACTGCTTTCAAATGGAACTATGACAAATTTTCCACTTATCTTTTCACCTGATAATTTAAACTTTAATTCTTCTTCCTCTTTTTTCTCTATTTCATATTTTCCTTCGTCCCAAATTTCTACTTCACCAGCCCCATACTCTCCCTCTGGGATTTTTCCTTCGAAGTCAATGTAATCTATTTCATGATCTTTAGTTCTAATGGCTAGGTTTTTCTCACCGTCCTCTTGGGGTATTCCTTTGGGAACGGTCCAGCTTTTCAAAACTCCATCTATTTCTAATCTAAAATCGTAATGGAGATTCTGGGCATCATGTTTCTGAACTACAAACCTATTGGAGATGGTTTTTCCCTCCTCAAATTATTTGTCTGGTCTTTCACCTAATTCGAAGGATATATCGATTATTCTTCCTTCTCTGTATATTTCCATCTGAATTGTGTCTCCTGGTCTTTTTTGGGATAATTTAGATATTAATTCATCAGTAGAAACAATATCTTTTTCTTCTATCGATAAGATGATGTCACCATTAACCCACACTACTTCATTGTCAATGGTTCTTTTTTCACTGCCTCTGAATCCTGCTTCCTCAGCAGGGCTGTCATTAATGACGCTTATAACCATAACGCCTTTAGAAACCGAAGAGTTCAAAGTCATGTATGTAGCGGCTTTTTCACTAACAGGAACCATCCTGATACCAATCCAAGGATGTTGGTATTCTCCTTTTTGGAGTATAGCATCAGCAACTTTTTTTACCTTATTAGAGGGTATAGCAAAGCCTACGTTATCTCCTTGTTTTGCTCTGTTAACTCCGATAACTTTTCCGGAAACGTTAATTAAAGGTCCACCAGAATTACCGGGATTGATTGCTGCATCAGTTTGTATGACGTTAGGAATCGAAAACCCTCCTTCGGTAGAGAGTGTTCTTTCAGTAGCACTTATTATTCCGTGAGTAACACTTCCTGATAAACCAAAAGGATTACCAATTGCAAGGACATGGGCTCCTGGCTCTACTTTTAAGGAATTAGCTAAAGTTAGAGGAGAGGGAGTAAATTCTTCTGTAGCTGAGGGAAAGTCTTTGACTTTTAGAACAGCGATATCAGAATAAACATCAGTTCCTACAACGGTAGCCTCTTTTTGTACACCATTTGAAAAAACTACATCCACGGAAATAGAGTCTTCTACCACATGTTGATTAGTTATTATATGACCATCCTGGCCATAGATGAATCCAGAACCTTGTGAGCTTATGACCGAACCATGATGTTCAGCAGTAACCTTAACGGATACAACAGAATCCGAGAGTTTTGAATAAAGGTTTTCGTATAGATTCAAAAAACTCGTTGATTGGTTTACTTCTAAATTGATAGTTTGATTTATTTGATTAACTTCGGCGGGTCCAAAGTTTGGAATCCCAAAAAATGTTACCCCTAGAACTCCACCAATCAATATCCCAATTATGAGTAAAACTATGGCTAATTGTAAGGAATTAGACTTTTTGTTATCTTTTTTGTAATCACGAATTTTTTCCATAAAATAATCCTCTTTAGTAGATAGTTTTTTTAGTCGAAAAACTTTAACCCATTTTGTATCAAAAATAACTAAGCAATTTGTATAGAGAGGGGGCTGTGGCCTAGTCAGGAAGGGCGACGGGCTCCAGTGGTTTATGATGATCAACGGGTCAACCGATACCTACCTGACGAGGTAGGTGAATGACGATCCGTTGGAGCACTGAATCCCGAAGAGACCCGTTAACCGAGGGTTCAAATCCCTTCAGCCCCACTAAACTAAAAGTTCATATCTTATTTTCTATTTTATTAATTTTATTGTGATTTTTTTATATAATGATAGATTAAATCAATTTATTATAATTTTTGTTACCTCAAATGCTTTTGATTTTTATTTAAATTTTTTTAAAAAGAATTTGGTTCATTTTTGGTTTAAATTATGCTCCGACGGGATTTGGGTTCGAGATTTACCCGTATGTTTGTGTCTTTTGTTTGGGATTGGAATATTTTTATAATGTTTTTTGTTTTTTAGATGGGCTAAGAATATTAATGTAAATTCTTAGAGTAATGATTATGTGTTTAAAAGATTATAGCTTTATAGATGAAGAGGAAACATAAGATTTTGTTTGCAGCAATTATAGTTTTCCTATTATTAACTTTATATGTGGTTTTTACGAATTATATGGGGTTACC
>PZKD01000074.1 GCA_003034855.1 archaeon SCG-AAA382B04 | reverse complement strand
AGATACGCCAAAAAATGGCTAAAAACCTTCTATCCAAAACCAAACAAAAGTTATGTCTAACACTATAAGTAGGTATTAACGCCTAGTTCTTGTATTGAATGATTTCTCAAAAAATATAAATGCTCAAATATTGATTAGTTTTTAAGGAATGAATTTTAATTTCATTTTAAAACCAAAAACTTTCTTCGAAGAAATCAGTGAAGAGAAAATTGGATTAAAAACACCTCTTTTTGTTGTCTTAAGCATCAGTATTTTCTCAATACTAAATTTTGTTATTGAGGTTTTTTACTTTAATTCTCCTAGGTATGGTGAGGCATTGATTTTTCCATTTCTCATGAAGCTTCTTGGTCCTATGCTTTTGTGGTTTTTAGTTACATCTGTTTTTTCCCTACTTTCATATCCTTTAGATTACGTTGGGAACTTTTTTAGGTTATTGAAGTTCATTGGCTATAGCTTTTACCCTATAATTGTATTTCAAATATCTAAAACAATCATGATCTTATTTGATCCCCCATTCCTTGGTTTTAATTACATTAGTCCATCTTCATTAATCAGAGCCAGTATACTTTTTTGGTTATGGAGCGGGGACCTATGGATATATGTATTGGAAACAACGAGAGACGTTGAATTAAAGAAGTCATTATTTTCTGTTTTTCTAATTTTATTGATGCTGTTCTTCCTATTAAACCAAGAAATCTTTGCCTTAATTCTATAACTATTTTAGGAGTAATAAATAGTTAATTTATTACATTAAAAGCTCAAATCAATTGGATATTTCTTAATGGCTCTTCCGTAAGTAACTGGAGAAATCTCAGAGTTCTCAAGCACTAAAGTAATCTCGGTTCTTTATCTATCTATTTAAGAGGGCACTATTTTAAGGACTTTTCCGGTTTCTTCTTTAGCTCCGGCTGTTTCGGAATCTGTAAGCAAAGATTTCATCGCGTCCTTCTTCCCCAACGAAGGGATTGTTCTTAGGAACTGAATAAGGATTGCCTTGGTTTATGTTTATTTTTAGTATGCTTCCCAATAAAGTGGATTTGTCTTGTCCATTTCCAATGTCGGGATGCCCTACACCAACGTCATTAGCTCCTCCACCATCTCCTAAAAACCTTCTGGACCAAATGTGATTTGCCCATTGTTGTGATTTAACTGTGGCTGATCAACCTATACAATTATCTCTCTCAGTTAATTAGGTTATATTATTTTGTTTAAGGATTCTCTAGATATTAATTTTCGATATTTATAAACAATAAAAGCTTTTTTGTGGTGTTTTAGTAATAATTATTGTTTTACTGATAATTATGATTTTAAATTAATTTTTAAGTAAATTTGAACCGATTTAGGTTATGATTTTATGATTAAAAAACCTTAGTTTGGTAATTATTTTTCTATTCCTAAAAACACTTTATGAGGGGTCTGGGGTTCTTTGATGTCTATTAAAACACTAAAATAACTGTCTGAGGTTTCTGAAATCCCTTGTTTTTTGAGTAGTGTTTCTTCGGGTTCTCTGGGTTTTGTGCTTTAATTATTTAATCTTTTAGAAATAGATGGTAGGATGATGAAGTCAAATAAATTATCTGGGCTGTTGTTGATGGGTGCTGGAATAATAAATATGTTGGCTAGAATCGGCATCGTAATTGATGTCTCGATATCAATTTTGTTAGTTATATCTGGGTACGTGGCTTACGAGTGTGAGGAGAGACATGAATTTGCTATAATCGCTTCTTTAATAGGAATTGGGTATGTTGTCATTGAATTCGTTTTTTTCTATGCTTTTTTACCTGATTTAACTGGATACACGGGACAGGAACTTCTAAAAGTAGGTGCGCCGTTCCTCTCTTTGGTTTTGTTGCTCTCGGGTTTGGCTTTTTACTACCAACTTAAGTTGTCGGGTAAGAAGTATCCGAGGTTTTAACAAAAAAACAATAAAAGCTGGGTTTAAAATATTAATTATGTATATCACTAATCGAGAAACATTAGAGGATGAAAAGATAGAAGAGGAATTAGGGTTAGTCAGAGGAAACACTATCAGGGCTAGAAATTTAGCTAGAGACATAACTCAGGCATTGAGGAACTTAGTGGGTGGAGAACTTAAGGCCTACACTGAATTGATGGCTGAAGCAAGGGAAGAAGCTATTGAACGAATGGAGGAAGAGGCAAGGGAAAAGGGAGCCGATGCCATAGTGAATGTAAGATTCATGACTTCGATGGTTGCTAGCGGTGGAGCAGAGATACTTGCATACGGAACAGCAGTCAAAACAGAATCGAAATCACAGAAACAATGAAAAAAATAAAATAAGAAACTGATAAAGAAAGAAACATCAAGTAATAAAGGAAGAATAATAAAAAACCAAGTCCGTTTTTCTATATAAATAGGCTTCGGGATTTGGTTTTTATTGGCTTTGGTTTGATTTGATGGATGAGGTCTCTTAGGGGTCTTGATTACTCAAATGGGAGGATATGAGTTTATGAGGGAAATGTGTCTTGGTGAGTGTTTGAAGCTCTGTCTCTTAGTCGTGACTGTGTTTGTGTTTGTTTTGGTGTCGTTTCTTTCTTTTTCGGTGGTTGGGGCTCAGGATTCTGCTTCTGCTCAGATAGGTGTTCCGGAGAGGGTTGAAGTGGATGAGGAGGTAGATATTGAGACTTCTTTCTATATTCCGGATGTCGAGGAAACGGATGTATCGTATTTGTCACTTCAACCGTATGTAAATGATACTTTGATTGAGACAGAGTCTTCTCCTGCACCTCCTGGAAGTAATGTTAGTTTTGTTTTTGATTATGTGTTTGAACAAAAAGGTGATTACGAGGTTCGATCAGAAGCAACTGTGACCCTTGGAAATGAAATCATTGAAATAAATGCCTCTGAAAGTGTTGAAGTCACCTCTAAGGGATTTGATGTCTATATAAATATGCAGAACCCAGTTTATGCCGAAGTCGATGAAAACACCAATTTATCACCTACTCTAGAATTGGCGGATTTGGATGAGAATCAAACAATAAATGTCTCAACCTCCCTCTTATTGGATGGAGAGCGGATTGAGTCAAGAGATGCATCTATTAGGGATGGGGAATCAAAAGAAGTGTCTTTTAGCCATGTTTTTACGGAAAAAGGAAATTTCACTCCCGAGTTATTGGTTGAAGCAACAGTGAATGGAGAAGAATTCGAAAAAAACGCCTTTTTCAATCTTTCTGTAATGGAAACCGATCCTCAAAGAAAAAATATCCAGGGAATGTCATTTGGATCCCTTAGTTTCCTTGAAGAAGAGTTTTCTCTTGATAACAAATCTATTAACCGGACACTGGATAAATTACCGATTGACGCTGCAGATGAAGGATTAATTTTCTCTCAAGGAGAAGACGTCTTTTATGTAATAACAGGCGAAAAGAGAAAGGGATATGCAAACATAAGTGGGTGGCTCCTCCAAAACAAGGTTTCAATAAGGGATGTGGAAATTCAATTATTCGTAGCCGAATACATCAATTACCGAGAAAAAACACAATCAACAACCATAAATGAACTAATGAACTCATCAAGTGAATTTAGTCAAGAAATTGTCGAAGTCGATTCCATCAAGCGACAGATTTCTCAGCAAATAAATCAAGGGGATGGTACAGAGTCTCCAGTTACTGTGGGATACGTAAGCGAGAGCCCACCTGAGATAAAGCCACTTGTCAAAGAAGCAATAGATAATGGCGGAGAACTCATTAAGGGCCCAGGTTCCCTAGAAATAAAACAAAAGCTGAGACCCGGAAACACTTCCTTACCAGTTTTCAGTTACGAAGAAAGTTACTGGTACAATGGCCAAGCAGAGACCGAAGCAATAGTTCTAGAACCAGGGACAAAGATCTATGAGCTTCTAACTAATTCAACCACAGAAGAAGTATCTAACCTCCTTCCTTCCGAGGAAGACAAACCTATTCTTTATGAGATTGAGTCCAAACTAGATTACGAGGGAATCATAGCCATACAAGCCATCAAACAAAATCCAGAGATCTACGAGGACAAAGTCATTGCATTTGTCTCCAAAGGAATAGGAGGAAAAATCAGTATCCAAGAAACAATAAATAACGTCTCAGTAACAAATGTCACTGGAGACATCTTACTGGAAGGAGGAGTTTCCTGGTACCGCATAGTCGATTCATTTGAAGAAAGCACTTTAGTGACGCTTGGAGCCTCAAGCCATAAAGGACAAGAAACGATCTATGAGCCATACCTTGGAATGTATACTTACATAGGGAGAGTTGTTTCCTTGGACGAAATAAATGAATTACTCGAGGGAGTTGGATTAGTTGTCTATGAGAGGAAAAATATAGCGGAATCAGAGGAACCAGACATCGAAGAAGACTTGAGAAACAAGTTAACAAATAGAACAAAAGAAATAAACAAGGTTCTCCTAAGCTTCACACAGAAAAACCCAAAAGAGGTTCCAACAAAAGAAATCACAGAACACATCGAAATTGAAGTCCAAGGACCAGGTGAGTTACCAGAGAACATCTCCCTAAAGAAACCGATAGAAATAAAAATAGGTTACATCAGGAACGAGACCTCAATCAACCTAACCATCAAACACTCCTTCCTAAGTAAAATAAACTTATTAGCTAAAGGAAACACCTCAGGTGCGGAAATAAAGATAAAACAAATAAACAAGGAACTAACAGAAATACCTCAAGATCCAATTGGAGAAACAGAGACCTATAGAGCATTTGAGTTAGAGCTAAAGAATCTCACCGAACAAATAAATGAAGAAGCAGAGATAGAGTTCAGCGTACCCAGAGAGTGGTTCAATGAAACCAACACAAATCAAGAAAATGTTTCCCTACAGAGATTCGGTGAGAACCAAAACTGGAGCAAACTACCAACAAATATAACAGAAGAAAACGAAACACACATAAGTTACAGAGCAAACCCCCAAGACACTTCAGTATTTGCAGTTACAGCCGAAAAAGAAACCGAAGATGAAGATAAAGAAGAGAAGCCTCTGGAGTTTGTTGTTGAGGAGCTTTCTTTGTCACCGGAGATTAATCAACCAGGTGAAATAACTCAAGTTACGGTTCAAGTAACAAATACAGGAGGAGAAGAAGGAACATACAGAGCTAACTTAACGGTAAATGGAGAAATCAAAGAGACGCAGGCCCTATCTATTTCTCTAGGCGAAACCAGGGCAATTGGCTTCGATCTCGAAATCCAGGAGCCAGGGGAATACATAGTTAAGGTAGGAGAAGAAACAGCTGAATTAATTATAGAACAAAAGGAATCAGACATAAGTATAACTAACGTAAGCCTGTCCAAGCAAAAAGTACCTCCAGAACAAAACATAACTGTGACAGTTGAACTCAGGAACTCTGGAGAAGCGGCTGGAAACTATACATTAGGTCTATCCGTAAATGATGAATTGATAAAGCAAAGGACAACGGAAGTAGGCCCAAAATCCACAAAGGAAGTTGAAATAGATATTTCACGAGAAAAAGAAGGAACCTACGAACTAGACATCAATGGATTTATCGAGGAATTTGAAGTGGAAAAGGATAGAACACCTGGTTTCTCTTCCTTGGTAGCTATAGTGGCGTTATTAATTGTCTCTCTCATATATAAAAAGAAAAATAAAAAAAATAGAGTTTAGAAGATAAGTTAAATAATGATGATAATCCCCTTTACCTACGAAGAAGAAACAATGGAATAAAGAGTCGATTCACCAAAACTTTTTTTCTCTACACTCTTCTATGGCTTTTTTTCTGGCAGTGATTCATCTTAACTGAGAAAAGAACTGTGTACTTTCCTTAAGAGAGGCGGTGACTAGTTTTGGTGTAGTTCAGAGGCAACGTCTTTGAGACTGAGTTCCTTTAGCTTTTTCTTGGTGGGTACACCTTCGTCGTTCCATCCCATTGCTGTGTAATACTCTCCAACCATCTTATCGACGTCCAGTGTTACATCCTTGGTTGGTCCTTTTTCTAATGGAGGTTTTCCCTTTATTCTGTCTGGTAATGAGAAATCAGATCTTTTTAGACCTTCTCTTATGTTGTATGCTTGCCTTGTTGTTTGGATTCTTTCTCCTGTTTCCAAGATGTCTTTTCTTGTTAGTTCCCAATCATTTACGGCGTTCAAGGCTTTGAGGAAAGGGAAGTTACCTAGATAGCCCAGGAAGAAACATATTCCAAGCGAATCTAGGAGTACCTGAACCTTCACGGATTCTGCATGAACTTCTCCTCTTACTTTTTCCTTTGCCTTTTCTTTGCCCTTATTTTTGCTTTTGTCGCTTACTTCGATCTCCTTGAACGAGTTGGGGGTCATTCCAAATTCCAGGTGACCTGCACCTCCTTTTGTGTGTCTGGCTGGTGTTGGATCGGCTACGTAAGCGGTGGCGAAGCTTGGGTTGAGCCTTGGATCATGCATCGGAACCTCTTGTCCGTGTACATGCATAGCGTATTTCTCTGCACCGTCTCCAATTTCTTTTGCTGCCTCCTTAACGCCATCGGCCAATACATCTCCAATTCCTTTTCTCTCTGCAATCATCTCGGTTAGCTCGACGATTGCATCTTCGTTTCCCCAGGTCAGTTCCATTCCTCCAAGATCCTCTTTCGAAATTATTCCTTCTTCGAAGCATTCTATGGCGAACGCGACTGCTGAGCCAGTTGAGATTGTGTCGAGACCGTATTTGTCGCAGACTTCGTTGCACTTGATGATGGATTCAACATCGTTGTTTAGGGACATTGAGCCAAATGATGCCAGAGTCTCGTACTCCGGTTTCTTCGCCTCTTCAACTTTAAAGGGCTCTTGTTCGACGCTTACTCTGCCGCCGCAACCTATTACACATGTAGCACAGGCATAGTCCTTGTATTGATATTGGATGATATTTTCGCCGCCAATCTCAAGTGCCTCTTTGTAGGGAAAGACCTCGGGGCCACTGGCCTTCCAGTTCTTGCAGGGAGCATCACCCATCTCTGTTGACATAGCTGTTGCCATTGCAGTGCCTTGATCCTTAAACATCTTTATTACTGTTCCTTTGTCCGCGGAACCGAGTACGCCTCTTCTCAGGAGCCAGGGCATTATCGGTTGAATCAGTTTCCTCATCAACTTCACGAACCTCGATGGTTCCTTGCTCAATCTCTCCAGAACCTCTTCTTTGGCCTCGTTGAATCTATTTTGATTCTCGATCTCTACTTGATTGCTTTTGTTTCCCTTCACTGCCACTGCCTTCAAGTTCTTGGAGCCCATAACAGCTCCTAATCCACTTCTAGCAGCTGCTCGATTGTCTCCAAAGATTATGCTTGAGATAAGTGATTCTTTTTCTCCCGATGGACCGATACTTGCTACCTTCACGTCTTCTCCCTTCTCTTCTTTTTCTTCGATAGCTCTCTTAGTCTTCTGTGTGTCTTTGCCCCATAGCTCAGAGGCATCAAGAATCTGAGACCCCTCATCACTTATGTCTAAGTAAACCGGGTTATCAGACACTCCTTTGATGAAAATGGCGTCGTAACCCGCTTCCTTTAATTCCGTGCCAAAGAAACCGCCTACGTTGCAGTCTCCCCACGTATGCGTTAGAGGAGATTTAGATACAACGCTCATTCTTCCGCAAAGAGGAAGGTCAACGCCGTTGAGTAATCCAGGAACAAAACCCAATGTGTTTTCCGGGCCAAGAGCATCCAAGTCCTCGTTATCGGAATGCTCTTTATATAGGTATCTGGCTCCTAGGCCAAGGCCACCTAAATACTTCTTATAGACCTCCTCATCAAAGCTTTGTTCCGATGAGGTTCCTTTGCTTAAATCAACTTCGAGAAATTTTCCAGAAAAACCACCCATAAAGAAATCCTCTCTTGAATTAAAGTTAGGGAAAGGACACTATTAAAGCCAACGGAAAAAATTCTTATACTTCCTCTTTGATATGTATCAATAACTCCCTTGCTATTTATTGTATTCTATGCCCAGGTTCACCAAAGAAAACTACTGAGGCAGCTTCTCA
>PZKD01000108.1 GCA_003034855.1 archaeon SCG-AAA382B04 | reverse complement strand
TTCGGGAGGTTGGCGAGGACGTACCGTCGGAGGGGTTTTTGAGTGGCAGTTAACCCGAGCTAATCCGAACGTAAGGTCACGATCGTCCTTTTGATTGAGGCTCGCAAAAAAAGAGGAGGTAATGACGAAGATGAATAACGACGTAGTTACCTTTGGAGAGACGATGATTAGATTGTCTCCCCCCGAGTATAAGAGATTGGAGCAAACGGAAAGTCTGGACGTCAATATTGGAGGGAGCGAGTCGAACGTCGCCGTTGCAGTCAAACGCCTTGGTCTCGATACGGCTTTTGTCACCCGACTTACGAGGAATCCGCTGGGGAGGATGGTAGTTGATAAGATCCGGGAACACGGAGTCGATACTTCCGAGGTTATTTGGACCGATGAAGACAGAGTGGGCAAGTATTTCTTGGAATTTGGAGCAAGCCCGAGACCGAGTTCCGTAATTTACGACAGGGCTGACTCCGCGATTAGCAATATTCGAAAGGGTATGGTCGACTGGGAATCCGTCTTGGAGGGGGCGAGGCTGTTTCATACAAGCGGTATAACCCCAGCGCTCAGCGAGTCGGCGGAAGAGATGGCCGAAGAAGCCATGAGAGTGGCCAAGGACCAGGGACTTAAGGTCAGTGTCGATCTAAACTATCGGTCGAAATTATGGTCCCGGGAGGAGGCCCGGCGGTGTATGACGGGGTTGATGGATTATACGGACGTCCTCGTTACCACGGAGGAAGATACGGAGAGGGTGTTTGACATAGTTGGTGAAGACTATAACGAAGTTGCGAAGAAGCTCGCTGACGAATTTGATTTTGAAGTCGTGGCCATTACGCTGAGAGAGAACGTCTCGATGTGGCGGAACGATTGGACGGCTATTGCCTATGAAGACGGAGAGATCTATGACGATATGACCTATGAGTTGGAACTTGTAGATAGAGTTGGGGGCGGTGACTCTTTTACGGCTGGCTTTCTATACGGATTTTTGACGGGGGATGTGGAGAAGGCCGTGAAATACGGCAACGCCACCTCCGCCATAAAACAGACCAACCCCAGCGACATAAACTGGTGCACTCTTGAGGAAGTGGAAAGCCTTGCCCGGGGCGGGGGCCGAGTAAGGATAAGCCGGTAACTCAAGACTACGGAAGGAGAGAGTTGCCTGGTAGAGCGGGTTAAGTATCCATGTGCCCCTCCAGGGCGACCGAAGCTTGAAGGTTGCCGTCCGGCTGGCTAACCGGTATGAGTCAATCGCGCGGGGACAAGTCGGCTTCCAGCGTTATCTCGGTACCGGTTAGTGCCTGGGAGACGGGACAATTATCCTTCGCCGCCCGGGCCTGTTCCAGGAAAACCCCTTTCTCGATATCCGGTACCGATGCCTCCGGGGAGAGTTCGATTTTAGTTATTTTGTAGTTCCCTTCGACCTCGTCGAGGCTTACCTTCGCTTCGGTATCGATGCGTCGAGGTGAGTAACCCTCCTCCTCGAGTAAGTTGGAAAGTGCCATCGAGAAACATCCCGCGTGAGCGGCGCCTAGGAGTTCTTCCGGGTTTGTTCCCTCTCCCTCCCGAAATCTGGACTAGAAGGAATATTCGCTCTCGAACAGGCCGCTCCCCAGTTTTACCGCACCTTTTCCATCTTTTAACTCATCTTTAGCACCGGATATCTAGCTAATACCCTTCCCAAGGATAAATGCTAAATTCCGCAAACACTTTTTATCACTACAAACTAGGGAAGGAAAATTCTCCTGACTTTTGCTTTCCACCTTCTCATTCTTCCAACTCCCTCACCCGGGTTGGCGGTCTCATGTGCATAGCCTTAAAGACTTGATTGGCTTCCTTGCTTGCCTCGGTGCGGAAAAGGTAGGGTTCCCCGTCCACTTCCATCTCCACCGCCTTCATCCGCCCCAACTCCCGGATCGCTTGAGGGACGGTGAGGTCGACCTCCTCTTCTCGGAGTCTCTTCTGTAGGGCTCGTTCCAGCAAATGAGCTAAGACGCAGACGAAGATATGGCCCTTCATTCGTTGGGGAGTGCGGTGGTAGACGGGGGTAACCTCTTCCAAGCTCTTCAGGGAGTGGAAGGACTGCTCAATTCGTTTTAGCTTCCGGTAGGTAGTGGCCAGCTCACCCGAGGAGAGATCGTAGTCGTTGGTGACCAACACGTACTTGCCGTCGAACCTAGCCTCCTCTCTGACCTGCCCCCGGTCGATCCGTAAAGTACCGTCCTTAAGCTGCCTTAAGTACTTGGACTTGGTAGGGTGAGAAAGCAATCTGTGAGCCTTTTGGGTCTCCGGATTCAGGCCGTCTATTTCGTCTTCCAGTTTTTCGACGATGGAGCTTCTCTTCAGTTCGACTCGTTTTGCTTCCTTCGGGTTATGGCAGATGATGTAGCGTTTGCCCTTCAACTCGGTCTCCTTGACCCGGAGGTTGTCCTTGATCGAATGGTATCTGCCCCTAGTGGAGAGAACCACATCACGGACACCTTTGTACTTTCTGGCGGGCACACCGACTACGTAATTCCTGCCCTGATCCTCTAAATACTCCAGGTTGGACCCCGAGATCATCCCCCTATCGGCAACAAACAAACACCGCCCCACTGAGAACCTTTCACTCAGTTTGTCGGCTACCGCCTCCACGGTGGAGACATCCGCCGTGTTGCCGGGAAGTACCTGGTGGGCGAAGGGAAAGCCATCCCTCGATAGCATCAGACCGACCAGGAATTCTTTCTCCTTGTTTCTACTGTATTGGACCAAGCCGTTTCCCCCTCCTTCGCCCCGGTAGGAGACCAGTGTGGTATCGTAGAAGACCACGTCGGTATCCATCGAGAAGAGATCGAGCAGCCGGTTGAATAGTCCGGCCTCAATTTTCTCCTTCTCCTCGACCAAGAAGTCGAGCGAACGATAGAGGTGGTGCAGCTCCAGCTCGTCTCCTTGTGGGAAGTGGATGTCCCTTTCCAGCCACTCCATAACGGATAGTTCGCTGCCCGGATTAATCAGCCGGTTGAAGATTACTCCCTTGAGGGCAGCCTGGACGTCAAACTGGAAGTCTCTCTTCTGTAGGGCTCTCTTAACCACTTGGTCCAGGCCCACCTCCTTCCACAGTCGGGAGAGTGCCCTAACATCGCCTAAGTTTTTGGGCTCTACTAACTATCGGTTGTTAATTACAAGATAGTCCCCTACCCTAGGTCGGGTGATTGTCCATGGCCCGACCAAAGTCCTTTGATGAGTATCCGGACTGTGATCAGTGCGGGAGAAACGACAAGGTAATCGGCTTCGGCCAAAGACCCAATACCTCGGGTCCGAAGCAGGTCTGGTACTGCAACAGGTGTGAGCATAAGTTCACCATCGGCGACGGGAGGAGAAAAATGGAGGAAGAGGATGAAGAAGAGGAAGACGATCCCGGACCCAAAGTTCAGGACAGGCTAAACGAAGAGGTGGATCCGAACTTCATAGCCGCCACTGGACTATGGTTGCGTTATCATTGCATACCTTTCAAGGCAATTAGAGATTTGGTGGAGGAGTTCTTCGGTATCCAGTTCACCGCAAACGGGATCAGGAAGCTCCTCTACCGCTACGGGGAGTGGATGGTAAACTATGCCCGCCAGTTTGAATACAGCTACCGGATGGGAAGGATCTGGCATGCGGACGAGATCTTCGTAAAATCCAGAAGATCCTCCGGATCCAACAGCACCGCCTACCAGTGGTTGGCCGTAGATAGGAAGACCAACGTAGTTACCACCTACATGTCCCGCCACCGGAGCGGGGACGCCGCCTCCCATCTCCTCAACAGGCACTACCGCAAGTTGGATAGCAGTTCTTACCTGAAGGTACTTGTAGGGGAAGGTAAACCTTATCTAGTAATAAGGGACGGGGCTACGGCCTATCCTCCCGCAATAGAAGAGGAAGCGCCTTTTTGCACTAGCCTCGTGGCCCATATCAAAGGAATCAAACCCACCAAAGAGGAGGTCGAGTTCCAGGTTCCGGTAAGTGAACTGGAATGGTTGAATATCGAGGAAGGTAGTGAAGCGGAAGGGGAAACCGAAGAGCTCAAAGAGGTTCTACTGGCGGCCTTTGAGGACGGAGTCAGGATAACCAACAACCTGATAGAGGGGATCAATTCCCTTCTGCGTCGGTGGGCCAGGTCCTTCCGGGGTTTCAAGTGGATCCCCAGGGCCAAAAGGTGGCTCCACGTATGGGAGATATGCTACAACTTCCTGGAACCACAAAAGGGTCTGGGAGAGAAGACGCCGGCTGAGGCGGCAGGAATTGATTTGGAGCTAGGGAGTGATCGCTGGTTGTCCTTTGTCAGAAAAGCTGCCTCGTATGGGTGAGGGGGGTTAACAACCGGTAGTTAGTAGAGCCAGTTTTTGGCCTCCTTAGGTTCTATCTCCTCTACCGACTCCAGGACCTGAGTCTTTTTCGTGTAGTCCTTTAGGGCTCCTACTACCTGGTCCACCCATTCTCCATCCACCTGATCCTTCCGGCCCAGGCTGAGAAGTAGCTTTTGTCTTACCTTCCCATCAACCCGTTCGTTTTGTACCAGGTGGAGGTAGCAGTACTCTTTGCCGTTCTGTACCGTCTTTACTTCACGGACGAACATGAAATTTCACCACGAAGATTATATCAAGTTAGCTCCTTTAAAGTAACTACTTAGGTTCCTGAAGTAAACTGCGACTTCAACGCCCCCTCCACCGTCTCCATAAAGCTCTCATTTCTCTTCTTACAGGTAGCCAACACGCTCATCAGGATGGCATGGTTTCTCGCTCCCGACCAGGAGCGGTGTCCACCGGAGATCTTCCGTTTGACCACCTGGGGTCTCAGTGCCCGCTCTGCTATGTTGTTGGTATCTTCCAGCGGCGGTGAACGAACGAAGGTAAATAACTGATCCTTGTACTTTTTCAACCGTTTGGCCAGTCTTTTGGTATCTTCGTCTTCGGACTCCAAAAACCGTTCGGCGAGTTCCCCTGTCTCCTTTTCCAGTATGTAAGCCAAATATTCTCGGGTGAAGGAGGATGAGTCTTCATCGAGGCTTCCCTCTCCTTTCTTGGCTGGGTGATGGATCCCCTTTAGCTTGTCGTGGAGCTTTTTACCATCCTCGGTTTCTAACTCCCTTGAATCACGAAGCAGGTGGGTCCAACACTTCTGCTTGTCTAAATCAGGGGGAGAGTAAGCACTGTAGAAGTCCGATACCATTGTTCCTTCGTAATCTTCACCTAATAGCTTATCGACAACTTTGCTACCTCTACTATCGGAGGGATGAAAGAAGGTCTCTTTTGGGGTAGCCCCCGTCCAGAGCCAACCGTTTACCCCATCTACCCGAAGGCCTGTTTCGTCCAGGTAAGCTCCCGGGGACTCCCTTATCTCTTCCTTGTAGCCTTGGTAGGTATCTTCTAAGGCATCTGCCCCCTGGGAGGTGACGTTCTCTATTGTAGCTTCGGAAAGGGAGATTCCCACCGTATCCAAATGCTTTCTCACTTTGTTGTCCGGTAGCCGCAGTTCTTCCCGGAGGTAGGCGATGTAGGACCGCAACCTGACTCCCAGTTGTTGACCCGGTAGGACGTCTTCCGGTTTTTCCTCTACCAGTTCCTCGCAGTCCGAACAGTAATAACGGTTTATCTCATACTTTACCCGCCAGGGGCGGGGAAGTAGGATATCTTCCACGTAGCGGGTCCTTACCTCTTGTGGTTGTTGGTCTTGAAAGGAGTTGCCACACTGAGGACAAACATCCGGGTCCAGGGTCCTTTCCTCGTCTACTTCTTCTGAAGGTGGGGTCTCTCTGGATTTCCCCTGGTGGCCTTTCTTTCTGCCCGGGTTTGAGGAGTCCTCCGGTTGGTCCTTGTTCGGTTTGAAGTCGGGGACGTTCCCCTTTTCCAGCTTATCGGTAACCCTCTCCAGTTTCTCTTCGAGTTGGGCGACCTTTTCTCGGAGAAGCTTGTTCTCCTTTCGTAGCCTGCGGACCTCCTTGATTAGGGCCGGCTTGCTCATTTGGGCAAGCTCTTTGCCCTCGGGTTCTTGATCGCTGTTGCTGGATTGTTCCAACTTCATCTCCCCCGTTCTCGATCTTCTAGTTTAGGGTGAGTGGAAGGCTTTGACCATTACTTGTGAGTTATGGATTATGGAACTTCACCCCCTGGACGGCATACGAGATCTGTAATATGGTTGGGAGCTTCAGGGAGCTAAGCAGTTACCCTTTAAATCAAGCCATATGTGGTGAAAAGAGTGTTATTTTACACTACGGAATCTGGGGTTTTGGGAGACCCGATGCCACCTCTAGGGGGTTTCAGGGGTTTGAGTTGGTATTTGGTGTTAAAGATGAGGTTAAATTTAGTCTAATTTTTCTAATCATTCCATGCTCAAATTCCGTGAATAAATTTAATAAATACCCCGTTGCCTCAAAACAAAATCGAGTCGAAACCCGATACGTTGCCTCATAATAAAACCTAGCCCAAACCAACTCCAACTTTCTCCCTGAACCTAGTCGTTTTGAGGACGAATTTAATCGTTGCCTCATAATAAAATGTACTCCAAATCTTCCTCGTTTTCCTCTACTGTTTCGTTACCTTTTCTCCGATAAACTTGGTATAATTCCTTACGTAGTGATTCTATCTCCCGGTTGAGTTTGGCCGGGTTGAGTGAGTCGTATTCCTCTTTTAATCTGTCTTTACTCGACTGGGAGATGGATCCATCAGCTAGCAGTCTCCGATAAGGCGTCTTCGCCTTATCGTAGGTTTTGGTAACCTTAGCCCCCTCTCTTGTCTTTTCTACCAGCTTCATCGACGGTTGGAAGTAGTTGGTGTAGGGTCTGAGTAGTTCATAGATCTTGTTGATGATGATTCTCTCCTGGTCGGTATCGTGACGGTAATATCCCACTACCTTTCTTACCACCGACCAGTTCTTCTGTTCGACGTAACAGTTGTCGTTCTTTCTGTAGGGGCGCGACCTGGTAAAGATAATATCGTTTTCGGTACAGTAGTTTAACAAATGATGGTTGATGAACTCTGCTCCGTTGTCCGAATCGATACCTTTAACTTCGAAGGGTAAGCGTTGGGTTATCTTCTCTAAGGCGTTAAACACCCAGACCCGGGCCTTGTTCTTTACCGCCTTGGTCTCAGTCCAGCCTGTGGCCACGTCGGTGACGTCTAACGTGTAGGCAAACTCTCCGGAAAGGTTACCACCACAGTGGGCTACCAGATCTATCTCCACGTGTCCCGGTTTAGTATCGTCCCACTCGGAGAAGGTCTTTATCGGTATCTCGTCCTTTAGGAGGGTGCCCGGTTTGGTCGAGGATCTTCCGGTGAAGTTTAACGTATCTTTGACCGGTTTTAGTAGCCTGTCTACCGTCGCAGCGGAGATGTCTGCCAGCTTCTTTTCTACTTCGTCGGTGACGTCTATTTCTCCGTATCTTTTCAGTACCGGAACCAGCTCTTCTAAAAACGGAGCTAACCTTTTGCCGCAGATACAGCCTTCCATGAACCAGATTCTTCGTAGAGCCAAGAATACGTCTTCGTCGTATGTTGGTGGCCTACCCTTCCTGGGCTTTGGTTTACTGGATTTTTTCTTCTTTTGTCCGTTTCTCAGTAGGGTTGCCGCGTATTTGCGATTGTATCCTGCTAGTTCCACTAGCCAATCGATGATTTCACCTTTTTGGGTCTTTGATGCCTGTTCGTACTTCTTTCTCAACTTTCTCGTTACTGCCTGTTTCTGTTTCAACGTTAACCTCACTTTTGCCTCCCTGGAGGCCCAAGTTGGCCTCCAGGGAGACTATACTTTAAAATCCCTTTCGACTCGATTTTACTTATGAGGCAACGATACCCGTAGGACTCGATTATTAATGAGGCAATTCGAATACTTGCTTTTTCCTCCATCTCCAATTACCCTCCTAGTGTCCGTGAATAACTTGAAACAAGATACAATTTCTAAACTATTGCCCGTAAGCACAAATAAAAGCCATGGCGCAATTATCGTTACTTACCGCCTTTTATCTCCACCCCCATTTCTCTTAATCTCGACA
>PZKD01000059.1 GCA_003034855.1 archaeon SCG-AAA382B04 | reverse complement strand
TTCTTTCCGACTTC
Organism: archaeon SCG-AAA382B04; assembly: GCA_003034855.1. GTDB lineage: Archaea > Halobacteriota > Methanonatronarchaeia > Methanonatronarchaeales > Methanonatronarchaeaceae > PZKD01. The sequence goes on along the minus strand of PZKD01000059.1, from coordinate 106,295 downwards.
AACCTGGCTAAAGTATTTACCCCATTCTTTAGTGTAGTGGTCAAAGGATACGTCTTCTATAGCTATTTTTGATATTGGATATACTTCAGATAGTTCTTTTATCACTCTCAACTCAAGATGTTTTCTGGCTTTTATTGAGGGAGCTAGCCAGTGTCCATTTCGGTTGTCAAACCTCTTTTCTCTTCTCCTGGTTTTCCTGTAACGCCTGTTTCTTCTTCTTTCTCTGCGCTTATCCATTCTATCACTCACTCTTTGGGGTAGTTCCAAATTAAAACCACATAATACAGCTTCTTTAGAAACTACAGCGATGCCCGAGAACTTGCTCCCGGGATCTAGACCCACTGTAACTTCCTGTTTTTCTCTACCAGATGGCTCCTCCACCAGCTGGACAGCAAATACATCTAGTTCTGTCCTCACTGGCTCTGCTTTCCCCTCTTTCAACCACCTTCTTGCCCTTTGAGGTGTAGTGGGCATCAGTGGTTCTCCGTCTGGTGCCAAAACAGGTACTCTTTCACACATCTTCCTTTTTTTTTCTCCTTCTCTTTTTCTTTTTCTTCCGGGAGTATATTAATGGGAGATAATCCCTTCAGCACTCCCGAGCTGGTGTTTGCTCTTTCAAACGTCCCCTCGCCAATGCCTACGGGAATCGTGTCGCTTCCTTGCGGAAGCCCTCCAGACCAAGACTGGAGACTTATAGAGCTTGGGACTAGGGAAGCATTCCAAGGTATTTTTCTTCCCGCGGCGTAGTCCTTGACTATCCCCTAAAAATAGGAGACGGACTAAGGCTAGTCAAGACTTACGTTGTCCGTCCTGGCTCAGACAAGCCCTCTCCCTTCAGGGGGAGGGTTCTTGACGCTTTGGGTATGATCCTAGTAATTTAACCTCTCTGGCTTTTTGTTTTAATTCGTCTATTGCTTTTTTTACTTTATTATCTCTTCTATGTCCCTCAAAATCTATGTAAAAATAATAGTCCCCCAACTTCTCCCTAGATGGACGAGACTCGAGTTTCGTTAAATTTACATTGTTTTTCGCAAACGCACCTAGACAGTTATACAATGAGCCAGGGTTGTTTTCAACATAAAAAATCAAACTAGTTTTGTCGTTGCCACTGGGTTCGTGGTCGTTTTCTCCTAAAACGATGAACCGGGTTTGGTTGTCTTCAACATCCTGAATGTTTTCGTAGAGAATTTTGAGACCATATTTTTGGGCTGCATGTCTTGGAGCAACAGCAACCATTTTTTCATTATTTTGCGCTTTCTTAACTGCATTAGCCGTGCTCTCAGCGGCTTGAACCTCAGCATTTGGGAATTTTTGATTAATAAATTCACGAGATTGTGCAAGTGCCTGAGGGTGACTAACAACGGTTTTGATCTCTTTTTTACCAGATCCAATCAAGCAATGATTGATTTCTAAGATCAATTCGCCACAAATCTCTATATCATTGGTTCGTAGTAAATCGACAGTTCTAACTACAGTTCCCTGGATGGAGTTTTCGATAGGTAAAATTCCAAAGAAACCTCTACCAACAGCGTCCACAACCTTTCTCGGTGAAGACTTCAAAACAATATCTTCACTGCTATCCCATTCTTTTGCAGCTAATTCACTGTAAGTTCCTTCAGGCCCAAGAGTTACCAAAGTCATAAGCAAAGAAAATCTCTTTTAAAAACACAAATGTCTTTTTCCCAAAAAACTTATTACAAAAACTTTGGTCTAGCTAAGTAATCCTTGTATGATTAAGTCTACTCCTTCTTCTTCAGATAAACCTCTAGCCATCAGGGCTTCAAGCTGTTTTCTGTCAACACTACCAATAGCAGCTTCATGTGTTACATGCGCCAAAGGATGATGCACATCAACTATTGGAACCGCTCTAGCTTCACCCCTATCCTGTATAATTTCCTTACAATCAACATGTCCTCTAGTATAGGCAGCTTCAGCACTTAATTCATTAATAACTTCAGCATCAGTGTCGTCTCTAGCAGCTACTCTAGTTGTTAAAACACCTCTAGCTCCTTCACCAACCAAATCACCTGCCTCCCTAATTGAAATATCATCATCCTCTTTGCCATCGACCTTTGCAGTCATCTCTAAAATACTGTCCTCTTCACAAACACATTCGTAATCAATGTCCAATTCACCAACACGTCCCTCAACTAATTCAAAATCATTCTTATATCTCGCTCTCCTCTCCAACATAATCTCTGCCTTAGGCACAACTTCCAAACCACCTTTAGGACTATGAATGTGTTTCTCTAAATAAGAATACTCTGCATCTTCACCCACACGAATTTCAGCATCCATCTCATGCCTCACATCAACTGCTTTCGGAAAAACACAATGAGCTAAAATCCCTATCTCAGATCCAGCTCTTATATCCATGTCTAAAATAATTCGCTGCAATCCCTCTTCTTGAGTCATGCCAAAACACATGTGCACAGGTTTCTCAATCACAGCATCCTCTTCAACCACAACCTCGACATCAACTCCATCTTCAATCTCGACAGCATTAACACTTAAACCAGCAATTTCGTTCTCACCCACAATCTTGTCCTTATTTATGATTAAATGAGCAACATCCGGATCAGAAACTGCATCCTCAATCTCCGCAGCCTCATATAAGTCCTCAATTTTCATATCTTCCATTCTCCTTTTTTTGAGGGATATTCTTGGTTTCACAGGGAAGACATTTATCTTCAAAATACATTCCAACATCCTCTATCGGACCATCATCAATAACCGAGCCCCCGCACATTAAGTAGGCGTAATTAGCTTCCTCTAGTGTTCTCTCACTATGAGTGATTAAAATAACAGTAGCATCTCTCTCCACCAAATAATCAATTGAATCAAAAATTCTTTCTAGAGAGGAAACATCTATCCCAGAATCAGGTTCATCCAATAAGACCAAATCAGGCTCCATAGCCAACAGAGAAGCCATCTCAATCTTCTTTCTCTCACCACCACTCAAACTAGAATCAACAGCTCTATCCAAATACTCATCTGGATCCATCCCAAGCTTTTCAAGAACATCCCTACTCACATCTTCATTTTCTTCATCATCTGTTGCAGCATTCAAATAATCACGAACCTTCAATCCCTCATACCGAGCAGGTTCCTGCCATCCTAGAGAAATACCTAATTTGGATCTCTCAGAAACATCCAAGTCATTAATTACCTCACCATCGTACACTATCTCTCCCTCAACATCTCTATATCCCTTAAGACCCATGATAGAAAAAGCTAAAGAAGATTTTCCAGCCCCATTAGGACCAACAATAGCTTGAACAACTCCCTCTTCAAAACTAATGTTAACGTCATCAAGAATTTGCTCATCCTCCATATAAAGATCCAGGTCTCTAACTTCTAGAACAGACATACTATCCTACTCTCCTAGTTTATTACAAACTATAATTCTTAGATCACCATAAAACAATTTACCTAAAAAATTATCGTAATTTGGTTTTTTTCTAAGACCTCTTCTCTTTAGGGAAAGGTAGTTCATTGGGCAAGTCTGGGTGGTAGAGCGTTTGGACAGATTGGGGCCTTTGGGGTGGGTGGAACCACCTATGCAAACTCTGGTTTATGTGTCTGGAGATCACTCTCTTAAGATATAATAAAAAATAAATCTAATATTTTTATATAATGTTAGAATTCGAAGATGTTATTTATGTAGATAACAACGCAACAACACCAGTAGATCCTAGAGTAAAGGAAGAGATTTTACCTTATCTTGGAGAAAAATATGGTAATCCGAATTCGATGCATCAAAAAGGAAGAGAAGCTAGGGCACCGATAGATGAAGCAAGGGAGAGAGTAGCTTCATTATTAAACTCGCGGTCCGAAGAAATAATTTTCACTTCATCAGCCACAGAATCGAATAATCACGCCATAAAAGGAACAGCTTGTAGTAAAAAACAACAAGGAAAGCACATAATAACAACAAAAATAGAACATAAATCAGTTAAAGAACCAATTAATTACTTAAAAAAACAAGGATACAAAACAACTTATCTGGATGTCGATAAAGATGGTTATATAGATCTTGAAGAACTTAAGGATTCAGTAAGAGATGATACGATATTTGTATCGATAATGTTAGCTAACAATGAGATAGGAACCATCGAACCAGTAAAAGAAGCAGCTCAAATTATTCCGGATCAAACAATTTTTCATACAGATGCTGCACAAGTCCCAGGCAAACTTGAGATAGATGTAGATAAGTTAGGAATTGATTTATTAACAATAAATGGCCACAAAATGTATGGGCCTAAGGGCGTTGGAGCACTATATATAAATGAAAAAACAGAGATTGATCCCCTCTTGCATGGAGGAGGACAAGAATTAGGAAGGAGATCTGGAACAGAAAACGTGCCTTATATAGTTGGATTAGGAAAAGCAGCAGAGGTAGCTGAAGAAGAACAAAAAAAAGATAAAGAGAAATTGACAAAATTCCAACAACAGGTTATAGAAGAGATAACACAAGAAGTTGAAAAAACAAAACTAAACGGCCCTAAAGAACCAAGATTACCAGGAAATGTGAATATATCGTTCAAGGGAGTTGAAGGAGAAGCATTGGTTTTGAGACTTGATGGAAGAGGCATATCAGCTTCTACAGGTTCAGCGTGTGCATCAGAGCAACTTGAAGCAAGTTATGTTTTAAAAGAAATAGGTTTGAAGCCAGAACATGCTCATTCATCACTAAGAATAGGTTTCAGTCGCTTTAATACACAAGAGGATGTTGATAATTTAATAAAAGAATTAAAAGAAGTTGTAAAGCAACTAAGATCGATATCAGCTCTCTAAAGAGTAAAATAAAATAAATGAAAGAAAAGTTTTACCAAAAAACAACCCAAATAATCAGAGGAACCTAAAATTTCCTGAGACTCACTCCTAAAAAAGGAGTATGATAATGTTTAAAGCCCGTATATCTCCGTCTTCAGGCGGAGGAGGAGGTCAATTAAGATGTCAGAAAAAATGTATTCAGAAAAAGTTATGGAACATTTCCAAAACCCACGCAACATGGGAAAGATGAAAAACCCTGATGTAACTGCCAAAATCGGAAACCCGGCTTGTGTTTTACCCGAAACGAAAATACATAAAAATGATTCTTTAAATGAAATAAGAGAGATAGATGTGGGTGATGAAGTGGTTGGACATAATGGAAGCCTCGGAGAAACTCAAAAAACGGTTGAAAACCAATATAGTGGTAAACTTATAAGATTAAAGAATATTCTAGGAGAAGTTTATTTAACACCAGAACACTTAGTAAAGGCGATTAAAATACCCGATAGCCACTGTTACGCTTATACTGAAAACAAGAAAGAACTGACTGATCAAGTTGCATGGCACCATGCAGCGGAACTCAATGAGGGCGACCTAATTCCCTATCCAATTCCCAAGGAAGAAACAGATATAAAGAAAATTGAAATCGATTTATCTGAAAGAGAGTTAGATTACAGATCTAGATCCTTCCCAAAAGAAATTGAAATCGACGAGGAATTTCTTAGATTAGCTGGATATTATTTAGCAGTAGGTTCACTTCGGAACGAAGTAACTAAAAAAACCTTTAAATTATCATTTAATTACGATGAGGAAGAATTAGTAAAAGATTCCTACAATATAATTAAAGAAAAATTTGGATTGAAACCAAAAATAAGAGAAGAAAAACACAGAAAAGTTAAGCTCATAATTGTTTATTCTTCCAAACTAGTAGATTTATTCCAAAGAATGTTTGATTCAGGAGCTTCAGATAAATCAATTCCTAAGAAATACCTCTATTTTCCAAGAAAAAAACAAAAAGCATTATTGGAAGGAATGTGGAAAGGTGATGGCTACTTCGATAGAGAAAAACCAGGAGCAGGTTATTCAACCATCTCGGAGGAATTGGTGAACGACTTAAAGATATTATTACTCAGACAACAGATAATTCCGTCTATATATAGAGAAGAAGCTACCAAAAGAGATAGAGTTCATCACAAAGTAGCTCACAGGATCAATATAGGCGATGTTAAATCCTTGAGTAAATTGGCTCAAAAATTGGGCATTAATTTTGAAACAAATAAAAAAGCTGTTAAAAATGCGTGGATAGATGATGATAGTCTCTATACCCCAATAGATAAATTTGATACAAAAGAATACAGTGGAAAGGTGAATAACCTTGAAGTTAGTAAAACAAAGTCCTTCTTGACTCAAGCCTTTCCATTACATAACTGTGGTGACGTTATGGAGATTTATCTGAAAGTAGAGGAAAACGAAGAGGGAGAAAAGGCTATTGAAGACATTAAATTCAAAACATTTGGATGCGCTGCAGCTATTGCCACTAGCTCGGTTACTACAGAGATGGTTAAAGGAATGACGCTTAATGAAGCTGAAAAAATTGATAACCAGGATGTTGCAGAGGAGCTTGAGGGGTTACCTAAGATTAAGATGCATTGTAGTAATTTGTCAGCAAATGGCTTGCACAAAGCCTTGTATAAGTACAGGAAAAAGCATGGCATGGAGATTAGTAATGATCTAGAGGCTAAATACAGAGCTAGTGAAAAGGCTCTTGAGAAGACTGAGGAAATGCGTGAAGAGATTGAGGACTAGAGGGGTTATCCGTTTGAGGGTATTACAATAGATTTATTAAAACCCCCCAATTTAACAAGTGTTAATGAGGTTTTTGAGAGCAGGTATTTGTGAATCTCTTGGTCAATAAGAAATGTTGGCTTAAAAAACAAAATCAAACAAAAGTAGGATTAGATAAGTATGTTTAAGAGAATTAGAGAAGACATCCAAGCCGTGTTCGAAAAGGATCCCGCAGCCAGAAGCACTTGGGAAGTATTAACTTGTTATCCTGGACTACATGCCATCTGGCTTCATAGGATAGCTCATTTTTTCTGGAAACACCGGCTAAAATGGCTTGGTAGATTCATTTCACACATCTCTAGGTTCTTGACAAACATTGAAATACATCCTGGAGCAGAAATTGGTAGAAAATTCTTCATCGACCATGGAGCTGGTGCTGTGATTGGCGAAACCTCGGAGATAGGGGACAATGTTTTGATGTATCAGGGAGTTACATTAGGTGGAACTTCTAGAGAAAAGGGAAAGAGACACCCCACAATTGGAGATGACGTTGTGGTAGGTGCTAACGCTGTGTTGCTTGGACCAATCGAGGTAGGTGATAACGCAAGAATTGGAGCTGGCTCTGTGGTGTTAGATTCGATTCCAAATGACTGCACCGTTGTTGGTAATCCAGCAAAACCTGTTGGGAAGGTTAGGTGGAAGGAAAAAGAGCTGAGACATGCCGATCTACCTGATCCAGTTGCTAGAGAGTTTAAAAACATAACTGAGAGACTCAAAAAACTTGAGGAGAAAGTTGAGAAATAAGATGTCAGTTGAAAACTATTTTTTTGTTGTTTTTGGCTAATTTTTTTGTGGATTCAACTAAATCAAGTTCTTTTTCTATTTGTTTTATTTCTTTTAGATTGGCTCTTGTTTTTACCTTGCTGGGTAGTATTGGGCATTCACCAACATCTTTTTTGCTTGATTCGAAGAGACCAAGTTTTCTACTAACTTCCATTGTTTCGACCTTATCATAGCCAATTAAGGGACGGTATATTGGTAGGTGAGTTGTTTCCTCTAGTAATTTGAGGTTGTGTAGTGTCTGGCTCGCAACCTGTCCTAGGCTTTCTCCAGTAACGATTCCTAGGTAGTTTTTTTCTTCTGCAACGGTTTCAGCAGCCCTATACATAACTCTCTTACATAGCAGGCAACTGTTTCTTCCTCCGTGTTCGTTTATTTTTTCGAAAACTGGTTCTAGATCGATTACTAGTAATTTAAGTTGCTTAGGGATGTATCTCGAGAACTTTTCTGCAACAATTTTGGCTCTTTCGAATTCTTCTTCGGATGAGTATTTTCCTTTTTTTATGTAGATTGGTGTTACGTAACACCCTCTTTTAACTAATCTAGTAGCGGCGACTGGACTATCTATTCCTCCTGAGAACAATGAAACTACTTCTCCTTGAACACCGGTTGGTAGACCCATCAGTCCCCTTATTTTTTGCTTGAAGATGTAGGCGTTATTGTGTCGGATGTCGAGGCAAATTTTTTTATCTGGATTGTCTAGGTCTACTTCTGCGTTTGTGTGGTTTTGTATTCTTTTACCAAGCTCTTCGTTAATGTCTAGGCTATTGTAATCATGCTCTCCCACTCTGTTGGTTTCTACGGCGAAGGAATCATTTTTTGTTATATATGATTTGGCTATTTTTGTGGATGTTTCAATTATTTTTTGTTTGTCTGAGGTAGTTTTTTTAACTGGACTATATGAGACTACTCCACTTACATAAGATAGTGCTCTAAGAGCTTTTTGAATTTCATTGGTTTTTATGTAGATTCTTCCCCTAGTTTTTGTGACCTCGTAATTATCTATTTTTTCTTTTTTGAGCGAATATCGAGTGTTTTCTATCAATCTGTTGAGGAATTGATTGCGTACGGGAGTGGTTTTTAGTCCTATTTCTCCAAATCTAGCTAGAACTAGGTCCCAATTTGTTTTGTTTGGCATAGTGGGGCATATTTAATTGTTTCTTAACATTATGTTAAGTTAATGTTTATGAATAAAAAACAAAACTCATGGCGGGGTTTACATGAAACAACCATGTGAAATAATTGTTTTAAACATATTACCAAATCTTAGAGCACAATTAGCTAAAAAACTAGTTGAAGTTGGCTTAACACAACAAGAAGTTTCTGAAACACTTGATATCACACCAGCAGCAGTTTCACAATATGTTAGTAAAAAAAGAGGACACAGAATAAGTTTTAATTCACAAATCCAAAAAAAGATACATCAAAAAGCTAAAGAAATAAAAAGGGACGAAAAAGAAAAACCAATTAACCTAATATGCACTCTATGCGAAGAAATAAAAAACTCTGACACATTCTGTAAGTTACTAGAAAGAGAAAAAGAAGAACAAGAATGTGAAAAATGTAAATACGAACCAATATGTGAATGCTAAATCCAAAACTACAATACCACTAAACTAAAAAACAAAAAATAACACATAATCAAAAAAAGAGGGAGAGAGAAGAAACATGCAAGATCAATATGATGTTATCGTAGTGGGAGCTGGTCCAGCAGGAGCTAGTGCAGCAATATACACCAGCAGAGCAGATCTAGACACTTTACTATTAGATAAAGGAGATAACTTACTAAATAAAGTTGACTTATTAGAAAACTATTATGGCTTCCCTCAAGGAATTTCAGGAAAAGAATTACTAAAAAAAGGAAAACAACAAGCAAAAAAATTTGGAACCGAAATAATAAATGAACAAGCCTTGTCAATAGAAATCGAAGGACAAGAATATAAAGTAGAAACCGCTCAAGAAGAATACCTCGCACAAGGAATTTTGTTAGCAACAGGAGTTCAACAAAAGAAACCTTCAGTAGGGGGAATAGAAGAATTAGAGGGAAAAGGAGTTAGTTACTGCGTAGTATGTGATGCACCTCTCTATAGAGATCAAAAAACAGCTGTACTTGGCTCAAAAGACTATGCAGCTAAGGAGGCTTTGAAGTTAAATGATTTTTCAGGAAACGTTAGAGTATACACAAACGGCAAAGAACCAAGGATGAGGGATTCGTTGAAGAAAGAGTTAGAGAAACAAGATATTGAGATAGAGACTGAGGAAATTAAAGAGGTTGTTGGAGAAGAAGAGCTCAAGGCAATTGATTTTGGGGATAGAAAAGTTGAATTAGATGGCTTGTTTGTTGCTATAGGCACAAGTGGAACATTAGATTTTGCTAGAACACTAGGACTTGAGATAAATGATGGCTATATTGAGGTTGATGAAGAAAACTATACGGGTATGCCAAGAATATATGCTGCAGGAGATTGTGTTGGAGGAGAGAGACAAGTTGCTATAGCTGTAGGAGAAGGAGCTGAGGCAGCAACTAACTTAATAGAGGATATAAAGGGCCAAAAGTATAGTGATTGGAGCTCAATCTGAAAACCGTTTTTTTATTTCTTTTATCTCTTTTTTGTGTTTGTTACAGAACTCTGGTTTATTTATTTGAGCATTAATTAATTCTTGTTGCCAGTGAGCATTATAGAAGCGACAACCATTGTTTTCACAGAAAAAACCTTTACTTAGGTAGTGGAAAATTCCCTGTAACAGATATCCTTTCATTGCTTTGGTGATTCTGTTTTCACCATAGTCAATGAAATCACCCTCAGTTTCTTCTTTAATCTCTTCTTTGGTTTTTAGGCTGTTACTTCTCTTTTTACGATAAAATTGCTTGGGTTTTGCAGGAGCTTCAACTAAACCAGTGGATGAAAGAATCATTGGAAAACCATATAATGAAACTCTAGCATGGTATCTGTTATCTTCTCCAAATGTCCCAATTAACCTGTTTGTTAAAACAAAAGGCAAGTGGTTCTTACTTCTCTCTTGCTCATTTAGAAGCAATAAATAGATTTTTTCGAGTTTTTTAGCGTCATATAACACGCCTTTAACATCTTTACTTGAATCCTCTATCAATCTCTTTTCAAATCTTTTTTCTCCAAAATTCGGTTCAAAGCCCTCATTTTTTTCTTCTATATCCCGTACCCTAGATTCTGCAAATCTCTTCGAAAAAACATCTACTTTAGCTTCATCAACCCTCTCTAATATGCTTTCTTTAGTTATAGTATTGATTGAAGTTGTTCCTTCAACATATCTACAAAGCTCTTGCTCATCTAACTCAGGTGTTGCTGGATCCCTATATATTGTTAATTCGAGATCTTTTAGGTTCATCAGAAGTTTTCAAGCTCTTCTATTGCAACCTCGGCAGCTTTTTTTCCAGACATCAACATCGAACCAAACGTTGGCCCCATCCTGGGCAATCCAAAAGTAGTTGAAACTGCCATTCCAGTTACGATTAATCCAGGATGAATCAAATCGGTGTGTTCAACAACTAAGTCCTCGGATTTCTCAACCCACATTCCACCATAGCCAGAGGTTTCCAACAAACCCCTTTCCTCCATCTTCGAAACAACTTCGGCATCATGACCAGTTGCATCAATGACTAGTTTCGATTCAATTCCAACTGGATCTACACAAGTTATTTCTCTTGGCAACGCATCAACTGGAGTCCAATTAATCACTGCTCCACCAACTCTGTTATCTCTTCTTAAGACAACATCCTGGAACTTCGTCATGTTAAGTATCTCAACTCCAGCATCACATGCTGATCCTATTAACTTAGAACATGCATGAGGACCAGTTGCAACATATAAATTGTCTTCTGGCTCCTCGTATGGTACGCCCAATTCATCTAAGATGGATTGAGCAGGATCTCTCACAGTTAGTTTGTTCATTAAGTATCCACCTAACCAAAAACCACCGCCTAGGTAGTTGTTGGCTTCGATCAAAAGTACCTTTACATCATTTTTAGCTAACTCCCTACTAGCCATTAGGCCGCTTGGCCCACCACCAACTACGATGACATCGCTTTCAGCATATTCTTCAAAAACATCTCTAAATGATTCAGAAATCGCTCTTGTTATTTGTTTTTCGCCTGCAGATTCAAATTTTGGCATTTTATCACAATTTTTTTGTTTCTCTGTTTTTTCATGATTTTTGATTATAATAATTATTTTTCTAAAAGCCCTCAAATCTAACGTGTTGGTTATTTATTTTTCTGTTTAAATAATTTTTCAACCATGCTTTTATCCATTTTCTTGTGAAAGGCAATATCATTAAGAAACCAATTGAGTCGGTGATTAATCCAGGAGTTAATAAAAAAGCTGCTCCAAATATTATTAATGCTCCATTAGCTAATTCACCTGACACCTTTTCTCTATTGCTGAGTTTGTTTTTAAATTTTATCCAGGTAGCTATTCCTTCTCTTTTTGTCAATCCAGCACCCAATACCCCAGTTAATATTACCATCACTATTGTCTCAATTATGCCAATTATTTCAGCAACTTTTAGTAGTAATATTAGGTCGATTAGTGGTAATGTTATGAATATTAGAATTAGTTTGAGTAACATCTTTTTTCAATAATCTAGTCACATACATTAGGTTTTCGATATATCAATTTGCGATATATTTTTATGTTATAGGAAAAGACTAAGTAATTAAAATGACTTCCCGAGAAAAATTATTTAATAATCTAACCAAGTTCTTCACACTCGATTTATTGAATCAAGAACCAATGCATGGATACAAAATAATGAAGCAACTAGAAAATCTCATTGGGAAAGAACCATCTCCTGGACAAATATATCCTCTTCTAACTGAACTCAAAGAAAAAAGCTTGATAGAAGTTACTGAGAAAGGAGATAGGAAAAAAAAGATTTACAAACTAACGAACAAAGGCGAAAACAAACACAAAAGACTAGTTAACAGGTTCAATGACATAGTTTCAACCATACTAGAACCAAAACTAACTGAATGCGCTCATTGTGGCTGCAAAGTATACGAAGGAGGCTACCAAACCAAGGTTAATGATAAAAAACTAGTTTTCTGCTGCAAACACTGTGCTAGACACTATAAAAAAGGAAGATAGTTTGGGGGTAAAAAAGTGAATAAAAAAATAAAAACAATTTCCATTATCTCGATACTAAGCTTATTGATTTTGTTTGCAACACCAATTGAAGCTGCAAAAGCTCAGGAAGTCACCTTACTTTGTCCCTGTGATTGTGGCGATGAGTTAACTAGCTGTGAATGTGCCAATGCGAAGGAAACACAAATGTTAGTTCAAAAATGGAGAGACAATGGTCTAAGTGAAGCTGAAGTAGCTGACAAATATGCAGAGAGATTTGGAGATTCATTTGTGCAAAAAAACTCCAATGGAAATGATCTAGAGTCAAGCGCTTTGAGTATTGAGGCTAACTTGGTTTGTAATTGTGGATGCAGTAACGTAATTAGGGATTGTTCTTGTGAAACAGCTTCTCAAGTTCATGAATGGGTTACTAGTCAAGTTCAGAAAGGTGTGGACAGCGAAGAAATTTATAGTCAATATGCAGATAAGTATGGTGATAAATTTGTTACCGCTTCCTATGGTGTTGATTTAATTAATCAGGACACTATAATAGTTTTAGTTGTTATTGGTGGATTAGGAGCTTTCATGTATTTGAAAGATAGAAATTAAATCTTTTTTAAAGTAATTTTGGCTCTTTTATTTATTTTTTTAATCATAGATTATGAGTGGGGAAATCAACTTTATCATAGAAGATTTTAAAAAAATTTTTTATAAAACCCGTTTCAAGCCTTAATCTCATATTTAACTCCTCTCATCTTTTTCTAATGTTCTTTTTAATTGTGCTATCCCAAAGCCTGATCTAGGTCTCTTATAAGATCATTAGAGTCTTCTATACCTACAGATAGCCTTATGAAGTCCTCGGTTACCCCACCTTCCTTCCTCTGCTCAGGTGTGAGCTGCGAGTGAGTGGTACTCCAAGGATGTATCGCTAGAGACCTGCTATCCCCTACATTTGCTTGGTGACTAAAGAAATCTAGCTTCTCTATGAAGGCTCTTCCAGCTCTTTCTCCACCTTCAATTCCAAAGCCCACAATTCCGCCATATCCGTTTTTAAGGTATTTCTTTGCCAAATGATAGGTTGGATGCTCCTTGATCCCAGGATATACTACCCAGTTCACCTTTTGATGATCTTTTAGAAATTGTGCTACTTTAAGAGCATTCCTAGAATGCTTCTCCATCCGGAGACCGAGTGTTTCCGCCCCCTCTAAAATTAAGAAGGCATTGAAGGGGCTAATGCAGGAGCCGAAGTCTCTGATATACCTTGATTTTAGCTTCATTATATAAGCTAAATCGCCAAACTCCTCTAAATAATTTATTCCTCCTCTATACCCTGGATCATGCTCTGTTATTTCCGGAAAATTTCCTTCCATCCAGTCGAACTCACCTGAGTCAACCACAAGCCCTCCAAGCACCCTTCCGTGACCACCTATATATTTAGTCAATGAATGTGTTAGAATGTCAGCTCCCCATCTAAAGGGATTGCATAGATGAGGCGAGGCAAAGGTGTTATCTATAATGAGAGGGATATTTGACTCATGAGCAATATCGGCCACCTCCTCTATGTCAAGGATGTTTAGCTTGGGGTTTCCAATGGTTTCTCCGAAAACCCCCTTTGTATTTTCATCTATGGCTTCGACAAATGCTTCAGGTTCAGGATCGACAAATTTTACCTCCATCCCAAACTTGTTCTGAAAGGTTAGGTCAAGTAGAGTCACAGTACCTCCATACAGTGTCTTGGCAGCCACAATATTATCGTTTCCTCCACCAGCAATTGTCGCTAACGCAAGAGTGGTAGCCGCCTGCCCTGATGCAGTCGCAGCGGCGGCGACACCATTTTCAAGACTACAAATCTTTTCCTCTAAGGCCTCATATGTTGGATTTGTAAAGCGGCTATATATTTCTCCTGGAAACTCTGGCTCCTTCAGGGCAAAGAGATTTGCCGCCTGCTCTGAGTCATCAAAATCATAGGCAACGGTGGAAAAGATTGGTACTGCTCTAGCTCTCGTTTCGGTTTTCCCAGCGTGAACGGCTTTTGTTTCAGACCTATAACTATTTTCATCCATTATATCACCTTCCTCCTACTTTTATTATCACTATTACTTATAATTTTCGTTAAAAAATATTACTACTAGAAATAATAAGAGGGGTTTAGGTTAGGCTATAATAAAGTAGTTTTGTAGGGAGTAAATAAATCAGGACCGAAAATTTTAACTATTAACAATCGTTAAATAGGTTTTATGAAAATTGCTGAAAACTCCACAAATCTGGTTGGAAAAACTCCCCTGGTGAGATTAGACTCTTTTGCTTCAAACTTAGTAGGGAAACTAGAACAGTTCAACCCCCTTTTTTCCGTAAAAGATAGAATAAGCTGGGCAATGATAGAAAAGGCCGAGAACAGAAATCTAATTGATAAGAACACCAAAATTATCGAGCCCACTAGCGGAAACACTGGCATTGGCCTAGCTTTCGTGTGCGCTGCCAAGGATTATGATCTAACCTTGACGATGCCTGAATCCATGAGTGTGGAAAGGAGAAAGATAATGGATATTTTAGGGGCTGAAATAGTATTAACCCCTTCTGATAAAGGGATGAAAGGCGCTGTCACCAAAGCAGAGGAACTTACAGAAAAGTTTGAAAACACCTTTATACCACAGCAGTTTGAAAATGAGGTTAACCCTTGGATCCATCGTGTGACCACTGGAAAGGAAGTTTGGGATGATACCGATGGCCAAGTTGATATTTTAGTTGCAGGAGTAGGAACAGGAGGAACCATTACAGGGATATCTGAGTTTATAAAGGAGGAAATAGGAAAGGAAGATTTCAAATCGGTAGCAGTTGAGCCTGAAAAATCCGCTGTCATATCAGGCGAAGAACCCGGCCCCCATAAGGTTCAAGGTATAGGGGCTGGGTTCATTCCTGAGGTGTTGAGAATAGGTCTAATAGATGAAGTTATAAAGGTAAAGGATGAGGAGGCTATAAAAACCTCAAGGAAACTGGCGAGAAGGGAGGGAATTCTTGCGGGAATTTCCTCCGGAGCGGCTGTGAAGGCTGCCACCAAAGTTGCCAGAAGAAAAGAAAACAAAGATAAATTAGTAGTGGTTATAATACCAGATACTGGTGAGAGATACCTCTCAACCCAATTATTTGAGAAAGTCTCAAAGGAGTGATATGAGATGAAACAACCCTGCGAATCCATTGTAATTGAAATACTCCCGACAATCAGAGCGGAATTATCAAAGAGACTTAAGCAGAGAGAAGTTTCCCAGGGTGAGATAGCTGAGGCTCTCGGGGTTACAACAGCAGCAGTATCACAGTATATCCATAAGAGGAGGGGTGATGATTTCGCTCTACGGCGAGATACGCAAAGATTAATTGATGACACGGCGCAAGCCATCGCCGGAGCAGAGGTCGAAAATACTACAGAGGAGATATGCAATATATGTAGGCATATCAAAGAGAAGAGGTTGAGATGTAGTGAAAAATCAAGGAGGACGGAGAAAGAGCAACCAAGGGAGAGGGAATGGCTGATTAGCAGCCAGCTCTGAGTTAATCTACCCTTAAAGCTCTGAGTTAATCTACCCTTAAAGCTTTGAATCTCATTTATCTACCGGGATAATACGGCTAAAGATCCCCGCAATCTTTGACAAACGCACCTTCACCCCTAAAAAGGTAACCTTTAGGATTAAGATCTGAAACGTCAGAGACCAAAGCATCTGATTTGCACTTGTTGAAAAATTTCTGGTATGAAATTCTCTTAAACTGACCCTCCACGTCCTCTTTTTAGCTTTGGTTTTGGGATTTTTTAGGGGTAGCCGCACAGCACCCAGCATGATCTGCTCTCCATAACTCAAGCTTCTTAGATCTTCCAACAATTTCTTCCTTGTCCATGCCTATCAATGGCCTCAGTATAGGGGTTTTAATTCCTATTAATAATGCATGTATGTTTTGGGGTGTTTGAGAGGGGTTCTGGCCGAGGAACTCTCCCGTTAACTATGCCTTTGGCTTCAAGTTCCGATTCTTCCCACAGAAAGATAATAACTTTTTCACATTTATTTACAGAGTTAAATTTTCTCAGTACCTTGAATGCATTTATTGAACTTTTGTAGGATGATAAAGGGTATAGACAAAAGTGGAGAGGAATAACTTCAAACCTTTCGGCAGCTATACAAGCACTTACAGAGGAATCAATCCCTCTAGATATGAGAGATAAGACTCTTTCATTCATTTTTATCTAGAAAATGCACTATTTATAACCTGTAAGAGTTTTTCTTTTTTCAATTCTGGACTCTTTGGGTATGTAAGCCAGTATGTTATTTTCTGATTATTCCAAAAAATGAAATTATTTCCTTTTATCGAGCCGATGTAGGTCTTAATTCCTCTGATTTCTTTTCTTATTGGGTCAGTGTAAAGGGGTTTTTCTATTTCTCTGGCCATTTTCTCAATAGATGCCTCTGCATCTCCCGAGGTTTGGTAGTAAGAGACATACAGTTTTAGATATGAGCTATTAGGGATGTTATATTTAAGAATAATGGCTTTTTGGATACGATTTATTTGTCTTGGATTTTGATGAAGTGACTTTGTGATATCTTTTGCTTTTTCTCCTCTGATTACTTTGGTCCTATTGAAGCTGTTTAATTTTTTGGGCACATCGGTACCTGGGATTCCTCGATCGTTTCCGATACCTCCAAGTGTGAACATGGTTATTATTATAACTGAGATTAAAAGAAATAAAATTTTTATTTTCCTACTCATTTCTTATCCCTAGGATTCTGGCTATTTCCATCGACTTTATTGGATTTATGTATCCCACACTCAGTCTTGTCGCTCCAACTCCATCTACCATCTCTCTCATTCTCCTCTTCTTTAACTGGCTCGGTACATGGAGCGCAGCCTAAGGAGCGATATCTCTTATCTCCAATCTCTTTTTTGTACCAAGGATGAAGTTGTATATTCCTCTTATCAAGGTAGTTTATAACATCCTTTTCGGTGAATTCCAGAATTGGGTTTACTTTTACCGAGTTTTCCCTACTTTCAAAGAAGGAGTTATCCTCCCGTGTTGCGGATTCAGTATTCCTTAAGCCGCTTATCCAAGCGTCTAGTTCAAGATCCCTGATTGCATAATTTATTGGCTCCACTTTGAGTAGGCGGCAACATTCGTCAGGATTGAGCCTATACAGTGGCCCCCCACTCTCTCTTTTCGCCTTCTTTGACTTTTTCTTAAACTCCCTTGTCTCAAGGAGCTCTATGTTAATTTCGGATTTTTGGAGAGGTTCCGGAACATTATCTGATACCATGTATACATTTGTCTCAAGCCCTAGTTCTTTGTTCATCCTATGGGCATACCTAAATGTTTCTTCCGGGAAGAAAGGTGTCATTATTGAGAAAACAGTTATATCTGAATCCAAAGTTTTGGCTATATCGACCGTGGTCAGGCTGTCTTTACCAAAGGAGCAGGCAACACCTACGTTATTATAATTGTTAATTGCCTTTTGGATAGTTTGCTTTGCTGATTCAACCTTTTCTCTTAACTCCATCATATTAACAATTGTTAACAGGTAACTTTAAAAAATCTTTTCCTTTATAAATCAAAAAGCTTTATTACCCTCAATTTATTAACAATTGTTAATAAGTAGGAAGATAGAATGGAAATAAGTCCAGAAAAATTGGCCGAATTCAATTCAAAGTACTCACTGGGTAGAGAAGAAGGAAGAGGCTCTAAGCATTTCCTAAGAATAAAAGTAACTGAAGGTGCTCTAACGAGCCAAGAAGCACTTAAAATAGCAGAAATTGCCGAAAAATATGGAAAAGGACATTTGGAGGTAACAAATACCCAAAGCATTCAGCTACACTGGATTGAGTCAAAAAACTCAATTGAAATATTCAAAAAACTAGATGAGTTAGGATTTACAACCGATAAGTGCGGACAGGCTCACCCCCAGCCAAAATATGGAGATGTTAGAAACATCTGCACCTGCCCTGTTACCGGATATGATGAAGACGAATTGATAAATGTTAGACCATTTGTAAAAGAGATGAATAATTTTTTCATAGGCAACGAGGATTTCTTGGACCTCCCTGGCAAATTTAAGATTTCAGTCTCCGGATGTAGAAACGATTGTGCTAGAGCACAAATGTGGGATTTAGGACTATTTGCATTGAAGAATGAAGGCAAAATAGGATTTGGAGCAGTAGTAGGGGGCTCTTTAGGTCCCTCATTACCTGGCCCCCAAGTTGCCAAACCACTGAATGTCTTCATCCCTCAAGACCTTGTGTTTGAAGCTACAAAATCTATGGCCAAAATACATAAGAAAAACAGCAGCAGGGAGAGCAAAGCAAAAGCAAGGTTTAAATGGCTAGTCGATAAATGGGGCGTTGAAAGGGTAAGGGAAAGATTAGAAGATAAAATTGGCAAAAAGCTTGAAAGATTAAATTACCAAGGGCCAAAAATAAGCGATAAAGAACATTCAGGAGTAAGAAAGCAGAAGGATGGTAACTATTACCTCAATCTACCCCTTTTTGGAGGGAAGCTATCAGCTGAAGAATTTCGATCTATATCCCATCTAGCTCAGAAACATGGGAGTGGCGAGCTAAGAACCACCCCCTACCAAAATTTGATAATCTTGGACACACCCCAAGAGAAAATAAAAACCCTTCGAGACGATTTAAAAAGTCTTGGTTTTAAAATACCTACCACTAATTTGAGATGGGAAGGTATTGGTTGCTCAGCCGAGTTCTGTGGAAAAGCAATCAAACCCTATCCCAAGGAGGCTATGAGGAAAGTTATCAGACATTTAGAAGAAGAATTTGGCGAGGCCCTCAAGGGTCTAGAAATCAAAGTAAGGGCAACAGGATGTCCTAATGATTGCGGTCTAAGAAATATCTCTAATATCGGTTTTCTTGGGAAGAGAATGGAGGATGAAGAGCTTTACGATCTATATCTAGGAGGAAGACTTGGAGAAGGCGCAAAGTTTTCTTACCCCATCTACAAGGGATTAGAACTTCAAGAAATAAAGCATAGAATAACGTATCTCGTTGAAGAAGCCATAAAAGAAGGTTTTGGAACCTTTGATGAGTTTTTAGACTCTCATTCAGAGGAAGAACTAAAGAAAATAGGGATAAAAGATGATGAATGAACTCAAGCAAAAAGAAGAGGGATTATACCACCTAGAAGCAATCGGCTACTCCTGCCCTTACCCGGAACTCCTCGCAAGACAGGCACTAGAGGAAATAAATGAAGGAGAAGTTCTCCATATTGAAACAGATAACAAGCCCTCAGTTGAAGAGGTACCGGAGATGGCCACTGAGAAGGGACACCAAGTCATAGAAGTAGAGCAGATCGAGAAAGGAAGATGGCTCATTAAGATAAAAAAAAAATAAGGAGTGGTCGGAATATACCTCTTGTAAATCTCTATTATCGATTTTTTAGCTCTTCCAGCTTTTCCTTATAACTCTTTTTGAGTATATTGTAGTCCTCCTCGGCAATCTCTTCCTTCTCTAACCTTTCATCGAGTTTCTTTATTTTTTCTTTTAGTTCCTCTTTCTTTCTTGCCAATTCTGGTTTAGCTTCTCTTATGCTCTCTTCAGTTCCCCTGCCCTTCATTAAATCGATTACCATTTCTTTATACTTCTCTCTCTTTCTGTAGTATTTTTCTTCTTCGATTTCTCCATTTTCAAACTTACTGTCAAGCCTGTCAATTTTCGATAGCAGTGCATTCTTCTTTTCATCCTTCAAAGAGTGAGAATATATTGTTTCTCTTGGCGTATAGAAGGAAGGCTATAATTATTGCGCCACTCAAAATGGCTGGTAGCATCAGATTTGAATCACCAGTCTCCCCTAGAGCCCCGCTGTCGGAGGTAGATTTCACTATCTTTAGACTGACTTTATCACCAGATAAAAATCCTTCCCCCCTCTCACCTGCATGGTAGACATAGTATTTTTCTCCTCAGAAAGATTGCTTATTCCCTCCCACTAGATTCTGTGGATTTGAGGGATTCAAGCCTTTACTATTTACAAGAAAGAATATATTCTCGGTCTTTAGATTGATGTTTAGATTGAATTTGTAGGTTCCTTAATTTGGTCTCTTTCCCTCAGCACCACATCTACTACATTCTTCACTCGTATAATATCCATTCATCTTCAAAACTTTGATTCTTCTCTAGGCACTGTTCAATTAAGAGTTAAGTGAGGGAAAAAACCCCGAACAAGAGGATGGAAGTGATAGAAGCAATCTTAGATTCTTTTCTAATGAGGTTTAAAGATTTTGTTGAACTGGAGAGGAGAAATCCCTCTATCTTAACATTATTGGCCCTATTATATCCGCGGGAACTAAGCCTCAGAAGAGTTTGAAGAGGTACAAGGGTACATCGACGTAAAAACCTATGAAGGGTGTTCTTTACTGGGTACAGAAACTAGGAGATCAAGAAATATGGAGAAGTGGAAAAATAAGCTACCTTCCAAGGTGGTTGTGGACGAAACGATGGTTAGGATAAGGAGCAGCCATTGGTACCTCTATATTGCTATCTCAAATCCATCCCAATATATTTTTTCGAGTTCTCTCTGGTTTATTTCGTTCACGTCCTCTTTTTTTGACTCCGCCAGCTTTAACGAGTTCTACATCAGTATCTTCCATTACATCGTCAATGAGTTAAAGAGCTATTTATGTTTTTCTTCCATGCTACCACTCCTGTATCCTTTCAGGTCCAATGTAACGTAGTCAAATCCGATCTCTTTAAGCTCCTTGTATATCTTGTTCATGGTTGATGTATTTAGTTCCCTTTCCTTCTTTGGGAGTTCTATTCTTGCTATGTTGCCATGCTTTCTAACTCTAACCTGGTTAAACCCAAGGTCAAACAAAATTTCTTCTGCCTCCTCGATCATCATCAGTTTTTCTTCTGTGATCTCCTCCTTGTGAGAGATCCTTGACGCCAAACAGGCCATTGATGGTTTATCTGCGACTGGTAGTCCGAAGTGTTTAGCTAATTCTCGTATCTCGTACTTCTCCATATTATATCTTGCCAAGGGAGAGTATATGTCTAATTCCTTCACGGCATCAAACCCTGGGCGGTGCCCTTGGATTTCTGAGGCGTTGGTTCCATCAGCAACCATGTTGTACCCTTTTTCTGAAGCCAATTTCTTCAAATTTGTAAATAGCTCCTTTTTGCAGTAATAGCATCTTTTTAAATCATTACTAGAAAAATTGGGTTCATTAAATTCACTAAATTCAATTACTTTGTGTCTTATCCCGATCTCTCTAGCAACCTCCTCTGATTCCTTTAGTTCTTTTTCTGGAAGTGTTTCTGAATCTGCAGTTATTGCAAGAGCTCTATCTCCTAGTGCCTCCTTGGCAAGGTAAGCGACTAATGAGCTATCAACGCCACCGGAAAAAGCGATTATTGAACTCCCGTGATATCTAAAGTCATTTATAATCTTTTTGGCTTTTTTCTTCATTTTTTAAACCCTCAGTTTTTTCAAAACGTTTAACAAGTAGTTTATCTGGAAAACTAATCCCCATATTTTTATCTTTATACCCGGCTACTTCTCTTGCCCCACTACAGAGAAACGAAATATTGGCCTTCTCTTCAATATATGGATAAGCAACGAGCTCGCTTGCTACGGAGGACCCGCTGCTCATGCAGTAGGGATTTAGGGCTTTTCCGGTACTACTTACGAATTTTTGGATCATTTCCATAATCCTCCCCGGGCAACTAAATAGGACCAATAAGTCAGGGATCTCATCATTTATCTCATAGATAGGGGTAAGGATCACTCTTTTGGTTTTGCCCTTTATTCTTGGATAGAAGTCTGTATAATCTGGCTCCGCAAATCCGAGAGCGATTTTTGCTGCTTTCTGGGATAGGTTCTTTTCACTCAAAGTTATTTTTTTGTTCTTGCTGTAACACTCTCTTACAAAGCTGCTGAACCTCCTTTTTTTATGCTCTCTATCTCCAACAACATCCTTTTCAATATTGATGCCTACAGCGTTTCCAGTTTTTATTTGTTTCTGGATGGATGGTGAAGCACTCCTAGTCAAGAAATCACCTTAAACTTATAAATTTACCTAAAACATTATTAATGTTAACAATCGTTAATAGATTATGGTGATTATATGATAACAGTAAAGTTTTTTGGCAGTATTAGAAACTGGGCTGAAGAGAAAGCAATAAAAATAGATAAGAAAAATCTAAAATTTAGAAAATTACTTAATCTAGTTTATGACAAGGTTGATGATGAATTTAGAGAAAAAATAGAGGATGATAAAGGCATAAAGGATTTTGTAATTATCTCTGTAGATGGCAAAAATCTTGAAAGTATAAATAATCTTGAAACCGAATTAGAGGGAGATGAAGAAATAAGGTTTGCACCCTCCGTTGCAGGAGGGGAATTCTCCTTCTCAGAAAGGCAGATAAAAAGATACAGTAGACACATAGTCCTTTCGGAGTTAGGGGGTGAAGGTCAGGAGAAATTGTTAAATTCTAGCGTATTGGTTGTGGGTGCAGGTGCATTGGCCTCTCCTGTGCTTCTTTACCTCGCTGCAGCGGGAGTTGGAGAAATTGGAATTGTAGATAACGATGAAGTAGAATTAAGCAACCTTCAAAGACAGATAATACATTCTACCGAAGATGTTGGCGCCAATAAAACTGAATCAGCTAAGGAAACTATCGAAGCAATTAATCAAGATGTGGAAGTCAAAACTTTTAGAAAAAGGCTTGAGCCTCAAAACGCTCGTGAACTAATAGAAGGTTGGGATTTTGTTATTGATGGAAGCGATAACTTCCCAACAAAGTTTTTGGTTAATGATGCTTCCCATCTAGTGGGTGTACCTTTTTCCCATGCAGGTATATTGCGATTTTCAGGCTTAACCACAACCTTTCTTCCTGATGAAGGCCCATGCTATCGCTGCCTAACTCCTCAACCTCCTTCAAAAGATTCTGTCCCCTCATGTCAGGAGGCAGGGGTTGTAGGAGCTTTTCCTGGAGTTATAGGTTCGATTCAAGCACTTGAAGCTATAAAGCACATTATTGGAAGTGGCGACCTGCTTGTAGGGCGTGCTCTACAATTCGATGCTCTCCATATGAGTTTTGATGAAATGAAGTTCAGTAGAAACCCGGATTGTCCTGTATGTGAAGGAAAGCTTCAAGAATTAGAGGAAATAGATTACAAAGGCAGTTGTAGGGTTAAGTTCTGATGATTAATAAAAAGGTAGACCTAACTGGAGAAGTATGTCCCTACACCTTCGTAAAATCTAAACTCGCCATCGAAAAGATGAAAAAAGGTGAAGTACTTGAAATCGTACTTGACTACAAAGAGGCCGTTGAAAACGTACCTGAAAGCATGGAGAACCACGGTCACAAAGTTGAAGAAGTAGAAAAAACAGGAAACAACAAGTGGAAAGTGATAATTAAAAAGTAGAGTTTTTCTCAATTCCAACCTCCTCAACTTCTTCCTCATCAATATAAGTAGAAATCTCCTTAACCCCACTTTGGTTCACTCCTAAAATCACCCATAACTTCTCTGGCCATAGCTTCATGAACTTTAAATCTCTCTCGCTGATATTTGCAGATCCTGTAGGATGTGAATGATAAAAGCCCAAAAGCTTAAACCCACTCTCTTCTACCTTCTCCAAAACTTCCAAGATCTTCTTGCTCCCTATCTCAAAAAGCATTTTTGAATTTGCAACATTCTTTGAATCTATAACCTCCTCAACTCTCCATCCTTCCTTTTCTCCAACCAAAAACCCACAAACCTCGCTAGGATACCCTCTCATTGAGTGCCGCTTGATTTTTTCCAAGCACTTATCAGTGAAATTAACTTCCATTTAAAACCCCTCTTTATGTCATTTTTCGATATATTTAAATATGATATTAAAAATAATTAATGTAACGTACTCGTATTGTAAGTGAGGGTTTTATTTTTTTGGAAGTTTTTAAGTAGCTTCCGTTTTTTGGATTTAGGAGCTTGTTTTGAGGGTTTTTCGCGGTCAGTGAATGTAAAGCTCATTTTAATATGATGCATCTGTATGCGGATAAGCGGGAGAGCGGAACTTACTACAAGATCCGTGAAACTTACCGTGAGGATGGTAACATAAAGGTTCGTAACGTGCTTTATCTTGGAGCTGCTGAAAAGATCTTAGAGAAGTTTAAAACAACGTCTTTAGAAGATGCTGAACTTAAGACGGTTTCTTTCGGTCCTGCTGCCGTGCTCCGATGGGCGTTCGAGGATCTTAGATTGGACAAACTCTTCACAAAACTCCTCGACTCCGAGGAGAAACATGTTTTCCCGGCATGGAGAAAAATTTATCTCCTCGTATGGCGACGATTTCTTCAGGACTTATCGATGAAAGAGGCTGTTGAACGTTACGATGACCAGGTTTTTCCGTTCTGGTGGCGGGAAGATGTTACAACTGTTCAAAGGCTGTACCAGTTCTTGGGAGAGTCACTTGATGAAGAAGTAATTAGGAGAGCAGAAGAGGAGTTGGTTCAGCGTGCAGTTGACGATGACCAGATCTCCAAATGTCATCTTGACACTACTGATTACTCTACCTATGTTAAGGATGATACGAAGTACCTGAGACTAGGTAAAAGCAAGGAAGGAATTGCAGGGCGACGCATCGTGGGGCTGGCGCTAGCTCTCAGTGACCAGGGAATACCTGTGCTTGGCACCGCCTATCCCGGAAACAGACATGACAGTAAGTTGTTCCCAAAACTCTTCTCCCAGCTCTGTAAAAGATTGGAAGCCGCCGGCTCCAACCTAGAAGATGTTACGCTGGTGTTTGACAGAGGATTCGACGACAAAAACAATTTCTCCCCTAGACCGATTAGAAAACATAACTCTACCAAAGTTGAGCGATGTAGAGGATGGATTAGAGAAATACATTGAAAACAAAGAAAAAGCTGAGAAACTAGAAAAAGAGATAGAAGAAATTGATAATGAGATTGATGCATTGGTTTTTGATTTGTATGATTTAACTAGGGATGAGGTTGTTACTGTTCTTGATTCTTTAGATACTCTTGGGGAGGAGAAAGAGAGTATTTTGGATAAGTTCAAGAATTTGGATGGAATATAGAAAAAGTTGTCATGGTAGAAAAACTAAAAACTCATGTAATGAATTCCTGAAATCTTACTAGAGGGTTGGTGCCTAAAAAATCTTTATTTCTTACTCCCAAGCACAGCTAAGGGACAGCTAGAGAGTGCTAAGAGAATAGGAGAACATAGGCTCTATAAAATTATAACCTCTATTTCGTTGATTTTGGTCGGTCCATCTTTGAGTTAATCTCTCTTCTTATTTTTTTGTATTTTGGAATAGACCTTTTTATGTTTTTAATGTATCTGGTTTCTTCAGGATACCTTGAAATGAGGTCTTCCAGCCTTTCATCTAAGGAGATCTGTTCCTTTTCCATCGTCTGCATGTCACTTAAGATTAGTATCTTTTCCTCAAGGGAGTGTTTCTTTAGGCTATTCTCAGCTAACTGTTTTGGTGAGTGGCTTTCACACAACTTGGCGAGCCTTCCTTCTCCAAGCCTTCTCAATATCTTACCTGACTCGGCAGGGTGTTGTTTTATTGGTTTATTATTTTCATTTCCTATGCATTTGGTTTTGCCTATGTCGTGTAGAAGGCCAGCGATCCTGAGAACTTCTTCGTCAGCTTGAAGTATCCTTTTTGCTATTTCGGTTGCTCGAGAACTCACTGCTTTTGAGTGGTTTATTATTCCTTCTGGCAGATCGTGCTCTTCCAGCAGTTCAAGTGCTTTCTCTTCAGTAATCATTTTTTTCTCTCTTATTTAAGTTAAATATGGAAGCTTATTTAAAAATCCCCCATTAAATATGACCATATCCCCCATTTGTTTTTGAGAAAGACCATGCTTATTTCATGCTAGAACTATGGATCCTCTGCATAACTCCTCCATTTTACCTATAATTCCTCTAAAAATAGGACTCAGTATTGTGTAATTCAGCAAAAAACCACCAGAACAACCAGAATAAGAGCAATAATTCTTTAAAAAATAAATCTTTGAGTCAAGTTATTTGTTAAGGGTGCAACAAACCCCCTTAGTTAAAGCTTTTAGTTATTACCAACCATCAAAACCTCCTATATAATGGAAAACCATGGATTTTTGGATTGGCCAAAACCTAGAAATTTTAGTAATCTCAAATCCTCATAAACTTTGGAAATTTTGTTATTGGAATCTTTTAGATAGAAAGTTCAAGCAGGTAAATTTGAGAGAAAAAGAGGAGAACTAGTATAGAGGAAGGGGGGAGATACCAAGTAAGTGTTTTTTTAGAGATGGATGGTTTATTCTAACCCATGGTTTGTTCCCAATAAAATTAGGCCCCATATATTATATGGTAAAGAGTGTATCTCCACTCTCCTGATTCCAAATATCTTTTTTTATCCAAAATCTTAGGATCTACTCAACCTATCTTTGTTACAAAAAAATGGGAAAAACCCAAATTTAACTCCTTTCTAATTCCTTATTTTTGGATTTAAAAGAATTTAAACCCCATCCTTAATAGATTTTTGTTGTCCACCCCATTAGGGTATAGGGTTTCGTGTTTGAGTTGTTTCCTTCATTAGTAATCTCCTCAACCAAGATAATTTTTACCATTTAATTTTTTTGAACCTACTCCAATTGAAGATTTTTCTAGCTTTTTTCTAAGTAAAGGCCTATAAACAAAGGCCATTTATAGTATCTAAGTTTTAGTAGGGGAAATTACGAGTAAATTGTTTTATTGTTCTATTAGAGGGATCTAATTTTTTATTCAAAAAATTTATATTAAAAAATTGATAACTTTTTCTAGTAATTAGTTTAGATAGTTTTATTTTGGAATCCAAGAAAGAATCCCTTAGACAATTACCGAATAACCCAATCAGAGGGAGTTATTTAGTGCCCCAATAATGGCATTGTTTATGGCCTCTTTTATGATTTAAGTAAACAACTCCATCCATTCCCCCCCTTACTACCAAAAAGAAACCTACATAACTCATACCCCGTCACTTAACCCCAAAGAGAGAACATCCCCCATAACCCATCTTTTCCCAAATAGAAGAAACAAACCCCTCAACCATCACTAACATAGAAAACGAAACAAAAAACAAACTCTCCACTCAAATATTCTTAAAAATTTTTCCCAGGAACTAAGAAATAGTGGATATTGAAATTCCCAAAATTTATTGAAATTCCCAAAATTTACCTTAGTTTGCTTAGAAAAATATCTTCATTACTAAATATAATATTATATACAGCAGATACCCCTTTTCACTTATAAAAGAACTACCTAAGAATTTAGGATAAGAGTCTATTTAAGGATAGAGCAAAAAATTGTCATCTTCTCTCCAATGGCTCATTCCACCGCCCATTAATATATAATAATAGTATAAGGTTATTGTAAATACGACTATAATCCATAATCCATAATTACTACATTCATTACTTTCTAAGTTTACAAATTTCAGTACACTAATTACTAAATAAAAGGTTACTAATTGATTATGTAATTATAATAGATGTAAAGTGTTTCACTATTATGTTTTCACCTTAACATTTAATAGTAAAATTAGTAACAAAGTAATTAAATTAATATTAAGTACTTTTTCTTTTTCTATACTAATATTAAAGTACTAAGTACTAATTAAAGTACTAAGTACTAATTAATTTTTATTTTAGTACTTTAATATATACTAGAACACTTTACATGTTACATGTTACATTTTACATTTAAAATTTAAATTTATTAATGGAACTATAATCGTATTATTAATATGCCTATTATACTATGTACTATGTACTATGTACTATAGGCGGTGGAGGTAACAGGGAGGGAGATCAAATAGAGTTATCATTAACTTTTATTATTAATAATAACGATTATAGATGAGGTATCAGAACATCTTTGAAGAAAGCTGGGATATATTAATCATCCTTGATGCGTGTAGATTTGATTTCTTTAGGGAAATTTATCAGGATTATTTTTCAGGAGAGCTTGAGAAAAGAAAGAGTAGAGGATCAAATACTGGAGAATGGTTAACTAAAACATTCACGGATAAATATGACTTAACCTATATTTCTTCCAATCCCTATGTCAATAGCTTTGGACTAACTTTGTCGGAGTGTAACCCAAAGTTTAGTTATGATTGGAAAGCGACCAACCACTTTTCTCACACAATTGATGTTTGGCTGGATGGATGGGATGAATCAATAGGAACTGTCCACCCACATGAAGTAAACATGGCATATTTTGAAAGCCAAAACAAAGACAAAAACAAAAAAAATCCTTCACTATATCCAACCACATTTACCATATTTATCTCAAAACTCGGTAGGCACCTGGGGTAACACGATCTTTAGAGTGAAGAATAAAGCTGGCAAAGAAAGAGGATTGGTTAAAAAACTTAGAAGATGGTTTAGGCCCAGATTTCGAGAAAAAATAGGAAAAACTAACTATTGGAGATTGAGAAACTTATTTGGACTTAAACCCAGAAATCCGTTTGAAGAAGCTTGGAGAAAAGATGATTCGGGAGAAATTAAAAAACATTATAGACATAACCTTGAGATTGTGCTAGAATCAGTGGAGAATCTGGTGAGAGAGGTTGATGGAAAGATAATCATTACAGCTGATCATGGAGAAGGATTTGGAAGAGATGATTTATGGGGGCATCCTAGAGGAAAAAACTATGATTTCCTGAGAACCGTTCCTTGGCTAGTTATCGAATAAAAAAATGAGTTTCTCTTCATTATCCAAAAATTGAGACCACCATTTGATTAACTTAAAGAAGAATAATCTTATAAAGAAAATACGCCGTTGTTTTATATTATTGGAAATATTTTAATAAAAGACAGAGCGGGGGTTGCCGAGCCAGGCCAAAGGCGCAGGACTTAAGATCCTGTCCCGTAGGGGTCCAGGGGTTCGAATCCCCTCCCCCGCATAAAACGCCTAAACGATTAAATTTGTTTTCTAAATCACTTGAAATAGCTTTGAGAGCTTTTTCGCATGTTTTTGATATGTTTAAGCCGTTTTGTTTAGCTTTTTCAGCTACTTCTGCATCTATTCTTATGGTTATGTTTTTCTTTTTGTTAGCCATTTTTGGATCAGGCTCTAGGTCTTTTGGCTTAATTATAAATAGTTTGGTTCTAGGCTTGTTGTAGGGGTGTATGTTTTGGATTAGTAGGAATTTAGGATTAATAGAAGGTAGAAAAAAAATGTGAAAAGATTTAATATCTTTTCTTCCAAAATATAAGAAATAGTTTTTGAAAGTTGCTTTGTCTTTGGTTTGGTGGAAAGAGAAATGCTTGATAGGGTAATTAGTGTAAAGAATTTAGTGAAGGAATACGATGGATTTAGGGCGGTAAAGGACGTTTCATTTGAAGTTAAAGAGGGCGAAATCTATGGATTCTTGGGCCCCAACGGAGCAGGTAAGAGTACAACTATAAAATCAATGTTGGGTTTAATACATAGCGATGGGGAAATAGGAATCGGTGGCTTCGACATTCGAGAGGACGGTAGGAAAGCAAAAGAGAAAATAGGTTATTTGCCTGAAAGACTTTTTTTCTATAACAACCTAACAGCAAGACAAACCCTAGATTTCTTTGGCGAACTAAGGGGAGTGAAACCTCCGACTGATTCTCTCCTAGATCAAGTCGGTTTGTTAGATGAAGCAGACAAAAGGGTTGGTGATTTTTCAAAAGGAATGATTCAGCTTTTGGGAATAGCTCAAGCAATGGTTGGTGATCCCGAGATATATATTCTTGATGAACCTCTTTCTGGCCTGGACCCTAGATGGGTTAAGGTTGTGAGAGAGAAGATAAAGAAATTAAACGAGGAAGGTGCCACAATTTTCTTTTCATCCCACAACCTAAATGAGGTGCAGAATCTCTCCGATAGAGTTTCAATAATTGATAATGGGAAAAAGATAGCTGAAGACAGTGTTCAAAACCTTAATGAATATCTACAGATAAAGCCAAAGCTCATTATAAATATTCCAGGATTGAATGGGGAGATACCTAGTGTTTTGCAAGAGATGCATGAAATTGAATCAATAGATGCAAGCGAAAACAAATTTACAATTGAATGTGACCCAAATGCTCGCTCAAGAGTTTTAGCAAAGCTTGAAGAAGAAGGAATGGAAATTGATGATTTCGAAACAGTTCAACCTTCACTGGAAGATGCATTTGTTAGACTGATTTCGAAGGAGGAAGAAGAATGAAAACATCAAAGGTTTGGGCTATTGCCAAAAAGGAGTTCCGAGACCATATAAGAAATAGATGGATAATTGCTCTTACATTCATATTTGTTGTATTAACGATTGCTGCATCCTATCTCACTGGAGGTAAAGCAGGTGAAGAATTGTTTGGTAGGTTACAGGGAACTGTGAGCACTTTATTAAGTATTTCATCAATTCTTATTCCCCTAATAGCAATAATGCTGGGATATTCTACGATTTCTGGTGAAGGTGAGAATGGGGCTCTGCCATTGGTTCTTTCTTATCCTATAACTAGGGGCGAAGTACTGGTTGGTAAGTTCTTGGGACTTTCCTTGGTTCTGATAGCTTCAATAGCATTTGGCTTTGGTTTGGGTGGAATTGTTATCGCTGTGTTTGCAGGAATTGAAAATACAACTCCATATATGGTGTTCATACTTTTGTCTATACTTCTTGGAGGTATTTATTTAAGTCTGTCTATATTTTTTTCAGCTGTCTGTAAGAAGCGCTCTACTTCGATAGGTGCTGGTATATTGATATTTTTCTGGTCAATGATTTATGGAACAATTGTTTTTGGAATCTATCTTTCCACGGGCGGAACTTTGGAGCAACTGATGGGTTCAGAGTCAACTCTTCCAGGTTGGATGTGGAAATCGATTGTTGTTAGTCCAATGGATATGCATGGAACTTCAGCTATGCAGGCCTTTGGACTAGAAAAAGCTTTTGGTTACGCTATGGATGTTCCAAGCTATTTGAACCTTGAGTTTTTGGTTGTGATCCAGCTTTTGTGGTTTTTGATTCCAGCAATTTTGGCTTATTTCTTTTTTAAGAGAAGAGATCTTTAGTACAAAAAGGGTTATTGAGTATGAAAAGGACACTGTATCAATAAACATTAAGAAGGCCCTGGGTTCACTTCTCTCACATCAATTATAGCTATATTAATAATATCAATTCTATTTTGGAGAAATAAAAAAAAGTGGCTATGTTGCAACCCTTTTGAGTTGACCTGAAATTATAAAGGTTAAGGTCGCGAGATAATTTACTGATTTCTCTATGTTCTGTACTAGACATTTTACTGTTATTTCTCTGAATTGTTTCCACCAAGATCTTGAGCTGACGTGGGAGCCGATGCTTTCTCTTCAACGAGGAGTTGACACATTCGTTTATGTTTCTCCTCTCGTAGTCTTCAAGCTCCCGGTTAAGTTTTTTATGCTCCTCAGTGAACTCCTTATACTTGATTATTGGCTTTATGTCCTCCTTGAGGCATAGCTCTCTCAACTTTTTGTCGTCGCATTCCTTTGTCTCCTAAAAGGACGTCTATTCAGTTGGAGCTGCGTTTAATGAGGGAAGGGAGCTATCTTTGTGTCATGTTTTCTAGTTGTCGTTATGTGAAGGTCAACTATCGCTCCGTTTGCGTCTACAAGGAGTGTTGTCTTTAACGAGCTTAACTTCATCTTGGTTCTCTCTGTGTAATGTCTTGATGCATAGCTCCTCTAGAACCCTGAGGCGTCTATTGCCTGCAACTCTGGTGAGATCCAGCTTCTTTGTGATGAGTCTTAGGAGAGTTCTCCATGTCTTCATCGAAAGTTTGTTGAATGCTCTACAGAGCGTTGAAGGATAGGGGGATCTCGTCCAGGTTGGGGTTCACTTCTAATACGCACCATATCCACAGCTTCATCAACGATCTCTCTGTATGTGTCTTCCTTTTTTATTTTTAGGCACACAAGAACAGCATGCTGCCTCAAACTATAGTCTCTTCTCGAATATTTGGAAGAATACCTTGGAACCTCCCTAGCCACCAAACGTTTGATCTCTTCGACAAATCTCTAGAACCTCTGTCTCCGAGGAGTTCATCTAGATCCAGCTCCAAATCCAACTGCTGCAACTATCCCATCCCCAAACCCAATTCTTACCGAAAAGTTCAAGTAAGTTCCGAGAAAGGTTGCAACAGAGCCAAAAAAGTAATTTAAAAGGAATTAATAAAAAAAGAAAAGATTTACTGGTAAATTGGCGTGGTAATCCCGGATCCCGCATAAATTACCTAAATAGTTAAATTTGTTCTCTAAACCACTCGAAATTATTTCAAAATCTTTCTCGTATGTTTTTTAGATGTTTAAGCTATTTTGATATTTTATTTGAATTTGTTCTTTATTTCGTAAGATTTATTTTTGTTTTTTAGTTATTTTTTATTAGAGGAATTAGTTGTATAGAGGATGACTTGGTTGTCTGAGAGAAAAATTGTGTTTATCTTTGTTTTTTTTTGGTTTTGGCTTTATCTTTAGGTTTTTCTGATTGTGTTTTCCAAGAAGGTGATAATGGTGATGGCAATAGGGGTGTTAGTGAGGTTAGTAGTTTAGATTTTAAGGTAACGGATTATGATCTTAATGGACTTATTCGGACTCCTTTCCGTTTAAGGGCTAATAATATTCAATCGAATAAAACTAATTTCAGGATTGACAAATTAAACAGTGATGAAGTTATGATTTACAATGGGGAGGAAAAAAAATTTTACGGTTATTTTAATGGTTCTTGAATTGGTGTGGCTAATTCTCCGGAAAGATATCTTGGTCTTGTGGAGAAAGCTAATGAAATCGCGAAGAATGGTGAAGGAACTTATAGTTTAACTTATCATGGGAAGTTGAATCTCTCGGTAAAGTCTGTGAACCCCTCTTTTTCAAGTGACTTGTTTAATTGTTCAGAAGTTAGGGAAGAGGGAGTTGAAATTAAAAGTTTTTATTTCGCTGATAAGGCTCAAGCTCCTGACCCTGGAGGAGTTTCTCCACAGTTTGGGAACTGGGATTCTGTAGCTTATTACTATGAAATACATAATTTAACGGAAAAAGGGAGGAAATGTTGATTTCAGGTATCAGTTTAAAGTGATTGGACCAAATGGAGACGTGAAAACTGGTCTTAGTGGTGGACGTAAAAGACCTCTTGTGGCAAGAGATCATATAGTGACTCCTGGAGGTTTTTCAACACCTGATAGTTGGAATAGAGGATTTTACAGATTTGAATTAAATGTAAATGACAAAATATCCAATACTACAGACAAGGAATGTCTTATTTTCAGATACACAGGTTAGTAAGTAAAGACTTTTAGGGGTAAGACCTCTTTCTTTAGGGAGAGGAGGATGTCAAAAAGAATAGAAACTGAGAAGGATATTGATTTAACTCTTTTGAGGATCTGAGGTAGTTAACAGGTTTTTCAATTTGTAAATTTTTTTTGTTCTAAGTGGCTTTATCCTTCTAATTAGGAAAGGTATATAACTATTAGTTAGTATAGGTTAACTTAGGGATTTTAAAGTCACTAAGGAATCCGATAAAAGGGTTTAATTTTTTCCTTTTATTGGAAGAAGGACCTGATGAAGAAGATATTGTTTGTATTAGTAGTATTATTGGTTGGTGGCGTTGCATTTAGTGGTTGCTTAGGCTCTTCTAGTGGACCTGGTGGAATTTCCATTCCCTCTAATTATGAGAAGACGACAACAACTCAGGAGGAAGGAGTTACAATGACACAGTATGTTGTAGAGACGGGAGATTCATCTTAAGTTCTAGATGACTTAAAACAGTCTGCACAGACTGCAGGTTGGGAAGTCGTAGCTGAATACGAGGAATCCATGGGCGGATATGAGTCCGGTGTTATCCTAGAGAAAGGAGATGAGGGCATGGCTATAGTAATTATTCAGTCTAATGGCCAGACAACTGTTGGCATCATCAAAGGACCAAAAGATTCCTCAGGTATAGAATGATTTGGGGGATGTGAGGATGAGGTAATATGAAAGAAACTAATATGGGATTGGATAAAAAATTTGGAGGTATTTTGATATATGAGTGAAACTAGTTCTGGTTTGGATGAAAATATTGCAGGTGCTTTGGCTTATCTTTTGGGTTTAATAACGGGCATTATCCTGTTGTTGATAGAGAAGGACAATGAGTTCGTTAGGTTTCATGCGGCGCAGTCGATTGTTGTTTTTGCAGCAATATTTGTTATTAACATAATACTAAGTGTTATAAGTGGAGGAATAGCTTTGGGTGTCGGTGGACTTGTATCTGGAGTTATTTCGATGATAATTGGTCTTTTAAGTTTGTTAATAATGTTGATAACGTTCATATTATGGGTTTATTTGATGTTCACGGCTTATAAGGGTAATAAGACAAGGATACCTGTAGCTGCAGGAATAGCCGACGACCTAGTCTAAAACCAATCTTTTAATTTTTTATTATTTATACCAATTAAATGTGAATAATTTTCCTAAATTTCTCGATTAACTGATAAGTGGATCATTAAGACAACGGTTATTATTTTAAAAACTTGCTCAAATATTTAAAAGAAAAAATACTTCATTTTCTATGTTGCCTATCGTGTTTTAGTTAGTTAGGTCGTAATTTTCAAATAAGATATAAAATAACTTAATACTAGGGCTAAAATGGAAGACAAAAAAAATGTTTTAATTCTGGGAGCTGCTGGTCGGGACTTTCATGACTTCTTAACTTGTTATAAAAATAAAGAAAACTACAAAGTAGTTGGTTTCACACAAGCAATGGATCAGAACCTTGGGGAACTTGATGAGGAAATTATCAGAGAATTCCCCTCTAAATTAGCAGGAGAACAATATAACGAACCAATTCCCATCTATCCTGAAAATAGATTAGAAAGATTAATCAAGGAAAAAGATGTTGATGAGGTTGTTTTTTCCTATTCAGATATTTCACATAAGGAGGTTATGCACAAAGCCTCTATTGCCCTAGCTGCTGGAGCAGACTTTAAATTAATTGGATCAAAACAAATGATGCTAAAATCTAAATCACCAATAATAGCTATTGATGCAGTTAGAACAGGAATAGGTAAGTCACAAGTTTCTCAAAAAGTAACCAATATATTAAAAGAATTTGGCTATAAAACTATCGTTGTACGAGAACCTATGCCCTATGGTGATTTACTTAAACAAGAGATACAGAGATTCGAAACATTAGAGGATTTAGAAAAAGCTGAAGTGACTGTAGAGGAAAGAGAAGAATACGAAAAACACTTAAGACAAGGAAATGTTGTTTATGCAGGAGTTAACTATAAAAAGATACTGAAAGAAGTAGAAGAGGAAGCTGATATAATAATATGGGAAGGAGGGAACAATGAATTACCCTTCTTTAAACCAGATCTACACCTAGTTCTTGCTGACCCACTTCGAGCTGGCGATGAAGTAAAATACCATCCAGGAGAATCCAATCTACGATTAGCTGATTACGTGCTCATAAACAAGGAGAATAGTGCAGAAAAAAAGGAGATTAAGGAGGTTAAAAACAATGTTGAGAGAGTTAATTCTCAAGCTAAAATAATACACCTAAACTCATTAGTAGAAGTTGAAGATCCTTCATTGATTAAAGATAAAGAAGTGTTGGTCATTGAAGACGGACCCACTTTAACACATGGAGACACAAAATATGGAGCCGGTTATGTAGCAGCCAAAAAATTCGGTGCAAGAAAAATAATAGACCCCAAAAAAGGAGCAACAGGTGAAATTAGAAAAATACTAAAAAAATACGATGACCTAAAAAATGTCCTACCAGCAATAGGATATAGCGATGAACAAGTAAATGACTTAGAAAAAACTATAAATAACCTAGATTTTGATGTAATTGTC
Source organism: archaeon SCG-AAA382B04 (assembly GCA_003034855.1). Classification (GTDB taxonomy): domain Archaea; phylum Halobacteriota; class Methanonatronarchaeia; order Methanonatronarchaeales; family Methanonatronarchaeaceae; genus PZKD01. Next base: position 69,962 of record PZKD01000059.1, on the reverse strand, counting down.
TCAGCTTCACCATTCAACTTAGAAAAAATAATAGACACCCCAAAACCAATAATTAAAGTAAATTACAGAATTAAAGAAAAAAACATTTCACTAAAAGAGACATTATCAAAATTTATAGAAAAAACTGATTTAGATTAAGTTCTACTTTAGAGAGAAATAATTATTATATTTGTAGGAAAATAACCAAAAGAAGTTTGAAAAATTGGTGGGTTGTTTTATGGAAATTGGAGAAAAGGAAACTGAAATTTTAAATATATTACAAGATGATGGAAAAATTTCTCTAGAAAATTTGTCAGACATGGTTGATTTAGATAAAGATGAAGTGAAGGAGATGGTTGAAGGTTTAGAAAATAATGGATATATTAAAAAGTATAAAGCTGTTATAAATTGGGAAAAATTGGAAAAAGAGCCGGCTTATGCGTCAATTAATATAAAGGTGGAGTTGTCAAGAGAAGGAGGGTATGATAAAATAGCGGAAAGAATTGCTGGTTTCCCTGAAGTTGAAAACATTAGGTTAATTTCAGGTGAATATGACCTGAGGATTGTAGTAAAAGGTGGTTCAATGAGAGATATAGCTGACTTCATTGCAGAAAAGATCTCCCCTCTAGAGAATGTAAGAGATACAGTAACCCACTTTGTATTAAAAACCTATAAAAAAGATGGTGAAAAGTTATTTGAACAAGCTGAGGATAGAAGAATACAAATTTCTCCCTAAAAAATGAAAACTTCCAAAAAAGTTAAGTCCGTTCCACCTTCAGGAATAAGAGAATTTTTTGAATTAGTTGTAGGAATGGATGATGTAATCTCCCTAGGGGTGGGGGAACCTGATTTTGTCACTCCTTGGAGAATTAGGGAATCAGGAATATATTCTTTGGAAGCAGGATACACTTCTTACACATCGAATAAAGGTTTACTCAAACTAAGGAAATTAATCTCCGAAAAAATAAGAAACGAATATTCAAAAAATTTTGATCCACAAAACGAAGTTTTGATAACCACAGGAGTAAGTGAAGCATATGACCTTGCAATAAGAGCCATAGTTGATGAAGGAGATGAAGTAGTGATAATGGAACCCTCCTATGTTTCTTATAACCCATGCGTCAATTTTGCTGGTGGAAAAGTCAAAAAAGTTACAACAGAACTTAAAAATGGATTTAAACCCAACTTCGAAGATATTAAACAAAAAATAACTGACAAAACTGTTGCAATAGTTATAAATTATCCCAACAACCCTACAGGCACATGTATAAGTAAAGAGAAACTCAAAAATATTTTTAAAATAGCTAAAGAAAACGATATTTGGTTAATTAGTGATGAGATATATAGTGACATGGTCTTTGAAGGAGAAAAAACCTCATCATTAGAAATAAAAAACGCAAAAGACAACTTGATATTGTTAGATGGTTTTTCAAAATCATACGCTATGACTGGTTGGAGAATTGGATATGCAGTAGGTAAAGAAGAAATAATTAAAACAATGAATAAAATACACCAATACACAATGCTCTGCGCACCTATACTATCACAAAAAGCAGCAATAGAAGCATTAAAAAATGCTAGGCCAGATGTAGAAGAAATGATCAATAAATATAGGCGAAGAAAAAAATTAGTAGTTAATAAATTAGAAAAAATTGGATTAGATCACTATGAACCCGATGGATCTTTCTATGTATTTCCCAAAATAACTTCAACAAATTTAAGTTCAAAAGAGTTCGCAGAAAAATTATTAGACCGAAAAAAAGTGGCTGTGGTTCCTGGAACAGCTTTTGGAGAAGCAGGAGAAGGTTTCATAAGAATTTCATTTTCAACAGGTAAAAAAGAACTAAATCTAGCGCTAAACAAGATAAATGATTTTGTAAAGAATCAGAGATAATAATAATTGTTGTTATTCTTTTGTTTCCTATCTAAATGGGAACCAAATTTATTGATTCGGGGCCTGCCAGTATCCTCATCTCTTCTAAAAGTGATTCCTAAGGTATCTAAGAAATTATTCATACCCTCTTCCATATTGAAGGGGCCTCTGGCAACACCTTTAACCCCTGGTTCCCCTTCAAAAACCATTAACCTATCGCTCAATAAGTCAATCATATAAATATCATGATCTACAACTAAAGCAGTACTTTCCTCATCTGAAACCACATCTTGAATCGTTTTTATAGCCATAGTTCTTTGCTCAACATCTAGGTGGGCAGAAGGTTCATCTAATAAATATACATCAGCTTCTCTACTCAAACAAGCGGCAATCGCCAGCCTTTGTAATTCACCACCACTCAGATCGTTAACCTTAGATTCTAATAAGTCTTCAAGAGATAATGGTTTTAGAATATTAGTTTTATAATAGGAGGTTCCATAATCACTTGTTATTCTAGATAAGAATGCTTCTACACTACCTTCAAAATCTCCTTCAACATACTGAGGTTTATAAGAAACAGATATGTCATAGTTTATCTCTGAGTTATCAGGTTCAACTTCCCCTGCAAATGCTTTAATCATTGTACTTTTTCCAATAGCATTGGCTCCAACAACTCCAACAATCTCGCTTTCATACAATTCTCCTTCATTAACAGAGAGACTAAAGTCTTGATATGTTTTTGCAAAAGAAGGATAACTGATTAATGTTTTCCCTTCGACAGAGGAAATGGCGGTAGCATCCTCAAATTCAATTTTTTGCTCCCTTATCCTCACATTTTCATCAGGAAGATAGCCATCTAAATATTGGTTTATACCTCTCCTAACACCCTTTGGTTGAGTAACTACTCCATACCCTCCTGGTTCACCATAAGCGAGATGAACTTTATCAGCTAACATATCCAAAATAGCCAAATCGTGTTCAACAATAATTACCTTATTATTTTCAGAAACATTCCTAATTAATTTAGAAACATTTTTTCGTTGATAAATATCTAAAAAAGGTGTTATTTCATCTAAAAAATATATATCTGCATCTCTACTCAAACAAGCGGCAATCGCCACTCTTTGTAATTCACCACCACTTAAAACACTTAAATCCCTATCTTTTATATCTAAAAGATCTAAATCACTCATTATTTGGTTAATGTTACCTCTTTCATCTGTTTTTTCTAATAAATCCTCGATAACACCATTTTGAACCTTAGGGATTGATTTAATATACTGTGGTTTGTAAGAAACATCTATTTCCTCATCTTTTAACAACTTAAAATGGCTTTGCAATATTGAACCTGCAAAAAAATCAAAAATATCTTCCCAACTAGCATTCTTCTTTCCAAGGTTAGGTTTGAATTCACCAGATAATATATTAACTGCAGTTGTTTTACCAATACCATTTGGACCTAACAAACCAGTTACATAATCTTTATGAGGATGAGGTAACCTATACAGAGTGAAACCATTTTCTCCATATCTATGAACCTCTTCTTCATCGAGTTCCTCAGGTAAATTGATTATCTTGATAGCGTTAAAGGGACATTTCCTAACACAAATATTACATCCAATACAGAGTTCTTCACTAATAATAGGTTTGTTATCTTCTCCCATCACAATAGTGTCATCACCAGCTCTCACCCTAGGACAAAAATTAATACACTCCTTAGAACACTTCTTTGGCTGACACTTTTCTTTATCCACAACTGCAATTCTCATATTTCTAAACCTAAGATCTACTATAGATTTAAAAGCAAAGACCAAGAAATGAATCCGAAAGAAAGAGTCATTAAACCAATAAATGCCCAGTCTTTACCACTAAACTCATCTGGATCAACATCAATCAAAGGAAATAAACTCTGTTGAATCCATACAAGAAAAAGCAAAAATAAAAGACCAAAAGGCTCTTTTTGCTTTAATGCAGCTAAGGAAGGACCTGCAATATAATAAGCAACAACCCCTCCCAATAATCCTAAAATACTAGATAATCCTGTTTTTTTCAATGAAGTATAATACTCAGATTTATCTCCCAATCCTAGCACCTCAAAAATATTTTAACTATCTTTTTACCTAATATCACTTATAACCTTTTTTAATATTCTCTTAGCAACAAGAAATAAGGAAAAAATAAATCAAATAATTGTTGAAAATGAAAGAAAAAATGACGAGTGTCGATATTGCAGCAATACTAAGCGAACTCAATAAGATGAGAGACGCAAAAGTGGAAAAATCTTATCAATTAACCAAAAACGAATTATTATTCAAATTCTATCACTACGATCAAGGAAAAAAGAACTTAATAGTTGAAGCAGGAAAAAGAATCCATTTCACAAATTATCCAAGACCCGCTCCAGAAAGACCACCTGATTTTCCAATGATACTAAGAAAATACACCAAAAATGCTAATCTAAAAGAATTTAATCAACATAACCTCGATAGGGTGATAGAATGGGAAATAGAAAGGGAACAAAAATACAGAATAATTTGTGAATTATTTGGGAATGGAAATGTCATCTTATGTAATCAAGAAAATGAAATAATTGCATGCTTGAGAAGAGAAGAATTTAAAGATAGAATCATCAAAAAAGGTGAAAAATACCAATATCCACCTTCTAATATAAATCCAAGAGAAATAACAAAAGAAAAATTTAAAAAAATACTCGAAGAATCCGAATCAGATTTAGTTAGAACTATAGCCACTCAAATGAGCCTTGGAGGCTTATATGCAGAAGAAATTTGTTCTAGAGCTGAAGTAGATAAAAATAAATCCATAAGTGAATTAAATCAAAAGGAAATTGACAAAGTGTTTTCTTCAATAAAAAATATTTTCTCAAAACTAAATGAAGGAGATATAACTCCTCAAATAGTTTATGAAGACAATGAAATGGTTGATGTATTACCAATCTCTCTTAAAAAATACGAAGGAAACAGAAAAGAAGAATATGATTCCTTTAACCAAGCACTTGACGAATTCTTTAGTAAAAGAGAAATAAACGAAGTTGAAGATAAAAAGAACAAAAAATACCTAGATAGGCTTAATTCACTAAAAGGAAGGAAAGAAGGACAACTTCAAACCGCTGAACAATATGAAAAAGATTATGAAGATGGCATAAAAAAAGGAGATCTAATTTATAAATACTTCAAAAAATTAGATGAACTATTATCGACAATTGAAAAGGCAAGGAGTAATTACAGCTGGAAAGAAATAAAAGAAAAACTAAAAGAAGCAAAAAACCAAGAAATAGGAGCTTCTAATTTAATATCTTCAATAGAAGAAGATAAGGCTAAAGTAACAGCTCAATTAGATGATGAAGAAGTTGAAATAGATATAAGAAAATCTTTAACCGAAAATGCAACTCAAAAATATGAAGAAGCTAAGAAAAAGAAAAGAAAAGCAAAAGGAGCCAGAAAAGCCGCAAAAGAAACACAAAAAATAATAGAAAAGGTAGAATCAAAGGGTAAAGAAAGCTTCGAAGTTAGAGGATCCCCTCAGAAGAAAATACGAAACAAAGAACACTGGTATGATGAATATCGCTGGTTTAAAAGCTCAGATGATTTCTTAGTTATAGGAGGAAGAAATGCCACACAAAACGAAGAAATTGTTAAAAAACACATGCAAAAAGGAGATTTATTCCTTCATTCCCAAATAGAAGGAGGATCAGCAACAATAATCAAAGCAGAAGGAGAGCAAATACCTAAAAAAACAAAAAAAGAAGCCGCAAAATTTGCAGCATGCAACTCTGAAGCATGGAAAAACTATTACTCAGCTGACGTTTACCAAGTAAAACCAGACCAAGTGACAAAGACACCTGAAAGTGGAGAGTATATAGAGAAGGGGAGCTTCGTGATCCGAGGAGATAGGAAATATTATCGAAGCATACAACTTGAATACGCAGTCGGAATAGAAATAGATGAATTAACAAGGGTGATAGGTGGACCTCCTTCAGCCGTTGAAGAACATGCCGAATATTACAAAAAAATAATTCCAGGAGACCAAAATAGAGGAAAGATTTCCCAAAAAATAACGGCTTACATAAAAAGTGAAGCCAAGCCAGAAGAAGAAAAAATAGTAGACAAACTTGTCACACCAGACGAAATAGAACGATTTTTCCCATCAGGAAAACTTAGGTTAAAAAATGAAGATTGAACACAAAAACCTTGAAGAACAAGAAATGAAGATAGTTCCAGAAAACCCAGATGACTTCTGGACTATCAGAAATATAGTTGAAGAAGGAGATTATGTAAGAGCACTAACCTTTAGGAGTAAAGAAGATAGTTCTGACAAAATTAGACCTGAAAATAAAAAGAAAGAACCAGTAGAACTAACAATAGAAGTAGAGGAAATAGAATATCAAGATTTTTCAGGCAGATTAAGAGTTGCAGGAATAATAAAAGAAGGAAAAGAAGATTTTATAGGAAGATACCACACCATCAACATTGAAGAAAACAAAGCGATTCTAATTAAAAAACAAAGATGGAAAAAAGATCAAATAGAGAGAATAGAAAAAGCTGTAGAAGAATCAGATAAACCAAAAGTTGCAATATTAGCTATAGAAGAAGGTGAAGCCACTATTGGAGTTATGAAGAGGCATGGATTAGGAAAAACCACTACCTTACAAGAAGGCTCTGGAAAAAGAGAAGGAGAGACAGGTAGAAGAACAGATTTCTTTTCAGAAGTTAACAAGAGACTTAAAAGAACCTTAAAAACAAATGAAATTGATAAAATAGTTTTAGCTGGACCAGGTTTCACAAAAAATGATTTCTATAATTTCCTAAAAAAATCAGATCAAGAACTAACAAAAGACATTTTTGTCGAAGACACTGCAAGTGTAGGAGAGAGAGGGATACATGAAGCAATTAAGAGAGGAGCAATAGAAAAGATATGGAAGGAATCAAGAATCACAGATGAATCACGTTTAATGGAAAGATTACTCAAAGAGATAGCAAAAGATGGTAAAGCAACTTATGGTCTAGAAGGAGTTAAAAAAGCAGTAAACTTAGGAGCTGTAGAAGAATTATTAGTTTCAGAAAAAACACTTAGAGAAGATAGAAAAAAAGATTCACAAAAAGTAGAAGAATTAATAGACCAAACAAGACAAAAGGGAGGAGAAGTTAAGATATTTAGTTCAGAATTCGAACCGGGAGAAAAACTTGAGGCTCTTGGTGGATTAGCAGCTTTATTGAGGTTCAAAATAAGTTCCTAAAATATTTTTTCTATTTTATCAATATCTTTAGAATACATCAGGATTTGAACTTTATCTCCCTTTTTGAGAGTGGTTTTACCACTTGGGAATATGATATTGTCTTCTCTTATAATAGAAACAACTATGGAATTTTCTGGAAAATTAATCTCTTCTAAGGTTTTATTTAAGACCTCTGAGTCCTCCTTAACGATAACTTCGTTGAGATTGATGTCTTCATCTCCGTAACTGAAAATAGTTTTTAAAGGACCTGTTCTTATGGAGTTCTTAAAAGATGTTGCGGCAGCATTTGCCATAGGGATAACATCATCAACACCAATATTTTCAAACAAACTTTCTTTAGATTCATCGTTAACTCTAGCTATTGTTCGTTTAATACTAAATTCGTTTTTAGCGAATTGGCATGCAACCAAATTAGTGTCATCATCATCAGTAACGGCAACAAGTACATCTGCGTTAACAGCTCCAGCATCTCTTAAAACTTCGACATTAGTTCCATCTCCATTGATAATTAACGCCTCAAGGTCTCTAGCTAATTTTTTACTCCTTTCTTCATCTTTTTCAACGAGTGATATCTTGTTTCCTTCTTTTTGAAGGGATTCAGCCAAATATGTGCCTATTTTTCCACCACCAACAATTAAGATATGCAATAAAATCACCTTCTTAAATCTCTATATACAGAGAGAATTCCTGTAAATACAGTCCAAAATTCCAATCTCCCTAGCCACATCCCAAATATTTCAACAACTTTTAAAATATTTGGCATGTTCGGACCTGTCACTTCTACTGTCAATCCCACAGTTGCCTGAGCAGAGGCGAACTCAAAAACAGATTCTTCCAGAGAATAACCATGTAAAAGAAATACAATTACGCCAAATAGATAAAAGGACAGGAAAACTGTTGTAAAAGTTATGATGCTCCACATATCCTCTTTATTAACCATTACATCTTTACCAATGTGTCGAAAGCTTGTATCAATCACTGCTCTCTTAGGCAAAATTCTTTTTTTGAATTCCCAAAAAACCGATTTAAGTATAACACCCACTCTTAGTTGTTTTAGCCCCCCTCCTGTCGAACCTGCGGAAGCACCTAACAACATTAGAGTAGCTAGAATTAGTAAAGGAAGACCACCCCACCCTAACAAGACATCAGCACCTTGAGTCATATATCCTGTACCTGTAAAAGCTGAAATTGATTGAAAAACAGAATGTAAAAGAGAATAAGAAAAAACATTATCAAGTTTATGGATAGAAAAGAAAATCAATGGAATTGAGATAATGCTAATTTTAAAAAAAGTTCTAGGCTCTATATCAAGAAATAGTTCTTTTAAGTTACCTTTTAGTAATTCATAATGTAAAGCGAAATTTAAATTACCAAAAAACATAAATAAGAGTGTGATTACTTGTATCTTTACTGAAAAAGCCCCTAAACTACTGTCTTTTGTACTAAAACCACCTGTGGCAAAAGCACACATAGAATGATTTATTGCATCAAACCAACCCATACCAAGCAAAATGTATAATAATGTTCCTACAACAACATATCCAACATAGATTTTAGCTATCAACTTTGTTGTGCCAGCGATACTAGGAATTAATTTGTCTTCTTTGGCCTCGGATATAAACATCCCAGATTCAATATCAGTGGAACCTACGACAGCAGTTAACATCAAGACAGCTAAACCTGCTCCTCCTATAAATTGCATTAGACTTCTCCAAAACAACAAAAGATTAGGAACTTGATTTTCTATTACGACCATAGTAAGACCAGTTGTCGTCCAGCCGGAGGTAGCTTCGAATATTGAGTTTAAGAAACTCATTTCACCAGAGAAATAGAAAGGTAGTGATCCAAAAAGTACAGCTAGAATCCATCCAAAAGTAACAATGACAGTAGAATGTCTAAGATCAAAAGAAATGTTTTTTTCACACTTAAAAAAGTGCCACAGTGAAAATCCAGTTAAAACAGACAAAATTGATGATAAAAGAAAACTTGGAGCCAAGTGAAGTTCTTCTGGGAATGCGATTAACAATAAAAGAGGTATCAACAGGGTAAAACCAGTATAAAGGGCTATTAACCCAACATAGCTAATTATTATGCTATAATATTTTTTTTCTTCTTTGTCTATGTTAACTAACGCCATTTTTTTAGCCAATCTTTGTTCTTTTTAATCTCTCTACTTTCTATCAAAAAGAAGAGTCTGTCACCCTTGTTTATTTCGTCACTAGCTTCTGCTAATTTAGCTTCCCCATCTTTGTTTATCGCAACTAACCTAACACCCTTTGGAGGTTTGAATTCTTCGATGGTTCCTAAGTCATCCTTATCAACCCTGACTTCGATTAATTCAATTTCGTTTTCGCCGATGATCTCTCGAGTTATGTAGTCTTTTTCAATCACTGCATTCTTAAAAACATTGGTAACTGCATCAAATGGAGCAATAAGTGAATCTATGTTAAACTCATCATATGTTCTTTTGTGTTTAGGATCATTTATTCTTGCAACTGTCTTATTTACATTAAAAAATTCCTTAGCTATTTGACAACCAATAACATTTGTATTATCCTCATCAGTTACAGCAATAACTGCGTCAGCGTTTTTAGCTCCAGCATTTTCTAAAACGGATTGATCACTGAAGTTACCTTTGATTTTCGACCCTCCAAATTCATTTCCCAATCGGTTTAAAGCTTCTTCCTTTTTGTCAATCACAACGACTTCATTTCCCTCAATTGAAAATAATTTAGCTAGGGTTGACCCTAAACGACCACAACCACCGATTATTAAATACATAGTTATCACAGATAATTATCTAAAGAATTCATTTTTTCTTTAATCTCTTCGCCACTCTTACTTGAATCTTTTAGAATTGATTTTTTGATTTTTATATCAACATTTTTTCTAACAGCTAAAGCAATACTATCACTAGGTCGAGCATCAATTCTCGTTTTCTCTCCATTTTTTCTTAAGACTATTTGGGCAAAATAAATTTCCTCTTCTAAATCATCTATTATAACCTTATCAATCTTTACATCGTTTTTATCCAAGAACTTTAAGATAATGTCATGGGCAAAAGGACGAAAGGAATCTTCATTTTTTAAACCATTATTAGCAGAAATAGCTTCAGATAACCCCACATAGATGGGTAAAAATTTATCTTCACTTTTAAGAACTAATGCAGGTGCAATTCCACCAGAGGTTTCTGCAACACCTACATCAAAAAGCTCAATTTTCTTTTTGTCACTCATCAATCATGTATCTAAAGTTATGGGATAATAAAAATACTCCACTTAATCTATCTAAAAAGGATCAGGATCTGGTAGTCCTCTTTCGTCTGAAGGATCTGAATACTCTCTACAATCCAAGCATCGATCTTCTCGTACTTTTCCTCTTAAAGAGCAATATACGACTGAAAAACTCCCTCCTTCGACATGTTTAATGAAATACTTACAATCTGAAGTTTCTATTTCCTCATCATGCTCAAAAACCCCTCCATCTATGTCTCTACCTGGGAAGTCTCTATCGTCATCAAATTTTTTATTCATCTTTTTCCTCCTTTAGCCAAACATCTCTTTGAGGGAAAGGTATCTCGATATTCTCCTCTCTAAATTTCTTGTTAATTTCAAAGTTCAATTCACTCTTTGTCTTTTTTCTGTTAAAGGGTGTTGGAATCCAACACTTAAGTTCAAAATTTAAGCTAGAATCCCCATGTTCTTTAAAGAATACAAGTGGCTCAGGTTGGTCAAGAACCTTTTCATTCCCGGAAGCAATATTTAGCAAAATCTCCCTTACCTTTTCCACATTACTCCCGTAAGCAACACCGATTGGAACATCGATTCTTATTTTTTTATCGTGAAAAGAATAGTTGATGAATGGTTTTGAAAAAAACTCCTCGTTGGGAACCAAAACATGATAATTGTCAAAAGTTTTCACCGTAGTAGCCCTAATCCCCGTATCAGTTACTTCTCCAAGTTGATCACCAACTTGAACGAGGTCACCTACCTTTAAAGTACCTTCACCCAACAAAAGGACACCAGACACTAAATTACTTGTAATGGATTGGAGACCAAAACCTAAAACAATACCAACAACTCCAGCAGCAGCAAGAAGACCGGTTAAAGGAATTCCAACTGAATTAAAGGCAATATAAACACCTAAGATAATAATGGTATAATGAGTTAATTTCAACAATGGGTATCTTTCTTTCTTCTCAACTCCTCTTTTTTTAAGAGCCGAGTTTAATATATCTCTAATCCATTTAGAGGCAATATAAGTTAAGATTAAGAGAATCAAGAAAACTAAAACCTTTTTTATAGTAACAGGAGCTCCAGCTATAGTAAATAACTTTTTGCCCAGCAATTCACTTATCGTAGAAGTTAGGTTCATAAATATCAATCTTAGTATCAACAAACAATTAATTTTTATAACACCATAGTTTTTTTCTAAACTTATCTAGTTTAGTTTTTCTAAGAAATCTTTCTTTAGGATGAGGAGGATGTTACCTGATAAGGTTTATTTAGTTTTGGAATAAAACTTCAGTGAGGTGAACCATGAAAGGAAGAGTATTCAGTGCTAAAAGAGGTAATTACATAGAAAGGGAAAAAATAGAGGATTCGTTAGAGGATGTTTTTGGGGAATATCAAAAAGATGGAGACATTTACACCATAAAGAACTACAAGGCATTTGAAGAGATGAAAGTTGAATTAATAGAAAACAAGAACAAGAAAAATAAAATGCGAGTAAACACCACTGCATCCATGGAAAAAGCAGATATGGCACTAGAAACAAAAAAAGATTTGAATGAATTTTTAGAAGAAGTTACTGGTTACACTGCAAAAGAAAGAAGAAAGAGAATGAAAAACGAGGTAGAAGGCTAATCAATAATTTCAACACTATATCTCTCAACATACCTTCCGTTATTCCTAAAACCATAGCCTCTATCTAGAGTTAGTTCTGATTCATTTTTTTCTAAATTTTCAGGCACTAGGATATCATTTTTGGAAAGAGGTCTGTCAAAAACTAACTTCACACACACTTCTCCAAACTCATCAGATGAGATTTCTTCAACCCATTTTTCTCCAAGTTCACCTCTAATGTATTCCCCAAATAAAGGAGAATTTAATTCAACTTCTTCACCACTTTTTATCTCATTAATTTTTTCAATAATATCACGTAAATCACTTGGTAATTTCTTCATTAACTCCTCACTCGGCTCTTCATCTAATACTTCACTAATATCTTGAATATTAATAGCTATTTCAGAAACCATTTCTTCTAAATCTTCTTCTTTAATGACACCCTTCTCTAAAGAATAAAGAAAGGTTGTTCCCGCTCTTTTAACCTTTTTTTCAAGCGAATGTTTCGCATTAGAAACTTCACTGGCGCTATATTTTTTTTCCATAAAAGGAAAAATATCTGGTAATTTTTCACCTACTTCTGTCATTGGGATGCTTCCATCACTTTCTCTTCGGAAATCTTTAATTAACTCAGAAACCATCCACTCTCTAGTTGTAAGCAAAGATCTCTTTTTTAGGAAATCATTGATGGAACCATAACTTTTCTTATCAACCTTTTTATATTTCTCAAACTTAACCATATCTAAAAAGTTTAAGGATATCCATAATGTATTTTTCTTTTATCCAAAAGTTTTAAGTGAGGAAAGAGAAGATGGAAAAAGCACAACAAAAACTTGAGATAATAGTACCTTCCTCTCTAACGATAGAGACAGATGACCAAAAAGTTAAGACACTCAAAATAGGAAATATAGCAAGGACTGCATCAATATTCAGAGCAGATCAAATAACAATATACCGAGATAATCAATACGACGAAAGCTCGCTAATAAAAAAAATATTAGATTACGCAGAAACCCCGCCTTATCTCAAAAAACCCCTTTTTGGGATATCTGAAGAACTCAGGTATGTTGGAGTAATACCTCCATTACAGATACCTAGCCATAACTTAGAGAAAGAAGTGAAAGTTGGAGAATACAGAGAGGGTTTTGTAGAAGAGGTAGAAGAAGAGAAAGTAGGTTCTGACTATTGCGCAAGGGTGAATATAGGTCTTGATGAAAAAGCCCTCCTCGTTAATGGAAATGTTAACGAGGCAGAACGCATAACGGTCAGAACTATTTCGAGCGAGAGTCCAATAGAAGTAGAAAAGGTTTCAAAGGAAGTTGTTCCCTATTATTGGGGATACGAAACCAAAATTGTTAACAGCCTCGATAAACATCTAGAGGAACTGAAACAAGGAGATTGGAAAATAATAGCAACTTCCATCGAAGGCGATAGGGTATCCGCTAAAGAAGAGTATCTAGATAAAAAAACAGCAATCCTATTTGGATCACCCAAAAGAGGAGTTTACGCATACATAGATAATCAAAGAATCATAGATAAAGTTTTAAACACGATACCGAATCAAGGTACAAAAACAGTTCGAACAGAAGAAGCTATCCATGCCACGCTATCAATATTAAATATAGAAAGGAGTTGAGAAGATGGTAAAGAAAAACACACCAAGAAAAGGTTCATTAGCATTTAGCCCACGAAAAAGATCTGAAAGCGAAGTACCTAGAGTTAGATCATATCCAGATAAAGATATAGCCAAACTACTGGGATTCGCAGGGTACAAAGTAGGAATGACACAGGTAATAATGGTTGACGGTAGGAAAAACTCAGTAACTGAAGGATCAGAGATTTCAGTTCCAGTAACCGTCATAGAAACACCAAGACTTTCAATAGAAGGAATTAGAGCCTATAGTAAAGGCCCATATGGACTAAAACCAAGAGATGATGCAACACAAGAAGAAGACTTGGAAGAACTAGAAGAAATGGTAGAAGAAAAAGAAATAGAGGAGTTAAGATTTAGAGTTAATACAAACCCAAACAAAATCTCTGGTTTACCAAAAAAAGAACCCGATCAAATGGAAATAGCAGTAGGTGGAGAACTAGAAGACCAATTAGAATATACTAAAGAAAAATTTGGCGACACAATACCAATCTCAGACATATACAACGAGGGGGAATTCATAGATGTTTCTGCAGTAACAAAAGGAAAAGGAACTGAAGGCCCTGTAAAAAGATGGGGAGTTAAGATACAAGACAGAAAAGCTCAAAGAAAAGGAAAAGGAAGACATATAGGAAACCTAGGTCCATGGCACCCAACTCACGTGAGATGGCAAGTTCCCCAAACTGGTCAAACAGGATACCATCAACGAACAGAGGAGAACAAAAGAATTCTAAAAATAGGAAATAATCCAGACGAAGTTAATCCCGATGGAGGTTTCTTAAAATACGGAGAAGTAGAAAACGATTATGTATTAATAAAAGGCAGTGTTCCAGGTCCTGCAAAGAGATTAATAAGGTTTAGGGATGCAATAAGGCCAAAAGGAATTGAAGGACAACCAGACATCAAGTATATATCTAAACAATCAAAACAAGGAGGATAAAAGATGGTAAAACTCTATGACGAAATAGGAGAACAAAAAGACGAAATTGAATTACCAAAGATATTCAAGACAAACGTTAGACCAGATTTGATCAAAAAAGCAGTATTATCCTCACAATCAAAACGAAAACAACCCTATGGTTCGAATAAAGAGGCAGGATTTAGGACAACAGCAGAATCTTGGGGAGCTGGTAGAGGATCAGCAATGGTTCCGAGAATAAAAGATGGTAGAAGAGCTGCAATAGTACCCCAAGCAGTTGGAGGAAGGAAAGCTCATCCCCCAAAAGCAGAAAAACAGTTTGAAAAGGACATAAATAAAAAAGAGAAAAATTTGGCAATAAAAAGTGCAATAGCAGCAACTTCGAAACCTGAAATAGTTGAAGAAAGAGGACATAAATTTGAAACAGCTCCAATAATAGTTGAGGATGCCTTTAATCAAATAAAAAAGACAAAAGAAGTAAAAGATTTCTTAGAAATAGTTGGAGCCTATCAAGACATAGAAAGAGCTAAAAATAAAAGAAAAAGAATAAAGAAAGGATATAGAACTCCAAGAAGCTTATTAATTGTTTGTGAAGAAGATAATGGTATTAAAAGAGGAGCAAGAAATTTGCCAGGAGTGGATTTAGCTAATGTGGATAAACTTAACGCAGAACTACTAGCCCCTGGAACAAATCTTGGTCGATTCACTTTATATACCCAATCAGCATTATCTAAAATTGAGGAGGTATTTAGATGAATATACTTGAGAATCCATTGGTTACTGAAAAAACAACTAGGTTGATGGAAGAAAACAACACGCTGACATTCGTAGTGAATATAGATGCAAACAAGCACCAAGTGAGAGAGGCCGTGGAAAAAACCTACGATGTAGAAATTGAGGAGATAAACACAATGATTTCTTCCAAAGGAGAAAAGAAGGCATATGTTAAGCTTCATCCTGAATTTGATGCAGAAGAAATAGCAGGTAGAATAGGAATATTCTGAGGTGAAAAAAATGGGAAAAAGAATAAGATCTCAAAAAAGTGGAAGAGGAGAATCCTACTCAGCACCCTCTCATAATTACAAAGAAGAACTAAAACATCCTTCATCAGATGAAAACCTAAAGGGAGAGGTAATTGACATAGAACATGATCCATCTAGAAACGCTCCCATCGCAAAAGTAAAATTCGATGACGGAGAAGAACGACTAATATTGGTTCAAGAAGGAGTTTCAACGGGTGACAAAATAGAATGTGGAACAGATGTAGAAATCGAGCCAGGTAACACAACAGTCCTAGCCGAGATTCCAGAAGGGACTCCGATTAGTAACATAGAAGCCAAACCCGAAGATGGAGGTAAGTTTGCAAGAGCGTCAGGAGTATATGGAATGCTGATAGCTCATGATGTTGGAAAAGCAATAATTCAACTACCATCTGGTAAACTCAAAAAATTAAGTCCTAATTGCAAAGCCACGATAGGAGTAGTTGCTGGAGGAGGAAGAACCGAAAAACCATTCGTAAAAGCTGGAAATAAACATCACAAGATGAAGAAGAAAGGGGGAAAATACCCAAAGGTCAGAGGAGTAGCAATGAACGCAGTAGACCATCCATTTGGAGGAGGAAGAACTCAACACCCCGGCAAACCAAAAACACCTGGAGGCGATACGTCACCAGGTAGAAAAGTAGGAAGCATAAGAGCAAGTAAGACAGGAAGAGGTGATTAGATATGCAAGAAGAATTTCAATACAGAGGACACTCACTAGAAGAATTAGAAGATATGAGTATAGATGAATTCAAAAAAATAGCAGATGCTAGAGCTCGAAGAAAAATAGAAAGAGGACTCAACGAAGAAGAAGAAAAACTAATAGAAAAGGCTATGGAAGTAAAAGGAACAGGAGAAGACATAGTAATAAAAACACATCTAAGAGATATGATAATATTACCAAAATTTGTAGGACTAAAATTTGGAATACATGACGGTAGTAGTTTTGAAGTAGTTAAAGTTGAACCAGAGATGATTGGCCATTATCTAGGAGAATTCACATTAACCAGAAAGAAAGTTGAACATGGCGGACCAGGTATCGGTGCGACAAGATCATCAAAATATGTGCCACTAAAATAAAGGTGAAAAAATGTCTGATATAGAATACTCAATAGACCCTGATCCCAAAACCACTTCAAAAGCAATGGGAAGAGAGTTACATATATCCCCAAAGGATTCAGTAGAAATATGTGATTCAATAAGAGGAAAAGATCTATCAAAAGCTAAAGAAATCCTTAAAGGCGTAATAAACAAAGAAAAACCTATAGCATATAAAAAACACAACAAAAAGAAGGGTCACAGAAAAGGAATTGAAAAATGGGACACTGGTGGCTATCCAGAAAAGGCAGCATCAGAGATATTAAAAGTAATAGAAAATGCAGAAAGCAATGCCGAATATAAAGGATTAGAAATCAATAAACTAAGAATAAAACATATTGCAGCTAAAAGAGGAACCGAAATAGAGGGAATGATGCCAAGAGCATTTGGAAGAGCAACTCCGAAAAACACCAAAACTACACATGTAGAAGTAGTTCTGGAGGAAAAATAGATGCCAATGGAAAGAAAGTTCATCGAAGATGGATTACAAAAAGCAGAAATGAATGAATTCTTACGAGACGAATTAGAAAGAGAAGGATATGGAGGAATCGACATAAATAGAACTCCCACAGGAACACAAATAGTTCTTTACGCCGAAAAACCAGGAATGATAATTGGAAAAGGAGGAAGCCGAATAAGGGAACTAACTGAGAAATTCAAAAACAGATTTAACCTTGAAGATCCTTCCATAGAAGTAAAAGAAGTAGACAAACCCGATCTAAACGCCCAAGTGGTCGCACAAAGATTAGCAAACGCACTAGAACGAGGTTGGTACTTCAGAAAAGCAGGTTACTCAACACTAAGAGACATAATGGATGCAGGAGCTAGAGGAGCACAAATAATACTCTCCGGAAAACTAACCGGCTCAAGATCAAGAGTCGAGAAATTCACAGAAGGATACATAAAACATTGTGGACAACCAGCAAAAGAAATAGTAGACGAAGGAAAAGCCGTAGCCAAAAAACAATTAGGAACAATAGGAGTTTCAGTGAGAATAATACCAGAAGACACAAAACTACCTGACCAAGTAGAAATACAAGAACCAGAAGAAATTGAAGAAGAAGAAATAGAAATAACCCAAGACAAAGAAAAAACAGAGGAAGAGGAAGAAACAGAGGAAGAAGAGGGAGAAACAGAAGAAGACCAAAAAGTTATCTGCCGAGTATGCGGTAATGAATACAAAGCCATAACAGCTAGCCATCTAAGAACCCATAATATGGATATGGATGAATATCAAGAAGAATACCCAGACGCACCTATTCGAAAAGGAGGATAAAGAATGTCAATACTCAAACCCGACGAAATTAGAGACATGTCCGCTGAAGAAAGAAAACAAGAATTAGAAAACCTAAAAAACGAATTAATAACAGAAAAGGGGATCTCAGCAGCTGGAGGACAACCAGAAAACCCAGGAAGAATAAGAGAGATAAAAAAAACCATAGCAAGAATAAAGACAATATCAAAGGAGGAAGGAGATGAAAATAACACCTAAAAACCTCAAAAAACACGAATTAATAGGACTAAAAGCAAAAGTAGAAGAAAGCACCAACAAATCACAAATAGGTATCCGAGGAGAGGTAGTTGATGAGACACAAAAAACTATTAACATTTCAGGAAAAACAATTTCGAAAAAAGATTCAACCTTCATTTTTACTCTTCCTGATAAAAAAAGAGTTAGAGTTAAAGGAGAAGTTATTAATTCATCTCCTGAAGAACGAATTAAGAATTGAGGAGTTATTCATGTCAGCAGATATTGGAATTGATGTTAAAGAACCAAAACAAACCTGTGAAGACAAAAACTGCCCCTTCCATGGACATTTATCAGTTCGTGGAGCAATACTAGAGGGAGAAGTAGCTTCAGTAATCGACAACAAAACCGTTGTAATCCAAAGAGAATACACACAAAAAATACCAAAATACGAAAGATATGAAAAAAGAAGATCTAAACTAAGAGCTCACAAACCACAATGTATAGAAGTCAATGTAGGAGATACAGTCAAAATCGCAGAATGCCGACCACTCAGCAAAACAAAATCCTATGTAGTAGTTGAAGGAGGATAAAATCAATGAGAGGCCTTAAAGCAAGTGTAACAAAAGGAATACAAACAGGAACAAAACTAAAATGCGCAGACAACACAGGTGCAAGAATCCTTGAATTTGTTTCAGCAAAAGAATACAAAGGAGTTAGAAGAAGACAACCAAAATCAGGTGTAGGTGATCTAATAGTTGTATCAGTAAAAGAAGGCGACCCAGAGATGAAAAAACAAGTAGTAAATGCTGTTGTAGTAAGACAAAGAAAAGAATACAGAAGACCAGATGGGTTAAGAGTTAGTTTCGAAGACAATGCAGCAGTATTAGTAGACGAGATGGGAGAAACCAAAGGAACAGAGATAAAAGGCCCAGTCTCAAAAGAGGCAGCAGAAAGATTTCCAAAAGTTGCTAGTGCAGCAACTATGATAGTTTGAGGTGAAAATAATGTCACGAAAACCAAGTAAGCAAAGAAAAAGAAAAGAAAATGCCCCACTTCATCAAAAACAAGATATGATGGCAGCTCCTCTTTCAGAAGATCTTAGAGAAAAACACGACAAGAGAAGAATGCCAATAAGAGAAGGAGATAAGGTAGAGATAATGAGAGGAGATAAAAAAGGGCAGACGGGAAAGGTTAGCAATGTTGATCTAGATTCTATAACTATTAAAATAGAGGATGTAACAATTGAAAAATCAGATGGCTCAGAAGTTCCAAGACCAATAAAACCATCTAATCTAAAAATAGTTGATTTACAAACAAAAGATAGAAAAAGAGTTGAAAAACTGGAGAGATAAAATATGCCAATGAAGAAATATTCTATTCCAAAAAGTTGGAAAATAGAAAAGAGAGACGAAACTTGGGTTACTTCCCCAAATTCCCCTCACAGTAAGGAAAAATCAATTCCCCTAAACGTTTTACTCAGAGACATAATTGGATTAGTTGACAAAACAAGGGAAGTAAAAAGAATACTAGAAAATGGAGATCTAGAGGTAGATGGAAGAAAAATAAGAGACCACCGATTTGGGGTAGGGCTATTAGATGTAATAAGCATTCCAAAAGCAGATTTCTATATAAGAGTCTCACTAGATAAAAAAGATAGATTGAAATTTATAGAAATAGACCAAGAAGAAGCAAACAAAAAAATATGCAAAATCGAAGACAAGAGAAGTGTAAGTGGCGGCGATTTTCAACTAAATCTACATGATGGCAAAAACATTAAACTAGAAGAAGCAGAGCAATATTCCCCCCAAGATTCTCTTCTTATAGAATTACCAAGCCAAGAAATACAAAAAACCCTTGAATTCGAAGAGGGCAATCAAGCTCTTATAACTGGAGGAAAACACTCTGGAAAAGTAGCAGAAATAAAACAAAGAAAAATCATCAAAGGCTCAACACCAAATGAAGTGATGTTAGACAAAGATGGTGAACAATTCTCAACAATCCAAAAATATGTAACAGTAATAGGAGAGAATAACCCAGAGGTGACAACACATGAGTAAAAATCAAATGAAACAAATAAAAATCGGTAAAGTAGTAGTCAACATGGGAGTAGGAAGTAGTGGGGAAGAACTGATAAATGCCGAAAAGATAATAGAAGAAATAACAGGACAAGAGCCAATACGGACAGAAGCAAAACAAACACTTCCAAATTTTGGAATAAGAGAAGGAGAACCAATAGGTTGCAAAGTAACTTTACGAGACAAAAAAGCAAAACAATTTTTGACCAAAGCTTTAGAAGTAAATCGAAAACAAATAAAAGAAAAATCCATAGACAAACATGGTAACTTTTCATTTGGAATAGAAGAACATACCAACTTTCCGGAAATGGAATATGATCCAAGTATAGGAATATTTGGATTAGACATTTCTGTTAGACTAAAAAGACCAGGTTATAGAGTTGAAGAAAAATCAGATCAAAAAGAAATCCCAAAAAACCACAAAATTTCTCCTGAAGAAACAATACAATTCTTAGAAAAAGAATTTGACCTAGAGGTGGTGAAGGAAGATGAGCAATGATGAAAGAAGAAAATGTAGGAGATGTGGACGAGATCAAGCACTCATCAGCAAATATGACATCTGCCTCTGCAGGCAATGCTTTAGGGAAATAGCTGAAAACATGGGATTTGAAAAATACAGGTGATAAAAATGAGGTTAGACCCACTATCAGATGCTTTATCCACAGTAAATAATGCAGAACAATCAGGTAAATTAAAATGCACAATCTCCCAAGCATCTAAACTAATAGGTAGGACACTAAAAGTAATGCAAGAACACGATTACATAGATGGCTACGAGTACATAGAGGATGGAAAAGGCGGGGAATTCGAGATCAAGTTAAATGGAAATATAAACAAATGTGGCTCAGTAAAACCACAATTCTCAGCCCAAAAAGACGAATTCGAGAAATGGGAAAAAAGATATTTACCAGGCAAAAACTTTGGTTTACTAATAGTAACAACTTCAAATGGCGTTATTTCACATAGAAAAGCACAAAAAGAAGGAATTGGTGGAAAACTACTAGCATACGTATACTAGAGGTGAATAGATAATGGCAAAAAAAGAAATACAAATTCCAGAGGAAGTAAGCTTTGAAATAAAAAACAACACGATAAAAGTAGAAGGCGAAAACGGAAAACTAGAAAAAGAATTTAAATCCCCTAATATAAAAATCGAGAAAAAAAACGATAAAATAATCCTTACATCTCTAACAAAAAGAAAAGAGGATAAATCACAATTAGGAACATTTAGTTCTCACCTAAAAAACATGCTAAAAGGTGTCCAAGAAGACTTCAAATACAAAGCAAAAGCAGTTTACTCTCACTTTCCAATAAAAATAGAAACCAACGACAAACAAGTCCTCATAAAAAACTTCATTGGTGAAGAGAGTCCACGAAAAGTGGATATAATTGGAGAACAAACTAAAGTAGAAGTATCAGGTGAAGAATTAACTATTAGAGGACCTGATAAAGAAGCTGTAGGCCAAACAGCTGCCAAAATTGAGGAAGAAACAGATATAAGAGGGAAAGATCCAAGAGTTTTCCAAGATGGTATCTACGTAATTGAGAGGGAATAAAAATGGCTAAAAAATTTAAACGTCAAAATTCACAACGTTATAAAAAAATAAAAAGCACTTGGAGACGTCCAAAGGGAATTCAGAGCAAACAAAGGAAAGAAGAAAAAGGAAAACCAGCAAAACCAAAGGTAGGGAGGAAACAACCCGAAGAACAAAGAGGTTTCCACCCCTCTGGATACAAAGAACAACTAGTCCACAATACAAGTGATCTAGCTGAGATCAATGAAGAAAACCAAGCAATAAGAATAGCCTCAAAAGTAGGTAAACGAAAAAGAATAAAAGTTGAACAAAAAGCTAGAGAAAAAAACATCAAAATACTAAACGAAAAATATCGAGGTGAACAAAGTGACTGATCTAAAAAGTCAAAAAAGAATGGCAGCTGATATACTCGGAGTAGGAAAAAACAGGGTCTGGATAGATCCTAATAAACAGCAAGATGTAGCTATGGCCATCACAAAAGAGGATATACAGGAACTAATCGAAGAGGGATCAATACAAGCCAAGGATAAAAAAGGCACAAGCAGAGGAAGAGCAAGAGAAAAACAAAGTCAAAAACAAAAAGGAAGATCAAAAGGACCAGGAACAAAAAAAGGAGCTAAAGACTCCAAAAGATCAGAAAAAGACAAATGGATGAGTGATTTAAGAGCCCAAAGAAAAGTGTTGAAACAACTAAGAAACCAAGGCGAAATCTCAAACAGAACCTATAGAGAACTCTACAAAAAATCAAAAGGTGGAGAAATAAGAGATATAGACCATCTAAAAACAGTAGCAGAAGAGATGGAGGAATAAAATGACCAAAAATGAGAAGCTAAAAAGAAGAAGAGAGGAGAAAACCGATTATTACAAAAGAAAAAACTTATTAACCTCAGAAAAACCTAGATTGGTAGTTAGAAAAAGCGAGAATCACTTTAATGTTCAAATTATAGATTATAAAAAAGAAGGAGACAAAATATTAGCTTCTGCTCATTCAAACAATCTAAAAGAATTTGGATGGAAAGCATCAACTAACAACACCCCAGCAGCGTACCTAACAGGTTACCTCTGTGGACTAAAAGGTAAACAACAAAACATAAAATCTGTAATACCAGACATAGGGTTAAATCCTGTTACAATAGGCTCAAACATCTTTGCAGCATTAAAAGGAGCAAAAGATGCTGGAATAGAAGTTCCAGTAAGGGAAAAAGTAGTTCCAAACAAAGAAAGAATAAAAGGCCAACACATAGCCGATTATGCAGATGAAGGAGATTTCAATAAATACAAAGAAAGAGGACTCGACCCCAAAGACATACCAGATCATTTTGAGAAAATAAAAGAAAAAATAACAAAAAAATTTGGTGATTAAATATGTCAGCACAAGAACCTGAAGAAGAGTTGGAGATATGGGAACCAAAGACAAAATTAGGCAAACTAGTTTTAGAAGGCGAAATTAGATCAATGGAAGAAGCTCTAGAATCAGGATTACCCTTAAAAGAAGTAGAAATAGTTGACGAATTAGTTCAACTAGACGACGAAGTCCTCGATGTGAACATGGTCCAAAGAATGACTGACTCAGGAAGAAGAGTCAAATACAGAACCCAAGTCGTAGTAGGTAATCGTGCAGGATTAGTAGGATTAGCCGAAGCAAGACACGAAGAAGTAGGACCTGCAATAAGAAAAGCAATAGAAAACGCAAAACTCAACCTAATAAAAGTCCGAAGAGGATGTGGTTCATGGGAATGTGGATGTGGAGAAAAACATAGTATCCCACTAAAAACCACAGGAAGATCAGGAAGCGCCAGAATAACACTAATCCCTGCACCAAAAGGTATAGGACTAGCAGCAGGAGAAACAGCAAAAAAGGTCCTAGAGCTAGCAGGAATACAAGACATTTGGTCTTTCACTAAAGGAGAAACAAGAACAACAATAAACTTTGGAAACGCCACATATAACGCACTAAAAGAAGCAGCAAAACTAAGAATGCCTAAAGAGGAATAAAAAATGTATGCAGCTATCAGAGTAAGAGGAACAGTAGGAATAAAACAAGAAATAAAAGATACCTTAAAATTACTAAACCTAAACAGGCCAAACCATTGTAACCTAATTGAACAAACATCCGATAACAAAGGAATGCTTCAAAAGGCAAGAAACTATATCACCTGGGGAGAAATTAACCAAGAAGGACTGAAACACCTCCTCAAAAGAACAAACTTCAAAAACAATTCACTAGAACAAATACTCGAACAAAAAAACCTAGACTCAGTAGAAAAACTGAGCTCCAAAATACTATCAGGAGAGATAGATTACTCAGAACTAAATCCAAAGCAAGTGATTAGATTACATCCTCCAAGAAAAGGATATAAAAATACAAAAAGAAGCTACAAAGAAGGAGGCTCACTAGGTTACCGAGGAGAAGAAATAAATCAATTAATATACAGAATGAGGTGAATTAAAAATGGGAAATAAAGATAGAGGATCCAATACCCACGGAAAAGGTTCAGGAAAAGAAAGTAGAGGCGCAGGTCACAAAGGAGGGAGAGGTAAAACCGGTGGTCAAAAACACGAAAAATATCCCCAAAAAAAATGGGGTAAATCAGGATTCAAGAGACCACAAAAACTCGTAGAAGAAAAGGAAATCGTCAACATAGGAGAAATTGACCAAATAATTGATTATTTACTTCAAAGAGAAATAGCCGAAGAACGAGAAGACTACATATATGTAGATGTAGAAAAACTAGAAGCAGACAAAGTATTAGGAAAAGGAAAAGTAACCAACAAACTAAAAATAGAAGCTGAAGGCTTCTCTTCCAAAGCACAACAAAAAATAGAACAAGCTGGCGGCAAAGTGGAGGAAAAATAAAAAATGAAAGTCGCCGTTCTCACTGGAGTTCCAGGTGTAGGAAAAACAACAGTGACTGAAAAAGCACTAGAAAATATACAAAAAGACTACAAAATCGTCAATTATGGCGACAAAATGTTGGAAGTAGCCAAAAAAAGAGATCTTGTAGAAGATAGAGACCAAATGAGAAAACTAGATCCCAAAACACAGAGAGATATTCAAGGCCAAGCTGGAGAAGAAATATCAGAAATGGCTGAAAACCAACCAGTTATTGTCGATACACATAGCACAATAAACACACCTGATGGTTATCTTCCTGGATTGCCAGAATGGGTCTTGAGGCCCTTGAATCCAGAATTAATAATATGTGTAGAAGCAGATTCAGAGGAGATTATAGGTAGAAGAAAAAAAGACTCTGATATTAGAGAAAGAGAAATAGAATCAAAGGAAAAATTAGAAGAACATCAATTTATGAATAGATCAGCAACAGCAGCTTACTCCATGATATCAGGAGCAACTGTAAAAATAATAAAAAACCACGATGGAGGCCTCGAAGAAGCATCAGAAGAACTAGCGGGGGCTCTAGCCTAAATGATAGATAGAATAAAAGAAATATTAAGAAAATCTCTCTTATTTCTAGCTATAGCTATGATGATAATGATTTTTATAAACAGAGACTTCTTTAATCAGCTAGGACAAGCTGCAAACATGATATTAGAACCAATTGCAATACCAAATGCAGTAGAAATACCAATAATGATAGCAGCAGCTCTAACAGGAATATTAAGTACACTATCACAAAAATATGGTATGGACACTGATGGCCAAAAACAACAAAGAGAAAAAATGAACGAACTCAATCAAAAAATAAAAGAAGCAAGAATGTCAGATAATGACGAAAAACTCGAACAACTCCAAAAAGAAAGAGCCCAAATGACTCAAGAAATGATGAGCAATCTCACATCACAATTCAAACCCATGCTCTACATACTCCTAGTAACAATACCAATATTTTCATGGGTGTATTATATAACAAATCCAGCAAACCCATTCTATACCCAACAAGCCCTCAAAATGACATTACCTTTCCTACATGAAGTAAATCTAGGAGGAACATTCTTTCTCGGTTTCCCTGGCTGGATAATCTGGTACTTTATAGCGTCACTTCCTCTGAGCCAATTAGCAAGAAAAATCTTAAATGTAGGAATATAAATGAAAGTAGCAATAAGTGGCCGAGCAGGTTCAGGAACCAGCACAACTGCAGAAAAAGTAGCAAAAAAACTAGGAATGGAATTCATAGGAGCAGGAGACATCTTCAGACGAATGGCAAAACAAAAAAATATGTCCCTTCAAGAATTTGGAAAATACGCTGAAAAAAACCCAGAAATAGATAAAGAAATTGACCAAAAACAAAGAGAAATAAGCCAAAAAAGAGAAAAAATAGTAATAGAGGGAAGACTTGCAGGGTGGATGGCTGAAGCCGACATAAAAATTTGGCTAAAAGCCCCCTTAAAATTAAGAGCCAAAAGAGTAGCAAAAAGAGATCAAATAACACACGAAAAAGCACTAAAACGAATCCAAAAAAGAGAAAAATCAGAAAAAAAGCGATACAAAAAATTTTATGACATAAACATCTATGATAAATCAATATATGGCCTCATAATCGATACATCCAAATGGAATCAAAATTCAGTAGTAGAGATAATAGAAAAATCAATAAAAAACTTCTCTAACGAAACATAAGTTTTACAATAAACAAAGAAAAAGGATAAAGAGCCTAACTTTAAGCCGGGATGGCTGAGTGGAAAAGCGCATGCTTGGAGTAACAGAACAAATAGCATGTGGGGCGAACGCCCCTCAAGGGTTCGAATCCCTTTCCCGGCGTTCAAATAATTTAAAATTAATGGGTGTTATAGTGTCAGAAGAATTAAAGCATATTGTTCGAATAAAAAACACAAATCTAGAAGGAGACCAAAAATTAGATTATGGTATGACAGGGATAAAGGGCCTAGGATATAGAACAGCTAAAGCCGTGATACAAAAAACAGGCTTAGATCCAAAAAGGAGAATAGGGGCACTATCAGAAGATGAAGTCGAAGAAATCGAAGAAGCAATAGATCAATTAGAACAAGAAACACCAGCGTGGTTTGTAAACAGAACCAAGGACGTAGAAACCGGAGAAGACAAACACCTAATAGGTAACGACGTAGTAGTTTCAGAGAGACAAGACATCGACAGAATGAAAAAAATTAATTCATACAAAGGAGTAAGACACAAGCGAGGACAAAAAGTGAGAGGACAAAGAACAAGATCCACAGGAAGAACCGGAAGCACAGTAGGAGTTAAAAGAGCCGAACTCAAAGCCGAAGCAGAAGCAGAGGAAGAGGAAGAAGAAGCCGAAGAAGGAGGCCTATAATAATGGTAGGACCAAGAGGATCAGGAAAAAAATACGAAACTCCACCCAAGCCATGGCAACAGAATCGAATGCAAGATGAGGAAAACCTCATCGAGGAATTCGGTCTCAAAAACAAAAAAGAACTATGGATAGAAGAAAGTAAACTAAGAGAATATAGGAGAGAAGCTAGAAAACTCCAAGCAGCTCTAGGGAAAGAAACAGAACAATCAGAAATTGCAAAAAAAGAAAAACAACAATTCTTAGATAAACTAAAAAAATTCGGATTAATAAACCAAGATCAGACACTAGGCGACGTTTTAGGGTTAAACACAAGAGCAATACTTGACCGAAGACTCCAAACCCAAGTCTACAAAAAAGGATATGCAAAAACAATAAAACAAGCACGACAGTTCATAGTTCACGGACACATAGCAATCGACCAAGAAAAAGTAACAACACCAAGCTACAAACTAAAAAAACAAGAAGAAAACAAAATCCATTATAGCCAAACATCACCTCTAAATGAGGAACCACATCCAGAATCACCAGAAAGAGCAACAAAGGAGGAAAAATAAATGGCAGACAAAAGATGGGCAGTAGCAAACGTATACGCAAGCTTCAACAACACTTTAGTAACAATAACCGATCTAAGTGGAGCCGAAACAATCTCCAAAAGCAGTGGAGGAATGGAAGTAAAATCAGATAGAAACGAAAGCTCACCATATGCAGCAATGCAAGCAGCAGAACAAGCAGCTCAAGAAGCAAAAGACAAAGGAATAACAGGAGTCCACGTAAAAATTAGGGCACCAGGCGGAAACCTACAAAAGAACCCAGGACCAGGAGCAGGAGCATGTATAAGAGCATTTGCAAGAGCAGGATTAGACATAGGTAGAATAGAAGATGTAACACCAATACCACACGACGGAACCAGATCCCCAGGTGGAAAAAGAGGAAGGAGAGTATAAAAAATGGAACTAGAAACAAGAGAACTTTCCAATCAAAACATAGAATTCTTACTAAAAGACTCTTCACCAGCTAAAGCAAATGCCCTAAGAAGAGCCCTAATAGCAGAAGTACCAACACTCGCAATAGAAGACCTAAAAGTTTATGAAAACGGATCAGTATTATTTGACGAAATCTTAGCACTAAGATTAGGACTTATTCCACTAAAAACAGACAAAGAAGAATTCATATTACCAGAAGAATGTGAATGTGGAGGAGAAGGATGCGGACAATGCCAAACACAAATAACACTTGCAGGAGAAGGTGAAACAACCCTACATTCAAGCGATCTAGAAACACAACCAGGAGTAGAGGTACCACATCAAGATATACCAATAGTTAAATTAGCCGAAGGCCAAGAACTGATACTAGAAGCAACAGCACAATTAGGAAAAGGTAGAGAACACGCAAAATGGCAACCAACCATAGGGTGTGGATACAAAACATATCCAATCCAGGAAATCGGAGAAGAATGCGATAACTGCGGTGAATGTATCGAAACTTGTCCAAAAGACGTATATGAAATTAAAAATGATGAACTAAAAATAGTGGACCAAGAAGCATGTATGTTTTGTGAAAATTGTGTCGAAGCATGCCCCCAAGATGCAATAAACATAAAAGAAGACGACACCAAGTTCATTTTCGATTTCGAAACAGACCAATCCCTCCCATCAAAACAGATTCTAGAAGAAGGAATTGACATTATCATAGATAAACTTGAAAAATTTGAAAACAACCTCTAATATCCCTTCCATCTTTTTTAAAAAACATAAAATTCTCAAAAGAACACCAAAATACTTTTCTTGCCCCTATCTAGGCACTGTTCAGTTAAGAGTTAAGTAGAAGTAAAACCCCTATTGAGGGGATGGGGTTGATAGAAGCAATCTATGATAAGTTTCCCTTAGACCCTAAGTTTTGTTGAGAGAGGAGAGAAGAGAACACAAGGTTATAGCACTATCAAATACTGTTATACAAGTAGGGACATAGCTTAAGGAGGTTGAAGGAACTATTTAAGCTATTTGGACGAGGACCAATATAGAGCATTATTGGACTACAGAAGCTGGGAAGACAAGAAATATGGAACGAAGAAGATGGATTACCTTCAAAGATTGTTGTAGACGAAACAGTAGTGAAGATTGGTGGAGAGCGTTGGTACCTGTATTCTGCGATATCCCCTAAAGATAGAAGGGATAGTTTACGCTTCAATATATCCAACCTAGAAACTACTCAACAAAGAGCTTCTTCAGAGAGATAATAAAAAAAATATGGGAAGAACCCGGAGAAGGTTATTGTAGATGGAGGTCTCCTGATATAAGATTGTTGAAAGACTAGGAATCGATAGACATGTTGTTTCAGGAAACATCAGGAGTTACATAGAGAGGTGGTTTCAAACATTGAAGAGAAGGATAAACAGCTTCTATTGCTACTTCCCAGAAAGCAAGAGTGTTGAACACGCTAACAGGTGGCTAAAAGATGTTTGTGTTCTACCACAACAACATGAGAAAACACCAAGGACTAAACTGGCAGACACCAAAGGAGGTGCTTAACTGAACAGTGCCCCCTATCTAATCCAAAACACCTCATTCCTAAACCCTTTAATTAGACAGGAGTAGTTCACTAGTAAAAGTTCTGAATAAAGGTTTAAAAACTCAGAAAATCACTTTCCAGAGTTTTTGGTTTAACGAAACAATTACCTCTCTTTATGCTAAATTTAGTAATGAAGTGAAAGTTGACAATGTAAAAACATTTTTTGTTGCAATAGTTGTTTTAGGTATGGTTATAGGTTTTTCTGGTTGTTTGCAGCAAGAAGTATCGACACAAGAAAAGGAACCTTGTGAGGTTAGAAATTTGAATGCATCTGATAAAGTATCTGGGGTTGCCACCCTGACTTGGGATGTAAAGTGTCCTGTTTTAAATAACACAAATGGAACATCTATAGCCTATTATAAGGTATATAGAGATGGAGAACATGTAAGAGATTCTGAAGACAACCAATATATTGATTATGGAGTAGAGGTGGATGAAGAATATACATATAGGGTTTCAGCAGTTTCAACAGAAGGTGTTGAAGGACCTAAGTCAGATCCTGCTTCTGTTAAAATAAAACCAGGAATGCCAGGAGTTTAAAGCTATTTTCTCTTGCATTAGGGGGCTTTGGAAAATTTCTAAAGCAGATTGTCCAGAACTCTGGAAATTTAAGAGTTACTAGGGCCTTAAAGATTAAAGGTTCGTTAGAGAGACTAGGGTAAAATTTGATTTACTTTCTCAAATATTCTGTTAAATCCTTAAGTGATTTCTGTAAATTGTTTGCTATTTTCGAAATTTCCTTCACTAAACCCGATAGTTGGGGTTCAATCCTCCAGATGCATACTGGCTCCAAGAACCATAACATCTTTCTCTGTTCGGTGGCAAAGAAACAAGGGCTCAAGCTTATAAGGCACAGACTCTTCAACCGAGAAACTGATGAAAAGGTTGCAGGTGAAACAGAGGAGGAGATTTATGAGGAATTGGGATTAGATTATAAGCCACCTGAACAGAGGAATAAATAAGAATATATACTCGTATATACGATGACTAAGAAAATGACCTCTGTTAAGATTGATGAGGAAATCCATAAATGGGCTAAAAATTACGGAATAAATGTCTCCCAGTTCCTTAAGAACAAGCTCTCTGAAACCCGAAACAAGTTAAAGGAAGAATCTAATAAGTCCTTGGTAATTTCCTCTCAGCCTTCCCAAGAAACTTGATTTATTCTGCGGGGGTTGCCGAGCTAGGCCAAAGGCGCAGCGTTGAGGGCGCTGTCCCGTAGGGGTCCAGGGGTTCGAATCCCCTCCCCCGCATAAAACGCCTAAACGATTAAATTTGTTTTCTAAATCATTTGAAATAGCTTTGAGAGCTTTTTCGCATGTTTTTGATATGTTTAAGCCGTTTTGTTTAGCTTTTTCAGCTACTTCCTTGTTTATTCTTATGGTTAATCTCTTTTTATCTGACATATCTCTAAGCTCTTTTATCATAGAATATAAATCTAATTGCGTTATTATGCATCATTTGGCTTATTTTGGCTTATGATTGATTATTTATAGGTTATTTGTAAATAAAAGGTTTTTATAGATTGTTTTTCTATAATAATCGATTATAAAATCCATATTTGGAATATTTGAAGTTTTTATATTTAGAAATAGAAAACCATTTGGTTTATTTAAATTTTTCATATTTTGGTTATTGGGTGGGTTTGAATTGAAATATGGATTGTTTTGGATTTGAAAAAAATCCTGTATTCTCCACAACCATTTTTCAATTTTGTGTCTCCAAAATTTAGTTCAGCATTTATGTATCAATAAATGTAACATAAAAAGAATATATTCTTTTAATCTAAATTAAACATTTATTTAATTTAATTTTAGATCAATTAGATCAATCATTAACTATTATTTAGTTATAATGGGTTTAGTAAATATTTAGATTGGGAATAAAACATTTAAATAAATTAAAAAACAAATTAAGGATGGGATTTGCATGGAAATAAAAATCTATGTGTTTAGGACATGGGAGGTGATTTAATATGCCTAATCGTAAGATTTTGGGTTTGAGGAAATTGCAGAGGCCTAGAGATGATGTCAATTATTTTTTGGTTGCGATTCCGGAGAATTGGATCAAGGAGAAGGGATTGAGTAAACGGGATGTTCTTCGGATTGAGGAAGATGATAGTGGTGATTTGAGGATAAAACCACAGCTAAAGGATTGATAATTTTTTTTTGGTGATCTATGTAGTGTTCGATGATTTTTATTGAAGTTAGTTAGTTTGGTTCATGGGTTCTTTTTTAGATTGAAATTGAAAACCTAAAACCTTTATACTTAAAAAACCATATTTGTATGGGCTATATAGTATATAAGAGTTCATAATCCCCATGTTACGGATCTTGGAGTGCCCAAGGTCTCCATACTTGGGGACCTAGGCCCATACTATTGTTTTGGGTATACTAGTTATTTAGGTGTTCCAGTGTGTTGATTGATTGTGCTGCTCTTGCCTATTGGGTGTTAGGGGCTGCCTAAACTATTGAATGCCCGGACATGTTAGGTGATCAAGGGCTCCATAGCAAGCAAGGATTCGCCCGTAACTCCGGATGGTATGTGGTATGGGGCGTGCCCAGGGTTCCAAGATCCGTAGCCTAGTGGTTATGAACAAAATGAGGTGAAAATTATGAATAAGGAAAGTGAGGAGGGAAAAAACCCTCCAAAGGAAAATAAAAATTTGAAGAATAAAAATGTTTCCCAATCAAAAAATGGATTCAGGAATGAAAAAGGCAAAGTTATATCTATGGAGTTAGCTAAACAAATAGCTAAAGAAAACTATTTGATTAAAATAAAAGAAGACAAGAGGCGTTTTCATTATGAGAACGGAATATATAAGCACGAAGGAACTGACCATTTCCTCAAAGAAAAGATCTATGAGAAGGCGGAGAACATTAGCCAGTATAAGAAGAACTTAGTCATTGATAAACTAGATGTTTTGATTGGCGTTAAAAAGAAAGATTTTGAAGAAAAGACTGCACCATCCCGTTTGTTGTTTCTGAATAATGGGATCTATGATCTTCACAATGATGAGTTTATTGACTTTAGTCCTGATTTAGTTGCGATAAATAAGGTAAAGACAGATTATAATCCTGAATCTGGTGAACCGAAGAAGTTTATTTCTTTTTTGAGGGAGATTACTGGCAATGACCTTCAAATGATTCAACAGATATTTGAGATGATTGGGGATACATTGTATCGAGGAAGCAGCTTATTTAAGAAGGGATATTTTTTGTATGGTCCTCCAGATTCCGGAAAAACTGTATTACTGAGGGTTATAAAGAATTTAATTGGTAAAAGCAATGTTTCGAATCTTGGATTAAAGGATTTGAGTCAAGATAACTATGCGTTAGCTGCTTTATATGAGAAACTTGCAAACATTGATGGAGATGTTTCTGATTCTAAGATACGTGGAACCGATAAGTTTCAGCAAATCGTTGGTGGTGATACTTTGATGGCTAACCCTAAGCACGAGAAAAAATTTTCTTTTGAGAACAAGGCGACAATGATTTTTGCTGGTAACAAATTTCCTGAAGTAAAAGATCCGAGTCCTGGGTTTTGGAGACGTATTCATCCGATTTATAGGTTTAAGAGGATACCTCGTGATGAAAGAGTTGAGAGAGAGGATCTTATTGAGGAATTAACTGCTGATGAGGAACTTGAAGGCATCCTTAATGTAGCAATCAAATGTTTGCAGGAGGCAAGAGAAAAGAAAGAGTTGTTGAATGAGATGGAGCCTAGGCAGGTTAAGAATTTTTGGTATAGCAGGTCTAATAGTGTGGATAAATTCATTAGTCAGAAAATTGCTAATGATAAATCAAGTGAGGTAACTAATGAGGAGTTGTGGGAGAAATATGAGGAATTCTGCGATGATAAAAATTTGCCTATTGAGACAAAGAGGAAATTGGGTCAGAGAATTGCGAATGATGCTTATTTGAATCCAAGTGGTAGTAACCCAACCACTAGGGCAGGTGAGAGTGTGCGTGTTTGGGAAGGTATTAGGATAGTTGGTGAAAATGAAGATCCTAGGTTAGTAACACCAGATTGAGGGTGAAGAAAAAAATAACTACAAAACTACACATATTTTTGGAAAATAATATATGAAAAACAAAATTTAAAATTTTTATATTTTTTATTTTTTTGATTTCTTTTTTCTTATTTTTAAATAATCCGTAGTTATGTAGTTGTTTAAATTTTTTTAATTTTTTTAAAAAAATATTAAATGGGTTTATTTTTGAAATAATTGGGTTTAATGGTTTTATTTTTGTTTTTGTGGTTTTTTAGAATATTTATTGTATATCAGTATGGATAGGATGCCGATTGCGAAAAGCAATGAGTATATTTCTAAATATTTTTGTGTATTGGGTAGAATTGTTAGTTCTGTAAGGTCTTGGTTTATTTTTAGGTTTATTTGTTTTGTAGTGTTTTCTTTTAGGGTTGTTGTTTTGGTGGTTGTCCATCCTATTATTGAGGCTTTACCGAGTGGTAGTAGTGGTTGGTAGGCTGTTATTGTGTAGTTTCCATCTCCTAGTATTGCATCTCCTAGTATTGCATTTGTTTTTTCATTTTTTGTTTCTTTTTTGAGTGCGAGTTGTTTTGAGTTGTATCCTTTTACATGTTTTTTGAGGTAATTACTATATATTAAAATTTTGACATCGTCAGGTTTTCTTGATGTCTTAGTTATCTTGATGGTTAGGTTATTGGTGTCTGTGTATTGGTTTGTTCTATATCCGGTTTTTTCATTTTTTGTCCATCTAACAGTGGAGAGGTTGTAGTTCCATTGGTTTTCGTAGGTTTTGGGTTGGTTGTAGATGTTGTTTGATGGGTCCACTTGTATCCATGTGTTGTTGATTTTTACTTCGCTCCATGCATGGTCTTGGGCTGGTGCGCTTACGAATCTTGCTGTGATGTTGATTGAGTTGGAGAATTTTGTGAATAACACTGCGTGTTCTTCACAACTTCCATATTTTGTTTTGTATATCCATTTTGGGTTGTGATCAAACCAATCAACTTTGAGGAATGGGAAGTAGGGGAGTGGTTCTTTGTTTTTGTAATCTGTGTGTTTGATGTGTTTTTTTGTGTAGTTAAGTAAGTTTTTTACTGCTTTTACTTTTTCCTGAGGCGTTTTTGGTAATTCTTGTAGTCCTGAGTTACTTAAAGCTGTTTTTGTTATCTTTTCTTCAGTGATTGTAGAATTTATGTAGAAGTTGTAAGCGTAAATTGAAACAAACAAAATTATGATTATCAGGGACACAATCCGTAAAGTAGATAGAAACAAGTTTTTGATTTTTTGTCTTTCCATTGCTTAGGTAAATAATGCTTAGATAATGAATAAATATTTTTTTAGTAGTTGTGTAGGATTTTTATTTGACCGTTTGGTTTATTGTCTTTCTTTCTTATTGTTTAATTACTATGGGTCTAAAAGATGTTGTTAGAAGTAGCTATGGGGAAGAAAAGGATTTTGAGGTCGAGGGGGAGCCGCCTACAACCAATTACATAAGAATTCGAAAGACTAATAATGGATACAAGGATGCTTACTGGGTTGAGAACTATCTTAAGCGAGGTTATAGAAATATATTAGTTGGGAATTTTTTGAGGACAGCTAGGATTTATGAGAAGGAAGATGATCTAAGTGCTGTGGTTGATTTGATGTTGGATTTGGTGGATAAGGAGGACCATAAAGAGTTATTGATGGAAATGATTTCTAGGATTCTTTAATAGGATTTAAACACTGGTTTTTTGTTGTATGTCTACTCCAAAAATGGAGGTAGGTCTTAAGTTGTTGTTTTCACATTAATTATTAGATTAGATGACTATGTTGGAAGTTAGTGTTGATGTTTTTTTGGAGAAGTGTGATACTTTTCATGGATGTGAGAACCGTAGCCCTATTTTTCCTTTGGCTAGTTGGTATGTTAGAAATGGGGGGAGAGTTGGTGGTGTGAGTTTGTTGTTGAATACTTGGAATCAGCGTTGGAGTGGTAAATATGATGATTTAACTAAGCAGGTAAAGTGTGCTTTGGAGAAGATTACTGAGGATAATTTGTTAGAAGAATTGGATGGTTTTTCTTTGTTAAGTATTGACTTAGATGATAATGAAATTAGAAATCAAGTTAGAGAGGTTTACAGGATTTTGAGGGAAACGGAAGCAATAAAGAAAACAGGTGCGTCTAAGACTCTTCATTTATTGAATCAGGAATTATTTGTGATGTGGGATGATGGAATTAGAGAGAAATATCACAAGGAACTTTTTAAAGATAAACATTATCGTCAACATAGTTTTGAAGGGAAAGAATGTTATCTTCAGTTCTTAGTGGATTGTCAAACTATACTTAAAAGTTTTTTAAGAGATAGTAGTAGAGAAAGGATTTTGGAAGAGCATCATGGAAACTTATCTTCTTTTACTCAGACCATTTATGATAAATTTGGTTATCGTGAAACTTTGACTAAGATGATGGATGAATTTAATTTCGTTAGGTTTTCAGGCATGATAGAAGATTAATAAACTACATCTCTTTGTTTTAGCATTTTCTAATGTCCTTGAACAATTTATATCTCTAATTACTATTCATAAATTATTTATTTTTTTAAAATTAGGTTTTTATATGGGATTTGGGATTTTTGCTCTAGCTTAAATTGGTTGATTTTTGATTTGGTGTTTTCTACACCTCATCTAGGGCTAGAAACCCTCTTTGTTTGTGTTGTTTGGTATGAGTTTATGGAGTGGTTCAATGAATAAGGATTTATCGAGGTTGGTTGAGGATACTGATTTATCGAAAAAGCATTGTGTTCTTGCGTTTGTTGGGTGGTATGAGCGAGTAGGTATTTATAAGTTGAGAATGGAATACTCGAATCACTTCGGCAGGATCAGGGACAGCTGTAATCCGGTTGCGTATTATTTAACTAAGTTAGTTAGGAGTGGTGATGTTGAGAGATTAGAAGAGGGCATTTATAGATTAAAGAAGCATGGGTGGGAGAAGCTGTGTTATCTTTATTATGTTAAAGAGGTTCTTCCTAGGAGTGTTTGGGAATCTGTTTTTTGGAACCCTGGTCGGTTTATGAGTATTAAAGGGAAAGAAGTTGATGAGAAGAAGTATAGGGAACATAAGTGAGGGGAAGTGGGTATGGTTTTACATCATGGATCTTTTTAGTTTTTCATTTAATTAGTTCTGAATTAGGTGGATATAGGTATATAGAGATAGGTTGGATGTAGCTCCAAAAAAGCTAAGGATTGTTGAAATAAAAATTTTAATATGAGTTTGACTGATAAGGAGATTGAACAATTTGAAAAAAGATATTTTGATGAAATATATTTCTCTATGTTTGAAGCAGAAAATTTAATGGGGAAGTATCTAACTTCTAAGGATAAAATTAAGGACGAATGGTGGCAATATTTTGATAGAGCTGATAAAAAGACTTCTGATTTGGCTAGGGGTGCTGAGAGAGTTTTTTTCTATCTTTCACCACAGGATTGGAGACCAAATTCTGCACCAATTGGTTCCGATTTATTTTTTGAATCACATGAGGCATTTATTCACATTGAAGTTAAAACAGCTAGAATATCTAATACTTCTGATTATGGGGGGGAAGTCCCGTTAGGCCATAATCAAACTTCTTATAATCCTTCTAGGTCTTATTCAGGAACTGATATAGATGCTGAACCTCATTTACCACATTATTATGAATTAGAAGGAAATAAAAAACCTTGCTTGACATATGCGCTTCAAATTATATATGATCATAAGACATATGACATAATTGATGTAATACTTGTTTCTGTTCCTAATGGTCAACTTTTTGATGTTTATGGAAATAAGATAGTTAAAGCTGGGAAAACCAAAAATGAAAGTTTCCGATATAAATTCTCGAAGAATCCATATTTTGAAAAACTTGATGAAGACGATTTTAGAGTGAGGTTCCTTTATTACAATGAAGATTATGAAGATGAACTTCCGAAAAATGACATTCTTAATCTTGAAGATGAAGATTTAATTAATCATCCAGATTTTGATTTGGAAGGAAGTTTAGATAATTTTAGCTAGAGGAATCTTTTATTAGCAATCATTTCCAAAGAAAGATAAAAAGCTGGAGGGTGATAAAATGAAGGACAAAGTTATTCCAAACTCAACTTATCCTAAAATAATTATTGGAGATGCTCGGGAAGAATTAGAAAAGCTACCTGAGGGATGTATTGATACAGTAGTTACTTCCCCTCCTTACTGGCAACAAAGAGAATATGGAGACTCTAATCAGATTGGACAGGAAAGTTCACCTAAAGATTATATTTCAAACATGTTGGAAGTAACTAAACAATTACATCATGTTCTCGATGATGATGGGTCTTTTTTCTTAAATATTGGAGATAAATATGTAGAAAAAGATTTACAGATGGTCCCTTCTAGGCTGATTTATGAGATGAAAGAACAAGGTTGGGCTTTGAGAAATAAAATCGTATGGTATAAAACGAATCATATGCCTACATCAATAAAGGATAGATTTACTAACACTTGGGAGCCAATTTTCTTTTTAGTTAAGGACGATAAAAATCACTATCTTGCCCCTCGCTATAATTTTTTCTTGGATAGAGTGAGAATACCTCATCAGACTGATAAAAATTCCATTCCATCTCCGAAGGATGTTCTTTCAGATGAAGAATTAGAAGAGTTGCCTAATGAATTTACCGATAGAGAAACCCTTCCCTATAAAATCGAGAAAGAGATTTACGATCAATTACCTGAAAGATTGAAAACAAAAGGTAAAACTGAATATAGTGGTAAGTTTGAAGGTACTTCTGAGATAAACCGTGGGCAATCCCCTGGTGCCAGAATGTCTGTTAAGGGACTATATTATTCTAGGCAGAGAAAACATGATCCTAATGAAGAGAAAGTAATTAAATATTTGAGAAAGTGTAGGGATAATTCAAAATACTCCACATCGGATATTGATGATGAATTAGGTTATTCCCATACAGCTGGACATTGGTTTAGATTAGATGAAGGAGGGAGATCTTTACCATCACCTGAAGATTGGAAAAGATTAAAAGAATTACTCGAATTTGATGACACTTTTGACAAAATTATGACAGAAACACATTATGTCCTTCAAGGCGTAAGAAAACATCCTAAAGGAAAAAATCCAGGTGATATGTGGGAGATTAGCACTGCTAGTTTTAATGATGCTCATTTCGCTGTATTTCCTAAAGAATTACCTAGGAAGGCCATAAAAGCCACATGTCCAAAGGATGGTATAGTATTGGACCCTTTTGCAGGTGCAGGAACGACTGGAAAAGTTGCTCAGGAACTTGGTAGGAGATCAATTATGGTTGAATTGAATGAGGAGTATAGAGAAATTATGAAAAAAAGGTTTAGAGAAGAAGAAAATCAAAAGACTTTAAGTGAACTTTAATATTAGCAATGTTTTTATTGAACTAGAAAACAGGGAAAGTAAGATATGGCCAATTTAGAAATTCAGAGTATTGTGTGGAGTTTTTCACAAAAAAATTGATCCAAATTTTTTTTGCTGGTTGGGGAAAAACCAATTTTTTCACCACAGGGAATGGGATTGTGGTTTTTGTGGAATGTAATATCCAAATGTGGGGGTAAATGGATATATTTTTAAAAAGCCTCAAACTCAATAACTAACAACTCATACACTCGATGAATCTTTCACCGTAGATGTTTGAGATGATGAATCTGGCTCCAATTTTTTTACACTTTGCATGCTTCATTTCGTGTGGATCGGGGAATTCTACCATTATTTCTTGGTTACAGTAGGGGCATGTTATTCTTCGGTGTTCTTGAACCATTAGTGAGAACCATCTACTCTTTGGTTCTCGTAGATTGATATAGTTTAGCGTTAAATAGTTGGTTTCAGTGAGGTAATTGAAAGATTTGGAGATGGTAGGAGGAAGAATTTTATTATTGAATTAACGAAAGCTTTTAGGATTGTTGTTTTTATATTAGTTTTTATTATGGTATTGTTGCATGATGATACTAAGTATGAAAGGAAATCTTTTTCTGATGAGGAAGAGTTAGAGGATGTTCTTGAGAAGTATTCTGATGAGATATTTGGGGAGGCTTCTATTTTTCTTAATCTCAAAAAGAAGTTAAGGAGTAAATTTGATGGCCTAAACACTATACCAGATGGTTTTTTATTAGATCTCTCTGATCCAAGTAATCCAGTTTTTTATTTAGTAGAAGTTGAATTGGCGAGGCATAGGTTAGATCATATTGCTCCACAATTAGTTAAATTCGCAATGGCTTTTAATTCAAACAAGAATACAATAAAGAAAGTTTTTTATGAGAATATTAGTAGAGATGGCAAGGATTTAATTAAAAGAACTGTTAAAGAATCGGGCGAGGTATTCGATAGTAAACGCCATCTATTGGATGAAGCGATAGTTAATAGAGATGAGGCTGTTATTTTAATGCCGATTGATAGAGAACCCTCGTTTCTTGAGGAAGTTGAAGGGTATACACAAATAGATTTTAAGCCCCTTGAAGTTGGAGTTTTCGAATCCTCTGATTCTGATAATGAGGATGAAATATTAAGTTTTACCCCTCTTTTCGAGAGAGAAGGTGAACCTTCTACTGATGTTGGGACTAGTTATAAGTTCAAGATAAGTGATGTTGAAGAAATAGGTATTTCTCGGGAAGAATTCGACGAAAAACATGATATTAGTAAATACGTGCAAGGCTTTACTTTTGTTCGTGATGAAGAAGGAGAACCTGAGAAAATTGTTTTCCAGTGGTATCCAAATCGTGTTGAGAGACATATCGAAGAAAAAGTGGAAGAAGGGGAAACTTTAGTAGGAACAAGTCAACCAGTTAATCCAAGTAGTTATAAAGAGGGCATGGAAGTAATACTGGGTGAAACCACTCAAGATAAGGATACTGGTGAAAGAAAGGAAAACCCTAAATATAGATTGAAAGGAAAACTAAAAGAAATATATAAGATTTCAGGAGACACAAAGACCAAAATATTCCCTAAATGATTAATAAAAAAGGGTTCAATTAATCCAAAACCTTTAACTCTGCTCTATCATGCATTTAAACATTTATTCCGTATTTTATTCCTAATGCTATTATTCCTAAGATTACTGTTGTTATTATACTAGCTGGTGTTAGTGGTGGAAGAGACACATCAAGTATTGCTTTTGCTATTTCTCCTTGAATTAGATGTATAAAAGCAAATATTAAAACAAATATTCCCTCACCTTTGTTCAAAACAGTTTTTAGGAATTTTATTGGTGCCCCTAATAAGAACCCAATTATGTATTTTATTGATTGGATTATAATTCCAATTAAGTTATTTATTAATGGAGTTATCATATTTATCACGTTTATCATATTATTTATTTAATATAATTTATTTTATATTATAAAAAAACTTATCAATAGTGAAGTGAAAGTAATTAGTTTAATTATGGTTTAGTTTGAACTCTGCTCTATCGTATATTTGCTTCAGATCCTCGGCACTTTGTCGATCATAGTTTCTTAAGTCTACGTTTCCGAAATGACCTAACAACATCTCTTTTATTGATGTTGGTAGGCCTTCTCGGTCCCATTGTTGGCTAAAATATTTACGACAATGCTTTAACTTAACATCCGGTTTATTTTTCATCTTTTTTGTTAGGCAATAGATGGTTTTGGTGCTAAATGGTTGCTCCTCAAACAAATCCATTAGTTTAGTTAAGTGGTTTTGTGCTTCCTCATTAAATACGACGATTCTCTCGTGTTTGGTTTTCGTTTTTTCAGCAGGTAACTCAACTATTCTTTCGTCCACGTTTAATTCGTTCCATTGTAGGCGATATATTTCCCAGGGACGCATTCCTGATACGGCGGATAATACTACTGCGGTTTTGGCTCGATAAAAATACTTATAATCAATATCTACATCCTCTAATTGATCAATTAATCCATTAACGTCTTTTTTGTCAATTCTTTTTGGCCTTTTGCGTCCAACGTTTGGTTTATTGATTTTTTCAGTCCAGTTTACGTTGTATTCGTTTAGGAATTGTTTTATCATTTGTATATTGTCGGCGAGTGTTCTGTTACTAACTTCTTGGCGTCGCTGGTTTATGTAATCGATTGTCTTATTTAAGCTGGCTTTGAAGTTTACGTGTTTTGCGTATTTTGTGATTGTTCTTTTGAGTGCATTTATTCGCATCTCTGAACGGTCAGCCGCTCTTAACCGATCCAAAAAATCATTAATGTGTCTCTCACTAAATTCAAAAACTTTATTTTCGATTCTAGCTGTTTTAGGGCCTTGAGGGCGCTGTCCCGTAGGGGTCCAGGGGTTCGAATCCCCTCCCCCGCACTCTGTTCTTAAAGTGTTTTTCTTTATCTATATCTTTGTATGTATTCTCTAAATTGGAGACAGCGATTTTTAATGCGTTTTCTGTTACTTTACTAATGTTTAGGCCCAAGGATTTGGCTTTTCTAAGTGTAGGTTCGTCTATATTTATGGATGTTACAACTCTTTCAGTCATCTTTATCCTAATAATATTATTAATTTTATTAATACTAATAACTTTTGAAATAAGGGTCTTAATGGGCATAAGTTTTCATTTTTTTGCCTTAAAGGATTAAAATAGATATGATGTGTCTAATTTTTATTTTAATTTCTATATTAAATAATAAAAGCGATGTTTTAAACTTCTAAGTTCTTAATTAGGTTTTTTGTTTTTTTATCAACTCTTGTGTTTATGTGCAAAGCATTGAGTTATTAAATGTATTTCCAAGGTATGAGGAGTATGAAAATAGGGTAATTGGTATATAAAATAAGAGAGAAGACAATTATTTTTTTATTAAGGAAATTTTCGTAGATTTTTTGAATATCTTTTAATTCTATTTTTATTCCTAAAAAATTTCAAAAATGTGTTATGAAGCATCACCATTAAGCCAAATAATAAATAAAATTTTCCTTTTCTCATTTATCCTATTTATATTCTACTTATATACCGATTTTTTGAAATTCATTACTTTAGATTTCTTCATCTTCCATTTCTATTCCTTTTAGGTAAACTACCTTATGTAATAGAGAATGACAGCTAAAGCAAGGAATATAATTGCCCAGTTCCCGAGACTCTGGGAAATTTCTGATACTGAACCCTGTAATAATATATGCCATGTTACATAAACAATGGCAGCAAATCCCAAGATAGTGTAAAGATTACTTAAAATAACTTCTATGCTTATACTTACTATTTCTGTTAAACCAGCTACTAATTCCACTAAATAGGGGATCATAGTTAATTATTATTTGTTGTTAATAAGCAATCTCGTTTTTGATGGGATAAGTGAAAATATTATAAAAAGCTTATAATTATAATGGAGATATAGAAAAAAACCTAAATTATTTTGTGTTTTCTTTATAAGTGAAGGGGGGCATCTGTATATAATAATATACTTAGGAGTGTCATTTCTGAGTGAACTAGACCAAATTTTGGGAATTTTATTAGGGAATATTTCTAAGATATCTAGAAAAACTTTAAAGAATATTTTATGACTTCATTATACTTTTCTTAGTTGGAATTAATTAAATAAAAGAGAGATAGGTTTTTTACGAAAAAAATATAGATAAATCAAAGCGATAGTTGAAGATAAAACCAAGAGATAAAACAATTCATCTGGAACACCAACCTTTTTAGCCCCTAAAAGGGGTTCAGGAGTTAACCCCCCCCTCAAAACCCAGTGCCTAACGCCTAATTGAGGAAGGAAGACATAAAGAGGGAGATCAAGCAAGCCAAATACCCCTGAAATCCTATATAAAATATTTTTGTTTCTAAAAACAGTAAATATCCATGAAACTAGATTTGTAGTCAAAGAACCCCCTAATAGATAGATCCCTCTACCAAAATCTGTTTCAAAACCTGATAATAAAGCTTTCCCTAGCTCAAAATTATTGGTAAGTTCAATTTTTGGATAAAACTCTAAAAAACCTATTTTAAAAAAATGCAATTCTCCTCCTGCAATTGAACCCCATAATACGTGTCCCAATTCATGCACTATATCCATAAAAAAGCCACAAAAGATAATTAAGGCAACTAACATTAACAAATTATATATTGAAACATCA
Organism: archaeon SCG-AAA382B04; assembly: GCA_003034855.1. Lineage (GTDB taxonomy): Archaea > Halobacteriota > Methanonatronarchaeia > Methanonatronarchaeales > Methanonatronarchaeaceae > PZKD01. The sequence continues at coordinate 26,342 of PZKD01000059.1, read as the reverse complement.
AACTTATTCAGTAAAAATATTACTATTCCAAAAATTGCAACCCAAAACAAGAAATCGATCAAGAAATTTAGTATGATGAATCTTTGCGGTTGAAAAGTAATTGTGGCTCTCCAGGAGAGGGGATAGCCGTAATATTTGATTTCTGGAATCCCAATTTTAGGACCATTCTTAACTAACCCTAATAAAACTGTCGAAATAATTCCTATAAACAAAGTTATAATATAATCTTTCTTTTTAAAATTCATTTTATCTATCTTTACTTTAACTACCTATAGTCAAGAACATTTATTTAAGAACTCATTTCAAAACCCTCCATAGCATGAGGAAGCATGCTATATTGATGAATGCTTTGAAGACTTTGACCAACCTTTCATGCCTCAATGCTATTCTTTTGAAGCTTCTTAGCCAGGCGAAAAATCTTTCAACAGACCTTCTATCCTTGTAGGAGTTTTTATCGAACCTTGTCGGTCTCCCTCTCTTCTTTTTCTTTCTGTTCCTCTCATTCCTTGGAATGTTGCTCTTAATGTTTCTGTTCCTCAGATAGTCTCTTATCTTTTTTGTGTCGTATGCTGAATCCGCCAACATCTCTCCCGGTCTTGTCCTCGGTCTAGCCCCTGTTTTGATCCTTATCTCCTCAACTGTCTCCTCAAACAGCTTTGAGTCATGTCTATCGCCTTTTGATACCTTTATGGATAGAGGTAAGCCATCCTTCGTGGTTACAGCATGAACCTTGGATCCTTTCCTGTTCTTGTATCCGTCATATCCTACTTTCTGTCCCCCTTTTTTGCCTCCACCGTCGTTGAATCAACTACTGCCTTATCGAGTCCGAGTTCTCCTTCTCTGTATGCTTCCTCCTGCAGCCTTTCAACTATCTCCTGCCACACACCTTTTTTCTGCCATCTCTTCAACCTCCTCCATGCTGTAACATAAGATCCGTACTTCTCAGGCATATCCGACCACTTGCAACCGGTTATCAGCACGTACAGAATTCCGTTGATAGTTCTTCTATCGTCAGCTCTTGGCCTACCAGTTTCCGGCTGACTAGGAAGAACAGGCTCTACAAACTTCCATTGTTCGTCTTTAAGTTCTTCAAACCTCAATCCCATCCCCACAAAAAACTTAAGAACAGAGCCTACTTAACACTTTTGAAATAAGTTCTAAAATTATTTAAACGTATATGGGTCAAGGAAAAAATCGAAGAACTTAATTTTTCCTATTTTTTCTTAAATAAGTGAAAGAGGTTTTTTGTATATAATATATTTAATAATTAAAAGTTTTATTTCTTGTGTAAATCAAACCGAATTTTGGGAATTTTATTACTCACCAATTCCTAGTTCCTGGGAAAAATTTTTAAGAATATTTGAGTGGAGAGTTTGTTTTTTGTTTCTTTTTCTATGTTAGTGATGGTTGAGGGGTTTGTTTCTTCTATTTGGGAAAAGATGGATTATGGGGGATGTTCTCTCTTTGGGGTTAAGTGACGGGGTATGAGTTATGTAGGTTTCTTTTTGGTAGTAAGGGGGGGAATGGATGGAGTTGTTTACTTAAATCATAAAAGAGGCCATAAACAATGCCATTATTGGGGCACTAAATAACTCCCTCTGATTGGATTATTCGGTAATTGTCTAAGGGATTCTTTCTTGGATTCCAAAATAAAACTATCTAAACTAATTACTAGAAAAAGTTATCAATTTTTTAATATAAATTTTTTGAATAAAAAATTAGATCCCTCTAATAGAACAATAAAACAATTTACTCGTAATTTCCCCTACTAAAAAACTAGATACTATAAATGGCCTTTGTTTATAGGCCTTTACTTAGAAAAAAGCTAGAAAAATCTTCAATTGGAGTAGGTTCAAAAAAATTAAATGGTAAAAATTATCTTGGTTGAGGAGATTACTAATCTAGTAGTGCACTCATACACAAAACCCTATACCCTTAGTGGGTACAGTACTAAACTTCTTTAAAGATGGGGGTTAGAACCCTTAGATAAACGAATAAAGGAATATAAAGGGAGATATATTTGGGGATTTCTCATTTTTTGTAACAAAGATGGGTTGAGTAGATCCTAAGATTTTGGATAAAAAAAGATATTTGGAATCAGGAGAGTGGAGATACACTTTTCACCATATAATATATAGGGCCCTAATTCATTGGGAAGGAACCTTGGGTTAGTGTATAACTATCTATCTCTAAAAAAACACTTACTTGATATTCCCCCCTCCTTCTATACTAGTTCTCCTCTTTTTCTCTCAAATTTACCTGCTTGAACTTTCTATCTAAATAATTCTAATAACAAAATTTCCAAAGTTTATGAGGATTTGAGATTACTAAAATTTCTAGGTTTTGGCCAATCCAAGAATCCATGGTTTTCATTATATGGGGTTTTTCAATTTCCTATTATTTCTACTTCTATGTTCAATCCAAATTCTCGAACTTTTCCAAAATATCTCTTTTCTCTTCTCTAGGAGTATCCAAGGAATCAAGAACAGTAACTACCTCATCCCTAGTTAAGTCATATAAATCAAAGACAATAGCATCAATCTCATTATCAATTTCCTCGATATCTTTTTCTAATTTCTCAGCTTTTTCCTTGTTTTCAATATATTTTTCTAATCCATCTTCAACATCACTCAACTCTGGCAAAGTTATGTTTTCTAATCGATCTAGGATAGAAATTGTTTTTGTAGCATTTTCTCTGAATCCACCAAAACCACCACCCTCATCAACAGCCAAAGAAACAAACTCCCTAATCAAAGCCTCCATCTTTTCACTTACATCAAACCGCATACAAGGAACCAAATCAGACTCAGCATAACCCCACCTATCTAAATTATAAAATTCATCTTCATTTTCTGGTTTGTATTTTGCAGAAGCTTTCAAGATTAATTCTCCATTTTCTTCTTCAAAATTTACTTGTCCTAATTTTAGGTTATCTCTATCAGTTTTTGTTTCAGTTAAAACAGTATCAGCAAGTCCTGAAGTTGGGGTATAGAGATTGCCTAGGGTGTTCCCCATCTGATAGTTCCCTAAATAATCTTGTATATCAAGGTTTAATCTGTTATATCGGTCTTTCAGATTTATCATAGCTTCAACCCTCTCAGATATATCTCTTTTTTTCCTCCTCCGAAATTTCTTGGGTATGCGTACTTTTTTCAAGTCATTAGGATGGACATGCAAATCGTCTGAAATTGTTTTTTGAAAATAGAAGTTTGAAACCCAAGAATTAATCAAACCGAGGATAATCCTAATATCATAGGATTTTGATTTCTCTATTTTCTCTTTGGTTAAAACTAAGCCCCTTCTACTTATTGTTTTATCATCTACTTCAGTTAAGCCACTATAAGGAATTGCTATTATGGTAGTAACATCTGAATAATAATTTTCTGTATCTATAGAAGCAATTATTCCCTTATTCCCTGAAACTTGACAAGCAACTATTTTTTCCTGTTCAAATAGTTCTGGGAAAGCTGGTCTGTGTAAATTTTCTGGGTCATAATCTAGCCATAGATTAGATTTCTTAATTGAGTATCTAGTTATATTTTCTCCTTGAATGTAGGGTTTATAATTTGGTTCTTTCTCTCCATAAACAAAATCATCCCTATTTCCTGTCTGACAACCATAGCTCACATAGTATATTTCTGAGAGTGGAATGGTGTTTCTCTGGATTCTTTCGATGGTTTCTAACTGCTGAGGGGTTAAATTTATCTTAAACACATTATTGGGAAGGCTCTCAAGCATTGAATAATCTATCGAATGTGATTTTATATAGTCTCCATCTTCAAGATTATATACACTAACTTCCTTTTTTTGGTAATCTGACTTCTTCACTATATATATTACGTTATTCACCTTTGCCTCAGGAAAAACATCCTTATCTATCAAATCAACGAAATTAAGAATATTATTCTCTAACAACTTTTCTCTTATACTCTTCCCATAAGGCAATTTCAGGAATTTCTCAGGAACAATCATTGAGTTAAGACCTCCTTCAGCTAGTATATCCAGAGACTTTTCCATAAAACAAACATACAAATCAAATCTACGGTATGAGGTTTCCATAACCTTCTTTAGGTACTCAGTTAGCTCCTTGTTAAGATTCTTTATGTCTACATAAGGTGGATTTCCTACTACTGCATCAAAACCATCTTTATGGTTAAAAAATGCTTCTGGGTATTCCACCTTCCAATGGAAAAAATCTTTTTCTTTTGCTATTTTTTGAGCTTTCTTAAACCAATCTTTTCCTCTAAATTTTTCCCAAACTTTGTCGTCTTGAATGTTGTTTTTTAGGTTATTGTATTCGCCTTCTGGGACTTCATTTCCAAAATAGGTAGATAGATAAACGTTAGCTAGTTCCTCAAACCTAATTTTTAGATAATTATCCTTTAACACATCATACATTTCTTCTTTAAGCTTTATATCTTCTAATGAATCGTCTGGTTGTTCTTCTATTTTCTGGTATCTCTCCACTAATCCATCTATAGCTTCCTCGAAGTCTTTATCTATTTTGGATATGCTTTCTCCTTTTTTCTCAATGTTAGGCAATGTTTCTAGTTCTTCCATGTCTGCTCCTATTAGGGAGTTCCCTGTTTTTAGGTGGTGATCTAAGAAGGTTAGTGGTTTCTCCTCAGCCATAGTTTCCAACCAAAGAGACAACTTAGCTAATTCAGTTGCTAAGGGAGTTACATCTACTCCGTAAATGCATCTTCTAGCTACTTCTCTTCTTGCCCAATGAATATCATGTTCTTTATCTTGTTCTTTGGTTTCTGATTTGACTTGGATTATTTGAGAAGCCAAATAATCTGTTGCCTCAACCAAGAAATGCCCACTACCCATCGCTGGATCCAAAACATCTAAGTCAAAAATCTGATTAGCAAACCACTCACCAGAATCCTCTTTTTTCCAAGCTCTATCTCTTAAGTCCTCAACAATTGGACCTAAAGTGTTCTCAACAATATATTCAACAACATATTGAGGAGTGTAATAAGATCCCGTGGCCTTTCTCCCACCTTTATCCGTTGAGAGATAGATCTCACCTTCCTTAACCTCATCGACAATTCTTTCATCATCTGTTTCGGATTTGGGTTGCCATGTTTCTTCTCCGCTTTTTCCAGCTGCAACCATCGGTTCATCAGCATAATTCAATTCATGCTCAAGCAATTCCTCATATATACCACCAAGGTGACGAACCTCTAGAGAAGAGTAATCAACAAAAACTCTATCACCTTCTTTTTTACTCTCAGACCTACATAACAAGTCAATTACTTTTGCTAGATAAGAATCAGCTACCTTATTTTCATTCAAAAACTGATGTTTTTCTTGGTCAAAAAGTCCACCGTTATAAGGTGGAATAAACAACTCATCCCTAGGAATTCCCTCTTCTTCACTTCCTTCGTCAATGAGTTCAAATAATCGATGGAGTCTTTTCCATATCTTGTCCCGCCAGGCCTTGAATTCACTTGTTCCTATTTTATCAGATATATCTTGCTTTAGCGTAATTAATCCGTAATCTCCTCTGTATATCTTTGATTCTGTATCGATTAAGCCTCTGCTTTCCGCATAGAGAATAAAGATAATTCTATATAGGTAAATCAAAGAATTGTCATAGATCTCTTTAATGGTTTCTTGATCTGGTTCTAGGTTGTTTTCATCGTGTTCCAGGAATCCCTGAGCTAATAATCTAATTGCCTCATATATATTTTCCTCTAATTCTTCTCCAAGTTCTTTAGAATAGAGTGTGCTTCCTTCATAGAATTTGTCTAAAACATTATCTCCATCTTGGTCTTCTTCGAATGCTTTTCTTCTGAAGAATACATAGAAGTATTTGAAAGTTTCTGGATCTTCGTATAGTAGGTCTATTAGGTCGACTTCGTAGTATCGGTCAAGTCTTCCTCCAGTGTAATAGAGCCGCCATTTCTTTCCATTGGTTAGAATGCCCCAGTCTGTATTGGTTTCTCGCATGTAGTAATCGATTTGATAGCTTGGGTTAGTTTTGTCGAAGACTTTGCCATCACTTCTTTTTTTGTCTAGGTCTCGGTTCCATCTTTTAGCGTCTCCAACTGCAACAGCTTTTTCGTAATATTCATCACTGCCTGGATCTAAGCTATATTTGACATCGTCGCTTTCAAAGAAGGCGTAGTCTGGTTGTTGACCGGTTCTATCGGTCTGTTGTTGACCAATAGAGTGATCAAGTTCTTCTAAAACAGGAACAATCCACTCCCCCTCCAAGTTGCCCTCAGTATAGCCCTTAAATTGACTTTTCCTTCTCTCGAATTTTTTCCTTAATTTTTCCTGGATTTCTTTAATCTCTTCTTTGGAGATATCCCATTCTGGTCTCTCTTTTACTAGTTCCTCTAGGTAATGGGTTGAGAATAGGTTTTGGTTGTTGAATTTGGTTAGGGTTTTTTGAGTTGACACGAATAAATTTATCTCGGTTTTAGATTATAATGCTTTTCATTTTCGATAACTGAATGATTTATCAATATGGGAGTGTTATGTTTTTTTCTTAAGTAGTTATTGTTGTTCTATTTTTGGTTATATATTCTGCTATATAGGTCAAGATTCTACACTTGATTTGGTTGAATGATTTCCCAATTCCTTTATTCTTATTTTGAGGCTAAGACCCCATAGACTTTAATTTGACAAAAAATGGGGTTTTTTGGGGGGGTTACCCTTTACCCCTTTGATCAAATAAAATCCCCTTAAAATAAGGCTTAAGGGGCATAGAACGTAAATTAGTTAAAGGGTCTAAACCAATTTTCACCCTTTTTTTTTCTTACTTATTTTTCCTTTACTATTTATTTATTTTGGGTACAACACTTGTATATGTTTTTACTATTTAAGGTTTTGATGTAGGATTATTTCTTCTATTTCATTTTTTAGTTCCATCTAATCATGTTATGTTATGCAATGCAAATATATATTTTTATTTATCTAACTATATGTTTATTCAATTTCTTCCTTCATTTCCTTTTCTCTATCTATTGTTCTTCTAACTGATTTACTCTCTTTTGGAGGTTCTTAATAACTTCAAATAATTCTTTGTTTTCCTTGACTTTTGTTTCTTCCTTTTCGTTTGATCCTTCGACCTCTTCGGCTTCTACTTGTGCATCCATAATTGAGTCGGATATCTCAGCTTCTTCCTCATCGATGTCTTTGAAATATTCGTCTTTGATTGGTCTGCCTCCCTCTTCTTTGGGTTCACCCAAATACTTTTCGGGAATCGATGGCTGGTTTATTTTTTCTATGGATTTAAGGAGCCTCTCCAGCTTCCTGTCCTTTTCTTTAACTTTCTTTTCAAGTTCATCGACTTTTTGTTTGTATTCTTTTAGTTCCTCTTTATTCACTCCTTTTTGGTATAGGGCTAAAGCACTTGATTTCTTATACTTCTCCCTCATCTCTTCTATTCTTTCGCTGTAAACCTCATAAGTTCCTCTGTAATCCAATGAGTGCCCCATCATAAACTCCACATCTTCATGTTCGAATACTCCTTCTGCTTTGAGCCTAGCTGAAAAACTCTTTCTTAGAGAATGCATAGTTATTGGAGATATGCCGTTGTTTTCTTCTATTTCTTCCTTAGTTAACAGGTCTATACGCAGACATGTCTCTCTAATTCTATGATTTATTCGGGCATCCCCATCTATTGTTTTTCCCGAGGATGTGTAAACGAAAACATGTGAGTCAGGTTCGTATTTACCTATTTCCTTTCTCTTCTTCAACCACTTTTCAAGATACTCCCTCGTGTACTTACCCGCAAACGTGTAATGTTTCTGTTTACTCTTCTTTCTCTTCTTTGTTATCTGTATTCGATTATCATCTACAAATTCAAGATATTTCTTTTTTAGATTCACTATGTCTCCTATTCCAAGACCTGATTGATAGGCTAATGAAACTATTGTTTTGTCTCTAAGATTCTTTAAATTATCAATGAGTTTTCTAGCTTCTCTTGGTTTTAAAATTCTTGATTGTGTTATGCTTTCATCTCTATCTTTCCAGGTGTAAGAAATTTTTTTGCCTTCGTTCTTTTTTAGGTAGTAATTTATGTAGGATAAAACAGCACGAGTTCTTTGTCTTACTGTTGGATCAGAGTTTCCTTCGTAAAGTGATTCAGCCCATTCATCGATTTTTTTGTTGGGGGAATCGGAAAATAGTTCCTTGCTATCGAGTTTAGTTAAGACCTCCTCCACGATTTCCTCTGGGTTTTGTATATCGTGAAATTCACAAAACTCAGCTAGTCCAGTTAGATAAGATCTTTTTGTATTAGAACTCTTACTATTTAACCATCTCTTAACACTTTCGTTTTTCCTCAATATTTCTTTCATAATATATACTTGTTTTTATTTGCTTATAAATATTATCCTTAACTTTTTTTATCTATAATCGTTATTATCTTGTGCTTGTTACATAATTTTGTTCAATCAAAGATATTAATCTCGAGCATCAAAAAAACACGAAATCAGCTACGTAAATTTTCTATTTTTATTCTAAAGATGGTTAACAATATATGTGAGTATTACTTGTGACTTCCTCCCCTACCAAAATCAAAGATCTTGGAAGGGGTTTTCTCAACCATTAAAGATAAAATAAATATCCAGAACCAAACAAACAAAAAAATTGGTTATTTTTGTGGGCAAAAGGTATTAATTGTTTTTTTTATATATTTAATTAAGATGAAAAGCCATAGAGAATTGATCTACATAGTTTTAGGGGTATTCCTTGGTTTCTTGTTAATTGTCTCATTGGGTTCGGGATATAGTTTAGACTTTGGATATGGTGATGGAAGGTATTATCCACCTGGTTGCTGTCAGGGTCCCGAAAATTTCACTTCCAATGGCGAGAGAATATACTTTACAGGTGTGAGTGAAACAGGGGAAAGAATTCCCTTTATTGGAGGTCCTAGGTGGTTAAGTGTTCATGGTGGAAGTTGTGTTGATTGTCATGGAAGAGATAGAGAAGGTGGTTTCACTCCCATGATGTGCAGTAAAGAAACTCCTAGCATTACTTGGCAACACCTCACAGAACATGGGATGAGTGAAAGCGATGTAAAGACTGTAATAACTGAGGGGGTGGAACCTGATGGAGAGGAATTATCCAGCTGCATGCCGAGGTGGCAGATGAGTCAAGAAGATCTTAATGATCTGGTAAGTTATTTAAAAAACCCATAATGGAGGTTAATGAGTATGGAAAAAGAATTAAGGATCTTATTGTATGTGGTTGTAGGTTTAATAATTGGAGCTATTTTAGGAGGAGCTGTAAACTACGGAACATCCGGGGGAATGATGATGGATGGAACAATGATGGGTGGAGGAATATGGATCTGGTGGATTCTAATACCTCTCTTAATAATCGTTATGTTCTTAGCATTCATGGGGAAAGAAGAAAAAGAGACAACAGGAGACAGAGCTCTAAAAATACTCAGAGAAAAGTATGCTGAAGGAGAAATAACTAAAGAAGAATTCGAAGAAAAAAAGAGAAAACTATTATAACTCCTACTTCTTTTCCTAATTTTTTAATACCACACTAACTCTAACCCCTTAAAAAAACAAACACAGATGAAAAATTTTTAATTAATATTATTTACCAGTTGTATGCTATAATAATCATCCACCTTTAAAACGGCAAAATCAGGACAATCACTATTAACCTCACATGGCAACACCTACATACGTGATGTCACCTCTAATCCTGTTTGAGCCAACACAACCACAGAAACCCAAAACCACTACCAAAACCAAAACAAGAGTCAAAAAATACTTAGTTCTCAACTCAATCCACAGCCTCCATCACCTTTATTTGGTAGCTAATACCTTTTTTGTTGTAGTTTTCTAGTTTCTCAATCTCTAGTTATCAATATCTATATGGGCTTTGTTATAAGAACTCTTGTTTTTTAGCTAAAAAACACTAGGAATAAAATTCTACTTGGAATGTTTTTTTCAAAGCCTCGGGCGGGACGCTTGAACCTAGGGTGTGTATCCTGGTTTTTTGTGGCTAAAAAAATTAGTTTGGCAACATAATTTCTTTTTCTTTAACTACTCCTCCATTTGCTCGAATCCATTCTTGGTAAGCGATAATTGCTTTTGTCCCAAACTCCATCTCTTCAAAATATTTTTCAAGATCCTTTTTAGAGATAACTGTGTCATCGAACCTAGTTTTTAGGTCCTGAGTTAATTGGTGAAAATATTCCTTTATCTTGTAGCCACTGAATTTCAGGTCCTTGGGTTTTTCTTTATAAATCAACTCTAAATTAGAGCTATTCTTTATGAGCTCCCTCTTTTCCTCTTTCTTCGCCTCCACTATTTGCTCCTTCTTACAGTATTCACATTTGTAGATAGATTTCATTGGACTACTTAATTAATACTCCAAAACTTATAAACCTAAAACAGGGAGTGAGGTAAGTGAAAGTAATAGCTTCCTGTCTAACTATCCTTTGGATCCATTCAAACTATAAAGCCTTCTAACTTCGGAACAAACTCTAGCCTCTCTATCCTTTCGGACCCCTCTCTCTTCATTAAAAGGAAAAACATGACAATTATGAGGGTTTATAGTAGAGTAAGGCAAAAAACCCCACAGCTTGCCATGAGGGTTCTCTGCCTTAAATATTGTTTAATTCCAAACATGTGGGCTAAAATACGCTAATGAATTCTTTGAGTATCTGCAGGAAAAAGAAAATATAGGATAATTATTCATCGATTACTTTCTCTCTGAGTTTTTTTAGTTCTCTTTGTTGTTTTTTGAGTTGTTTCTGTTGCTCTAATAAAATCAATAAGAAGATCCCGGTTGATGTGGCGATGAAGGCTTGGTTATGGTATTAAATAAATAAAAAAAGGTTAGTTAATTGAAATAGATTTTTATTTTACTCTTATTTGATATTCTTGGCTTGTTCCTTTTTTATATACTATGGTATAGGTTTGATATTCATTATCTCTTTCTTTTTTCATTTCTAGTTTTACCTTAGGATTTAAATTAGAAATATTTTCTCGTTCTGTTTGCTATCCATACTAATGAAAGCATTACTGGAACTTCTACTAAAACACCTACTACTGTAGCCAATGCCGCTCCTGATGAAACCCCAAAGACGGATATTGCAACTGCTACTGCTAATTCAAAGAAATTGCTGGCTCCAATTTCTGCTGCCGGAGCAGCTACTTCATGTTCTATACCCCAAAGATAAGCCCAGCTGTATGCAATTGAAAATATAGTGAATGTGAAAATCGTCAGAGGAATTGCTATCAATAGAATATGGAGAGGATTATTAATTATAATATCTCCTTGGAACGAAAATAAGAGGATTAATGTAAACAATAGCCCTAAAATAGTGAATTTCCCAATTTTTTCAAGGAAAACATTTTCGAACCATTCCTTTCCTTTTTTTCTGATTAAGTATACTCTGGACAGATAACCAGTTGCTAGCGGAATCCCTACATATAACATTACGGAAAGAATCAAGGTTTCATACGGAACTGAGATGCCGCCTATTCCAAGTAAAAGAGTAACTAATGGTACATAAGCAAAAAGCAATATAATGTCATTCGTAGCAACTTGGACCAGCGTGTAAGCTGGGTCACCATCTGATAAATAACTCCATACAAAAACCATTGCAGTACAAGGAGCGCTTCCTAAAAGTACAGCTCCGGCTATATATTGTGTCTGAAGTTCTGGAGTTATAAGACCTTTAAATATAACTGTCATAAAAAAAGAAAATAAAGCATACATTATAAATGGCTTAATCAACCAATTAGATCCCCAAGTAACTATTAGGCCCTTAGGTTTTTCCTTTACACCTAATATACTTTTAAAATCTATTTCAGCCATTCCTGGATAAATCATGAACCATATCAAAATTGCTATCGGTATATTCACATGAGCATACTCAAATTCACCTAGAGTATTTGGAATAATAGGAATAAATCTACCTAAAGCAACTCCTACTAAGATACATAAGGCTACCCAAATCGAGAGATACTTTTCAAAGAAACTTAGTTCTCTGCCAAGATCCTTTGCTTCCCCCTCAATCTCTGATTCTTCTGACATTTTTTCTCAGATTTACCTGCTTGAACTTTCTATCTAAATAATTCTAATAACAAAATTTCCAAAGTTTATGAGGATTTGAGATTACTAAAATTTCTAGGTTTTGATGAATCCAAAAATCCATGGTTTTCCAAAAATCCATGGTTTTCCATTATATGGGCTTTTTTCAATTTTCTACCATAACAACTCCTTTATATGTTTCTGTTCTTCTCTTTTATATACATCTTTCAGCTACTTTGCTATTAGTATTAATATACTAATTACATATAAGACATAATTAAGCACTGCTTAATTTTTCATTTAGGCTATGGCAATTCTTAATGGTTAGGTTAATTAAATAACCTCACCTAAAGATAGAGAAATAGTTTATTCCCGTATTACCTCACGACTATTAGGTCAAAACAGGGGTTCTGAGACAAACTAAAAACCATACTTAATAGTACTTGATCAGATTCAACTTATCATTAAGAAAATGGTTTTTTATTCGATTAGTGTTTCATCATCCAAATTTATGCCTAATTAAAAAAAGAGAAAAATTGGGGATGGAGGTTTTGTTTATATTGGGGTTCCAGAGAAGGCTAGTATGTAGTATGCATAGGCCCATGTTAGTAATGCTACTCCCATGGTTGAATATGCGGTCTCTTTGGGGATGTCTAGCTCTAGGCCCATGAAGAGGAAGAAAACAAACCAGAGATAGGCCCAAGTTTCCCAAATAATTCCTAATATGGGAAGAGATGAAAATGTCAGGATCCCTGTAGGCGCTGCACATATGGCAACAAAGAGACAATACCAGCCAAGAGCCCTCATGCTTTCTCTTTCCCACCAGAACTCAACAAAAACCCAGAGATACGTGAAGGAAAACAACAAGGTTTGAGCAGCTGCAAAAGCTGTTTCACCTACAAAGGCAAAATAGATAGCGTTTAAGAAAGTAAGTCCACCTGTGAAGAGATTCATGACTGCCGCATCTCTAGATGAAGTGTAGCCTAGAATATAAATTGCATTCACAAACAAGACTGCTCCAACATATAGCAACCCAAGCCCAAGGATATTAGGTTCCGCCATCTTAATTCACCAAAGAAAAAAACATAGAAGGAGGAGTTTATTCCTCCCCTTCTTCTTTGTTCCTAATTCCAGAGATTGGGCATTCCTCGGTTCCAGGAGTAGATCTAGTTACTTCTTCGATTTGTTCTTTTGCTTTTTCAGGTTCGTTGACCCAGTCTTTATAGAAATCGTAAGGACATTCCGCAACCCCTTCCTCTTCACCAGCAGCAAGTTCTGCAGTGTATCCTCTATGCAAGAGCTTATATAAATGGTTTTGGCTCTGCCAGTTCTTTCTTGCATCTCTTATTCCAGATACAGAAAGTTCAGCATATTGGTTCTCATATTCATTTGTTTCAGTCTCTCCTAAGACTCTTCCATCGTATCCAACTATGCTTGAATGTCCAAAGAAGGAGTATCCTCCATCGTATCCTGCCATATTTGCAACTGCTACATAACTATTATTAAACCAGGCAGCAGCTCTCGCAGCTAGAACTTGTTGCTCCTTTGGTGGATACATATAGCCTTGGCACCTAATGATGAGTTCAGCTCCCTTATAGGCGCAGTCTCTCCATATCTCGGGATAGTTTCCGTCATCACAGATGATTAAGCTAATTTTCAATCCCTTTGGACCCTCAGAAACATATGTTTTGTCTCCTGCAGTCCATCCCTCAATTGGGCACCAGGGCATTATTTTGCGATATTTCTGAACGATCTCTCCCTCATCATTCATTAAGATAAGAGTGTTATATGGGTTCTTTTCCGGATGATCTTCATGTAATTCTCCTGTTATTGAAAAAACACCCCACACATCGTTTTCTCTACAGGCATCTGCGAAAATTTCAGTTTCATCACCAGGAACAGTCGTAGAAAGCTCCATCATCTCCTCTTCATCATACAAAACTCCTTCTGTGCTATATTCGGGAAATATGATTAAGTCAAGACCAGGATGCGTGGCCTTCATACCTTCAATATAGTCAGCAATTTCCTTACAGTTTTCTAATATCTTTTCTTTACCATCTCCCCCTAACTCTGGATACGTCTTCAACGGAGGATAGTTAACCACAGCAACACCAACAGTTTCCTCAGACGAGGAAATATCACCATGCCTCATATCAATTCACCCATAAACTTAATAAAAGATGATGACATATATAGTTACTTCTTTTGAATAAAAAAATTGGTTAACACTCCAATCAAAAGAAGCTTCCCTCAACAAAAAACCATATCACATAGAAGGCAAATAATTTATCTATGCCCATAAAAAATTAGGGTCTGTTATGAAAGACACGCTTGAAGAAGGCTTAACATTCGAATTCGAATACAGAGTTTTGGAAGATAAAATGGTACCCAATCTCTACCCAGAATCAAAGGAGTTTCAGGAGATGCCTGAAGTACTAGCCACAGGGTACCTAGTTGGCCTCATCGAATGGGCATGCATACAGGCAATTAATCCACACATAGACTGGCCCAAAGAACAGACCCTTGGCATACACGTAGACCTAAGCCACGACGCTCCAACACCACCTAGACAAGAAGTGAAGATAAAAGGAAAACTCGAGAAAATAAAAGACAGAAAACTCACATTCTCCATAGTAGCAAAAGATGAAGAAGAAACCATATCCAAAGGAACCCACAAACGATACATAATCAACAAAGAAAAATTCAACAAAAAAGCAGAATCCAAAACCCACTAACCTTGCCCTGTCGCAGGATTCGTATTCGGGGTAATAAGCACACCAAAAACAACACCACAAGCATCAATAACAATAGACGATACAACAAATGATTCAGTAACGATTTTACACCAAAGTGGTGATACCTTAGCTGAAAATGATACTCGGATTGTAGTTTATGATGAAGAAAGTGATACCACTTATACTTTTGATGCAGGGAGTACCACAGTACAGGCTGCTATACCTGGACCTGATTTTGAAACAGGTGAACGAGCAACAATTAATATAGGTACCAATGATGCATTAACAGATGATGGAACTGTAGAAGTAAGAGTTATTGATTCTTCATCTGGAGGAACCATTAGTCAACCTTCAGCAACAGTAACATATTAACTAGCAGAATAACCTTTTCCTTTTTATTTTTTTCTTTTTTTAGTTACTTTTATTCAACTTTTCAGAGAAGTTTTTTAGTTTTGGTTAGGTCTATCTAGTTTTTAAGTATTGTGAAATTGATTTTTATAATCCAATGAAAACCAATATGAAATGCCCAAATTGTGGAGAAAAGGTTGTTGCTGAGATCTCAGATGATAAATTGAGAAGCATAGCTTTACAACATTATATAAATGAAATAATTAAGGAAAATATTGAGGAGATAAAAAAAAGAATTGAAGTCATTGAGAAGAAACAAGAATCCAATAAAGAAAATGTAATTGGCAGTACCCAGAATCGCTTTAATAATAATTAGGTGATTCTCGGCTCCATAGTTCCCTTATTAATAAAATATATGGGGGTTGATTCCCCCTATAGAAAATTATTTTTTTTAGAAAAGCATTAAAAAACACTTTTTTAGAGTAATTTTTCTAGTAATTCCTTACTGATTTTTCCATTCTCTTCATAGTCCTGGATTAAGCTAATTAATTTTTGTTTATCTACATCAATCTCTTCTTGATCTTCTTTAGCTTTTTCAAATTTCCTAAATTCTTCATGGCTCAATGCTTGGCCACAGTAACTACATAAATTGGCGTCATGGGGGTTTTGGTTTTTACATCTAGGACATGTTTTAGGAGTGAGATTGCTTTCTTTTTTGTTTTCATCTTCTAATCCATGTAATTGAGCATAGGCCTCATCAATATCTCTTCCAGATAAGTGAATGTATTTTGATGGCATATCACTTCCTTGGACCCATCCAAAGAATTGGCACATCTGAGCTTCAGTAAATTTGTTTGCTAAGTAAGTGGCTCTGGAGTGCCTGAAGTGATGAGGATTAACTGGTTTTTCCTCTAATTTAGCTCTCTTTTTAGCTGTTTCTAGGCTTTTTCTTAAATTTCTGTATGAGGATTTTTTTCCATGCCTGGTGTTTCCAACATTTACCCATATTGGGTTTTCTGGCTCTGGCTCTGGATGGAGATTGAGCCAATTCCTTAAATGAGGCACAGATTCTATTAGGGGGATTCTTCTTTGGCCAGTTTTTCCATCAATAATTATTTGTTTCCCATGCTCATGATCTTCTATATCTCCGATTTTTAGATCAATTAATTCTCCTATTCTAGCTCCAGTTTCCCATAATAAAGAGATTAAGGCTTTGGTTCTAGGGTTTTCAGCTCCAGATAATAGTTTTTTTATGTCTTTTTCTCTGAGGAGTTCTTTTGGTAGTTTGTTGTTTTTGCTGGTTGATGTTTTGATCCATTCAACTTTTTCTGGATGGGAGCCATCATTTAGCCATTTATAAAAGACTTTTAAAATTACTTTATAGGTTCTTTTTGTTGAATCAGCTAAGTTTCTCTGATTGATCCAGGCCACTAAATCTTTAATATCTTCTTTAGTGGTTTCCTGAAAGGGTTTGTTTATTTGTTTTGCTAGAAGTTTGGTGTAATTTATTAATTTGAGGATCCTGGAATCTGAGTAGTCTTTGACTTTTAGATCTCTATAAAATTTTTTAAGAGTTTTTTTGTTTTCTTCAATTATTTCGTTGGAGGTTTTTATGTTCTGGATTTCATTTTCATGGTCTTTTTTAAAATTCTTTATTGGCATTTTATTTTTCCTTTAATAAAGCCAAAAGAGGACAGTTTTTTTTCTCTGCTTTCAACAAGATTTTTTCTTTTTTATTTTCCTCTTCCTCCTTTTCCATGATCTCTAAGATCTGGCATTTAGACATAGTGATCTCTATTTTTTAACAGATGTTTTCACTTATAGGAGAGGGGGGGAGAGGGTTAGTTGAAAGTAATACAGGCAGAGGAGGATTAGTTGAAAGTAATACATGATAAGGCTTTGAACTGAAAAGGTCAAGCCTCGGGCGGGATTTGAACCCGCGGCATATGGCTTTTTCTCTTTAAAATATAGAGCTTAGATACGAAGCCATCGCTCCACCAATCTGAGCTACCGAGGCAATCCCAATTTTCAACTATACATCTCTTTAGATTCTTCTAATAATCGAAGAGCAGGTAATTGATCTGAAGAAAAGAAGTTCATTAAGGCTCCTCCTCCAGTGCTTACATGGTCAAAGTAATTTTTGAGGCCACATTCCTCTGCAGCGGTACAGATATGTCCCCCACCTATAATTGAATAGGCTTCACTCTCTGTAGTTGTTCTTTGAAGTTCTTCTGTTCCAATAGAAAACTTGTCTTTTTCAAAAACTCCTGCTGGACCATTCATAACAATTTTTTGACCATCTTTTAGTTTTTCTGAATAATTAACTATTGTTTCTATTCCTATATCCTCAATTCTATACTCATCTGGTATTTTTTCTACAGAAACATCTTCTCTTTCACCTTCTTTGTTTATCGCAACATCTTCAGGTATCTCTATCTTATCTTGGTATTTTTCCAACAATTCTATAGCTCGTTTAGATTGTTTTTGATATTCAATTTCGTTTTCTAGAAATTCCTTGTTCTTTTTTCCTATATCAATTCCCTTAGAATCCAAAAACAATATTGAAAGAACTCCCGTTGTAAATATTTTACTAGCTTCATCTCTCTCTAAAAGATTTTCCATCACCTTTAGTGAATCTTTTACCTTTACACCACCTAAAACGAAATATGTTTTGCCATTATCTTCAATCATGCTTTCTAGTGTTTTAATCTCCTTTTCCATCAACTTACCTGCTAGTGAAGGCAGTGTCTGAGGAAACCCAACTATTGAAGGATGGGGTCTATGAGCAGCTGCAAAAGCATCATTTATGTAATAATTAAATAAAGGAGAAAGATTTTTCACTAAAAAGGTTTCCTTCTGTTTCTCATCTTCTCGTTCTAAGACTTCTTCGGAATAAAATCTAATATTCTCAAGAAAAATAATGTCTCCATTATTCATTTTATTGATCTCTTTTTGAGCTCTTTTTCCAAAAATGTCATCAATATATTTTACTTCTCTATTTAGGATTTCTGAAAGCTTGCTTGCGTGTTTTTCCATTGTTGTAAAATCTTTTCTACCTGGTCTACTTTGATGTGCTAATAAAACTGTTTTTGAGTTTCTAAGCGCCTTTAATGTACCTACATGGGACCTAAACCTGCTGTCATCTAGGATTCTTTTAGAAACTGGGTCCATTGGTGAGTTAACATCTATCCTTAAGAGAACTCTCTTATTTTTTAACTCAACATCTTCTAATGTTAGATAATTATTTTTATCTGATCCCAATTTATCCCTATTCAATTACTAAAATTGAAGCTACTTAAAATAATCTTTAGTTTATTACGAATTAATCTTACTTACTACCTCTTTGGTTTTTTCTTTCACTTCGTTAGGAGAAACTTTCTTCCTAGCCACTCCTGATTTTATTCCTGCTTCGGCAACAGCCTTAGCAACTTCTGGAACTACTCTAGCATCAAGTGGTTTG
Source organism: archaeon SCG-AAA382B04 (assembly GCA_003034855.1). Lineage (GTDB taxonomy): Archaea > Halobacteriota > Methanonatronarchaeia > Methanonatronarchaeales > Methanonatronarchaeaceae > PZKD01. Next base: position 7,775 of record PZKD01000059.1, on the reverse strand, counting down.
GGGATTACATAGTCAAAATTAAAGCCGTTGAGATTCTCATCAGGATAGGCTTCTTTCACTTCTTTTGGGATTTTTTTTCTTGCTAGTTCTGCTAATGCTTCTGCAGCGGCAATTTTCATTTCTTCATTTATGTCGGAGGCTCTGATGTCTAGTGCTCCTCTGAATATTCCTGGAAACCCTAAAACATTATTAACTTGGTTTGGGTAGTCTGATCGACCGGAGCCAACTATTTGAGCTCCTGCTTCTTTTACTTTGTCTGGAAAAATCTCAGGTTCAGGATTTGCCATGGCAAAAACAATTGATTCTTCTTTCATCTTTTTAACCATATCTTTGGAGACTATGTTAGGTGCTGAAACACCAATAAATATGTCTGAATCCTTCATTGCGGTTTCTAAATCTCCTTGAATGTTTTCTGGGTTGGTTTTTTTTGCTATTTCTTTTTTATATGGATTCATGTTGTTTTTCCTCTGTGGATAGATTATTCCTTCACTATCAACTAGTAATAATTCTCCTATCCCTGCATTTTTTAATATTTTAGCTATTGCTATTCCTGAAGCTCCTGCTCCACTTATTATGGCTTTTACTTCTCCAATTTTTTTATTTAATAATTTCAATGAGTTAATAATAGCTCCTAACACAATTATTGCAGTTCCATGTTGGTCATCATGGAAAACCGGAATATTCATAGTTTTTTTCAATTCTTCTTCTATCTTAAAGCATTTTGGAGCCGTGATATCCTCTAAATTAATTCCCCCAAAACTTGGTTCTATTGATTGAGTTATTTTAGTTATTTGACTCTCTTCTTGTTTATCTAAGCAAATTGGAAATGCGTCAATTCCCGCAAAAAGCTTAAAAAGAACTGACTTTCCCTCCATAACAGGAAGAGAAGCTTCTCCACCAATATTACCTAACCCTAACACAGCTGATCCATCACTCACAACAGCAACTGTGTTTCCTTTAGAGGTATAATCATAAACCCTTTCCTCATCCTCTGCAATTTTCCTTGATGGTTCAGCAACTCCAGGAGTATATGCAAGACTTAAATCCCTTTGATTCTTCAAACTAACTTTGCTTTCTACGCTAATCTTTCCGCCTTCATTGTATTCTAATGCCTTTTTTTTCAACTCATTCATGGTCTAAAACGCTCTCATTCTTATTATCTTCTAATTCCCTAAATTATAGTGGTGAACAAGTAAGTTTTTTCTTAAATAAACCACCAAACACAATAAGCAAAATGAAAATCCATGACCTAGAAGAGATAGTTAACGAGATTAAGCAAGAAGGTAAAAAGGTAGATAATAAAGACAAATGGTGGGCTGGAAAAGGAAAACATAATGATTTTGGAAATGACTGGTTCCTTGGCCATCCAGATGTAGGACTATATCAATTTAAGAGTTATAACAAAAACCCATATACCCAAAAAGGAGTTGGAACCAAACTAACAAAAAATGTCGATGATGATTTAAAAAAGAATTTTGAAGAAGAAAATAATTCTATCTTTGGTGTCTTACCAGATAAGATAAAAAAAAAAAGTCTAGAAAGAGAAAAGCGGAAAGATTGGTTAAAAACAAAACATTTAAAGATCCAGCTAGTCTTTTCAAAAATGTTTTAGATGCTTTAGGTATTAACATAAGAGGTGCGATGAGTCATTCAAGAAATGCTTCGCCAAAGCCGGTTAAAAACCTTAAAGGAAATTTTGAAGAGGAACAAGAGCAACTAACCCAGGAGTTCAAAAAAATCCTTAACAAAGACGATGTCTATAATTCATACAGATAAACCATAAATATTAATAAGAATTCCAATTAAACCATTTTGTTTCTTTTGCTTATTGCTCCGATAGTGTAGTCCGGCCAATCATTTCGGCTTTTCGAGCCGAAGACCGGGGTTCAAATCCCCGTCGGAGCATTTAAAAAAAGGGTTTAATTCTCTTTCCTATTTCAAAAATTTACAAATTTTAATCGAAGAATCTTTAACTTGTTTTTTTCTTTTTTTAACTAGTATTTTAAAAAAAATTTGTAGATCCCAAAGATAAAAAAAAAAAAATTATCACAACAATTTACTAGTAAATCAAAGAATTATACTGAACAAAAACCCAATTAATATTTTATTAATGTAATTAAATATTTTCTGGACATATATCTACAATTTTAATACCTAAAATTTCCTTTAAAACAAATAAATAACTAATAAAGAAAATTTAATAGTTTATAATCAATTCAAAGCATTTAAAACAATATGTGAAAAAATAAAACTAGGGATGTGTTTATTTTGTTTGGTAGAAATAAACTACATTTTGATCGATACAATAAAAAATATCTTTGTTTTGATCCTTTGTATGGAATATTTCTAGGTAATAATCATCTGATAAATTCTTTAGGTCTCTAAAATTACTTAATTCCTGTTTTTTTCCGCTGAACATGTTTTTTGATTCCAATACATGGTTATCCCTTAAGATTCTCTGAGCCTCTGATAACGCATTAATGACCTCCTTATCCTTCTTATATCTCCATCTTGTAGCAAAGGCTCCAGTAAACAATGTAACCAAGAAAGTGAATGGCATCGCGGATTTCAGGAACTTATTATTTTTTTTCTCAACTATTACTTCCTTATTTATAGTTTCCTGGGTTCTTGACATCGATGTCGTGATTTCTATGATTCCAACTCTTTTATCATCTTTAAACCCCCATTGTTCCCAACTAATCACAACTCCCTCAGATAATGCTTCATCTATAATTACATCACTTCCTTCCTTGGTTGTATTCAATGTCCTTATACCTACCTCTGTCTTAATAACATACTTAGGGTAGTTTAATCCCGTGTCATCTTCTATAGCCTCGACAACCTCTTCAATTTCCCTAATATCGTAGCTAAAATCAAATTCAAGTGTAGTTACATTATCTTGTTCTTCTTCTCTGACGGTTTGTGTTATATTATTTGAGATATCTTTTTCCCAACCATATTCCTCATCTGCGTTCTCCAACACAGTTCTGGTTATATAACTATTATTTATTCTAAATTCCCGGTTGGTTGAGAAAGAATAAGTTAAGTTAACGTCTATTTGCTTAGTCAGCGTCAAATAAAGTCTATCATCAGAGACAACAGTGCCTTCATAAAGTATTGAGGGCTCCACCTCAGAAGTGTAACTACTTATTAGTTCTTTCTCATAAGCGAGCACCAATTCTTCCTGAATCTCTTGAGTCTCAATTCCTCTAGTTGTGACTACACCTAATCCAACAAAGATAATAGCTATCGTTGCAACTAATGCAAAGGTTTTCCAATTCCTAAGGTTCATTGGAGATCACTTCCTGAGGCTTCATAGGGTGCTGGGGGATGTGGTGGAGTTACTGGTGGCTCGATTGAGGGAGGAATAACTGCTATCTCTACTGTGCTAGATGTTGAAGCATCTAGAGTTGGTTTTCCCTCCCAACTTGCTTCCACCACTAGGGAGTTCTTTATCCATAGTTCCTTGCTAAAGTAACCATTGTTGTTTGTGTATACTGTGTGTTCCTCTATCAAGGGTAGTTGATTGGAGTTGCTGAAGTTAGCGAGCCTTAAATAAGCCTTTATCTTAACGGGTACTTCTCCAGGATTTGGGTTTATTTCTCCAGAGACCGTTACGTGGGAAAGCTTGGGTACTTCAGTAGCGTTTGATGCCAGTGTTATTTGTGAACTTGTTTTCCAAGTTCCTGCTTCTGCGTTTCCTTTGGTCTGTGTTGAGTCAGTGAACTTGGATTGGGTGCTGAGTACTAATGGAGAAGCAACCAATATTGCTCCTAACAAAACTATGACCATCAATGAGATTGAAAAGACATCAAGAACATGTTTTTTCTTATTTTGGTTTTTTCTTGTTCTTTTGTTTTTTCTGTTTTTCATTGAGTTTTCGTTGCTAGTTAAGATTGCTTTGTTTATTTGATGTATCAAGATAAAGATTAAGGGAAAAACTATGATTGTCAAGTAACCTATTGGTGTGTTAAAGAATCCTAGTGGCAGAACCAGGGAAGCTTTTCCAATTATGTCTTTTTCCTCCACCAACCAGGGGTCCTTAGCTTCGTTTCCGTCACCTTTTAGCTGTAATAAAGCTTTTTCTCCGTTTTCCTTTATTTCTATTAGGCGATGAGTGTACAAACTGGATTCTGTCTGAACTGTTAAGATGTCCCCTACCTCTATTTCACTTAAGTCAGTTTGTTTTGTAAAGACAACGTCTCCTGGTTTTATCGTTGGCTCCATACTCCCCCCTATCACTGTATAACTCTTATCTGCACCTATAAGGCCAGGAGAAACTTGCAATAGGTTCGGTAAAAACAAAACTAAACACACAGACAAGACAAATACTAAACCAATTCTTTTAATAACCTTCTTTTCTTTATTTCCAACTAACTCTCTTTTCATTTATTATCAACTCCCTTATCTTCTCTTTCTTTGAACCTTGATTCAACACTAAACCTCTAATAAGTACTACCAAGGATCTTTAAGGAACAAATTTACGTTTTATGGGGTTTTTTAAATTTCTTTATTAACTTATTCATAATTTTAAATTTTATTACCGACTTATAACCACTTATTTGGTTTTTTAATTTATTTTTATATCTTTATTGATTTTAATAAATTTCTAAAATAGTTTAGAGCGCAATTAAGCTCTAAACTATTTAATTTATTAATGTTTTCTTTATTTTATTTTTGTACCAGGTCGAATACAGTTGTGAATTTTGCGTCATCTGTCATTGCATGATTGTTCTTTAGGTCACTTTGACTTCCCCAAAAGCTGCTGTCATCTATGAATTTTATTACGATTCCTATGTCTATTTCTTCACCTTCTTCTAAGTCATATGTTTCTGCAGGAACGTGGTTCGTGGAACTCAAGAGATTAGTGTTTAGGGGTAATTTATAGCTGTCTGTCATGTCTAAGTATTGGTATGTTTTTATGCGTTCATTGTATTGCAGTTGTCCATCTTTGTTGAGGTCAACGTATATTTCCATTTGGAGTTGGTCCCAGAGTTCTCCGTCTCCTCCATTTTGATCAATTGATGTTGGGTCGTATTCTTGTCCTGCTGGATCTCCAGCTGCTTTTTCTGCACTGGTTCTGCCGTTTTCATAGCTCATTGGGTTAATTATTTTCATAATTAATGTTGCTTCAACTGAACCGTCGTTGCTAACTGTAACTGTTCCTATGTTATGTGTGTCTCCAGGCTTTAGGTTTTCTCCTCTTATGAATGCTTTTACGTCTTTGTCTTCTCCGTTTAGTTTTAGGTCAACGGACCCTGCGTATGATGCGTCTGAGTTATCATTGTGTGTGTCGGTAAACTGTGCTAGTGTACCAAACCCTGTTATTACTACTGTTAAAGCTATTACAACTCCAACAGCCAATAAAATACTTAAATACTTTCTTTTATTTGATTTATTCATTTTATTATTCTCCTTTTAGTTTTATAATACATAAATATATTTTATTTTATATAAAAATGTAAGAAAACTATCAATATTTAATAAAAACCCTTTATAAATATCTTTATAAAAAATATTGTTTAAAAAGGTTTCTTAAGACCATATAAAAACACCTTATCACTATATATTAAAACAAATCAATTTATACCTAATCTATAAAACCAACTAAAGAAAGCAAAAAGCAATGTACAAAGGAGATAAATAATGAACTTAAAGTTAATAGACAAGGTCTTGAATCCACTAGTTGATGGCGAATGGCATGAAACCAAGATAGTAAAAAAAGTATTGAAAAACCATAAACTAGGAAAAGCCGAAACAAATAAAATATTTGATGCTCTCCTAGAAATCAAAGTCATCAAACTCAATGAAAAAGAGGAAATAAAACTAACTAAGTTAGGTAAAAAAATCCTAGATTTAAATAAATATTAATTTTTATTTATTAGTTCACGTTCCTATTTGACTTCAAAAACTTTTTTAACTTCTCTTAGATTCTGATATACATTTTTTCCTTCTTCACTTAACTTATAAACGTTTTCAGTTCCATCTTTAGTTACCACTAAATCATTTTCTAATAAAAAATCAAAGTATTTCTTGAAGCTGTTCCAGTCCAGGGTTGATCTCTGCATTAACCTAGTCCTTTTAATTTCCTCTTCCTTGACCAAGACATCCATTATATCAAAGAAAATCCGCCACTTACCTCTCTTACTTCCCATTACCTACAATATTATCAACTTGAGAGTATTAATTTTTCTTTTTTATTTTTTTATTAAAAAGAGAAATCGAAATTCTTCATTAAATCCGTTAACATCTATTTCGTAGGTTTTCTTCTGAATTAACGAAAGTGAATAGAGAATTCCTAATTAACAATTTAATAATTATGCCTCACAGATCTCGCAGAAAAGCTCAGGGGATATAACTTCAACGACTTTGAAAGGCTTTTGGACCAGGTAAAGGCCACGATGAGGCTCCAAGGATACCCGGAAGAAAACTTCGTCATATACGGAACAACGGATGACCCTAAGTATGCAAGAGTCCCAAGCTTCGATATAATAAAAAAATAGACTGGGACATAAAAGGCAAATACAACAACTTCGAAGCATTCATGCAGGAAAACGCCTTCTACCAAGACATAGAGTCAAAGCTCGAAGGAACAGACAAAACCCTCTCAACCCTAGCAAAAATCTCCACCAGCCTCGAACCAAACATAGGCAAAAATGCCCCAGCATAAAAACACCAAAAAGGAGATTTACGTGCAAATCTCGAATCTAAATCCCGTTGGAGCATAATATTAACAAATTCTTCATCCACAAAATAGAGAAACAATTTAAAAACAATTTGAACACGAGATTTGCACGTAAAAATACTATTAATCTAGCGATGTTGGCCATATTTTTCTTAATCAAGTTTTTTTATTAAATCCTTAGTAGAATACACATTTACCATACTCTGCTCATTAAAGTCTTTATCATCGCTCCAAATTGAACAATCCTCTTCGATTCCTAAAGCAAGAAAGGGAGCATCCTTTGAATCTGGCAAAGCACTTCCTTACCTCACTAAGTTTATCCTCATAATCGTCAACATGAACCACTTCTATCTCCTCTAATAAAAGAGTGAGTAAAATTTCAAATTCATCCTGACTTAAATTTGATTTATCCAAAATAAGATCTTCATGTTTCTTAATCTCCCTCCTAAGAAAATCAGGAGACAACAAATCATGCTCTCCTCCCAATATGATTTCTCTAGTTTTCCCTTCTTTCATTAAAGAGGACATCAAAATATTTGTATCTATAACTAGCTTCAAAGTTCATGTCTCTCCGCTATTCCCTCTTTAATTTTTTTACTCAACTCTTGTACATCTTCTTTCGTTAAATCACTTTTAGAAGCAATTTTATCAGCTAAATCTATCTTATTAAGCCTTTCCTCGAAAGAATTACGTGCTATTTCACTCCAATTTATCTCACTATGTTCCTCCATCCTTTTCTTCAGATCCTCTGAAACTCTAATAGAAACTTTAGGCATTGTAATATATACATGTCCATACAAACACAAAAAACATTAGGGTTCTTTATCCACCTCAAATTAAAATTTCTATAAAAAAACTAATATACTCCAAATCTCCAACCTAAAACAAAAAATAGAGATTAATAGGGAATCCCGTAGAAATATAATCATCTGAATAAATAAGAACTACTTAAATTATTTTACCACAAAAATTTACGGGCAAATCTCTGATCAAAATCCCACTAGAGCACCTTATATTAAATTTTACACATTCAAGAAGAAACTAAATACTAATCTTTTTGTTTATATATCCTTCTCATTCTTATAGCATA
>PZKD01000051.1 GCA_003034855.1 archaeon SCG-AAA382B04 | reverse complement strand
GGCTGCGGCGGATTATGGATATGAGGGAGTACTTGATATCATGAACCGTGCAGGACAGGCGAAGAAATGGAGAGATGATCCAAACATTCGTGCAGGATTGATGGATTCAATGCTAGCAGAGATTGCACCGGAGTCATGGACTTTTGGTGGTGAAGGAATTAACAGGCCGGATCAGAAAGCAAGGGTGGAGAGTGCGCTTAATGCTTTCAAATGGGATGCGATGATAGGATCAATGTTCTTTGGGGCACGTCCTGCGTATTATGCGGTGAGAAAAACTTTCGGTGCTGTTCCAATGGGAATGTTCAAGGGCAAGCCTACTGGAGTAAAAGCCAAGGCGGATGTCATGACCTCAAGAGAATTACTTGATGCAGAACAAAATCTTATTGAAAGATGGGCTCCAAAAACAGGACCATATAAAGCGCCTACGGAAGAGTTAGTGTTCGCCAACCCACTTGGAATTCCAAAGCTTGGAAAGTTATTGTGGCGTCTATCCAATTCAAAAGCATTTAACTGGCTTGGTGGACCTGGACCGATAAAGAAAGGGTCCAATGAGTGGTGGCCTGATCCAATAGAGATGCAAGGAACGATGCTGGCGAGAACAATGGTTGGTGGAGCGTTTGCCAAAGGTGTCGCTTCAACTTTCTCTCCTACTCCTCTTTTAGGATCTGGAATTAGGCAGAACATGTTTAACCAAAGTGAATTTTATCTTAAAGGGGTAATGGACAACATGATTGGATCATTCGCACCTTACGCCAGCATGGTAGATATGGGGAAGGACTGGGCTGTACTTGCATCAGCGAATGCAAGGGGATTCAGGGCACATGCCAAGCACTTGGAAAAAGAGTTTACTAATGCGGCGGAAGGAATGGGCAAGGGATTTTCTGATGAAAATCTGGTGAGTGTTGCAAAGCAAACACTTAGAGAATACCAGCAAAAGCTTCAAGTAGCAGCGGACGCAGCTAGAAGAGGAGACGATACAGTAGAATTTATTCCTCAGGAAGTAGGTAGCAGACTGATTAAATTTTTAGAAAATCAAATACTGAAACCTGTTGGCGAAGGCAGAACGCATACGATGCGTGATGTATTCCAAATGAAAGGTCTCCGTGAACAGATGGATGATCTACTCAAGCCATTACAAGATGCAACTTTAGCCAATACCACATACGCGGATGACATAACAAGACTGTTCAAGGCGTGGGATGCGGACGTTGGGTCTGTTGCACACATGGGATATCCTGGAGTGGCAAAGGCATTTCAAGATTATGATGATTTTGTAAGCAAGGGATTGCTGTTATGGGGAACTGATGTTGGACAGTCAGCCATTAAAGTTAATCAACGAGGATTTAAAATAGTAATTGATAATAATTCAACACGTGCAGGACAGGGTTTATTTGAAGTTGCCGTTAAGGCGGCAAAAGAAAGCCCAAAAAGAGCTTACGAAGAATTAGCTGCGATTAGAAGAATTGTGGGTGACCGTGCTTATCATAATGGTGTTGGCACATACATAAGAAATGCATTTCATAAATCACTCAGTGAAAAAGAAGGAATGATGGTGTTTGACAGTTCTGTATTCAGAGGCGCACTTGGATTAGGAGAGGCAGGATCTCCACTTAGAACATTCATGCGTGAAGCATTGCCCGGACCAAAAGTTAGAAAGCTTGACATATTCGATCCTAAGACTGGAAAATGGTCAGAGTTTGATGATGAGTTATACGCGGCAGGAAGAAATCAAGGCCTTAGAGAAATTATTGGAGAAGAAGTTCCTGAAGGACTGCTAAGGGCCAAGGAAGTTCAGCTTCCTACAATGAAAGAGTTTGAAGATCTAACAACCATCCTGGAAACACTGTACAAGCAAGGCGTTCCATCAACATCCAAATACATGATGCGTCGTGGAGTCATGGCAGGTGTTGCGGGATCACTGAAAGCGCTTTCGCCTACACAGGCACTCGGTGGGGCTGCAGTTGCCAGCATTGGAGCCATACCTACGATCGCACTGACCTTTCTTGCAAATTATGGAGGTAAAGTTTTAACAAGGCCTGTTGCGATGAAAGTGTTCAGGAATGCTCTTGATGCAAACTTGCCGGAGACGATCAGACTTGTGAACTGGAACAGGTTTGTTCGCATGTTCCCCGAAGAGTTCATGGCGTTTGACGCGGACCTAAAGGAAATGGAGACGAAACAAAGAATGTTTGACCAGTCAGGAAAGAGAATACAAGGTGCTTCAAGCACTGCCAGCAGAGTTAAAGATGCGATCGTGCAGAACATTCCAACTTTTGGAGATATAAAAAAAGGTGGGGCAAAAATAATTGATGAAGGAATTGGACCATTTCCTAATTCGCCAAATCTATTCCAGCAAAGAAATAAAATACTACCTGCACCTGAAGGTGTTGACGCACCGTATGCGGATGAAGCGGCAGGTGCATATGATACATCACAAGCTGGGTCATCAATAATGAACAGTCAGACAATGAATCCTGGTGCCGCACAGGCACTATATGCAGGTGATACGGACGCGGCACTCGCCGCACAGTATGGTGGCGGAACACAGTACGCCGCTGGAGGTGGGCTAATGGAATTGAATCCTGTGATGAATAATCAGGGGAAATACGTTGATCCTCAAAAAGGAATCAACGACAATCCGTTTACCAAAGCACAGAACAAAGGAATATTAGGAGTATTATAATGCCGGAAAGAAATCCATTTGAAGAAACACGACAAGCTGCACAGAATTGGAGTCCTAGAGAGCAGTACATTTCAAGATCAAATCAGCCTCCGCGCGCAGCAAAACAAGCATTATATCCAGCTGCCGGTGGGAATGTTGAAGGCATAAACTGGAGAAATTACATTGGTCCTGACATAAGAGTAGGTGGTGGACCAGGGATTGGAAATATAGAAAGGGCTAATATGAATATACCATGGAGAATGCCACCTGGACCAGGAGAAGGGAGAATAATACCAAAAAATCCAGCCTTACCTCCTTGGCACAGAGGTAATCTTGATGGAGGCGAAGGTTCCTTCTGGAACGTCAAAGCAAATCAACTCGATAACGCAGGAATTATGTTGGCATTAGCTGACAATCCTGCAGTTAATAGAATTCAGAGTATCTATAACCAAGTAGACCCTTTCTTACCTGAAGTTGATTGGAATGATCAAAGATTAGGATATGAGTATAACAGGGATCTTTGGGGAGGAAATTTAAATATTGGTGGTTTGTATGATGTGGATGATGAAAGTTATAATTTAGGAATTAATTGGGGGACTAACTGGTGATGAGTATTAAAGACATAATTTGGGCAGGAGGAATATTAATTGCGATGGGAGCTACATGGGGTATGACATCGCAAAGAATTAGTGCAATGGAAAAAGACGTTGATCGTTTGGAAAATGCAATAATTTTATTTACTAAAATGGAATCGCGAATTGCAGTGATAGAAACAGAAGTCAAGAATATTAATAAAAAACTTGACAAAATGAATGATAGGTAGCCGCTTGGGGGGAGAATGTACGGCATACTTTCATTAATAAAATCACTGCACGGAAGACCGGCCATGAAGCGTGTCATGGAGGTCATGCGTAAGTATCCTGAGCATAGATTAACAAGGGCTGTTAAGAATGAGGGTGCCCCACCTTGGTGGTACGAGGGTGGAAGACAAGGCAACCGTGGAGGATATTCAGAAGCATCCAGACTAGGAGCTGCTGAGCAGATTCTAAATAGGTCATCTAGTTTCTTAAATCCTCACCCAGGAACTTTCATGAACTATGTAAGGCATAAGGTTAAAAATCCTAAGATGTTTTCAGACCTTGCTAACTGGATGAGACTTAATCCTGAGAAAAGAAAGATAATGGATGAATGGTATCAGGAAACTGGGGGCAATACACCGTGGTCAGCGGGATTTATGGATAGAATGATACAGGATTCAATTAGTGATATGGCAAGAACAAATTTCACTTTGCGTCAGTTGACGGACCATGAAAAATACTTACTTGCTGTAGCTAAGCAAAGAAGACAACAAGCACTGCAAGAACAAGCTAAGATACTTCCATTTCCTAAGAAAAAATTTAACACTGGCGGATTAGCTTCACTTATGATATAATGCGCCGTGCAATTAGTACAGAAATATAATTACGCAGATTTAAAAAGACAGGATGGCGCAGTCAGGTTATATCTCACACCGGACGGAGAAAGCCTACCCTCTGTCACTACGGTATTATCAAAGACAAAAGACAAGAGTGGATTGGATAGATGGCGAAAGCGCGTGGGGGAGAAAACGGCCGAAAAAATCATAGCCGATTCCGCCAGAATTGGAACGGCGCTCCACCTATATATAGAACATTATGTGAACAAACATGCGTACAAGGATCTTACGGAAATAGGCGTTCAAGCGGAGAAGATGGCCCAGGTCATTATAGATGAGGGTCTTAAGGATATCGACGAGGTTTGGGGTTCTGAAGTTCATCTGTATTTGCCTGGCAAGTATGCTGGGACTACTGACATGGTTGGACTATACAAAGGAAGGCCTGCCATTATCGACTTCAAGCAGACTAATAAGCCAAAGAAGAGAGAGTGGGTACAAGACTATCTAATGCAGCTGGCTGCATACGCACATGCGCACAATCACCTATTTGACACAGAAATTGACCAAGGAGTGATTCTTATGTGCTCACGAGATTTCATATTTCAACGATTTGAACTGACTGGTGAAAATTTCACTAGGGCTTTGGATTCCTTCATGAAGAAGCTTGACTTATACAATAAAAGTATTATATAATATACATAGGATGCCATAATGGGTCCTACTAAATCTTGCTTTAATAGGAGGTAATTATGAACGAATTAGAGCTAATACGTAACCATTTTCTTGGTTTTCACAATGACTTTTTTGAAGGTTTCAGAAGAGTATCAACCTATCCACCATACAATATAAAAGAAGAAGATGACAAAGGTGTCATTGAATTCGCTGTTGCGGGGTTCGCTGAGAGAGATCTGAAAGTTGAGGTAAAGGAAAATACTCTAAGCATCCACGGATGTAAAGAGGAGAAAAATTCAGGTGATTTTTGGCATAAGGGGATTTCTGATAGAAGTTTCACCAAAAAATTTCAACTACATAAACACATTGTAGTTGATAATGCTGAATTGAAAGATGGGTTACTGAAGATTTCTTACCACAGGGATATCCCTGAGGCTGAAAAACCAAAACAAATAAAAATTAAATCCAAGTAGAAAGTTCTTCACCGCTAATTTCTTTAGCGATGTTAACTTTATTGCGAAGGGACTTAATGATTTTTTCATCTACAGTCCCTTTTGCAACCATATCAATATATAATACTTTATTTTTCTGTCCTATTCGGTGGGCACGATCTTCTGATTGTATTCTTTTCTCCAGATCATAATTATTTGAATAATAAATCACCGTGCTGGCGGCCGTCAGCGTAATTCCGTATCCACCAGTTTGTGTGTTTCCTATGAAGAAACGGCAATCGTTAATTTTATTTTGAAAATCATATATGCATTTTTGCCTATCTTCTGATTTTGTTGCTCCATAGTATGTACAATAAGAGGTAGGCCCATACTCATCTTTTATAGCTTTTTCAATATTCAAAATATCGTGAATGTAGTTGGCCCATATGATCACTTTTCCTGTGGTCTCTCCCAAAACTTGCATTAATTCATTAAGGCGTGAATTTTTAAGATTAATTATTTCACCTCCATCAGTCTTCATATGCCCACACGTAATTTGATGTAATCTAATTAGCTGTGTGAGCACATTCAGAGCGGTTGCAGATTGTCCTTTTAGTACAGCCATAGCGTTTGCCTTCATATCTTTATATGCTACTTGCTGTTCATCAGTTAATTCCACCTCTCTTTTGGTGTATACCTTATCTGGTAGGTCAAGGCAGTCTTTCTTCAATATACGGTATGAATGAGGAGATACTAATTTTCCCAACTGTGACAAATTCTTGAACTTGACAATTTTCTGGTACTTATGTGTTCCACCTGCGGCATTCGCTGTAATAACAACAGCATAGCGTGTTCTAAATGCATAATAACTTTGTTGGCCTAATATTTCAGGATCAAGGAAGTCCATCTGCGCCCATAAATCCATGGGTGACTGTGTTACTGGAGATCCTGTCAATATTCTTCTGTATTTAGCCTCTCTGGATAATGATAAAATATTCTTAGTTCTTTTTGCCTTAGGGTTCTTGATAGTTGTGCTTTCATCAACAATCATCATTGATCTTCCAATTAAAAATAAGGCAGCTTGTTTTAACCCTTTAATTGTCGATAATGCTTCAACATTCATGACAAATATTTTTAATTTATAGTCATTCATCCTAAAGTGTCTTAATTGCGCTTTATATTTCTCGCTGTTTGATGGCTTCCACGCCAAGACTTCTTTTTCCACATAATCCGGAACATGTATGGGTATTTCCTGATCTACCCAGTTCATATATGTTCCTTTCGGAGCGATAACTAGTAGTCTATCAATTTTTCCTTGGTTATATAAAATGCATGCATTATCCAATGCTATTTTAGTTTTACCAGTTCCCATCTCTGCGAATACGGCAAATGATTCTTTATTCCAGCACCTTTTTAATGCATCTTTTTGATGCTCGTATGGCTCAGTTTTAAATTTATACATTTTATATTTCTTTATTCTTGCTTTTAATTATATCATATGTTATAATACAAATCAAGAAATAATAATGACAGTTTATATACCACAAGTAATGGACTATAATGTTCGCTCTGCTGAAAAGTTTGGTGAATTAAAAGTAATGTTACCGGACAGAAAACAAATGGTTTTAGCATCCGGTCCACTTACCCATTCTTTTGTTGCATCATCACTATATGCCATTATTTATCCTCCAATTTTGCTTTTAATTCTTTTACTTCTGCTGATAATTCCTGTACGGCTCTGATTAATGGCATAACAAACATATTCTTTTTAACACGTTGTGTCTCATTGTCTGTCTTATCCAAGTGCCATCCACCAAAAGTGTTATCCCCATGCTTATCTATCGCTTCCTTTACTTCCTGTGCAATAAATCCATGGGATATATAATCTAAATCTTTTTTATTTTCTTCGTTATATTCTGTTGTTAATTCCTTTGGAACTTCGTAGGAAGGTTTCCATTGAAATTTAACTGGTCGTAAGTCATTAATGAAATCCAATCCAAGTGTTGAATCTTCAATATTTCTTTTTAACCTTTCATCAGAGCTTCTTGACCAATCAGCGTCAGCATTAAAATCATTTGTTACAACATTACTTGCTGAACCAAAACTAAAGTCATAATCGCCACCTACAGAAAAACCTTGTCCTAATGCAATTCTATTTGTACTATCCGATGCACTCACATTAACAGAAACTCCAATAATGGTGTTATTATTACCATCCTGTAATGCTGCTGCTGAAGTACCCCCAATAATAGTATTACCTGTTCCTGTGGTAATACTGGCACCTGCTTGGAATCCTAAGCAAGTCATTTGTTCGCCTGTTGTCATATCTGTCCCTGCTTGATGCCCTAGGCAAATATTTTTATCACCTGATGTTACTGCGTCTCCCGCATAGTTTCCTATACAAATATTGTATTCTCCTCCATTTATTGAGCCATTTAAGGTACCAAATCCCATAGCCATGTTGTGGCTCTCGGCATCATTATTACCCATGCTCGTTGCACCAATGCAAAGATTTTTTTCACCAGTGGTTATATTATAGCCACAATCTCTACCAACAAAAAGGTTGTCACTACCTGAAGTTAACGCCTGTCCTGCGTTTGTTCCAATAGCAACATTATCATCACCAGAAGTTAATGCTTTAAATACATCTTTACCTATTCCGACATTATAATTAGCACCACTTAAAGTTCCTGTTGTAGGTGCACTACCATTAGAATTTGATTGAATAAGTAAACCATCTGTAAAATTTGTAATATCCATTGAAACATCATCTAATGCCCCTATAGTAGATGCTCCCGCAGAACCAAATGATAATACTGCACTTCCATTTGTTATTAATGCTTGACCATTTGAACCATCAGAAGTTGGTAAACTAAATGCTGTTCCACCGGATGTAATAATTACTTTAGACCCATCTGATGCAATAGATTCATTAGAATCGTGTAATTGTAATGTAGGTGTACCTCCACTGTCTTGTAATAATAATCCTGTGTCGTGTACGTGAGTTAATGTTATTTCTGAATTAGCACCAAACGATAATACTGATGCATCACTTAATAATTTAAGGTCATCACCTATAACAGTATCTTTTGCTACAGACAATCCACCATCAGTTTGCAGTGAACCATCAGTTGTGGAAGTAGCCTCAGTTGTATCATCTGTTTTTAAAATACCTCCGGCAGTTATAGCAGCATTAAATGTTGCTATGTTATGTCCTAGTGTTATTGCATCAACATTCGATGTAATCGTCCCCGCTACTATCTGTGCGTAATGCGAGTCGTCAGCGTCATAGAGCTTGAGTCCCCCTGTTGCGTTTATACGAATCTCTGCCATTATTCTATTCCTTTTATTGCTTTAATTTCATCGTCAGTTAATCCCAAGTCCTTTAACTTTTGATTTGCATTAGTTTTATCTGTTTCTTGTTTAGTTTTTGCATCATCAAAAGCTGTCTGCAAAGCCACTAATCCGTCAGTGCATTCTTGTTCAGTAGGTTTACTTCCACCATCAAGAACTTTAAAATTTGCATAAGTTTTA
>PZKD01000072.1 GCA_003034855.1 archaeon SCG-AAA382B04 | reverse complement strand
TTAATCAACAGAAACACAGGATTAATGGTAAAATCCAAGGAGGTGAAGTGCTAATTCCTCCCCCCGCTAAAACAGGGAGTCTCCCTTCGCCATATAAGATGAATTAAACAAATTCATTGACCCAAAAAAACTATCAGCGCTCTCAAGAAACAAAATAATTTCCTTCAATACCCAAGATGCCCACGCAGCAGGAAGAATATATTACAAACTAAGAAAAGAAGGAGAAACAATCTCCGAAATCGACACAATAATAGCTGGAATGGCAAAAAACCGGAACCTAGAATTGATTACAAGAGACAAGGACTTCTCAAAAATCAAAGAAATAGAAAAAACAATTTACAAAACAAAGAACCAAAATTAATTAACTCTTTATCTCTTCTCTGACTTTTCCAATTGTTCTTTCCGCATCTTTAATTATTTCTTCCGCATCTGATTGGTTGAAAATTTCATGAGGAACATTTATCTCATCTCCTCTAATATCCACATACTGGGAGTTACTTCTCTTTCTTAGCCATTTAAACAATGAGTTTCTTAGTTCTTCACCAATATTTAGAGATTCTACGAAGGATTTTATCTTTACTGGGTGATCTCTTGGAGCTTTTTGGTTGCTGGCAGCTATTCCAGCAGATGCAGCCTGTTCTATAGCATCATAAGCGTTTTTAACTACTTGTGCCCACATCTCGTTTTCCCTATTAGAGCTGTCTAAGATCGTTTTAGCTGACTCAAGTGTGAGTTCAGCTTCTTTGAGATACGCTAGAGCTTGTTCTTTTCTATTATTCAAATTATCTCCTCCGGGTCATATATAGGTATTATTTCTTCTCTTAAAGTAGATAAAAAATCGCTCTTATGAGCTAAACTGTTCCGATATTCCTCTAATGTGTAAGTCTTCGTCATTATTAGTTTGCTTCTTTTTTCCGTTTCAACTACTTTAGACCCGTATCTTTCCTCTAATTCTTCTTTTTTGTTTGTTGTTATTAATAGGATGTCTATATCGCTATCTTGATCTGCTTCTCCTCTTGCTACAGACCCAAAAACCCCAAAAGCTATTATTTCGTCCTCTTTTTTTATTTTGTACCACAACTCTTCGATGTATCTATGGAATTCTGGTTGAGGGATAGACCATATTTTAAACAAGGCTTCCTTGTTATCATTTAGTTTTAGTGATTTGATAGTTAAGTCCCCAGGTAAGGCCGCTATGTATTGTACAAATCCTTTCCCTATGCTGTACTGGGTTTTTGGCCTTGTTTTGGCCTTTATCTTCTTTTTTTCTAGTAAGCCTTTTTCTTCGAGCTGTTTCAAGTGGTTGTAGGTGGTTTGTGTGGTTTGGTTGAGTTCTTCAGCTAGTTCTGTTGGTGTCCAATCCTTTTTGACAAGTTTCTTTAGGATTTTTTTCTTGGCCTCATTAACAGCAAACATACTTAGATATTCATATGAATATTTAAATATCTTTGGACTGACTTCTCCCACGTCTTCAGACTAGAACGAATTCCTTAGGGAACTTTTTGGGGCATATAAGGAAACTAAAAAAGAAAAACAAGTATTTAGGGAGTTAAGTGAAGAATTCGACGAAAATGAATTGGATGAAATAAAGAAATCAAGTAAGGAATTTAGAAAAAACTTTGATCTCTCTACTAAAAAAGAATCGACGAAATATGCTGGAGGGTGGCTTGAAACAGACAAAGCCATCGAGGAATTAAAAGAATTGGCGGAAAGAGAAGCAGAAAAAGATGCAAATAGAAATAGGTAAGCGAAAAAAATAGTTTTAGGAATTGAGAATTTTTTTTGTTTTTTGGGGAAGGTTTTTTATAACCAGTTAACTTATAAACTTATAAACTTATAGGTTTATAGGTTTATGTTTATGATTGATAAAATACTCGCAAACCCAAGAAGCCAAACAAAGAAAAAAATCATAAACCAATTACTCAAAGAAGAAAAAACACTAACAGAACTACACAAACAAATCGAAATATCAAAACAAGCCCTATTAAAACACCTAAACAAAATGGAAAAAAAAGACATAATAAAAAGCAAAGAATTCAAATCAAAAAAAGCAAGAGAAAAGAAATACAAACTAAATAATTTTTCTGCACTAATATCCATAAACAAAAATGGATTCGCAACAAAATACACATCAAACTCCCCAATAAACCCAAAATTCCCTCTAATCAATCAAATACCACAAAAAAAATATAGAGAACCAATAAAACACATAATCAAAAAAACCAATTATCCAAAAAAACCTATAACAATCATCATCTTCGGATCAGTTGCACATGGAGACGCTACATGGAAAAGCGACATCGACATAGCATACCTCTCCAAAAAATGGAAAAAAGACGAAAAAAATAAAATAATACAAAACCTCTCCGAAATCAACATAAACCAAGACATTGAAGCCCAAATTAATCCAACCTTTCTAACTTACCAAGAACTCCAAAATAACGCAGAAACATTACATAAAGAAATTAAAAAAGATGGAATCCTAGTTTTTAGCTCCAGGGAGAAAGAAAACTTATGGAACAAACTAAAAAGATACAAAAGCTTGTAACCAAGTAAACACTTATTCGTTTGAAAAAAAGGGTCCATTTTTATAGTAGTGTATGGCAGAAAACCCCATCGGCTCTGCCGTGGGGATGAATGCCATACTTAAGTTAGGGTAAGGTGTTGGAGGGGAGCAACTTCTCCAACAGGGTTTAGAGCTCCCTTTGTTTTGACCCGTGAGGGTTATCTCCACATAAACGTGGGTTAGTTCCCATCGCCAATGTTGGGGCAGGCATATGGGTCCAAGCGATGTTGCACGCCATCAGGATTAGCAGCGTGTTTCGTCCGCTTGGACTTACAGGATCTGGGGCTGGGGAGGCATCCCAGAGTGCTTTTCAAACAACTTAACTCAGCCCCGAACGTAGCTCATCTGCCACTTCCCTAAAGTGACATCACTCAAGCTAATCTCCTACCAAGCCCCGTCCCTTGGGGCGGGGTAGTTGACGTTATTAGAGTCTCAATTGCTACTATTATTAATATAATGGCACCTATAATTTCTACTCTTCCCTTAAATAATTCACCTAATCGGTCACCTAAGTAAATACCAACTAAGGAAACACAGAAAGTGATGACTGCGATTATAGTAGCAGGCCAGATTATTTGGGTGCCTAGAAAAGCCAGGGATGACCCTACAGCTAATGCGTCGATGCTTGTAGCTATTGAGAAAATTAATAAGGACTTCATGTCCTGGCACTTAGCTATGTTTTCTTCTGTTTCATATATGCCTTCATAAGCCATTCTCAATGCTATTAGAATTAATAATGTTGCTGCAATTATTTCTCCATAACCTAGGATGTGTTCTTTTATCTGTAATGTAGCTAAGAACCCTATTAATGGCATTATTCCTTGAAATGCACCAAAGAAAAAAGCAATCCTCAAACCATGCCTAATCTTTTGCTTCTCCAAAACCAAGCCATTCGTTATTGAAACTGCAAAAGCATCCATCGCCAAAGCCAAAGCAACCAAAACAATCGTAACCAAATCCATTATTCCAACACCAATCTCTGAAACCATTTAACGGTTCTTTAATTAACTAATGTTTTGTTGATCCTTCAGATTAGAGAGATTAATTCTAGTTATTCATCGGAAAATATCAATATTCTATAATTTTCTTTAATTTTTCATCTAGCTTTTTTATGTATTCTGAAGCATACCAAGTATCCATGTTCCACAAATCAACGTAGAGCTGGCTCAAAGGCGCTTCATTAAATTTCTCAAGATGCTTATCGCTTTCCAAAACAAATAGGTTCTCATTACCCTTTTTTTGTCTAAATCGGTTCTTGATTTCTTGTTCCTTCCCATAGACCCAGACTTCGGAGTACCCAGCTGGTGGTTCACCAAAACGAAACTTGTAAGCACTATATGAGGTTAATAAGCAATTTGGTAGCTGTTGTTCGATTTCTCGAACACTTCCATTAAAATAGGTGCTATAAGCAATGTCTTTTTTAATCTTGCGATGTGAGGCCCAGTAAAGCAATATTTTTTTAGGATCTATCGCCAAGAAACTTCTTTGTCTCTTTTCAATGGCATTCATATCCTCTAGAGGTTCTAATGCGTAGTTAACTGTTCCTATCGCTACTTCACATTTATTTGATATATTTTTTTGAGTTAGTTTTCGTTCTTCGTTTTCCAGTGCTTGGTAAAGGATTTCTCTGTAAACTCGTTCTTTTTTCTTCATCTCTCATTTCAAAAAATATTTTTCTACACACATAAATGTTTCAAAGATCATTGAAACACCATGTTTCTTATTTCTTTTAGAAAAAATAGCTTAAATCTTGTTTTGAGAAACTTTGTTTTTTTCTAAACTAAATAATTGTTTAAAAAAGTCTTTTATTACCTAAACCCTCCACAGGAGCTGGGTTAAATTTCTTGGTTTAGATGTCTCCGTATTCTTTATGGGCTTTTTTTATTGTCATTATTCTGTGGACCTTGATTTTCTTTTTTTCTTCATTTATTGAATAAAAGGCTGTCCAACTCCGTCCGATGTGTAATCTATGTAATTTTTTTCCTTTCCATTTAATTTTTTCTTTGTCTCCCTTTCCTTCTCCTGGGTATGGGTGTTTATTTAGTTTCTTTAGGTTATTTTTTATTATTCTCGTTGTTTTTTTATCTAAATCTTTGAGTAGTTCATTTAATTCATCAGAAACTAAGACATCGTATGACACGGTTCCTATACCTCTTCGAGTTCGTGGTATTCTTGATTTTTCTTTATTTCTTCAATATCTTTAAATAATTTCTTTTTTTTCTTCATTTCTACCAATTCTTTTAGTAATTCATCATATGTTTGACCGGGTTCTTTGAGGTTAGATAGTTCTTTCCATCTTTCCTGGGAAACAGGTACTCTTTTATTCAACCCCATATTTTACAACTCTTATAATAATGTAAATTCTTAAAAGTAATAAATCTACCCACAAACTACATCCAAAATAAAGAAGCTAGCTCTTAGTTTTCCCAAACAAAGAAAAAAACATCCGATATTTGTAAATTATGTTTACGGAGATTTGATTATTCCATATTTTTTTTCAACATTTTTAGCATAGGATGGATTCTCTTTTCTACAGCTATCGCATATGAAAAGGTATCCTTGAGGTTTTCTTCCAAATTTTTCTTTGAAACGTTCTCTTGCTTTTTCTCTGTCCTTTAGACATCCCAATAAATCCACTGTTTTAGCTTCTTCAGGTGTTTCTCCACATATATAACAAGTTAATGGACTATCTATAGTCATACTTTCTCATTTTGTTTTTCTTTTGTCTCTAAGTAACTTAAAACCTGTTTCTTGAATTCTTTAAAATCTTCTAGGTTATTTAGTTGATTATATGTCTTTTTGTCGTTAATTTCCCCATATCTATAAACCAATATGTTCCTGAAGGCCTTCATTTCTTTTAATGTTTCTCCAAATTCTCTATCAAAAACTTTGTCTTGAATTAGTTGATCGAATATTCCATCTTCATCTGCAGGAACACCAGAGCCTCTTCCCTTAAGAATTAAAGAACTAACATCGATCACAACTTCTATAGATAAATGTAGCAGTCTCTCATATTTTCTCTTATTCTCTAAATATTCTTGGTAATTATTTGGATAATCTTCCTTTATCTCTTTTAAGTAATTGTTTAATTCGTCTAGTTTTGTTAATATCCTTTCTCTATCCATTTTGCTTCACACCCTCTAGATATTCTCTGTAACGGGGTTCAAAATCCTGGTACTAAGAACCGTAACAAACGGTAAGAAACCATGTTATGGTCACTTCCGTTTATAGCCTCTCGCCCTAGCAGGCTTATGGGCTCCCTGTTGGGTTCTCCTCACACCAGAGATAGGTGAACCGCTACCAAGAATAACGATCTCCCCTCCAGCCGAACCATCTCCAACTGGACACGAAATATCCGCCTCTGCGGTAACGGCGAGTTAAGTTCCGAGAACTTCGCCTCTAGGTCCTCTTCAATCCTAGACTTTGACTTGTCCTCACAGAGGCGGTTGTATTGGGTACTCATAGCCGATGACTGCACCCTATCAGCCTGTCGATTTCTTCCCTCCGTTCTTAGTCTGGGAAGAGTTTTTCCTGAATTGTTACCCCTATTTTAGCACTCCATCTCAACCTTGAATATGTGTTTGCATTTTACACCACGAGTTTGGTGGTCTGGGCATGTGCAAGTTCCTTCGTCTATATCTACTACATATTTGTCTTTAACCTTGAATGTAGATGTATCTATCTTTTCTACACTCATGTCTTCTTCTTTTGCTTTTTTCTTCCTTTTTGGAAAAGCTTTATCTTCATATTCCTGAACAGCAAGAGCATCTGCTTCTTCATTCTGTTCCCTAGGAACCCATTGATAGAATGTATTCATTTCTTTTGCTATATCCTTTGCCTCTTTCCATAAAGGCTTGATCCTCTCACTTCTCACAGCATATTGCCCAGTCATCTGACGAATTACAAGTTGTGAATCGCCATATACTTTAATTTTACTATCGCTACAGTTGTCTCTAAGATATTTCAACCCTTCAATCAAGGCAGTATACTCGGCTACATTGTTGGTTATGCCGTCGCCCTTACCAAGATAGTCACTACCCTCTTTTACGATTTTGTCATCTTCCTTCACCACGAAGCCATATGTTCCGTGACCACCTGGATTTTTAGGCTCACATGCACCATCGAAATATAATTTCATTATTCCCGACATTCTTCTATTCCCTCTTTGTCTTTTTGCAAACTTCCTTACCTCCTCTCTTACCATACAGACGAACACTGAAAACTACCACAATCTTCAGCATTGTCCTCCACCAAATTGCGGGTGCTTCCTATGTCATTATAATCGCTGTTTTTTACATAGCTCCCAAATACCATTGCTGCGTAAGTATTTGGGTCTTCTAAAATATTTTTTAATTCATCCAATTTTTTTCGTGTCTTAATTTCCATTTTTCAATTAAAAATTAGTCTTATTTGATATTAAAAACTTTTTTTCTTTCTCTCTCACCACAAAACCAACACGAATCCCCTATTGTTTATTAGGATCACCCATTGTTTTTACCGAAACTTTTTCTCTATTCTGTAGCAAATTAAGGGTTATTTTGATTATTGATGCCATGATATTGGTTAGTGGGAATATGGATTTTGAAGAATTTAGAGAGGAAGTTACTGAATTCAAGAATGGCTTCAATGAGGAGATTGAGGTAGCTGTAAACGAAGAAATTAGGGGTATTGAACTCGATGGAGGGAAGGTTAGGGTAGCTGCTTCTGAGGTTGAGGGTATTGAACCAGTTTGCTTGTCCAACAAATATAGGATAGATGCGGTTCTTTTTGATCTAAAAAATGGTGCCTTGTTGTTTAGGGAAGACAATACCTTTTTGCAGATCCTTGATAGTGAATTCAACTACACCAAGACGCCTTTGCCTGTTGTGGAGATTGAATCTGTTGATGAAGAAAAGATAACTGGGAAAGAAACACGAAAAGAGTGAAAACTCGCGATCATCTTTCTACCTCAATCACTTAAAAAGCCCATAGCTCTTATTTCCTCCGCTCAATGTAAGATTCAGATAATGTGAAAACACAAAGTTAGTGTAGGTGGTAGCTAAATGGTTTCTAATGAAGAGCTAAAGGAAATACTCTTGGAGAGTGAATCGATAGCAGTTGTTGGAGCTTCTAGTACTCCATGGAAGGACGCTCACGAGGTGTCGAGATATTTGCAAGAGATGGGTTACAATGTGGTTCCCATTAATCCAAATTCCGAGGAACTCTTTGATAGGAAAGCTTATTCGTCTCTCGATGAGGTTGATGTTGATGTCGATATAGTGGATGTGTTTAGGCCATCCCGTGAAGCTGCAGCCATCGCCAAGCAAGCAATTGAGGTAAATGCAAGTGTATTGTGGCTTCAATTAGGCATTGAGAGTGATGAGGCGAGGAAAATCGCACAAAAAGACAACTTAACCTATATAGAGGATACGTGCATTATGAGGGCGCACAAGCGTCTCATAAGCTAATTACCATGTTTTCACTGGGTTGTCCAGCCTCCATCCACTACTAAGTTAGCTCCATTTACAAAGTTTGATTCTTCTGAGGCTAGGTATAGTGCGGCGTGTGCTATGTCTTTGGGTTCTCCTAGTCTCTTGTATGGTGTGCTTTGTTTCATGTAATTATGCATTTCTTCGTCTTCTCTGAATGCCTTGGTCATTTGTGTTTTGATTACTCCGGGACTAATTGCGTTTATGTTGATGCCTTTTTTTGCGTAGTCTAGTGCTAGTTCTCTTGTTAGGGCTAAGACTCCTCCTTTGGATGCGCAGTAAGCCGGTGAGTTTTCCCAACCGACAATTGAGGCGATTGAGGCAATGTTCACTATTTTCCCCTCTATATCTTTGTCGAGCATGTGTTTTATCATTTGTTTGTTGCAGTTGTATGTTCCTTTTAGGTTTACGTCAATTATTTTATCCCAGTCATCTTCGCTAGATTCATGGAGGGGTTTTGGATAATACACTCCAGCATTATTGACCAATATGTCAATTTTTCCAAACTCTTCTATGGCTCTATTAACGAGTTGTTTAACTGATTCTTTTTTGGTGACGTCGGTTTCTATGTAGATTGCGTCTCCTCCATTGTTTCTAATTAACTCCGTCACTGGTTCTCCACCCTCTCTCGGTTCTTTCCTAACGTCTGCGTTTACTACTTTGGCTCCTTCTTCTGCAAATTTCAAGCAAATTTCTCTTCCTATTCCCGATGATCCTCCCGTTACTATGCCAACCTTATCCTTTAACCTCATATCTAAACCTCCTCACTCAATGTATTAGTGCCCTACCCATATTTGATGTTTACTATAGGACCCAATCATTTGTGTGCTAGAGAAAAAGCCTTAGGTCGGTTGAACGCCTCCTCTTTAGTAGTTTAGAAAAGGAATTGAGAAACTCAAAAAGAACTCAAAATATTGAATGGCGAAAGAGAGGGTATTGAAGGGCATTTGAGAAGTTTTTTTGGAGAAAAAGCATGAATAGAAACAGAAACAAGGATCCTGTCCATTTTAAACAAGTGAAGTGACCCCACAGCAGAGCTGTGGGGCTTCCCTGCGACCTTATCCAAGGGGAGTTTGTTTTCCACGATGCTTATCTCATTCACACCGTCAACAGAGAACTATTGCTTTGGGGAAGTTTGGATTAG
>PZKD01000103.1 GCA_003034855.1 archaeon SCG-AAA382B04 | reverse complement strand
ACACTACCCTTCTGGAACCGCAGCTCTAACTCCGAGAGGAAAACATCGGTCGGTGGGCAGTTTGGCTGGGGCGGCACGCCCCTGAAAAGATATCAGGGGTGCCCAAAGGTCGGCTCAGGCGGGTCAGAAATCCGCCGTAGAGTGCAAAGGCAAAAGCCGGCCTAACGGCGTCCTGCTTGGTAACGGACGCCGGGACGAAAGTCTGGCTTAGCGAACCTCTGTGCCCCCTCAATGGGGGCCAGAGCTGACAGAAAAGCTACCCTAGGGATAACAGAGTTGTCTCCGGCAAGAGCCCATATCGACCCGGAGGCTTGCTACATCGATGTCGGCTCTCTCCATCCTGGCCGTGCAGCGGCGGCCAAGGGTGAGGTTGTTCGCCTATTAAAGGAGATCGTGAGCTGGGTTTAGACCGTCGTGAGACAGGTCGGTTGCTATCTATTGAGAGTGTAAAGCTATCTGAGAGGAAGGTGGCTCCAGTACGAGAGGAACGAGCCATCGGTGCCACTGGTTTAACGGTTGTCCGAAAGGGCAATGCCGTGCAGCTACGCACCAGCGGATAAAGGCTGAAAGCATCTAAGCCTGAAGCCGCTCTCGAAATCAGATAGCCGTAAAGGATCCTCCTAAAACAGGAGGTTGATAGAACTGGGGTGTAAGCATCAAGCTGGTTTTACCGGCGAGATGTTTAGCCCGCAGTAACTAATTTCCGGCCAGAATTTTTCCAGAAGTAACTGAACTCAGACGATATCTGGACTGTGTTAGTCACCTATAGGAATGCCAAGGTGGCAGAGTGGTAATGCAGCGGCCTGCAGATAAAAGTAGTTAGCCGCCTCTTCCCCGGTTCAAATCCGGGCCTTGGCTTTTCCTATAGGGGGTTCGACGGCCAAAGTGGTGGAGCTACACCCGGACTCATCCCGAACCCGGAAGTTAAGACCACTCACGTTCTGCCCAGTACCGTGATGGGTGACCTCACGGGAGAGGTAGCCCCTTGGTAAGGGGTAGCCAGCGGCCCGTCCAGATCGGTGAGTCTCACTTAGCGGGCTTTGCCCAAAGAGTGAGGCAATCGGATCGTTAAAGGCGGACATTGTTGGTTGTGCGCCGCCGACCCCCTTTTTACCCTTACAACTCTTTTTCAGATTATTAAATCAAAACTAATTCAAAGAATTTAAAGAACAAATACCAATAATTAGTTGGTTGAGAGTGGAAGGAAGACCCCCGTGATTAATTTCATGAGGAAAGTCCTCCCACCTCCGGGCAAAAGAAAATCGAAAGGATTTAGGTTGAGAAACCTGGCAATGGCACAGAAACGACACGGCCTATTCTGAGCTATGAAACAAATCAAATTGTCGAGCTACGAAGAATAGGAAACGTTGAAACGGCGAAACCTCTTTGGTGAAAGTCCAAACTGGGTTACGAGTAACCCGGCTTTATCCCAGGTAGGACGCTAAGATGAATGTCTTCTCGAACAAAAGGAGGCTTACTCTCCACACTCAACCAACCAATCTCTTAATTACTAAAAAATAATAGGAAATCACTTATTCAGATTAAATTCAAAGGCCCTTGAGAAGTAACTTTTCGATGGTTGTTTAGTAAGAGGGTGATGGTCCAATTTTTTTAATACATTAGGTTGTTTATTAATAAAACAAATAGATTACCGAAAATGAAGATTCTTATAACCAATGATGATGGAATTTATTCCACTGGATTAAAAGCTACATATGACTCTTTGAAAAATGATTTTGAAACTGAGTTAATAGCTCCTTCAACCCAGAAAAGCGGTATTGGAAGAGCTATTTCTTTGTTTGAACCAATAAGGGTTTCAAGAGTTTCAGCTTTTGATAAGAAAGCTTATTCTATAGGTGGAACTCCAACAGATTCCGTTATAATCGGTATACATTCTATTTTAGACCAAAAACCAGATTTAGTTGTTTCGGGAATAAATTTGGGAGAAAATTTGAGCACAGAAGCAGTAACTACATCAGGAACAATAGGTGCTGCATTAGAGGCAGCAACCCAAGATGTTCCAGTGATTGCAGCATCGTTGAAGTTACTTGATGAAGGAAACAAGTTCCATGAGGGAAGAATTGATGTAGATTTGGATTTTGCTAAAAAGGTGTTAAATAGAGTTGTGAAAGGAATTGATAAAAATGGTTTTCCTAGTAAAGTTGATGTTCTGAATCTTAATATACCTGAAGATGCTTCCGAGGGAACCCCTATCAGAATAACAAAGCTTGCTAGAAAAATATTTGACACCACTGTTGAAGAAAGAAAAGACCCAAGAGGAAGGCCCTATTATTGGATAGATGGAGGACATGTAGATAATGTCGAAGAAGGCACCGACGTGGATGTTGTTCTCAATAAAAATGAGATATCAATAACACCAATCTCTCTTGAGATGACAGCAGAAGTCGATTTAGAAATAGAAAAAATCTTGCCCTAGGAGATGTTAAAATATGAAGGTTAAGAAACCAGGTAAGGACGAATTCAAAAAAAGAGTTGCCGAGGAAGCTTGTGAATTAATTGAGAATGAGATGGTAATCGGATTAGGAACAGGTTCCACTGTAGGTTATTTAATAGAAAAAATTGGTGAGAAAATAAATACACAAGATCTCGAAGTTTCAGCAATCTGTTCTTCATACCAAACGAAAGAGAGAGCTATAAAAAATGGGATTCCTCTTACAAGTTTTGAAGAAATAAAAAAAATAGACCTCACGATTGATGGGGCTGATCAAGTTGATAAAAAAGCTAATTTGATAAAAGGTGGAGGAGCTGCTCATTTTAGAGAGAAAATAATAGCTCGTTATTCTGAAAAATTCGTTTGTATAGTGGATGAAACAAAAACCTGTGAAAAACTAAATAACCCTGTTCCAGTGGAGGTTCATCCTTTCGCAAAAAAACCTGTTGAAAAAGAGTTGCAAAAGATTGGAGCTGAGGTAGAGATAAGAAAAGCACAAAGAAAAGATGGTCCAATCGTTACAGATAATGGGAATTTCATATTAGATTGTGATTTCGGAACTATAAGTGACCCATCTTCTCTCAAACAAGAACTGAATAATTTTCCAGGAATAATTGAACATGGATTATTCATTAATTTAGCTAAAACGGTATTTATTGCCAATGAAGAGGGAATTAAATCTATTTGATTTATGATTGAATATTTATTAAGATTAGCAACATCACTAACAGTAGTTTTTTTGTTAATTTATTTTTTCAAAAGAAAACCTAGGTTTTTTTCTTCAATACTACAAACCTTTAGAGATAGATTATATCTATCTCTACCACTAGGTAGTTTTGTTTTAATTTTAGTGAACATATTGATATATTTGTTTATTCAAAGAGGTTTTTGGCATCTCGAAACACCTCTATGGCTTCCATTTACTTCCCCGGGAGTTTTAAATCCCACAGGAATATTTTTGAGCTCTTGGACCCATATTGATTTAGGACATCTTTTTTCGAATATGTATAGCACCTTTTTTTTCGCTCCCTTAGCAGAAATTATTTTTGATACTAATAAGAGAACTTTAGGTTTTTCTAGAGAAATTAAAAACCGATTTAAATTCATAAGAACTTACGAAAAATTTGCAACCAAACCAATCATTCGCTCGCTCATAATTTTTCCTCTGATTTGGGCTCTAATTGGTTTAATAGTTTCTATATCATCTCCCCTAGGATTAGGTTTTTCTGGAATATATTTTGCGATACTAGGGTTTATTATCATCCTTAAACCGATGTTAGTGATTTATCTTCACCTAATTTTGATAATCATAGAAAATGCTTTAGAGGTATTTGCTAACCCTATAGAGATAACCACTTCCTCAATTAGCTTATCTCGGCCAGTATGGGCTAATTTAGGTGTTTGGGCCCATATAGTTGGATTTATATTAGGATTGTTGTTTGGAATAGGGTTGTTTTTGATAAGAGGTGATGAAAAACTAAAGAAACCAAAACCACATCTAGCGTCTTTTGCAATTATAGTAATTGGAATAGCTAAAGGATTGAATTGGGTTTTCAAATACCAAAATCAAAGACAATACATATTGGTTGGTGCAGCTGGCTTTGTATTTGTAGTAATGATAGCACTTTTAGCCGGGGAATTCTGGAAAAAAATAGATGAAGAAGTAACCAAATCAAAAAACCAATTAAAAAGCCTTAAACCTTCCAAAAATTATTTAAAAATAATTAAGAGAAATATTAAGTCCATAGTTAATGACCACAGGACCTATATTTTATTAATTTTTCTTATACTCTTATTTATGTCCTCTTTTATGATTGGCGCTACATCAATGACTCAAACTGTTTCTAAAAACAACACAGTCTCATCAATGGGCTATCAGTTTTGGTATGAGGAAGAAAGTGGTCTTCTAGCTAAAAACCCAGATAGAGGCATATATACCATATTAATCTCCAGTCAAGAGCTTGGCCAAAAAAACAGATATAGTTTTTATGTAGGTAACTTGTTTGAAGATAATAAAATAAGAGTTTCGCAATCAGAATTCCAATTGATGGATAGTAAGGATCTAAAGAACATCTGGATTAATTCAGGAGGGAATTGGACCAATATTTACAGTTCTAATCAACAAAAAACCGAATTAACCGTTTATGGACTAAATATACACCTAAATTACACCAAAACTGGATTATTAGAGGTTTATTGGAAAGATAATAATATAACAATGCAAAAGTCCACTATAAAATTAAATGAAAACACCACACGTTACATTGGAGATAAAAGAGTAGAATATGTATTCAAAGATAAAAAGCTTAAATTAAAAACAAATCAATTAGAAACTATTTTAGGAAAACTAACCGACTCACCACCTATAAAATTAACCAACCAAAAACAGTAAGTTTTTTATAAATTCTTTCAAGATAGACAAGTACCCCCAGGATGTGAAATTTATGGCATTAAAATCCCGTTTCTCGGTTCAAGAAGTAGCATCTAATATAAAAAGATGCCCCGAATGTAAAGAAAAAGGATACCTAGCTTTTATCAATGACCGAAAAGGCACAGGAATGAGATGCGATAACTGTGGCAGCAGATTAGAATTCGTTGCCCAACCACAATTAAAAATAAAAAAATAACCCATTTTTAGGATTCTTTCATATACCTACCAGAGAACAATCCAATCTCAAAGAAAGCTACTAATGGAATCGCAATCATCACTTGAGTTATAATATTAGGACCAGTAATCAAACCAGAAAGAATTAACAAAACAACATACACATGTTTCCTCTTACTCTTTAAGGAGTTATAACTAACTAATCCAGATCTAATAGATAAATTAACTACTATAGGTAACTCAAAAGTTATACCAAAAGCTATCAATAACAACAAGACAAAATTAACGAATGCACCAATTGTGTATTGAATTCTAATTTGGTTAGAGACAAATTCCCTTGTCCACCATGCCAACATTCTGATTGTTATTGGAACCATTAAATAATAGGCATACAAAACTCCAGCAATAAACAAGATAATGGCCAAGATCCCTACAACTAACGTTTCTTTCTTAGAAAAATTAAGATCTAATTCCAACCTATCTATTCTTTCGTTAGCTGCATTGTATCCATAATAAATCAATAAAGGAAGAGTAAAAAAAAGTGCAAAAACCATAGAAATTTTAGTGTTCAATAAAATAGTCTCCAATACCTTAGTTTGGATTATTTTAACCCCTTCTAACTGAGTCATCGATAATCCTTGATCAATTATTTTCCTGAGCACAAAAACAGAAACAGGCCACCCTATAGCAACACCTACTGCAAAAACTAAGATTATTCTTTTAAGATGACTTCTAATTCCAGCTAAAACCTCATCTATTTCCTCAAATGTTTCCATATAATCGGAATTACTCATATTTTTTCACTTTTGAGCGGTATATTTTTTTTAGATGTAAATAAATTTCCTCTTGTCAACAAAATTGTTTCTAAGATAATCACTATATATAGTAGGTTTATACGGAGAAAAAAATGCCCCAACCTAAAAAAGACCATGAAAGACCCCTAATGGAACATGTATTAGAGCTAAGGAAAAGATTGTTAATTGTCTTTGCAGGAGTCGTAGCTATTAGCATAGCTTCATTTCCCCTTTCTGTTTACCTAATAGACCCTGTGATTGCTTCAGTCATAGACCCTTCTAATGTAATGGTTTATGACCCCCTACATACCTTTACAGTTCCAATCAATTTCTCTCTCATCATGGGGATTGCACTAGGCCTTCCGTTAATTCTCTACGAAGCCTACCAATTCATGGCTCCAGGGTTATTTAGAAATGAAGAAAGATTATTCGCTGTTATAACCCCTGCATCTATTTTGTTATTCACTTTAGGTGCTTCCATAGCTTACTTCCTAATAATCCCAAACATAACCGGGTTGGTCCTAGGAGTAGGAAGAGGCATGTCTGAAGCCAATCTTTATCTAAAAAACATCTTAAACTTCGTATTAAAAATGATTGCAGGATTCGGAATCCTATTTCAAATTCCTTTAATACTATTATTTGCCATAAGAATCGACTTCTTTTCGCCAACCTTCTTAGAAGAAAGGAAGCTCTATTTTTATATTGGGTTCTTTGTAATATCAAATCTATTTTCCCCAGATCCCACGATGTTATCCCAAGTTTTAGTAACAGTAATATTCATCGTATTATATGAGATGAGTTACCGATTAGGTTATTATGTAACTCCCAGAACCGAAGCAGACATAGAACAATTTGTTGACAAATTCACACATTTAGGTCCATTATTTAGTTCTATTGGAGTGATAATAGGTCTAGCTTTATCATTTGGAATTCCAATTTGGTGGCTATCATTATCCACCCTATTCGGAATTGCATTATACTCATCACAACGATTTAGTGTCTCATTAATAGAAGAAGAAGGCTTTGGCACCTTCGCACTATTCGCACCACTTTTATCTCCTCTAATTGTCTCAATATCCCTATCAAAATATTATTCGGTAAAAATAGACTTGATATATGTAATAACACTATTTTTAGTGACCATAACACTCACATTCGTTTTAGAGAAACTAAATAGAAAAGTAGATGATTACACCAACAAATTAGGAAAAAAAGATGAAAATTAAAACAATCCAGTTTTCACCAACAGACGGACAGAAGGATAAAAACCTAGATAAAATTAAAAAGATCTTCCTAAAACAAAATTTTGAAAATGTTGATCTAGTAGTTCTTCCAGAATTATGGTCCACAGGAGTGTATTTCGAAAAATTCATTGAATTATCCGAAAAAATTCCAGGAAAAACAACAAAATTACTCTCAGATCTAGCAAACCAAAATAACATACTCCTCTGTGGAGGAAGCATAGTAGAGAAAAACAACCAAAACATATACAACACCCTAACATTTTTTGACAGAGAAGGTGATTTGAAAGAGAAATATAGAAAAATACACCTATTCAGTTATACAAATGAAGATCAATATTTATCCCCAGGTAAAAAAACCAAAACAATTGAAACCGAGTTTGGGAAAATAGGATTATCAACCTGTTATGACCTAAGATTCCCCGAACAATACAGAAAGATGGCTCAACAAGGAGCACAAATATTCGTTTGCCCAGCAGCATGGCCAGAAGAAAGAAAAGATCACTGGAAAATTTTCAACCAAGCAAGAGCAATTGAAAACCAATCCTATTTAATTTCATGCAACAGAAGAGGCAAATATGACGAAAATAACTTTATAGGTAACAGTTATGTTATAGGTCCTTCTGGGAAAATAATAAAAAAAGAAACAAATAAAAGAATTTTAACCACAAACATCGATTTAAAAAAGATTAAAGAAACTAGAGAAAATTTTCCAACCCTAAAGGATTACAAAAAAATCACTTAACGAGGATAAAATGCTTTTAATGTTATTAATACTGATCACTACAAACTTATTTTTGATATATGTGGGTTCAAAAGTATTCTTACCAGATGATGTGCCCCTATCACGCCAAAGAGCAAAAAGAATGGCGTATAAATACAAAGCCTACATTTTTGCAATTATTCTAGTGTTTTTCTTAAACTTCTTAGAAAACAAAATCTTCCAAAACATAGCTGATTATCTAGCAATTAACTCCACAAGCATAATCTATTCAATTGAAGGTTCTATGGTTAAATTCGCTCAGTCATTTGTAGAACCAATACTAACAGGTTACTTCTTCTCTTTTTATGTCTTTGTATACATGTTTATCATAATATTCTCATTAATTTTTTATATCTACTCAGATAGCTTAAAAGAAGTAAAAGCCACAACCCTAGCTTTCTTATTAAATTATTTAATAGCACTCCCATTTTTTTTATTTTCACCCGTATATGAAACATGGCACGTAATAAATGGAGTATCACCACTAATATTTAGCGTCAGCCCCATAGCCAGTGACTTCATAATAGGGGTGAACGGAATAAACAATTGCTTTCCAAGTTTGCATACCTCATTAGCAATAACAATAGCAACAATAGCCTCTTTTTCCGATAAAACTAAATGGAAAATATTTGCTTGGTTCTCAGCTATCTCCATAATCCTATCCACCCTCTACCTAGGAATTCATTGGATATCTGACATAATTGCAGGAATTGGCCTAGGAATTTTTTCAGCATACATAGGTTACAAAATAGATTATAACCTAGATCCAATAGATCATTTGTTAGAAAAAATAATAAAAAAAATAAGGAGGTAATTCATAAGTTGCCATATAAAGAAACCAAGAAATTCACCATTAAAGAAATAGAAAAAGTTGGTGGCAAAAAAATAATAAAAGCCATCAACAAGAGAGGCATTGGGGATATAAAAATAGTTGTTCCACTTGAATCCGATTTAGAAGAACAAGATGAATTAGATGTAATAATAAAGGAGTCCAGAAAAGATGAAGAAAAAGGAAGTCAATGAAGACGAATTCATAGACATCTGGAAAAGCCGAAAAAAAAGAATTGAAGGAGATTTTAAGGAAGACGATTTGTTCAAAATAGAACACAACGATCAATGGATTCTTTGCAAAATAACCGAACAAAAAACAAACGAATTCAAAATTTTGTTAACAAAATACTTACCTTATTAACCACCTTCAACAATTCTGTGGACCTCAATTTTTTTGGAATCACCAATCTTTTCATCTAAAGGAACAAATCGACCTTCTTTTGACACAACAATCGATTCTGAATCTAATTCTAATTTTTCAATAATTTTTTGAATCTTTTCCTCTCTATCGAGGTTGAGGTTTTTTTCTTCTTCATCTAACACTATTCTTCTTCTAATTCTTCGCCCTCCTCAATTTTTTTTAAATCCTCAATGTTTTCTTCTAACAATTTTTTCCTCAATTCTTTTTCCTTTTCATCGCCTTTTCTTTTTCTTTTCACTCTAGAAACCTCCAAAAGATGCAGTTATAATTAATTTTAGTTGATAAAACAATTTTTTGATTGAACCCTAAAATGAAGAAAACTATTTTAATTTTTTGTTTAATAGTAGAATAAGAACAAAAAATTGATCAAAACAAAGTTTTCTAGAGAAATTGAATTTCATCAACTAAATCAAAAAATTTGAAATCAGTAGTTTAGAAGAGACTGAAAAACCCTCAAAAGAAGGATACACATCATACCATGATTAACCAACTCCCAATAATCCAACAGGTTAGTCCATATATATTAATCACATCAGTGGTTTTACTAGCCGTAGCAGCAATATACCTCACTCTAAAAACGTTCGAATTCTCCGGATTCACATCAACAGAGGCACTCATATTAGTTACTTCCCCCATCTTAGGCGAAATACTTCCCCGAGCACTCGAAAACCTCATTATCTATCAAAAAAACACTCTCAGCATAGGAATCAACTTATTTGGATTCTTAATTCCCGTCATAATTTCCCTTAAAATACTAGCAAATAATAGAGTAAGCAAACTAAAAGCATTTCTTTCAATATTGGTAATAACCTTTGTTTCATACGAACTCTCATATATCAATCCCAACCAAGGTGTTTTAGTAAGCAATTTTTACTTCATTCCTCTAGCAGCAAGCATGATCTCAATATTAATCAATTCTAAAAACCTGAGAAAAGTAGCTCCATTAGCCTACGTATCAGGATCTCTTGGAGTTTTGTTTGGCGCAGACATACTCAGAATAGGCGAAATACTCCAATACCAACCAACAAACCCTGCTGGATTAATAATAGGTGGAGCAG
>PZKD01000071.1 GCA_003034855.1 archaeon SCG-AAA382B04 | reverse complement strand
AACAAGTTAGCGAGAGAATGGATAAGCGCAGAGAAAGAAGAAGAAATAGGCGATACAGAAAAACCAGGAGGAGAGAAGAGAGGTTTGATAACCGAAGCGGGCACTGGCTAGCTCCCTCAATAAAAGCTAGGAAGCAACTTGAGTTGAGAGTAATTAAGGAGCTGTCCAAGGTTTTTCCCATATCCCAAATCGTGATAGAAGATGTATCCTATAACCATTATCAATATAGAGATGGAGGATACTTCAGTCAGGTAGAAGTGGGAAAGAACTGGCTGGTATCTGAGCTAAAAGAGATTGCACCAGTAACCTTATTCCAGGGATGGCAGACCTCTAGGGAGAGAAAAAAGCTGGGTTTGGAGAAAACAAGTGATAAGGCGGAGAGAACACCCAGAGCCCATGTCCACGACGCCATAGCCCTATGCTCCCTAGCTCTAGAGAATATAGAACTAACAGATTTCTTCTTCGATGTAGTTACAAGACCCAAGTACTCAAGAAGAAAACTTCACCTAGAGCAACCATCCAAAGGAGGAGCTAGGAGAAAATATGGTGGTACAACTACCCAATCTAAGTATAGGAAAGGAGATTATGTAGAAGCTAGGCAAGGAGATAAGACAGTTAGGGGCTGGGTCTCAGGCTACACCAAAAACCATATCTCAGTCTCAGATTTCGACTGGAAACGCTTGGACCAGTTCGTCAAATCCAAAACACACTTAATCAACAGAAACACAGGATTAATGGTAAAATCCAAGGAGGTGAAGTGCTAATTCCTCCCCCCGCTAAAACAGGGGGTTTCCTCAGCACAATAAGATGATTTTTTTGAGGTGAATACCTATATCCCAAGAACAAGGTGAATTAGCAAGAGATCTCGGATTCCTAGAAGCCTACACCCTAGGCCTAGGAACCATGATTGGAGCAGGGATCTTTGTCTTGCCTAGCGTAGCAGCAGGGAGTGCAGGACCAGCAAGCATCATTTCATTCATTGGAGGAGGGCTAATGTCTTTGTTAGCGGCTTTATCTCTTTCAGAGATGGCGACAGGAATGCCTAAAACAGGAGGAAGTTACTACTACGTTAACCACAGCCTTGGCCCTCTGTTTGGGAGTGTAGCAGGATGGTGTATGTGGATAGGTTTGATGTTTTCTTCAGCTTTCTATATGAGAGGATTCGGTCAATACGTGGCCAATGGAAATTTAGGGATTGTTGCAGCTGCTCTGATAATGGCAGCAATTCTGACAGGAGTAAATTACTACGGAGTAAAAGAAACAGGTGGACTCCAGAACATAATAGTGATTCTATTAATAGGTCTAATTGTCTTGTTTATCTCTATAGGAATATTTCATGTGGATATTAGTAACTTAACACCTTTTGTCACAAATGGCTGGAATAATGTGGCAACAGCAATTGGCACGCTCTACGTTAGCTTCATAGGATTTGAAGTAATTGCATCTAGTGCTGAAGAAATAAAAAAACCACAAAAGAATCTTCCTCTATCAATGATTGCCGCTGTGTTAACACCAACCTCTCTTTATGCACTTGTAATGTTTGTAAGTATAGGAGTTCTAGGAACTCAAGCTCTTGCAGCCTCAACAATTCCTGTCGCAGATGTTGCCTCCAAATTCATTGGGCCGATAGGGGGGATAGCAATGATAATAGGAGCAATCTTTGCTACAGTTTCATCTGCAAATGCCTCTATTCTCTCAGCAAGTAGAATAAACTTCGCAATGGGAAAGGACAAAATCCTAACTAACTGGCTAAATCAAATTCACAAAAAATTCCAAACACCTTATAGGTCAATACTTTTAACAGGGATAGTGATATTAGCATTAATTGCAATAGGAGTAGCAATAGACACATTAGCAAAGGTAGCAGGTTTCGCCTATCTGATAACATACACACTGGTACATGTTTCTTTAATAGTTATGAGAAGAGTGGATCCAGAAGAATACCAACCCTCTTTCAAAATACCGCTCTACCCAATCTTACCAATATTAGGAATAGTAAGCTCAATAGCAGTTCTAATAATGATGGATCCCCTCGTCATAGGAATAGGGTCTATTATAGTGATAGTTGGAATAGCTTGGTATTTTGTTTATGCAAGAGACAAAGCACCAGCAAGAGGAGAACTAAAAGAAGCAATAACCCCACCAACCAAAAAAGAAGCTGAAGAAGAGAAACACAAAATAATTGTTCCAGTAGCCAATCCCGAAACACAAAGAGGCCTATTAAAAACCGCAAATGCAATAGCCATGCAACACAAACCCAATGTCGAAATAATCGCACTAAACGTCCTAGAAGTGCCAGATCAGTTAAGTCCTCAACACGCAAAGGTGTTTGAACAAGAAAGAACCGAAAACCAACAAAGACTGCTCTTGCAAGCAAAAGACGTAATAGAAGATAAAGAGATCGATGTCACCATAAAAGCACTAATCAGTAAAAACATAGCTGACACAATAATCGATTATGTAGAGAAAGAAAAAGCAGACGAATTAATCATTGGATGGGAAGGAAAACTAAGTCCAACAGACCACATATTTGGTTCAAAAATAGACGTAATGGTCAAAGTATCACCATGCCAAATTTCAGTTGTTAAAGTAGGGCCAGCAAAATTCCAAGACATCGTGGCACTAATAGGAGAAGGACCAAACGCTCCATTAGCAGCTAAAAAAGCCTACCAACTTCATAAATACAACCCCGCCTCAAGACTCACTCTCCTGAACGTCCAAGAAAAAGATCCAAACAAACAAAACCAATTCGAAGAAGGACAAAGATTAATCAAAGAAGTAGCCCAAAAAGCAAATATCCCACTAGACGAATACAAACAAAATGTGGAGATTGAAGAAGAAATCCAAAGAACCCTACTCAATGAAGCAAACCAATACGATACAGTTTGTCTAGGAGGATCAAGACAAACTTCCCTCCCAAGAACACTATTCGGAACAATTCCAGAAAAAATTGCTCACGAAACCGAGGACACCGTCTTAATGACAAGAAAACCAATACCACAGACATGGTGGAACAAACTAAAAAGAAGAATCATGATCTTCCTCCGATAACCAAAAGAGATTAAGAAAAAAAGGAGAGGGGTGTTTAACCCAAAAAACCAATCACCCACAAAACCATTTGTTTATTAGAATCAGAGAGGAGTTTAAAATTCCCGGGAAAACACCCAAACAAAAAATAACAATAGATAAGTCAAAGAAAAAGAGAAAAAACGACTTAGACACTTTTTCTAAAAAAATAGCGCCAAAAATAGATCCATCAATAAGAAACAAATGCCTCAAATGCCGAGGAACTAAGAATCTTTGCGGAAAACAACGATGCCCAGTCTTAGCAAAATACTATAGCCAACTAGACAACGAAGGAAAAAGCTTCAACACCAAACACCTAGATGGAAACTCACCACCCTCCGTCTTCATTGGAAGATACAACTATCCAAAAGTCAACGTAGGACCACTTGTCCCACCAGAACACGGAGACACCTCGATTTATTCACAACCACAAAAATGGTATGGAGACGCGGAAATCGGAGACATCTTAAAGTTCAGAGGAAACCTAGCAAGGGGAAAGAAAAAACTCAAAACTGGCATAGAAATAACGCCAGACCTCGATAGGGATGTTCAAAAAACACGGATCTTAGCACTTTTCGAAAAACCAACTCAAACTGAAGTAAGTTTCGACAAAAAATTAACTAACAACCTCAAACTTGACTACAAGAGCCAACCATATGGTCCCTCAGCCAAATTAACTGAATTTGACTACAGCCACTCCAAGTCTCAACGACAACTAGAAAAAGTGTTCTATGATGACGATTTAAAGGCCGAAAAGGCAGTGAAAAAATTATACGAAAAAAACGTTAGCGTATCAAAGATACAAGACATCTTCATGGTAGGAGGAACTGGATTAGGACAAAACAGAAGATTTGTTCCGACGAGGCACAGTATTACAGCTGTTGATGATATTATTGGTAAGAAACTAAGGGAAGAAGCTAAAAATAAGCGATTAATCGATGAATACGAAGTTTACAGTGCAAAATACCTCGATAATCAATGGCTAGTTATTCTAACACCAACACCATGGCAATACGAATTAGTCGAAGCATTTTATCCCGAAACAACATGGAACCCATCCAAAAACCAAATAGCAATGTTCGGAGACCACGAAGGCCTCAAGGGAAGAAAAGAATACGCAAGCCTAGGAGGATGCTATTACTCAGCAAGACTAGCAGTAGGAGAAAAACTGCGAGAAAAGAATAGGCAGGCAGGTGCAATAGTTCTAAGAGAAGCAAGACCTGGATACATCTTACCAGTGGGTGTGTGGCTAACAAGAGAATCAGTTAGAAACGCCCTAAAAGGTTCACCACAAAAATTCGACACAAAAAAACAGACACTCAATTACATAGACCAAAAGATGGATATAAGATTAAATACATGGCTAGATGTTTCAGAGCTCTTGTCACAAAAAGAAAAACAAAAAACACTAGGAGAATTCTAAAAAATTGAAAGTAACCCAAAAAAAATGTAAATCAATATTATCTTCTTCTGGCATCTATGGAGTGGATTATTCAATAAACCCATACACTGGATGCCAACACAATTGCAAGTATTGCTACGCAACCTACATGAAGAAATTCACCGATCACACCGAACCATGGGGGGAGTTCGTGGAAGTAAAACAAAACGCTCCACAAAGACTACAAAAAGACCTCCACAAGAAGAAGAGTGGAAATAAAATACTCTTTTCCTCGGTCACTGACCCATACCAACCACTGGAAGAAGAATACGAAATCACCAAAAGGTTATTGGAGAAATTAGAAAACACTTTTTTTGAAATAAACATCCTAACCAAGGGAGATGTCATAGAAAGAGATCTAAGCCTATTAGAAGAATTCGAGGACGGAATAAGCGTGGGCTTCACCATCAACTTCTCTAGTGAAAGAGATCGCAAAATATGGGAACCAAACGCCTCCCAGATCGAAGACAGGATTAGAATACTAAAAGAACTAAACAAAAGAGACATCAACTCCTACATACATATTGGTCCTTATCTTGAGGGTATAACTGATTTAGACAAAATAAAACAAAGAACAGAACACTTAGTGGATGAAATCCAAATTGAGAACCTTAACCTCAGGAATCAAGAAAAAATTCTCGATACAATAAAAAAACACTACCCAGATCTAGAGGAAAAGTATAGAGATATACTCGAAGATGATGGAAGGTATCGGCACAAACTAAAGACAAAGACAAAAAAACTCGCCTCACAGATAGATGAAGACACACAAATCTCCTTGTTCTTAGATTAGTTACCTTGTTTTTGGAACTAGGTTTCCTGCATCTTTTAACCTAAAGACCCTAGCACTATCACCAACAACTTCTTGGGCTTCCTTAATTGCTTCTTCTTTTGTACTAAAGGGTTTGCAAAAACATTTCTCTATCTTTTTATCACTTAATCCCTCACTTACAATAAATAATTCGTGGTTTTCTAAGAACTTCAAGAGATTAAACGACTTGTGTTCACCTAGACTATAATCATCTTTTATTTCTCTAATTATCTCTTGTGCATCACTCTCTTTAGCAAGTGCATCATAGAATTCTCGTGGACCAACACCATTCTTGCATCTACTAACAAGCACTAAGACACCGTCCTTTTTCGTTATCAGTTTTCCATTCTCAAATCCCTTTAGGGACTGGTAAAGACTCTTGTTTAATGGTTCACCCACCTCAGCAACCACGACATCTGCTTTTTCTCTTACACTGGTAGTGAAGATTTCATTTGCCACTTCAACTAATTCATCGAAACTTCTAATGAAGTCACCACAACAAACATCAAACACACTTTCGCTGTTAACCACACTATTAATGCTTAAAACATCTCCACCTAACTCATCTAGGACTAACTTGGTTCCATCGAGCATGTCTTGATGAACTGGATTATTCTCCAAGGAAAGAGCTTTAGCTTCTGGGGATAAAGCATGTCTATGGTTTTTTTCAATGGTTTTCCAAGCACTGACTCCAGGAATAAAAGATTTCCTTCCACCAGTGTATCCAGCGAAATAATGAGGCTCAACAGAATTAATGTTCAACACACAGTCATATCCGAAGACACATTCATCAACTAAAACAGGAGTTTTCCTCTGTGTATCACCTAAAAACCGATGTTCACCATCTCTA
Source organism: archaeon SCG-AAA382B04 (assembly GCA_003034855.1). Taxonomy (GTDB): domain Archaea; phylum Halobacteriota; class Methanonatronarchaeia; order Methanonatronarchaeales; family Methanonatronarchaeaceae; genus PZKD01. The sequence continues at coordinate 6,027 of PZKD01000071.1, read as the reverse complement.
GCTCGGTGGATAACTACATCTTCTCTTAATTTGTCATAGAATTTGCCAAGTATTTGTTTTAAATACTCTTCGCTTGGAGGACTATGGCTGCCAGTAGCTACTACAACACCAAGATCCCTATCAAACAAACTATATCCCTTGTTGTGTAGGTGTTGGTTTAGGAGTTCGAGGAAATAAGAGGTGGGAGTGGGTCGGTTGTTGTCATTAACCACTAATAAAAAGCTATTTTTTTCTCCGACAAAGCTAGCTAAATCATTATAACCTGAATCAATTAATCTAGTAAAACTATCCAATACCTCTCTTTGGGTTAGTCTTTTCTTTGACTTCTCTGGCTCTAGAACTTTCATAAAAAAACCCACTTATTCTGGTGGTTGTGTCGTTGTGGAGTTCAGGTCTTCTAAACTCTCCTCTAACTCATCCATATGTTCTCCATATTGGCTCCAATTTCCTTGTTGTTGAGCTTTTAGGGCGTTGTAGTAGTTTTGCAAGGCTTGTTGTATACTTGATTCTATGTCACCAATACCTCCATCTTCAGCTCTCTCACCCACTAATCTGTCGATTCCTTTGTCGAGTGTTTCTGCCATCACGACATTATCACCATTTGAAACGATTACACGTCTCAATTCGGGGATTGAGCCTTCATCTGATTGAATGAAAACTGGTTCGATGTAGAGCATGCTATCATCTAGTGGAATTGCTAATAGATTGCCTCTGATCAATTGACTGCCTCTTTGGTCCCATAGGGTTAGTTGTTGTGAAATAGTTGGGTCTTGATCGATTCTGGCTTCTATTTGGCTAGGACCATAAATCAACTTGCCTTTTGGGAATCTGTAGTTGAGTAATTCACCATAATTTGGACTATCGCTTCTAGCGCCAACCCATCCAATCATGTTGTCTCTATTTGAGGGGGTGAATGGTTGAATCAACATGAATTCAGTCTTATTTGTGTTTGGTAATGAAATTGAAACATAGTATGGTTCAACTCGTTGTCTCTGATTACTATATTTCTCTTGAGGAATTTCCCACATGTCCTCTTGGTTATAGAAAACCTCAGCTTCCTGCATGTGATATTCTCTATAAACTTCCATTTGGAGGCTAAAGTAGTCTTCTGGATAACGAATATGGTCTCTTAGATTATTTGGCATCTCTTCTAATGACTCAAACATATTGGGGAAAACATTCTTCCATGAGTTGATTATTGGATCATCTTCATCGGCAACATAGAAGCTGACATCTCCATTGTAGGCGTCAACCACCACCTTCACTGAATTCCTAACGTAGTTTTGACCACCACTAGGTTGAGAATAAGGATAATCATTGGTGGTTGTATAAGCATCAATTATCCAATGGATCCGACCATCTTCTAAAACTACATATGGGTCCTTATCTAACTCAAGGAAAGGTGCAATTGTCTCGACCCTTTCTTTGACGTTTCTATGAATCATGAGTTGACTATCTTCGTTTGTGTAATCTGTTAAAAACATGTTTATTGAACCAAAGCTATAAGAATAAGCTAATTCTCTCAAACCACTGAGTTCAACGCCTCCACTTCCTTTGTAACTGGTGTAGACGTTTTCATCGCCACTTGGGTAATCAAATTCTTTTCTATCTGTGTCGGTGATAGCGTAACTATAATCTAGGGTTCCATAATACACTTCAGGCCTAGTTATCTTGACCTCTCCCTCTGGAGGAATATCTTTAACTAGGAAGGTTGGTGCTCCTTCACTTGTTTTCTTGTTAACAGGACTCATCACAGCACCATAACCATGGGTATAAATCAAGTGATTGTTGACCCAAGTATCTGCTTGACTAGACAACTTGTCAACATCTATCTCCCTAGTGGAAAGCATCACTTGTCGATATCCATCTGATTCATTTAAGCTGTATCGATCAATATCAACGTCAGTGAAGGTATAATAAAGCCGTATCTCCTGCAACTGCTCATAGGTAGTTTGCAAAGCCCTGTAATCCCATAACCTCGCATTCTCAATCGTCCTAGAATTATTCTCAATCTCACCAATCGAAATATTGGTATTGGCTTCAAAATCCCTTGTCTCAACCTTTTCCAAGTCATAGGCTTTTCTAGTGAACTCAATGTTGTTCTCGATGTATTTTTCCTCAAGATCCAGCTCATTTGGACTTACACGCAAACCCTGGAAAACACTAGGCGCTAAAGAGCCGCCTAAAACACCAACAACCAAAATTAAAAGAACCAATAATGGAATAACTCGGAAACTCCTGTTCCAAATATTATAAACAAAAACCAATGCAATAATCACTGACAAAATCATCATTATCCAAATAACTGGCAAAACAACATTCACATCGGTGTGTCCAGCACCATAAACCACTCCTAAATCAGAATAAAGAACACTGAAGCGATTTAAATAGAAATGAAAACCAACTAAGCCAAAGATTATGGCAAACAAACCTGAGAGATGTGAAGCAAACCGAGTTGGTAAATTATTCAAGACCTCTTCCATGTCCTTGGCACCTAAAGAAATCACCAACTTAGCAAAAACAAAACCCAACGAAAAAACGATTCCTAGTAACAAGAAGTTCTTTATTAGGCCAAGTATTGGTAGAGTGAAAACATAAAAACCAACGTCTTTACCAAAAATTGGATCAACAACACCAAAACTAGACTGATTCAAAAACAACAAAACCCGATTCCAACTACCAACCAACGACAAACCACCTAAAGCACCAACACCAAGCGCTCCAAGGATTAAAACATTATCTAACTCGGTTTTTCCAAGATACTTCCTCGAAAACCACAGATTCAAATAAACCAAACCAAAAACAAAGACCCCTCCAACCACGAACAAAGCAACTTTAGTAAACAACGTCTTCGAAAACACGCCTAAATAACCAATAGAACTAAACCACACCCAGTCGGTGTATAAATTAATTAAAGAACTTGAAGCAATAATAGCTACTAAAACAATTATTCCAAGAATAGATTTCTTATTTTTCATAAGCATTAACAAAAGTATGTTCTAGAGCAAAATAAAACCAAGACAAAAACAAACAATAGAGATGTTTTTGAAATAATGAGTTCCTCGAAAAAAGAAAAAGAGCTGGATGCCTTAATAATAGATGGATACGTAGACGAACCAAGCCAACTAGGCGTGCCACCATACCTCTCCCCAGAACCAAGGTACACAGCAGGAATGCTAGAAAAAAACCGCCAAAACTGGCAATACAAAACAATTGACCAAATAAGACAAACCAAAATCTCAAAAACAAAAAACCTCCTAGTTTACGGTGGCGTAACAGTTCCAGGAAACTACCTCGGAGGCAAACCACTAACTAAGCAAGAGGCAAAAAAACTCGCAAAAACACCAGCAACCACATACCTAGCCGGTCCCCTCGCAAGATACCAAGACATCCCTGGCTACGACTACAAGATAAAAAAAGACCTATCAGCCTCCTTCAATGACCACCTCAACGGCAACAGAACCGATCGATGGAAAACCCAAAAAGAAAGAGAACAATGGACACAAAACTCCACAAAAATAATCAAAAAACACCCAACCCCAAAGAAAGCACTAATGATTGAAATAGAACTCTACAGAGGCTGTCCACGCTACTACAAAGATGGATGTAGCTTCTGCACAGAACCATACTACGGAAAACCAGTTTTTAGAGAACAAAAGGACGTCTCAGAAGAAATTCAAGCCTATAACAAAAAAGGCGTCACCCACTTCCGAATAGGAGCACAATCATGCACCATAAGCTACAAAGCAAAACACATTGGAGAGAAAGACCCACCCACACCAAGGCCCCAAGAAATCAAGAAACTATTCAAACAAATCTGGCGAAAAACACCAACCCTAGAAGTCCTACACCTAGACAACGCAAACCCAGCAATAATAGCAAAACACCCAAATAAGTCCCAAAAAATCATCAAAACCTTAGTCAAAAAAACAACACCAGGAAACGTCCTAGCCCTAGGACTAGAAACCGCAGACAAAGAAATAATCCAAAAAAACAACCTAAACACCACACCCCAACAAACCCACAGAGCAATCGAATTAATAAACAAACACGGCAAACAAAGAGGAAAAAACGGCCTACCCAAACTATTACCAGGACTAAACTTCCTATCAGGACTACATGGAGAAACAAAACAAACATACCAAAAAAACCATGAATTCCTCAAAAAAATAAAGAAACAAAACCTCTGGCTAAGAAGAACAAACATAAGAAAAGTCCTCTCCCGCAAACAAAAATTCAAACTAGAACTAGAACACAAAAGAGAACACCACCGATTCAAACAAAAAACCAGACAACAAATCGACAAACCAATGCTCAAAAAAATAGCGCCCACAGCAACCACACTAAAAAACGTCTACATCGAAAAAACAACACAAAACCAATCCCTAGGACGCCAAATCGCAACCTATCCATTACTAATAAAAATTCCAAACAAACTACCAAAAAACACATTCCAAAACATAGCAATAACAGACCACAAACCAAGAAGCCTCAGAGGAATAAAACATCCCCTAAAAATAAACCAAGCCAGTTACCAACAAATAAAAAACCTACCATACACAAACAACAAAAAAGCAGCAGAACTATTCCAAAACAAACCCATCACCACAGAAAAACTCAAAAAAACATACAACAAACAAGAACTCAAAAAAATCCAAAAAATAACAAAAACAAATCCATAAAAACCCCCCTATTAAAAAGACCAGGATATAGAAACAATATTTCTAAAACAAAGAACCAATGTTATACAAGAAAAAAGATGAAACAAAAAACCAAGACCAAGACCAAGACCAATCTACTCAACATAACCCTAGCATTATTAATTATCCTTATTTTAGTATTAGCTTTAGCTCCTTCAATAAAAGCTGCATCGGATCAAGGAGTAGTTATAGAACCAACGTCAACAGAATGGACACATAAAGAAACGAAATCAAACCCAGATGGAGGAGACATAGTAAGAATAACCTACAAAATAAAAAACACAAACAACTACCCAATTCTATTCACCAAAGACACAAAACTAGAACTATATGTAAACAACAAAAAAAGAGACTCAATCAACTTCAAATTCCACGCCCCATATGGCGAACCATATAGCCTACTAGCACTTGAATCAGAAGGGGAAACTACACAATTTAAACAAACAACATTCGAACTCAGTTTTGAAGCCAAACCAGGAACCAAGGAAATAAAAACCAAACTGAACGGATCAATAAAACAACAAATCGATGACCAATGGCAAAACCATCAAGACGCCTTATCAACACTATACGAATCATACTCAACAAACTCCACTTACCAAGTATGCGACATGTGTCACTTCCAAGAATCCAGTTTACCAAGATTCACAAAACAACTCAAATAAAATATAAATAGAAAAATAGAAATAAAAATAGAGAAATAGAGATTAGAGATTAGAGATTAGATGGAGAGAGGGGTGATTAGTTTAGTTTTTGAGCAATTTCAGAAACTCTTTTACCTAATTCGAAACATTCTTCCTTGGATTGCTCATCAACCTCATTACATACAGAAACTGCACCGTAGTGTCCTCCGGTTTTTATTGGGTCACCAACGACAACCATGTTGTGTATTAGCATCTGTTGCAAGATAGACATTATTGTGGTCTCGTTGCCACCTGCTCTATGATAAGAAGAAGCAAACGCTGCACCAACAACTTTGTCCAAATCTCCTCTAATCGAATTCGATTGCTCAAACAACTCATGAATCTGTGGCGCCGGATTACCATAATAAGTTGGACTACCAATAACTAAAGCATCAACCTCCTCTAAGTCTTCATTACTAACCTTCTCTATCCTCTTTAACTCTACCTCTGCACCACCATCTCTTACTCCATCTCTAACTTCTTCAGCCATCTCTTCTGTAGAACCACCCTTTGTGTAATAACTAACCAATACCTTAACCATCCTACTCTAACCCCATTTATGTTATATTTATCTTGCATGGTCAAGAAGGCACCTTTCTTAAATTTTTGATTTTAGGTGGGTGATGAATTGACTCAGCCTGTAT